>JAIETK010000014.1 GCA_019745325.1 Nitrosomonas sp. | reverse complement strand
TTCGCTTCTCCACCAAATTTCTTCGTCAATATCGTCGTTATTGCCGCCGTCAGCGTCGTCTTACCATGATCCACATGTCCTATCGTCCCCACATTCACATGTGGCTTCGACCGCTCAAATTTACTCTTTGCCATTATCTATCCTTATGCACACTTTACTTAATCAATTACTTTTTATTTATTATTGCTTCAGCTACATTTTTTGGCGCCTCTGCATAATGCTTAAATTCCATGGTGTATGTTGCCCTTCCCTGAGTCGCCGACCTTAAAGCTGTTGAATATCCAAACATTTCCGCCAATGGAACTTCGGCTCTTATAACTTTGAGTCCAGGTATATCTTCCATGCCTTGAATCATTCCACGACGCGATGACAAATCTCCTACAACATTTCCCATAAAATCTTCCGGCGTCTCAACTTCTACTGACATCATTGGTTCCAGCAATACTGGATTGGCTTTACGCATTCCGTCTTTAAATGCAATCGACGCAGCCATCTTGAATGCATTTTCATTCGAATCCACATCATGATATGAGCCATCAAACAAAGTTACTCTAACATCGACAACCGGATAGCCCGCCAACACTCCACTCGGCAATGTCTCATTCAGCCCCTTTTCAACTGCGGGAATATATTCTCGTGGCACCGCTCCGCCTTTTATTTCGTCGACAAATTCAAATCCTTTTCCAGCTTCATTTGGTTCCATTTTTAACCAAACATGACCGTATTGCCCTCTACCACCCGACTGTTTTACAAACTTTCCTTCAATCTCTACAGACTTTCTAATTGCTTCTCGATAAGCTACCTGAGGCGCCCCCACATTTGCCTCAACGCCAAATTCCCGCTTCATCCGATCGACAATGATTTCCAAATGCAATTCACCCATTCCTGAAATAATTGTCTGGCCTGATTCTTCATCTGTTCTGACTCTAAACGAGGGATCTTCTTGCGCCAGTCTATTTAAGGCAATCCCCATTTTCTCTTGATCCATTTTTGTCTTTGGTTCAACGGCAACATGAATCACCGGCTCTGGAAAATCCATTCTTTCCAAGGTTATAATCTTTTGCGGATCACAAAGTGTATCCCCAGTCACTACTTCTTTTAGACCAACTGCTGCCGCTATATCCCCCGCTCGCACTTCTTTGATTTCTTCTCGTTGATTTGCGTGCATCTGCAAAATTCTGCCTATCCTTTCTTTCTTGCCTTTGACAGAATTATAAATCGTGTCACCTGAGGTCACGACACCCGAATACACTCGGAAAAAGATTAACTGCCCCACATAAGGATCAGTGGCTATCTTAAACGCCAGCGCAGCAAAAGGCTCATCATCGCTCGCAGATCTTTTACCTGAACTCCCATCCTCATTTTCACCTTGAATTGCCAAGACATCTGTCGGCGCGGGCATATAATCAATCACCGCATCCAACATCGCTTGCACCCCTTTATTTTTAAAAGCGGTGCCACACATCATCGGAACTATTTCATTGTTGATTGTTCTACTTCGCAAACCTTTTTTTATATCCGAAAGATCCAAATCTCCGTTTTCCAGATATTTGTTCATCAATTCTTCATCAGCTTCAGCGGCAGTTTCCAACATTTTCTCGCGCCAAGATTCGGCATCAGCTTTAAGATTCGACGGTATATCGCGCTCTTCAAACTTCATCCCGCGACTCTCATCATCCCAATAAATAGCCTTCATTTTGACGAGATCAACCACCCCTTCGAATTTATCTTCCGCACCAATAGGTAGCTGAATCGGAACCGGTGTTGCTTTAAGGCGTGTTTTGATTTGATCATAAACACGCATGAAGTTAGCACCTGATCTGTCCATCTTATTCACGAACGCCAATCTCGGCACTTGATATTTATTCGCTTGCCTCCAAACTGTTTCCGTTTGCGGCTGAACCCCGCCAACCGCACAGAACACGGTACAGGCGCCATCCAAAACTCGCAACGAACGTTCTACTTCGATCGTAAAATCAACGTGCCCCGGTGTATCAATAATATTAATGCGATGTTCCGGGTAATTACTTGCCATACCCTTCCAGAAACATGTGGTAGCTGCAGAAGTAATTGTAATTCCCCTCTCCTGCTCCTGCTCCATCCAGTCCATAGTTGCCGCGCCATCATGAACTTCGCCAAGTTTATGCGATACCCCAGTATAAAAAAGTATGCGTTCTGTAGTCGTTGTTTTTCCGGCATCAATATGTGCCATGATGCCGATGTTTCGATAACGTTCTATGGGTGTTTTTCTAGCCACAATTAAGCCTTACTTTCTGTTCAATTTGTACCGGTTACTTACTAAAATCTAAAATGGGAGAACGCCTTGTTCGATTCAGCCATGCGATGCACTTCTTCACGTTTCTTTACCGCGCCACCACGCCCCTCGGCAGCCTCCGCTAATTCACCCGCCAGCCGCGCATCCATCGACTTCTCATTTCTTTTTCTGGCTGCATCTCTAAGCCATCTCATAGCCAATGCGTTTCTGCGCACCGAACGAACCTCAACCGGAACCTGATAATTAGCACCACCAACACGACGACTCTTTACCTCAACGATTGGCCTCACATTGGTTAACGCTTGCGTGAATACTTCCAGTGGATCGCCACCTGTTTTTTTCTCGATCTGCTCTAGCGCTCCATAGATAATTCTTTCAGCAACAGACTTTTTGCCACGAGTCATAAGCACATTGATAAACTTTGCAAGCTCAACATTGTGATATTTTGGATCAGGCAATATTTCTCTTTTGGGAACTTCTCTACGTCTAGGCATTGTAAAACCTCATTTCATTAATTTACTTATTTTTATATCGATCAGCTGATAATAAGATAGCAACTCTTAAGCAGATTTAGGTTTCTTGGATCCATATTTCGATCTGCCTTGCTTGCGATCTTTCACTCCAGCAGTATCCAAACTGCCACGCACCGTATGATAACGCACGCCCGGCAAATCCTTAACCCGCCCTCCTCGTATTAAAACTACCGAGTGCTCTTGGAGATTATGTCCTTCACCACCAATATAACTTGACACTTCAAAACCGTTAGTCAATCGCACCCTCGCAACTTTTCGCAAGGCTGAATTGGGTTTCTTCGGCGTCGTAGTATAGACTCTAGTACACACCCCTCGCTTTTGCGGACAATTCTCTAGCGCGGGCACACTACTTTTAACTCGCTTGGCTGTGCGGGGTTTTCGAACTAACTGACTGATCGTTGGCATTTCTATATCCTAAAAAAACTGCGACGACTTTTAGCCGCCGGACTGCTTTTTGCTGGTATTGTTTATTCCAGTGAAGCTAATCGGAAATTAGCAATTCGCCGCCATCCAATTACTCCATCTTCAGGCGCGATAAAAAAGAGACCGGATTCTATTGGGTTTATAAATGCATGTCAAGACAATCAGTAACAATACCGATCCACTTCCATGCTTCGGCATATTATAATATTCAAACTATTACTGCCGCCTTGCAGTATAGATTTCATAAAACCTGAATGTAATTTTTTTAAGCACCGTTCAATCCCTAAAATTTTGGAATTGCAGCGGATAACCGTTTTCAGTTTTTTTAATCAATTGAATAGCTTCCTGAAGAACATCTTTTTTTGCACCTAATACACGCACTACATCTCCTTGTATACTGGCTTGCACCTTTAATTTACTATCTTTGATGTGCTTGATTATTTTTTTAGCCAGCTCTGTTTCCACTCCGGTTTTAACAGTGACTGTTTGCTTAACCTTATTACCGCTTATCTTTTCCATCACACCTTTATCCAAGCAACGAACGTCTACATTACGCTTTGTTAATTTCGTTCTTAGAATATCCAGAACCTGTTCCAATTTGAACTCGTCATCAGCAAAAATCGTTAGTTGGTAATCAGTTTGCTCAACTCTCGCATCGGAGCCCTTAAAATCGAAACGCGTACTCACTTCTTTATTGACCTGATCGACCGCATTCCTGACTTCCTGCTTATCCACTTCTGAAACGATATCAAATGATGGCATTGTTGTTCCGCTCGAGATTATTTTTTCTCACGACATCTGAAGCCTACTGTTTTTTACGCGATTCTCATGAATGAATTGCACTGAAACTCATGCTTAACTGGATTTTTTCTTTGAAGCATTCGCCGCAATGCGCATCCTCAACGCGTTGAGTTTTATAAATCCGGCCGCATCTCCTTGATTATATGCCCCAGCATCATCTTCGAAAGTCGCAATTGTTGGATCAAACAAGGAATCAGACGCCGAATCTCTGCCGACAACAATGACATTCCCCTTATACAATTTCAATCGAACCCATCCATTCACTCTCTCTTGGGTCACATCAATCATTGTTTGCAACACCTTCCGCTCCGGACTCCACCAGTAACCGTTATAAATCAAGGAAGCATAGCGAGGCATCAAATCATCTTTAAGATGGGCTACTTCACGGTCTAATGTAATTGATTCCATCGCGCGGTGCGCGCGCAATAAAATAGTTCCTCCGGGCGTTTCATAGCAACCTCTCGACTTCATGCCCACGTAGCGGTTTTCTACCAAGTCCAACCTGCCAATTCCGTGCTTGCCGCCCAGTTGGTTGAGCTTCTCCAATACGCCAGCCGGTGACATGGGTTTGCCATTTATCGCAGTTACGTCTCCACGTTTGAATTCCAAGTCCAAATATTCTGGCTCATCCGGCGCTTTTTCCGGCGACACGCTCCAGCGCCACATCGGCTCTTCCGGTTCTACCGCAGGATCTTCGAGCATTCTGCCTTCATACGAAATATGCAATAAATTTGCATCCATGCTGTACGGCGATCCCGCTTTCTTTTTCATCTCTACCGGAATGCCATGCTTCTCAGCATACTGCAGCAACTTCTCTCTGGAAGTTAAATCCCATTCTCGCCACGGCGCAATAACGTGAATATCCGGCTGCAGCGCATAATATCCCAATTCAAATCGAACTTGATCATTCCCCTTCCCGGTAGCACCATGAGAGACTGCATCAGCATTAGTTTCTTTTGCTATTTCGATCTGTCTTTTCGCGATCAACGGACGTGCTATGCTGGTTCCCAGCAAATATTCACCTTCGTATATCGTATTGGCTCGAAACATCGGAAATACGAAATCCCGCACGAATTCTTCACGCAGATCGTCAATGTAAATTTCTTTAACACCCAGCTGCTTTGCCTTGGCTCTTGCAGGCTCAACCTCTTCGCCTTGACCGATATCCGCCGTGAAAGTAACAATTTCGCACTGATAAGTATCTTGCAACCATTTCAAAATAACCGATGTATCGAGTCCGCCAGAAAAAGCCAGAACCACTTTATTTACTTTTTTCATTATTTTTATACTTTCGTCAGATAAATTTTAATAACCTAATAATATTAATTTTTTACAACTTTGCCGCATCCAGCTTGCCCAGTAATAAATATTCCATCAGTGCCTTCTGCGTGTGCAGCCGATTCTCCGCCTCATCCCAAACCACTGATTGCGGTCCATCCAGAACCTCGGCACTCACTTCCTCGTTGCGATGAGCCGGTAAACAGTGCATGAATAACGCATCCTTTTTCGCCAATGCCATCATTTCCTCGTCGACACAAAAATCGGCGAAATCATTCTTTCGTTGCTCCGTTTCCGCTTCAAAACCCATGCTGGTCCACACATCCGTGGTAACCAAGTCGGCCCCGATTACGGCCTGATGCGGATTAGCAAACTTTTCAAAATGCCTGGCGCTACTTAAGCCGATTTGCTCAGGATTAATATCATAACCGGGCGGTGTTGACACATGCACCTTAAAATTAAACACTTCGGCCGCTTGCAGCCAAGTGCTGCACATATTATTAGAATCCCCTATCCACGCAACGGTTTTACCCTCTATCGAGCCTCGATGTTCTGTAAAAGTAAAAATATCACTCATTATTTGACATGGATGATATTCATCGGTCAGTCCATTGATTACAGGAACTCGTGAATACTCGGCGAATCGTTTGATAATGTCATGTTTATAAGTGCGAATCATAACCAGATCGACCATGCGGGAAATCACGCGCGCAGCATCTTCAACCGGCTCTCCCCTTCCTAACTGGGTATCACGAGAGGATAAATGAATGGCCGTGCCACCCAACTGATGCATACCCGCTTCAAATGACAACCGCGTTCGCGTTGAATTCTTATCGAAAATCATTGCCAATGTGCGGTCGGTAAGCGGCCAATATTGCCGGTACTGCTTGAACTCCTGCTTTATCCAGCGCGCGCGTTCAAACAGATACTCGTATTCATCACGGCGGAAATCATTAAATTGCAAGAAATGCTTTAATTGCATAACAAGATAAATAACTAATCAACTAACTGACAACTAATCAATTGTGTCCAGCTGAGCTATTCATAAACTCCTTTATTATCGAACATGTAATATCGATCACTTGTTCCGCTTCATGCTGCTGCATCACTAATGCAGGCAGCAAGCGTATCACTTTGTCCGAAGTTACATTAATCAACAACTTCCTTTCCAAAGCTTTTTTAACCAATTCCGTGCAAGGTACCGCCAATTCAATACCGGTAATCAATCCTTGACCTCTGATCTGCACTACCCCCGGCACAGCCGCTAGCCGATCCCTCAATTGAACGCGCATGAAATCCCCCAATTGGGTGACGTGATCCAGCAAATTTTCATCCGCGATAACTTCCAATGTCTCAATCGCAGCCGCACACGCTAATGGATTGCCGCCAAAAGTCGATGCATGATTACCGGGTTTAAAGACCTCAGCCGCCACGCCTTTCGCTAAACACGCGCCGATTGCCACGCCGCCGCCCAATCCTTTAGCCAGTGTAATTACATCCGGTATGATCCGGCTGTGTTGAAAAGCAAACCATTTCCCGCTGCGGCCGATCCCCGATTGCACTTCATCCAGCATCAGCAACCAATCTTGCCGATCACAAAGATTGCGTAATTCCTGTAAATAATGCGACTCCGGAATATTGACACCGCCCTCACCTTGAAAAGGTTCTACCAACACCGCGACAACATCCTTATTATTGGCAGCAACCTGACTAACCGCTTCGATATTGTTGTAGGGCACACGCACAAACCCGGTCAGCAACGGTTCAAAACCCGCCTGTACCTTACGGTTTCCACTTGCCGTCAACGTTGCCATGGTACGGCCGTGAAATGACCTTTCCATGACAATAATGGTCGGCAATGAAATTCCCTTATTATGCCCATGAAGTCTGGCAAGTTTTATTGCGGCTTCGTTTGCTTCCGCGCCGGAATTGCAAAAAAAAGCATTATCCATCCCGGACAATGCGACCAAGCGTTCGGCTAATTGCTCTTGTTTCCGGATATGAAACAGATTCGATGTATGAATCAAAGTCCCGGCTTGTTCGCAAATAGCCCGGGTTAATCGCGGGTGGCAATGCCCCAATCCACAGACAGCTACTCCGGACAACGCATCGAGATATCTCTCATCTTTGTCGTCCCACAACCACACTCCCTGCCCTTTTATAAAGGTAACAGGTAACCGTGCGTATGTATTCATCAAGTTAGACACAGTGCAACACTCGCTTATTTTGTAGATAAAAAACTGGATCAAGACTTGTTCCAGGCAAGAACAAGAAAAAATTTGAAGAAACGATTATGTTTACCTATTTAAATCGCTTTTTCAAGCTTTTTTTCTTTAAAGATCTTCCCATTATCGCAACTTATATTTACAGCAAAGTTAACTGAGAATCGATACCAGCATGTTAGAATAAAAAGCATCGAATTGTTCAGAATATGTAAAAACAAAAATAAGCCATCACTTCTTAACCTGTTTAACCTGTTGTTTCTCTCAAAATTCCTAAGATATGAATCAGTTTGCCAAGGAAACCCTGCCCATCAGTCTTGAAGAAGAGATGCGGCGTTCTTATCTTGATTACGCCATGAGCGTCATCGTCGGACGCGCTCTGCCGGATGTCCGCGATGGGTTGAAACCGGTGCACCGGCGCGTATTGTTCGCAATGCACGAACTCTCCAATGATTGGAACCGGCCTTATAAAAAATCAGCGCGTATCGTGGGTGACGTTATCGGTAAATACCATCCCCACGGCGATACTGCAGTCTACGATACCATTGTCCGTATGGCGCAGGATTTCTCATTGCGTTACATGCTCATTGACGGTCAAGGTAACTTTGGTTCGGTGGATGGAGACAATGCCGCGGCGATGCGCTATACCGAGATCCGCATGTCGCGCATCGCGCATGAACTGCTGGTCGATCTCGACAAGGAAACGGTGGATTTCGGCCCGAACTACGATGGTTCGGAGCAAGAACCGCTGATACTGCCCACGAAAATCCCAAATCTGCTGATTAATGGTTCCTCCGGGATCGCGGTTGGGATGGCAACCAATATTCCACCGCACAATTTAAGCGAAGTGATTGATGCATGCCTGGCGCTGCTGAAACACCCCGAAATCAGTATCGATGAGCTGATCGAACTCATTCCGGCGCCCGACTTCCCAACCGCCGGCATCATTTATGGTGTAGACGGTGTCAGAGACGGTTATCGTACCGGCCGGGGCCGCGTGGTAATGCGTGCTCGCACGCATTTCGAAGACATGGAAAAAGGCAGCCGCCAATGCATCGTCATTGACGAGTTGCCGTACCAGGTCAACAAAGCTAACTTGCTGATACGCATTGGCGAGTTGGTGCGCGACAAAAAGATCGAAGGCATCTCCGATCTGCGCGATGAATCCGACAAATCCGGCATGCGCGTCGTCATCGAGTTAAAACGTGGCGAAACGCCCGAAGTTATCCTGAACAACCTGTACAAAGAAACGCAAATGCAGGATACCTTCGGCATGAATATGGTAGCCCTGCTCGACGGCCAGCCGCGGTTGCTGAATCTCAAACAGATACTCGATGCCTTCCTGCGCCATCGCCGCGAAGTCGTCACCCGCCGCACCGTATTCGAACTCAGGAAAGCACGCGAACGTGGTCACCTTCTGGAAGGCTTGGCGGTGGCATTATCCAACGTTGATGAAATCATCGCGTTGATCAAAGCCGCACCGACACCGGCCGATGCCAAAACCGCTTTGATGGCCAGAGCCTGGCAATCGGCATTGGTGAAAGAAATGCTCGAACGTGCGATTGCCGATGCCCAGGCGCTCCGCCCTGAAGGACTGGATGCAGCTTTCGGCCAGCAATCGCAAGGCTACCATTTGTCGGACGAACAAGCGCAAGCGATTCTGGATTTACGCCTACAGCGCCTGACCGGCCTGGAACAGGAAAAAATCGTCAACGAGTACAAAGATGTCATTGATAAAATTATCGACTATCTCGATATTCTGGCCAATCCCGAACGTATTACTCGCATCATTACCGAAGAACTAGAAAGTATCCGGCAACAATTCGGCGATAAGCGCCGCAGCGAAATCGTTCTCGATGCACAAAATTTAAGTATTGAAGACTTGATCACACCTGCCGATGTCGTCGTCACACTATCGCACAGCGGCTATATCAAATCGCAACTGCTCGACGATTATCGCGCGCAAAAACGCGGCGGACGCGGCAAGCTGGCGACCAGCACCAAGGAAGACGACTTCATCGACAAATTATTCATCGCCAACACCCATGACTACATCCTGTGTTTCTCCAGCCTGGGTCGCGTGTACTGGATCAAGGTTTACGAAGTGCCGCAAGGCGGACGGCAATCGCGCGGCAAACCGATTGTCAACTGGGTGCAACTGGAGGAAGGCGAGAAAATCAACGCCGTATTGCCGGTTAAAACCTTTGACGACGATCACTTCGTTTTCATGTCGACAGCCTTTGGCACCGTCAAGAAAACACCGTTGTCGGATTTTTCCCGTCCTCGCAACAACGGCATCATCGCCATCGGCTTGGATGAAGGCGATTATTTGATCGGTGTTGAACTAACGGACGGCAAGCATGATGTCATGCTGTTCTCGGACAACGGCAAAGCCATGCGTTTTGATGAAAATGACGTGCGCCCGATGGGACGCACCGCCCGTGGCGTGCGCGGCATGAAACTTGGTCCCGGACAAAAGGTCATCTCGATGCTGGTGGCTGAAAATGAAGAACTGGCGGTACTCACCGCCACGGAAAACGGTTTCGGCAAACGTACGCCAATCGGCGAATACACCCGTCACAACCGTGGCACACAAGGCATGATCGCGATCATCACCAGCCCGCGCAACGGCAAGGTGGTCGCAGCGAAACTGGTGAAACCGGATGATGAGATCATGCTGATCACTTCCGGCGGCGTCATGATCCGCACGCGCGTCAATGAAGTGCGCGAAATGAGCCGAGCCACGCAAGGCGTGACGCTGATTAATCTGGATCCCGGCGAGAAATTGGCTGGATTGGAACGCGTTGTCGAAAGCGAAGATAACGACAGCGACACTTGATGGTTTGGAACTGACCGGAATCTACGCAATGGAACAGATTTACAACTTCAGCGCCGGACCTGCGGTTCTCCCGCGGGAAGTATTGCAGCAAGCGCGGGACGAAATGCTCGATTGGCACGGCAGCGGCATGTCAGTGATGGAAATGAGTCATCGCGGCAAGGAATTCATGTCGATTGCGGCGCAAATGGAAAGTGATTTGCGTGAGCTGGCAAATATCCCCCAAAATTACAAAATCCTGTTTCTACAAGGCGGCGCTTCCAGTCAATTTGCGATGGTACCGCTGAATTTGTTGCGCGGCAAAACCACGGCAGACTATATCAATACCGGTCAATGGTCGACCAAAGCGATTGAGGAAGCCAGTCGTTATTGCGCCGTCAACGTTGCTGCATCATCCCAAGACAAGAATTTCACTTACGTACCGTTGCAAACGGAATGGCGTCTCAATCCGCAAGCGGCTTATGTACACTACACCACTAATGAAACCATCGGAGGTGTCGAGTTCCACTGGATTCCTCAAATAGATGTTCCGCTGGTTGCCGACATGTCTTCGGATATCCTGTCACGGCCGCTGGATGTCACGCGTTATGGCCTGATTTATGCCGGTGCGCAAAAAAATCTCGGCCCCGCCGGGTTGACGCTGGTGATCGTGCGCGATGATTTGCTGGGAAAACCCTTGTTCGGCACGCCGACCTTGTATGATTATCAGATCCACGCTCAGAACGATTCGATGTACAACACACCGCCGACCTATGCGATGTACATCACCGGCCTGGTTTTCGCATGGCTGAAAAAACAGGGCGGATTGGCGGAGATGGAAAAAATCAACAATACCAAAGCCAATCTGTTGTACGACTATCTCGACAGTACCGATTTCTACCATTGCCCGGTCACGAAAGCCGACCGCTCGCGCATGAATGTGCCGTTTACACTGAAAGACGCCGCATTGGACGGCGAATTTCTCAAACAAGCCCAGCAGAATGGGTTGTTGCAATTGAAAGGACATCGCTCGGTCGGCGGTATGCGCGCATCCATCTACAATGCCATGCCGGTCGCGGGTGTCGCGACGCTTGTCGCTTTCATGAAGGAGTTTGCCAGCCGTCATGCCTGAACAACAAACTTTTAAAATTCTGACGCTTAACGCGATTTCAACACACGGACTCAGCCGCTTCCCCGCTGACCGTTATCAAGTCGGGCATGACATCGCGGAGCCGGACGCCATCTTAGTGCGCTCGCATAACATGCTAAATAGCGTTATCCCGGGAAGTGTAAAAGCCATCGGCCGCGCCGGTGCCGGTACCAACAATATTCCGGTGGAAGCAATGAATGCGCGCGGTTTGCCGGTATTCAACACACCAGGCGCGAACGCCAATGCCGTCAAGGAATTGGTGCTGGCCAGTTTGTTTCTGGCGGCACGCAATCTGGTGCCGGCATTGCAATTCGCCGATAGCCTGCAGGGCGACGACGCAGCTCTCAACAAACAAGCCGAGGACGGTAAAAAACATTTCTCCGGTATTGAATTGCCGGGACGCACCCTGGGTGTGATCGGTCTGGGAGAAATCGGCCGTTTGGTTGCCAATTCGGCCATCAGGCTTGGCATGAAAGTCATCGGTTTTGATCCGAAAATCACGGTCGAGTCGGCTTGGAGCTTATCAGCGGAAGTCAAAAAAGCCAACAGTCTGGAAGATTTGCTGCGCCATAGTGAATTTGTCAGCGTACACGTGCCTTTGCTCGACTCAACGCGGCATTTAATCAACAGCAACACGATATCATTGATGAAGCACCATGCGATCTTGCTGAATTTCTCGCGCGGCGCGATTGTCGACGAAGACGCGATACTACAAGCTATCGCTAACAATAAAATTAAAACGTATGTCAGCGATTTCCCCAGTCAGAAACTGCAACATCAAAAAGGCGTGATCACCTTACCGCACCTTGGCGCTTCTACTGCAGAAGCGGAAGACAATTGCGCCGTCATGGTGGTGGATCAGTTGATCGATTATCTGCAAAACGGCAATATCACCAATACCGTCAATTTTCCCGATACGCAAATGGAACGCGAGGCGCCTTTCCGGGTAGCGGTCGCCAACGCCAATGTGCCGAATATCCTGGGGCAAATCTCCACCAGCATGGCTAGCGCCGGTTTGAATATCCATAACATGATCAACAAATCACGCGGTGAAATGGCTTATACATTGGTCGACACCGATAGCCCGGTACCATCGCACGTATTGGATGAGATCTCAGCGATTACCGGCGTGTTGATGGCACGCTATCTACCCTTTCCGGAATAAACTCAAATACATGACCATATAGCGACAACCTTCATCAACCATGTCTGAACAGCTCAAACAATTACGGGACCAGATTGACGCCATTGACGACCAGTTGTTGCAACTTGTCAGCAAACGCGCCGGATTAGCGCAACAAATCGGGGATATCAAGAAAAAAGAGAATGAGAACAACGAGGCCAAAGCGGGTGTCATCGTATATCGGCCCGAGCGCGAAGCACAAATTTTGACCCGCATACAACAACATAACCCCGGTCCAGTTAGTAATGACAATATCAAGCGGCTGTTTACCGAGATTATGTCGGTATGCCGTGCATTGGAAAAATCCATGAATGTCGCTTATCTCGGCCCCAGCGGCACATTCTCCGAAGAAGCGGCAATAAAGCGTTTTGGTAGCACCATCGCTACAGTCGCGTGTGATTCGATCGACGACGTATTCCGCGCAGTTGAATCAGATGTTGCCCAATACGGTGTGGTGCCGGTTGAAAATTCCTCCGAAGGCGCGGTCGGACGAACGATGGATCTGTTGCTGCAAACGCCGCTCAGCATTTGCGGTGAAATCCAGTTACCGGTTCATCAGTTTCTAATGGCGCAACAGACCGATCTAGCGCGGATCACCAAAATATACTCACACCCGCAGTCGCTGGCGCAATGCCACCATTGGATCACAACCAACCTGCCGCATTTGCCCAGCTCAGCGTTATTTCACGCCGCCAGCAATGCCGAAGCCGCGCGCCAGGCCGTTGCCGATCAGCAAGCAGCAGCGGTGGCGGGTAAAAGAGCTGCCGAATTGTTCGGATTAACCATCTGCGCCGAAAATATCGAGGACGACCCGAAAAATACCACGCGTTTTCTGGTGATCGGCAAGCAATCGGTCGACGCATCGGGAAAAGACAAAACATCGTTGATCATGTCCACCAACAATCGCTCCGGCGCCATTTACCGGTTGCTCGAGCCGCTGGCGCAACATGGCGTCAGCATGAGCCGGCTGGAATCGCGCCCATCGCGCACCGGCTTGTGGCAATACGTCTTCTTTGTCGACATCGAAGGCCACCAGCACGACCAACCGGTTGCCGCTGCCTTGGCGGAAATGCGCGAAAAAGCAGCCTTTCTGAAAATCCTCGGGTCTTATCCAGCGACTTAAGATCGATTGCCGCTAACTTCTTGTTTTCCAGAAATCATTTTTTCATCCATAAAAATCTTAATCTTATGAATCTCTGTGATTTTGCTCCGGAATATATCCGTTCGATCCACTCTTATCAGCCCGGCAAGCCCATTTCGGAATTGGCGCGCGAGTTCAGCCTCGATGAATCCTACATCATCAAACTGGCATCCAACGAAAATCCGTTAGGCACGAGCCCGCTCGCACTCGATGCGATGATCCATGCGCTGCACGATATCGCACTGTACCCCGACGGCAGCGGCTTTGAATTGAAAGCCGCATTGTCGAAACGCTACGACGTCGATCCGGAACAAATCATTTTAGGCAACGGTTCCAACGACGTGCTGGATCTGGCTGCCCGCGTATTTCTTAAACCAGGCGCCGCTGCAGTCTACTCACAGCACGCTTTTGCGGTTTATCCGCTGGTGGTACAAATGATGGGCGCCAACGGTATCTCCGTTCCCGCTCGCGACTATGGTCACGACCTGCCCGCGATGCTCGATGCGATTACTCCGGAAACGCGAATTGTGTTTATCGCCAGTCCGAACAATCCGACTGGTACTTTGTCGAGTGAAGAAGATTTGTTGCGCTTCATGGAGCGGGTATCGCGCGATGTGCTGGTAGTCATGGACGAAGCGTATTACGAGTACCTGCCGGAAGCCAACAAACCCGACAGCCTCAAATGGCTCAAACAATTTCCCAACTTGCTGATCACGCGAACATTTTCCAAGGTATACGGCTTGGCGGGTGTCCGCATCGGCTTCGGCTTGGCACACCCGGATGTCGCCAATCTGATGAATCGCGTGCGGCAACCGTTCAACGTCAGCAGCATCGGCTTGGTTGGTGCTCTGGCAGCATTGAATGACGCCGAATTTGTGCAACGTTCGTATGCGCTCAACCGCGCGGGCATGCTGCAACTAACCGATGGCTTTCGCAAAATGGGTATCGAATCCATCCCATCGTACGGCAATTTCATCAGCTTCCGCGTCAAAGGCGAAGCCGGCAACACGCAAAAGGTCTATCAAAGCTTACTGCGTCAAGGTGTTATCGTACGTCCGCTGGGAATCTACGAAATGCCGCATCACCTGCGCGTCACGATCGGACTGGAAGCGCAAAACCAGCGCTTCCTCGAATCGCTCGATCATGCCTTGAGCGAACTGGCGTAATTTCACACTATCCGGGGTCACTGCCATGACAACTGCCACCGCTTTGAAAAAATTGGTCATCATCGGCGTCGGTCTGATCGGCGGATCGTTCGCACTGGCGCTACGCAAGGCGGGTCTGGTCCAACAGATCACCGGCATCGGCCGCAGCCCGGCCAATATGCAGCGTGCTGTCGAACTGGGTGTGATCGACGAAATCGCCACCGATACCGCAGCGGCGCTACATAATGCCGATCTGGTGTTCCTGGCGATGCCGGTCGGCCAGACCGCCGTGACCATGGAACACATTGCCCCGCATTTGCACGCCCACACGCTCATCACCGACGCAGGCAGCACCAAACAAGATGTCGTCACCGCCGCGCGCCACTACTTGCCGTTACAGAACCGCCATCATTTCGTCCCCGGACACCCGATCGCCGGTGCCGAGCACAGTGGCGTGCAAGCGTCGCAAGCGGATTTATACGCTAATAAACATGTAATCCTGACGCCGCTGCCGGAAACCAGCATGGAAGCAGTCGAACGTATCCGTCACTTATGGCAAGCCTGCGGCGCCAACGTATCGCTGATGCCCGCCGACGAACACGACCGCGTGCTCGCCGCGACCAGCCACTTGCCGCACCTGCTGGCGTTCACGCTGATGAATCACCTGCAGCATAGTACCGATCAACCGGAAAACTTGCTGCGCTTCGCCGGCAGCGGCTTCCGTGACTTCACCCGCATCGCCAGCAGTTCCCCGGAAATGTGGCGCGACATTTGTCTGGCAAATAGGGAGGCGCTGCTTGAGCAGATTGCGGCGTACCAGAATGAGTTGCACAGCCTGCGGGAAATGCTGGAGAAACATGACGGTGAAGGGTTAGGACAAGCATTTTCGCAAGCGCGGGGTTTACGGGAAGATTGGTTGAAAAACAAATCCATAGAGTAAGAATATTCTTATAATTAAAGAGGAATAGATTTACAAAATATATTCTGTTTCTTGCCGAAATCTAATGCTATTTAACCTCGGCACAAAAGAAGCATGAAAAACTCTGAAATTCTCTCGCTCAATAGTCCGCTGTCTTTTATCAAACAAAAACATATCTTTAGCGAAAAATAGAAACGATGATGCTTTCACATAATAAATTGCGCATTCTAATCGTCGATGATTCCATTTCCATTCGTAGCGTTTTGCGAGCACTGCTTCATAATGATGATTATGATGTCGTCGGTGAACTTGGCAGCGGCGCAAAATTACTTGCTGCGATCGCCAGCCTGAATCCGCACATTATTTGCCTCGATTACAATTTACCCGATGCCGACGGCCTTACGCTGTTGGCTCAGATTCATTCAAATTATCCACAAATAGCGGTAATCATGATCACCGGCAGCAGTAACCGGGATCTTGAACATACCGCCGCAGAAGCAGGAACCGCTGGATTTATCTATAAGCCGTTTTCTCAGGCGCAAATTATCAATGTATTACAGAAAGTAGCGCATGCGCAACGGCTTTTGATGATTGCCGAGAAAAAACGTAATCCCTTTAAAGATAAACCGTTTCATGCCACAGCGGTGGTCGCTGATGACAGTCAAACACTGCGCCGTTTATTAATGGCGATCCTGTCTCATATGGGCGTCCACGTTGTTGGTGAAGCTCATCACGGCCAGCAAGCGGTTGAGCTTGTATCGGCACATAATCCCGATATCGTTTGCTTGGATTATGAGATGCCGGTAATGAATGGCCTGGAAGCGCTAAAAATCATACGTGATCAAAACCCGTTAACCAAGGCTGTAATGATTACCGCTGCCGCCAATCGTGAAACATTCAATCGCGCTGCAAGTTCCGGAGCAAAAGGTTACATCATCAAACCGTTTCATCCGGACAAAGTAACGCAGAACATTACTCGCATTCTTGCTTGCTAAATTCTAAAGCGATTTATCTATCAACGCATTATCGCGCGCCAACATTTGATTTCCCAGGTTGCTTACCCGCCGCCCGCAGATCGACAATCTTATTCAACAACTGAAACCAAAATGGCGCGCCAAGCGATCCGGCAAAAGTCGTGATCAGAATGCCCATGATTTTGATAATCCATCCCATTAAATCGAGTTCCTTGCATACCCAAACTTCCGTTCCATTCTTCATTTCTTTCCAGCCAATCGGCAGATGCAATGCTTTAATTTGTTCAACCAATACTCCGGCGGTCTTAGCGGATCGCTGAACATTCTCCATGGAATCTCCAACCATTGTCTGCTCGTTTGGCTGCGCCGCAACTGCTGCATCACCAGCCGGCGCTGATTTCTGTTCGACCAATCCTTGATCCATCAAACTTGCAACATCCATCGAAGAAGCCGCTTGAACCAGCGCCTGCCTGAGCGCGATATCGGTCCACAAAGTTTGGGAAATTTTGATGGCGTCGATATTCAAGGCAGTGCAAACAACAAAAGCAATGGTAAAAATAATCACTTGCGTTTTCTGTTTGTACCAGCCGCCGACTCGATCCATTGCATCGTTATACCAGTTTTCCAGATTTTTCCGTCCTTTTTCGAAGTCGTCTCCGGCCTCGTGCAGCAGCAGAATAATTGACCGGCCTGCCTCAGTTTTCGCGATCGTGCTTTGTTTTTCAATCGCGTCGATTAAAGATTGGTTGTTTGCCGGCAGCTTGCCGGTACTGCCGCATACGATATCGATCAATGCCAAGGTAAAACTTTTTGGTGGAATATACGAAGGCTTTTGCCCTGTTTTTGAAAGTCCGTTGATCAATGGATGCTTATAAAGATCCTCCACCAGTTTGTTGCCTTCACCCGATTGCAACAGATTCATCAATCCCGCTTCGAGATTTTTCGCACGCATGCGCAAAAATTGCGCCAGCATCTCGTTGATTGCCGAACAAAGCAAACTGATCAACACAAAAAGAAAAACCATCCCTAACGCAATATCCAAGATCGAGGAATTCAGCATTTTTTCACCTTATTTATGAGCCGTTATGCGTGATTCTTACATTGAAAATACCGGATTAAAAACTAATCAACCCGTTTGACAGCTTTTTTTCTTTTCAGTATAGTCCAAATCATATCGGGGTTAATATTTTTCTACACCAATAGAAAAAACAAATAATAATAAAGGGTTATCCCATTATTAGCTGCATCAAAACCCACCTAAAAGACCCTCAATCGAGATAAAACCGATCTGCATACTTTTGTGGATCGGTGAATTCAGTCAAGTTTTAAGCATCGCGAAAATTCCCAGCAACACTGGTGAGTTTTACAAGCGTCACTGCATCCGATCAAACCCGGTCATTTTTATGACAGAAGTGACTGGTTGAATTATTAAGACAAGTGCAACTGTGCAATCGTACGGTTGCTGAGCTTAATTAATAGGCGGTTACTATGGCTGCAAACATCTCGTTCAAACTGTCCGGTTATCCGGATAGCACCATCCGGCATTCCGCTGCAGCATCGTTGCCGCGCGCCGGGGCCGCTATCAGCAATCTAAAAGGCGCCAGCCGGGCGCATCATACGCAGATTGGTTTGGGAACACTGGGGTTTTTTGCCGCGAAACGAAACGCACCGGACTGGCAGTCGCTGGTATTGGTATCCAATCGGCATGTCTTGCTCGCCCACGATGCCGAATGCGGCGACATAATTTTCCAGCCTGGTTACGAAGAACAAGGCGATCAAACCGTGTTTGACGTCTCACACTTAAACGCCATCGCCAAAATCGATCATACGGGAATGTGCGGACACTATCACTACGCTTATCCCGGGGAGCCGGAAAAACCCTATTACATCGATTGTGCAACAGCCAGCCTGCTGCTGAAGCAAAACAAAAATCCGCAGCGGATTCACAGTAAAATCCAGTATTTCACCCAAGTTGCCAGGATTCATCCGCACGACACCTTCGAAGGCCGGGAACTCAAGGTGCATCTAGCGGGCCGGGAGGGCGCGGCGCAGGGAAAAGTCATTGACTGCGAAGCCACGGTTGAAACAGTTTCTGGCGGACGCTGCCACAACACGTTGGTGATTCGCGCCATACCGGATGAAAAAGGTGAGTTGTACCCGTTCTCGCGCAAAGGCGATTCCGGTGCCTTGCTGGTCGACCAATACCAGCGCGCCGTCGGCTTATTGTGGGGTCAGCACATGCACGACCCTTACATAGCTTATGCCTGCCATATCCACCCGGTACTAAGTTTTCTGCAAATTATTCCTTGGCGTTTCAATTTTTGTGCATCCCAATCAACCCCAAAGGGCGGGTACGATACTGCAGAAAAAATTCATTCAATTTCCAAACTATTTCCGCATCGCATGGAGGTGAGGTGATGGATCAAAAAGAACTCGCTGCATTACACGCGGAAGCCGAAACCGAGCTAAAAAAAATTCCGGGCGTGATCGGCGTCGGCTACGGCCTGAAAGAAGTCGGCGGCAAAACCACCAATCAGATTGCGTTTCGCGTGTACGTCAAGGAAAAACGCAAGCCGGAAGATTTGAATCCTGCCGATATCATCCCGAAAGAATACAAGGGTATACCCACCGATGTGGTGTTGGTTATACAACCCAAACCATTGCATTGCGAGGACTTGGATCAACATTCACCGCTGATCGGCGGCATATCGATTACCAATTTCAAGACGAATGCTTCGAGTCAAATCGGCTCTGGAACATTAGGTTGTTTTGCCACGTTGAACGGCGTCAGCGGACCGGAAAACGTCGTGTTGCTATCGAACAATCATGTCCTTGCAAGCAATGGCGCAGCCAATGGCGATACAATTTATCAACCGCGCTATATCGATAATGCGGGGACTATCAATATTGATGCCGCACAAGAACGGCGCAATCCAATCGGAAAAATCCATAACATTGGACAGCAAGGGCCTTATTCTTACACTTACCCTAGCGAAACAGCACAAGACTATTTCCTGGATTGCGCGATCGCCAAACTGGATATCTGCATCTCCAGCTGGTGCAATACCAATTGCGGCGTATCGTACAAGAATGAAATTCGAGGTTTGAATATCGGCGGCAACAGCAAACTGGAAGATATCGCCCGTGTTGCGCAAAGCGATTTGGGCGGCAGCGATTATGTCGTTTATAAAGTCGGACGAAGAACCAGCAAAACAACGGGCAAGGTCATCGATACGGCCGCGATAGATCCCACCGGAGGCCGTGCTCTCTATATCGAAGTCACACAACCCAATTGCAATGGAGAAATGAAATTCTCTGATGAAGGCGACTCAGGCTCTGTAATCGTCAATGCACAAAACAAAGTAGTCGGTCTGCTGTACGCAGGAGATAGCGCCAATCCGGCGCGAACACTCGCCTGCCATATCCACCCGGTCATGGCCTACCTCAGCATCACCCCCATCACTACCGCCAACCCGCCGGTCGGCCCTGCCGGGCAGACGTTGAACGATGTCGAAGGCATTTTCACCGGCATCAACCACACCACCGAAGTGCGCGAGCGCTTTTTGAATACGCGCAAGGGCGCGGAGATTTACCAGCGGATTCTCGATCACCGCCAGGAAGTGATTGCGCTCGTCAATCACCGGCGGCCGGTCACGGTAGCTTGGCATCGCAGCAAAGGCCCCACATTCCTGGCGCACTTCGTCAACAATGCGCGCGATCCCGCACATCTGATTCCGTTTGAAGTGGAAGGCATCACGCGCGATCAAATGATCCGGCGCATGGCCGAAGTATTGACACAGCATGGCAGCGCAGCTTTGCAGCGAGTAATCAACCGTTACTTTGACGAAGTAATGGGATTCATCAACAGTTTCGATAACTTGCACGAGTTTGTGCAACAGTTTGAAGTTGCGCTTCCCGCAGACGAACTAACCGCCCGCTCCGCGTTCACTGAGGAGACCGCCGATGTCAAGTGAAGTGAACACCTTGCAGCGCGTTCTGCTGCAAATTTCCAATGTGCTGGAGCCGCTGGAACGCGAGCTGAGTAGTTCGCGCGCGGTGCAGACGTTTGCCGAACTCGGCATCATGCTCAACAGCGGCCAGGTATCGTCGCTGGCTTCACCGATGCAAGCGCTGGTCGCCAGCAGCAAAACCGTGTTGCAAAAAGCCGGGGATTTGGCGGAAGCGATTGAGGCGGAAGACATTGGGCAAATTATCGCGATCAGCGCGGAACTGATCAGCCAAGTCATCACCGCCATTCAGAAAATCGATCAGTTGCAGACCGCCGTGCAAGGGATCGGCGGTATTCCGGCGAACGTTTCCAGTCATTTCGCCGAGCGTCTGTTTAACTACTTGCTGGTCCGCACGCTGGATGCCGCCAACGGTATCAACGAATTCCTCGAGCTGCTGGGCATACTCGAGCGTCAACGTAACAACATTGGCTCCACCGATCCGGGCAATCCGGAATTCACCATCTCCACCTTTCATTTCAACGAACTGGGCAAGTGGCTGGAATCGCCGGTATCGGCATTGCAGTCGCACTACAACTGGGGCAGCAACAGCCTGGATGCGGCGAATTTGTTGCAGCGGCTCGAACGTCTGTTGCTGCATCTCAAAGCCCCGGCTTTCTATGACGACACCACGCCCACACCGATTCTCGAAGCGGTCATCTTCCAATTACGGCCGCGCACCGATCTCAACCCCAATGGCTTGAGTTTATCGGTCCGACAGAATCTCAGTCCCGGTAAAATCGAATTTGCCGCTAACGATCTGAAAGTCACGTTGGATTTGCAAGCCACGCTGCCGTTCGGTGCTGAACTGGTGATTCAGCCGCCCGCCAAATTCACTTTTCATACCTCCGCAGCGGATACGGTTTCCGGTTCGTTGAACCTCAGCGTCAGCGCCGACCGCACGCAAGCGGCAACACCGTATCTGTTGATCGGCGACCCGGATGGCAGCCGGTTGGAAGTCGGCAAATTCGGCATCAGCTTCGGCGGCCGGATTCAAGGCAGCGGCGGACAATCGGCAGCCGATTTTACCGTCGGCGGTGAAATCGGCGCCGGTAAACTATCGATCTCGTTTGCCGACGGCGACGGTTTCCTCACCGACATTCTAAGCGGCATCCAGCTCAATTCCGATTTCGGCATGGCATTCGGCTACAACAGCAGCAACGGCTTGTTTTTCGTCGGCAGCAGCGCGCTGGAAATCCAACTGCCGCTGCACCTGAATCTCGGACCGGTGGATGTCAGCGCACTTACTTTTTCGGTCGGCATCGACAACAACAAATTCCCCACTGCTGTCTCTGCGGATATCAAAGCCGCATTGGGTCCGCTCGCCGCCGTCGTCGAAAACATCGGTCTGGCGATCGACTTTGCCTTAGTCGACAACCGCAGCGGCAATGCCGGACCGGTTGATATCAGTCTGGGTTTCAAACCGCCTAACGGCGTGGGCTTGTCGCTCGATGTCGGCATCGTCAAAGGCGGTGGTTATCTTTATTTTGATTTCGATAAGGAAGAATACGCCGGTGCGCTGGAGTTGATGTTCAGCGGCATTGTCACGGTGAAAGCGATCGGCTTGATCACGACGCGCATGCCCGACGGTTCCGACGGCTTCTCATTGCTGATCATACTCAGCGCCGAATTCGGCACGCCGCTGCAATTGGGTTTCGGCTTTACCTTGAATGCAGTCGGTGGATTACTCGGCCTAAACCGCACGATGGAATTGGAGATCATCGCCGCCGGCGTGCGCACGGGTTCAATCGACAGCATCATGTTCCCGGACAATATCATCGAGAATGCGCCGCGCATCATCAGCGATCTGCGTCAGTTCTTCCCGCCCGCGCAAGATGTATTTCTGATCGGCCCAATGGCTAAGCTGGGTTGGGGAACACCGACACTGGTCAGCGCTTCACTCGGCATCATCATCGAAATACCGCCGGGAAACATCGCCATTCTCGGCGTGTTGAAAGTTGCGTTGCCTGACGAAGATGCTGCGTTGATCATCATTCAGGTCAGTTTCATCGGCGCCTTGGAAGTCGACAAGCAGCGCTTGTGGTTTTATGCCAGTTTGTACGATTCGCGGGTGATTTTTCTCACCATCGACGGCGATATGGGGCTATTGATCGCCTGGGGCGACAATGCCAATTTTGTGATCAGTGTCGGCGGCTTCCACCCTTCCTTCAAGCCGCCGCCACTGCCTTTTCCCAATCCTAATCGAATTGCCATCAATATTCTGAACACCTCATTTGCTCGTATCGGGGTGGAAGGGTATTTCGCGGTGACTTCCAATACCGTGCAATTCGGCGCCAAAGCGGAAGTTTATTTCGGGCTCAGCGCTTTTAATATCTCCGGTCATATCGGTTTTGATGCATTGTTCCAGTTCTCGCCGTTCTACTTCATCATTACCGTTTCCGCATCGTTTGAGGTCAAAGTGTTCGGCATCGGCTTTTTCAGCGTGCGAATGCGCGGCGAACTGGAAGGCACCTCGCCATGGCATATCGAGGGCGAAGGTTCGATTTCGCTGCTATTCTGGGATATTGATGTACCCTTTAGTCATACCTGGGGCGAAGACGAAAATACGACACTGCCAGCCATCGACATCATGCCGCTCATCGCAGCGGAATTCGAGAAGCTGGAAAACTGGACGGCCGAACTACCCGCGTCCAATCAATTGCTGGTATCGCTGCGCGCGATTGAAAGCACCAGCGATTTGATTCTGCATCCGGTCGGCGTATTGCGCGTCAACCAGCGCGCCATTCCGCTCGATTTGGATCTCGACAAAGTCGGCAATCAGAAACCGAAAGACGCCAAACGATTGACCGTCGAAGTGATCGACACCGGTTTGGCGAAGGCGGCGGATACCAAAGAATCGTTTGCCACCGCGCAATATAAAAACCTAAGCGATGCCAATAAATTGAGCGCGCCCGCGTACGAAAAGCAAAATGCCGGTATCGAATTGTCGGTCAGCAACCAACAATTGAAATCGTCCGCAGCGGTTAAACGGATCGTGCGTTACGAGCAAAACATTATCGACAACAATTTCATTTCGCTGCTGATCCGCTTTGTCGCCATCGGCGCCGAATTTTTCAACCACTTCCTGGGCCGCAACGCCGCGTCGAAATCAGCGCTTTCGGCAAACTATAAGACGCAGAAAGCACCGGTCGAGCAGAAAATTGTGGTGAAAGAAACCGGCTACGTAGTCGCTTCGACGATGAACAACAGTCCGCATAGCAAAAATGCTTATTTTGCCACGCACGCACAAGCGCAAGATTTTCTGCGCGCGCAAGTCAATCAATCACCCGCACTGCAAGACAGCCTGCACGTCATCCCAAGCGTCGAAGCAGTCCCTCTGCAGGAGGCGGCATAATGGCGATCGGCACGTATACTTTCTTACCGTGGCTGCGGCAAGGCATCGCCAACAATATTCAGTCGGCGGATTTGGATGCTTCGGTCAAAACCCGCGCCAGTGTCGCAGTCAGCCTGAATATCAAAGGCAGCGGCGGCGAAGGCGGCGATGTCGCCGCGCCGGTCAATAAGAACGTTGCCCTGTACGGCCCTGGCGACATCATCGGTATCGAATCGCGCGCAGTGATCAAAACCGAACCGCTCAACTGGATCACCAACTTTGAGCCGAATTATCTGTGCCATATCGAGTTCTACGACGAAGATTTTCCTTGGCGTTACACCCCGGCGGCACCGGCGGGATCGCGGTTACGGCCATGGGTCACGTTGATCGTATTGACCGAGGCGGAATTTACCGATGGCGGGAATATTTCCGGCAAACCGCTGCCTTTTATCGATATTAAAGCCGATGCGCTGGGATCGGTATTTCCCAAAGCCGAGGAACTGTGGGCGTGGGCGCATGTGCACGTCAACAAAAATATCGCCGGTAACCAGGATGCGCCGCAAGCGCCGGACATCAACACTGCCCTATCGCAACTGCAAAGCGTGCTGGCGCAGAATGCCGACGAAGCCTATTCACGCATCGTCTGCCCGCGCAAACTGACTCCGAACGAACGCTATCATGCTTTTCTGATCCCCACCTTTGAAACCGGCCGTTTGGCCGGATTGGGGATGAACCCTGACGATGCGCCGCATGCGACATTCTCGGCATGGGGCGAAGGCCGCCCAGCACCGACGCAATTCCCGGTTTATTACCGCTGGTTTTTCCGCACCGGCTCGCAAGGCGACTTTGAATACCTGGTGCGGCTGCTCGAACCGAAACCGGCGGATAGCCGCGTCGGCCGACGTGATATCGATGTACAAAATCCCGGTTCCAATATCAGCGGCATTCAAAATCCGGATCTCGAAGGTGTGCTGAAACTCGGCGGCGCGCTGCTCGCACCGTTGAGTAATGAAGCCGAGCAGGAAATCGTCAAGTGGGAAAATTGGGATCAGCCGTATCCGCATGTGTTCCAACAGGAGCTGGCGGCCTTTCTGAATCTCGCCGATGACTACGCCCGCCTTGCCGCCGATGCGGCGAACCAGAATACCGATCTGCCCGATGCCATCCAGGCCGATCCCGATCCGCTGATCACCCCGTCGATCTATGGCCGCTGGCACGCGCTCCGCAACCGCGTACTGAAAGAAGCCGACGGCAGCGACGCACCGAACAATGACAACTGGCTGCATGAACTGAACCTCGATCCGCGCTGGCGCAGTGCTGCCGGCTTCGGTACCGACGTCATCATCGCCAATCAGGAAGAGTATATGGATGCGGCGTGGGATCAGGTCGGCGACGTGCTCGAAGCCAACCGCCAAATACGTCTGGCGCAACTGGCTAAGATCACCGCCAATAGCTGGTATCAGAAACAAGTGCTGCCGTTGCAACAGATCAGCCACGACAAAATCCTGTTCATAACAGCGCCGGTGCAAAAACGCGTCATCAGCCAAGGCATCACGGTTTCTCATCGAATCAAGCAAAGCCCGGTCACACCCGCGCTGACCTCCGCACCACTGCGGCGCATGTTGCGCCCGAACGGGCGCTTGCAAAAGCTGTCGGCCTTTGACGAGCGTATCCATTCAAACAATCTGATTACCCGCGTCAACGACGGTATCGTCACTGCCGCGCCGCCGCATGTGATCCCCGCTACGTTGCCGTCGTTAGACAATCTCTCGCAAGATGCGCAACCCAAGGATGTGCCGTCCTGGTTGCTGGATTTGCTGAAACGTTATCCGTTCATTCCCTATCTCTTATTGGCGTTGACTCTAGTGCTGATTGTCGTGCTGGCGATTATCGGTGCCAGCGCCGGAATCTGGGCTGTGGCAGCGGCGGTGAGCGCAGGATTATTGTGGGCTTACCGCGCAGCGCAGCGCTTGATCGCACAAACCAATCAAGCCGATTCGGTATCCGAAACCGGGCAAACACCGGCTGCGGTTGACGCCATGCCGTCCAGCAGTAATTTTGTGCTGACGCCAGAACTGAATCTTCTGGCATTGGACCCGGCCAATCCGCCGCAACCCGCAACCACCGGTGCAGCCGATAATATCCAGTCGAGCCGCTTTAAAGCCGCGTTGAAAGATTCTTACATACTGCTGCAAAACGGCCTGCAAGCCGGCGTCATCCCCGCAGCCGTGCCGGTAAATGTCGCTCAATTGGCGACGGACACATTGGTCAAATTGAACCCGGCAGTTACCATCCCGAAATGGACTTTGAACAATATCCTGTTGCCGGCACACATCTTTAAATTGATCGGCGAAAAGTTTGTCGAAGCGATGGCCTATCCGGAATTCGATATCCCGATGTACAAACCGCTGGTCGACAAATCCACCGAGTTGTTTGTGCCGAATCTGAATTTCATCGCACAAAATACCATCACCCTATTGAAGACCAACCAGCCTTTCATCGAATCGTACATGGTCGGCCTCAATCACGAATTCGCGCGCGAATTGCTCTGGCGCGAATATCCGACCGATCAGCGCGGCTCCTACTTCCGGCAGTTCTGGGACGTCAGCGGTTTTCTCAGCCCCACCGAGGACAGCGAGCAGCGTCGCGAGGAATTGAAAGACATTCCACCGATTCACCGCTGGTCGCGGTTTTCCAAACTGGGCGAGCACGATCACCGCGAGCAAGGTTTGGAAAACGAGGAAGAACTGGTACTGGTAATTCGCGGCGAATTGCTGAAAAAATACCCCAATGCGGTCATCTATGCGCAAAAAGCTAAATGGCAACCGATCAGCGATACCAATCCGGCGCCGAACAAAAAAACCGAGCGGGTGTTCGACGACAGCGTGCCGATCAAAACGCCGCTGTACGAAGCGCAAGTCAAACCGGACATTTACTTTTTCGGTTTCGATTTAACCGAAGAAGAAGCACGCGGCAATCCTGAAGTTGACAACGAACCCGGCTGGTTCTTCGTAATCAAGGAACGGCCCGGCGAACCGCGCTTCGGCTTGGATATCGACCGCGAAGGCCCGATTCAAGTCTGGAACGATCTCGCCTGGACCGATGTCGCGCCCGGCATCAGTGACGGCGAATTTATCGATATCGCCGCCGCACCCGCGCGCAGCCTGCCAAACACACAGCCGGGCGGAACCGCGCAGGAAAAAGCGGAGCAATGGAAAGAGGATCATTTGCTGAGCTGGACAGCCAATATCAACTCGGCGGAACTGGCTTATATCTTGTTCCAAGCACCGGTGCTGGTTGGCGTGCACGCAGCCGAAATGCTGCCGCCCGACTAAGCCTGGCAGCCAGCGTACAAAAATTTAACCGGCAGAATTTGACTTATGACTCAATTCGAAGACACTCAAAAGCAGATCGATCAAGCGCGGCAACAGCACCGGCAAAGCCGGTTGGATTGGTTCGCCACCAACGAAAAGCTGCAAAAAAACGAACGCTTGATCGCCTCGTTGCGCCGCCGGACGGACGGCAGTGCCAAGGAACAATTACAAGCATTGCTGCATGAGCAGGAATCCTTGCGTGGCACTACCGCCAAATTGCAAGCCGAACTCGAACGAAACCGTCAGATTTTGCTCGATCAGGAAACGCTGTTCGAAGTTTTTTCCGATCCCACTCAAAATATCGCACAACTCAACGATCTTCACCCGATTCTGTTATTTCCGTTGCGCGTCGAAACGCGCTTTAAAACAATCGCTAACCCCGATGAACGCGATGGTGTCTCCCAGCAGCTATGGATGCGAGTCTATCCGGACGACATCAGCGTCGATACCTTTGAGGAGATTCCCTCAGAAATTGAAATCAGCAACACCCGCGTTTACTGGACCAATATCTGGAAAGCGGGTGGTGCCGACAGCGAAAAACGCGCGGCGTGGCAATCGCTGGTGAAAAGCCACGGCGCGGGCCGGGCGTATTGGTTGAGTCAATCATTCAAGCCGCTGAATCTAGCTGAAGAACCGGTCAAGGCGGATGGTGATTATATTTTGGTGATTGTTTCCGAACAACCGCTGCCTGCTGCCGAAAAGCCAGCGGTGCAACAATACTGGCAAGCCGTATTCAGCGCCCATAACGATGCCACCGCTCTGGAAGCTGCGTTTGCCGCGCTTAAAAACAGTCTCGGCGAACCTCGCGCGCTAGAAATCGTCAATTCATACCAACCGCAGAACTTGAATGTCAAACCGGCGCAACCCGAAACCATCATCAACGTACGCGTCGAGTTTCTGGAATTGCCGGTCATCAACGATGTCGATACACAGTTGCTGGCCTGGTCCAACCCGGCGCGCATCGCGCTGTTACCGGAACGGTTCGTGGTGATGGGTTTCAACGGCAAAGCGCAAACACTGCTGCATATCGGCCGCCCGGTGCCGTCGGAACTGATCGTCGGACCCAACCCCAATGCCCCGGAAGATCAACAATTACGGCTGGAAGACGACGAATTGATCGTACCCGATGAAATGAAATGGATCACCGATTTTGACGAAGCAGTCGCGAAAGGCATGGGATTCAAGATTAATCTGAACGACATCCAGGCAAAACGCGGCTTCGACCGGTTGTTTGTGCTCGGTGTCCGGCTCAGCGCCGATGTCAACAAAAGCCGCGAGCAATTGCAGCAGTTGATTCAGCATCATCAACGCAGCCGCAAAGGATTCAGTTTCCTGATGCAAGGCGCGCCGACCAATAACGTCGAAGACCAGGAAAGCGGCTATACCTGGTTCAGCGACGCCGATGCCAGTTACGATCATTATTTCAATCAGCTCATCACCGACGATGACCCCGCTGACTGGCGCACACGAAAGGATGGCCGCTGGTTGGCACAAAGCCTGGGTATCGACCCGGCGATTCTGAAATTATCACCGCAGTATTATGCTAACGATCAGCTGGAAGCCAGAGCGATGAACGAAGCGCTGTGGCCGGCGACACTGGGCTATTTCATGGATCAAATGATGGAACCGGTATTCAGCGACGGCACCATCACTCGCACACGCAACTATTTCAATCGTTACGTGCTCGGCCGCGGCACACTGCCGGCGATCCGTATCGGCAAACAACCTTATGGCATCCTACCGGCCACACCGTTCTCGCGCATGGCGTGGATCAATCGCAAGTTATTCAGCAACGACCGGCTGGAATCTGAAATATCCGGTTCTTTTCTGTTTCTATCCGGTCTTTACGAGCTCATCAAGAAAGCCGATGAACGCTGGACTTCACTGCTGCCGAACGTGTCGTATGTCGGCAAACCGCAAACTGACCCGCAACAGGCATTGCTCGATATCGTCGGTCTGCACCCTGCATCGGTCGAGTTTTATCAACGCTATGCCGAAAGCGCCGAACAGTTGTACAACCGCTACAAAACTTCCGGCATCAATGGCGCGATTTACGCTACGATTGCCTCGCTGTTTTATACCCAAAGCGGCCTTAACTTACTGGCTCAGCTGGGTTATTCGGCGCAGGACAACAACAAGATTCCCGACATTCTGAATAAATTTTTCACGCTCGCCGCCAACCTGCTGAAAGGCCCGCTGATCAACGATCAAGCGCTTTCAGAATTCAACCCGGTGCGGGTTTATCACACCGACGGTTCGAATTACCTCGAATGGCTCGCTGCCGCCGCGCGCCAATCACACAATACCTTACGCTTGCAACAAGGATTCATCGACGACAAGCCGCCGACCGCGCTGCTCTATTTAATGTTGCACCATGCACTCGATTTATCGTACCTCGATACCAGCTTGCGCCTGCACCTGGAAGCGAATGTGCTGAATCCGCAGCAATTCTCACTGGCGAAGCGCGAACCGAAGTTTCTGCATATCCAGGAAGTCGAAGAAGATAAAGGCAGTCCTTGGCAATATCTGTACAAAGCCGAACCGGCGATCACCAACCAGCCGAATTTGCAAATCGCTGACTTCATCCCGCAGATACTGAAAGTGCGCAACCCTTACCTGAATACCCAAATCAACGCCCTGGAGCGTTTGCAGCAAACCCCCACGGCGCGGCTGGAGCGGATTTTCGCCGAGCATATCGACTGCTGCAGCTACCGCCTCGACGCCTGGTGGCTGGGGTTGTTGAACGTGCAACTGGATATCATGCAGCAAATAGCCGGGCAAGCGCAGCCGGAGCCCGGCACGACACCGGATAATGGCAACGCTGCCGATTCGCATGGTTGTTACCTGGGCGCTTACGCTTGGCTGGAAGATGTCCGTCCGGAAAACAAAAATCTGACACCGGTCAAACTGACGGACGAACTCGATAAAGTTTTCAACAAACCTGGTCAGGCACCGTTGGCTGAAGACGACAAGAATTTCGGTTACATCCACGCCCCCTCGTTGAATCATGCCGTCACCGCCGCGGTGCTGCGCAACGGCTATCTGGCCAATGCCACACCCAGCAATCCCGATAGTCTGGCGATCAACCTCACCTCCGAACGCGTGCGGCTGGCCATGAACATCGTCGACGGCATGCGCAACGGCCAAAGCCTGTCGGCCTTGCTCGGATACTATCTGGAGCGCGGTTTGCACGATGCCGGCGATTTGTTCCTCGATAGCATCATCTTCGATTTGCGCAAGCAATTCCCGCTCGCCGGCGACCGGTTATCGACCACCGCAACTCCCAGCAACGAGCCGATCAGCGCAGTGGAAGCGCGCAACGTGGTCGACGGCCTGACGCTGATCGAACATGTACAAGCACAAACCGGCGCGAACCGGAATTATCCGTTCGGTATTGCAGCATTACCCGTCATCACCGAGCAAAACAAATTGGATGCGATCAATCGCGAAGTACAACGCATCATGAATATCAACGATGCGGTTGCCGATCTGGCAATGGCGGAAGGCGTCTACCAAGTGGTGCAAGGCAATTACGATCGGGCCGCCGGAACATTGGATGCCTTCAGCAAGGGACATTTCCCACCCATCCCGGAAGTGGTGCAGACACCGCGCAGCGGCGTCACACTGACGCACCGGGTCGGTTTGCACTTGCGACCCGGATTGAATCCCGGCGACCCTGCCAACAGCACGCCGCGTGCGAAAGCGGAACCGGCAATCAATCAATGGCTGACGCAACTATTGCCGGCAATGAGCGATATTTTCTGCACCGTCGATTATTACCACCAAGGTAACGCGCAACAGGAACAGCGAACGGTCAGCGCGCAGGATTTGGGATTGCTGGCGTCCGACTTGATGTACATGCTGTCGAGCGACCAGCAGCAAATGACCGCGCTCGACGACCGCATCCTGACCTACGTGTATGCCATTCCCGGTGTGCGCGTCGACAGCGACATCAAAATCCAATACCGCGGCAAGCTGCCCGGAAAATTTTCATTCTTTGAAGTGATGCCGATGCTGCACGATCTCAAGGCATTGATCACGCAATCGCGGCCGCTGAAAACCACCGACGTGAAACTGCCGAACGAGGCATCGCAGCAAGACGATGGCGTAGCAACCATCCGTGTGGAAAAAGTCACTGCGGTGCGTGACTTGCTGTTGCCACAACAACCTGCCTTGAATGCGCTGAAAACCCAGATCGATACCTGGTTGAACGATCCCGATCCGGCTATCGCGGAAAACAATGCGCTCGCTCATCTCGATGAAATGATCAACGGTTATTTGCCGGTTGCGCACGCAATCGGTCAATTCGGTCTGTCCGGTGCGGCAACCGGCTTTGTGTACGATTGGCGGCGCGCCCAATTCCTGGCGTTGCTGGAAAAACTGCAAAACATCGTCACGCGCTGGCAGGCGGCGCTGCTGGAATTCGAGCAACGCATCGCCGATTTCGCCACGCTCGATCCAGCAATGCCGGTCGAAGACAAAATGCAGTATCTGATGCAAGCGGCGTTATTGATCGTGACCGAATCGATCCCGATCCCGGCATCGAACGATCCCAACGATTTGTTCACCACGTTGAATACCACGCATAAAACCAATTTTCAGAACAGCTTGACCAATCTTGAAAATCTGCTGGCAACCGCAAGCCAGGTTGGCGCGCTATACGCGGCCATGATTGCCCGGGAAAGCGACATTGCATTGCACGACACGCAAACATTGGATATTGCCGATACTAAAAAAGCCATCGTCAGTTTTGCACAAACTTTACAAGCTAAAATACAAGCGCTGGCGACGGATATCGACAAGCGCTTGGCCGCGGCAAATGATCTGATCACCGGCGATGCTTCGGCTTCCGCAGAGCAGCGTATTGATGAACTGACGCGGGCGATCCGGCAGTTAACGCACGAGGATTTCGTCATCCTGCCCGAGTTTAATTTGAGCGCCGCGCATGGCGGCGAATGGCAGCAAAGCTACGATAATCGCGCACAATTGCTGAATTATCAGAAAAATGATCTGAGCGTGGATTTTCCCGAAGACAATTGGCTATACGGCGTCGCCCGGGTACGGGAAAAATTGCAACGCTGGGAAAGCGTGACGCAATTTGGCGAGGCGCTGAACAATGTCAGCTTGAGTCTGACGCCGTTGCAATTTCCGTATCGCGCCGACGATCATTGGCTGGCGTTGCAATATCCTGATACCCAGCCCGGCACGGGCGATCCGTTTGTGATCGACGGCGACAAATTGCTGTATACCGCGCATTACGCCGATGCCTTTGCGCAGAATGCCGCCATTTGCGGCTTATTGCTCGACGAATGGACCGAAGTCATTCCCACCACGCAGGAAACCACCGGATTGACGTTTCACTACGACCGCCCCAATTGCGAAGCGCCGCAATCGCTGCTGCTGGCATTACCGGCCAATTTTACCGGCCACTGGCAGTGGCAGGATTTGGTCGATACCTTACACGAAACCTTGGACATGGCGCGCAAACGCGCGGTCGAACCGGCGCATTGGAACGAAACCGAATACGCCCGTTTTCTGCCTGCCGTGATTTCATCAGTAACCCGCTATCCGATCATGATGACGCTGGATCTGGCCTTCAATAACGCGGTGCAATTCAAAACCAATGTAGAGAATTAACCATGAATGATTTTATTGCGATACAAAATATCCAGGAAGTGCTCGATCGCAAGGTCTTGTTACCCACGGTAGTGCTCTGGAACCGGCTGGAAGGACGTCCGCGCACCAAAAACTTCACCCGCGCGTTGCGCGCCGAAGTCCGCGATCCGCTGTGGATGCTGTGCAAGCAATGGCAAAGCGGTGAATTCAAAGGCGACGATGCCGGATCGCCGATCTTCGCCAAAGTACACATGGCCACTACTGAATTGACCCGATATCAACCGGGCGATGCCGCCACGCAGGATTTCGACCGGTCGGCGCCGCTGGAAGCGATCGTCGAACAACGACCGATGCCTTACAACGGGCAGCAGCATATTCTGTTGTTGGATATCCGTTTGCTGATGGGGCGGCAATGGCTCAAGTATTTGCAATCGGCCGGCTTGTCGGCATTAAAACCGCAATACCTGCAACACCCCAGTTACCAAATCACTGAGCCGGATCCAGCCAGCCGCAGCGATGCTTTCCTGACGGCGCATCCGGCGGTATGGCAAAGCTTTTCGGCGATGGCGGGACGCGCGATGGATGGCGCCAATCTGTATTTTTATCTGAAAGCCGATAACCTGCATCACGCCTACGACGGTATTACCTTGGCGAATGACGGCGACAAGATCACCATCGATGGTTTAGCCGGCAAATTCGTGCAATGGTACGAGCAGTTGTTTTATCAGCCGGATCAAGGTCAAAACGACGCCTGGCTGCCGCAACAGCTGGAATATCAATTTGCCGTGTCGGCGCCCCAATCGGGTTCGGAAAAAGTCATGACCGCCGAGGAGTATTACCAAGGCCGGTTGGATTGGTATAACCTGGACGTTGACCCGGCCCGGGAAAGTTTGGGAGACGGCAATGGCGATCCGGTGGAAGGAAAATCCACGCTGTCGTTCTTCCCCACCGCGATTCAATTCGAGGGTATGCCGAATACGCGCTGGTGGACGTTTGAAGAAGGCAAAACCAATTTCGGCGACATCAAACCCGATACCACCGATATCAACAAGCTGCTGTTGATGGAATTCGGTTTGGTATATGCCAACGATTGGTTCTTGGTGCCCTTCCAGTTGCCGGTCGGCAGCATCGCCAATGTGCAAGGACTCGCGGTCACTAACGTGTTCGGCGAAAGAACCTGGGTCACGGCGTCAGGTTCCGGCAGCGATGAAAACTGGCAGCGCTGGGCGATGTACAACCTCACGGTCAAAGGCAGCGATGACGTGCGCGCCGATACCTCGCTGCTGCTATTGCCGACCGTGCCTAAAATTCAGGAAGGCAAACCGCTGGATGAGCTGTGGTTCGTACGCGATGAAGTCGCCAACATGGTATGGGGCATCGAAAAACATATTCCATTGGCGACCGGCCGCAGCAAATTAGGCAACGAAGCGGGCCGTGAGCTTTTTAGCCGCCTGGAAAGTATTCTGGATAGCGAAATCGAAGGTGGTTTGGTGGTGCCGGAAATTCCCGAATCGAGCGCGGCTATTCGCTATCAACTGATGCAAGGCGTGCCGGAAAACTGGATTCCGATGATTCCCGTGCACCTGGACAATAACAACCGGGAAATCCAATTGCAGCGTGCGTCAATGCCGCGCATCATCCTGGGCGATCCCAATCCGCCGGAGAAAATCAAGCCGCGCACAGTATTGTTACGTCAAGGACTCGACCAGCAACCGCCGCAACCTTATTTTCTGCACGAAGAAGAAGTGCCGCGAGCCGGTATACAAGTCACGCAAGCGTATCAGCGCACCCGCTGGAACAACGGCCAGGTCTTCTGCTGGCTCGGCGTGAAAAAACAAACCGGCCGCGGCGAAGGCAGCAGCGGTCTGGCGTTTGATCGCGTCAAACCAACCAATGAACGGCTGCGCCGCGCGCTAAGACCCGCGCCAAAGTAATTTGCGCGCAATCCCGGCAACATTGCCTTTTGCCGCCTGCCGGTCCAATCCCGGGCTAAAAAAATTACGATCATCGGTATATAATTTCTGCTTTCAATTTTTTTCCTACCAACATGCAGAAACCTGAACCACCGGTCATTGAACCGTTTGCTTTCGTGTTTAGCTGGCGGCGCTTCCTGATTCACTGCGCCATCATGGGATTTTGTGTCTTTCTTGGGCTGATGACTTGGTATTTCGGCAAACCGCATAGTGTGCGGCTTTATGAAACGAAGTCGGAAGCGCTATTAGCAACGCCGATAGCACCGGGTATTGATATGGCTCTGGATGCGCGCAGCTCCGTCGCCGTCAAGGAAGGCCAACCGCTGCATGTGGAATTGTTCAAGGGGAATGTATATTTTGATATTCAGAAGGATGCCGTTCATCAACTGGAAGTAAAAGCCGGCAATACCCTCATCAAGGATTTCGGCACCCGCTTTAGGGTGCAATTGCATAAGGACGGCACCGGTCATATCGCCGTTGCCGATGGGCACATCAAGATTCATACCCCTTCCGGCAATGTTTTTCAAATCAATGCGCATGAACAAGCCGAATTTGACGACACCGGCATCAGCAAACACCGGTTGCTCACCGAGCGAGACATTGCGCCCTGGCGATCCCAGCAGGAATGATCAGGCGATGGCCGGTTATGCTTGTAATTTGCTCGCGCTAAGAACGCACCACCAAGCATCCAAAGCCTTGCCGGGTTAAGCTTTGGCAGGCGTTACGCGCCTGATTTTCCTGCAATCCCACCAATCGCGCACGGTACAGCTTGCGATTACTGATCTCCACTTCGGTAACCGCCACTTCGCCGGGTATCAAGCGAGCCGCCGCTTGCGCATTGGCGCGCGCGCGGTCGGGTTCATGATAGGAACCGATTTGTACTGCCCACCCCTCTTTGGCGGATGATTGGGCTTTTTGCGATTGCGGCGGTGACGCCGGTGTCTGCACGTTCGGAACCGGCGGATTGTGCCGCGACGCCACCGCTACCACTGTATCCGCTTTTCTAGGTTGTTGCTGATGCGGTTTTTGTGCAGGCGCGGGAGCCGGTGCGCTCACTTTCGCCGCAGCCGCCGTTGTTACGCGGGCTGGCGTTTTCTGACTGGCCACTTGGTTTGCGCGGCTGCCCGGGTTCAAACTGCGGTCGATCAATTGCGCCATATGCTGATCGCGCGCCGCAGCCGTATGACCACCCATGACCACCGCCACGACACGGCGGTTCCCGCGTTTCGCCGAAGTCGCGACATTAAAGCCGGAAGCGCGGATAAACCCGGTTTTCAATCCATCGACGCCGGGAACATTGCGCACCATGCGGTTATGGCTGTTGTATGTCACGCCTTTATAGCTGAACGATTGCGTCGAGAAATAATGATAGTGCTTGGGAAAATCCTTCATCAACCGTGTCGACAGCGTCGCCATATCCCGTGCCGTGGTTTTTTGTTCGCTGTTCGGCAAGCCGGAAGCATTACGGAAAGTGGTCGAACGCATCCCGAGCTGGCGCGCCTTATCGGTCATCATGCGGCCGAAATTGGCTTCGCTGTTACCCAGCGCTTCCGCCACCACGGCTGCGGCATCGTTCGCCGAGCGCACAACCAAAGCGGGAATCGCATCGCGCACCTTGAGATTGTCACCGGCGCGCAACCCGATATTGGTCTGCGGCATGCCAGCGGCATGGACCGACACTTTCATCGGGGTATCCAGCGTCATTTTGCCCCGCTCCATCGCCTCGAACAACATATACAGCGTCATCATCTTGGTCAAGGAAGCCGGGTAACGAATCGCATCCGCGCTGTCTTGGTGCAACACAGCGCCGCTATCGGCATCGATCACAATGGAAGCATAACGGGGATTTGCCTGTACCGGATTTATCAGGAGCAAAGACAGCAATGAGACTGCAGCGGCAAGCAGTCCTTTTGTGATTGCGCGGTTTGAGAAGAACATGGATGAGTACCTCTTGAATATTTATTAAAAATGGAAAACCCGCGGCTCGCAGCGAGCCAATTTTTGCAAACCAAGCGTGGCTTGCAATTCCGGATATGACGATGGGCTTATTATTTTTTCCACTTTTTTATTGGCTGCTTTCGTTCAATGCCATCGAACGCGCTACACGCATAAAAAATTGTCCGTATCAATCCTTCATGCCATGCATTCTAAAACGAAAGCTTTATTACATAATTCCTAATAAATAGCATATTTTGCCTTATCTACAAAGTATTTTCTGCGATTACGCACGCCGCTTGTTACCTTTAGACCCAATCATTGCGGGCAAATCAAACGCCTATGGGCTGTAACCACCGTCACTCATATTTACTTAAGTATCTATAATATAGATATTTTTTACCATGAATGCAGATCCCGTCATTATTTAAAGGCGCGATTAACCGAGTGGACCCAGATAATGTTTCATTGGAGCATCCGCGAGCTTAAAATCAACGTGCATGAAGATCGACAGCGGCGCCGGTATTAAAAGGACATACTCGGACCGCCAATCATCCGGTAAAAATAGCGCATCTTGCCGTCGCAGCACGCTGCCATCAATAAATTTTAGTATTCATTGACGCCTTTTCCCTACTGCGGCATGATGCGAACCCGTAAGCACTTGGGTTTTCGTAATTTCTTCCTATTCACGCAGAACTTATGACCATGAATCCCCATCGCGAATGGGCCTTAATCGCCGGGCCGCTGCTGGCAGGCGCGCTGTATTTCTGGATGAGCCTATCCGGCTGGGAATCGCCCGCTTGCTGGGCAGGCGCGGTGGCGATGTTGTGCGTGGTGTGGTGGATTTTCGAGCCGATTCCGATTCCGGCGACATCGATCGTTCCACTGGCGGTTTTTCCGCTGGTCGGCGTGTTGCCGCAAGACAAGATTGCCGCGTCGTTCGGCAACGAATTGATTCTGCTGATGCTCGGCGGCTTCATGCTGTCGGCGGCGATGGAACGTTCCGGCGCACACCGGCGCATCGCACTCGGCATGGTCAACGTCATCGGCGGCACCAGCAGCCGCCGCATCGTGCTTGGATTTATGGTAGCGACGGCGGCGCTGAGTATGTGGATCTCGAATACCGCGACGGTGCTGATGATGCTGCCGATTGCGCTGGCGGTGATCGCGCAAAGTCCCGACAAAAAACTGGCGGCTCCGTTGTTGCTGGCAATCGCCTACGGCAGCAGTATCGGCGGCCTCGGCACGCCGATCGGTACGCCGCCGAATCTGGTTTTCATGCAGCAGTACGAAAGTTTCACTGGCAATACGGTAAGTTTCTCGCAATGGATGAGCTGGGGTCTGCCGGTGGTGCTGATTTTCCTGCCGCTGGCCGGATTATGGCTGACCCGCAAGCTCGATTACCGGGGCGAACTGACGATTCCGCCCGTGGGCGATTGGCGCCCCGAAGAACGCCGCATGCTGATCGTGTTCGGCTTCACCGCACTGGCCTGGGTAACTCGCTTGGAACCGTTCGGCGGCTGGAGCACGTGGCTCGGTTTGAAAGGCGCGAACGACGCCATTGTGGCACTCATTGCCGTGGTGATCCTGTTTCTGGTGCCCAATGGCCGCGGCGGTAAATTGATCGACTGGCAAACCGCCGAGCGCGTACCCTGGGGCATTCTGATCTTGTTCGCGGCCGGTATCGCCATTGCTCAAGCGTTCGTCGAATCCGGGCTATCCAACGCCATCGCCGGTCACTTGACGATGCTGGCGAGCCTGCACCCGTTGGTCATGATCGCCACCATCGCGTTGATCGTCACTTTCCTGACCGAAACCACCAGCAATACCGCCACCACCATTTTGCTGATGCCGATCCTCGCCTCCGCCGCGCTCGGTGCGAATCTCGATCCCAGCCTGCTGATGGTGCCCGCCGCGATGAGCGCAAGCTGCGCTTTCATGCTGCCGGTCGCCACCGCACCGAACGCCATCGTGTTCGGCAGCGGCCACGTCACCATCGCGCAAATGGTACGGGAAGGACTGGCGTTGAATTTTATTGGGGTGGTAGTGATTACGGTGGTTTGTTATTTACTAATCGCTTTTTAAGTCACCAATAAAATTGGTAATTTGTGACTTTTATCACAGATTTATTTTACTCAATCCTGTAGCGTCCAATCCTCAAAAACAGCAATATCCACATTTTTTTACAAACTAAAAACTCGGAGTAGAAAGTGCATATTTTTATCTCATATCCTCGAGAACTTGAAACTTTTGCTAATCAATTGACTGAAGAGCTTAAAGACCAGGGAATTAGCTTTTTTCTCGACAAAGAAAGTATTGGTCCGGGGAGATGGAATCTTGAAGTAGAAAAAAATATAAAAAAAGCGAAAATCTTTGTTGTTTTATATTTACCTAAGGCAGATTATCAAGGTCGTTATTTTTATGAAGAACTTGAAAAAATTGGAGAAGAATTCGAGAAAAGTAAGAAGCTAGATTGGAAAAAGAAAATAGTAATTCCAGTCACTTTTGCTACTTCATCAAACCAAATTCCATCAATGCTTAAGCTCTTACGAAACTATTTATCATTATCAGCAGAATCAAAGCAATTACCCCCTTTTCTAAAGAAGCATAATGCCATTGAAACAGATGTTCCCGGAATAAAACAGAGTAAAAATGATGGCTATTGGGTTCGCAAGATAGTCAAAATCATCAAGGATTGGGAAGAAAATAAAATTTTTAAATGGATTCGACTAGTAATTGTTATTTTACTGGCTATATCTGCTTGTGGAATATTTTTATTTAGTTACAAAGAAATAAACGAGAAAACATCACTTGAAGAAAAACTAGCTGCAGAAAAATTAAAAGTTGAGAAAAAACAGAAACTGATAAACGAATTAGAAAGATTAAGAACAGGTGAATATATTTGTAATTCATTGATAGGTAAATACAAATTAGACCACCCATATACATTTGTTGAAAAGAATGGCTTTCGTACTGTAGGAAATGTAAATTCTACTTGGGAAACAGATGAGAAATGTGTACATGATAAACACAACAATCAATATATTTTGAAAGGTAAAGATACAACTTTTTTCGATGTTCAAATTTTTATCAATAAAAAATATGTAACTATTGCTACAGTAAAACAAGAATATCCGTCTGAAGTTTTTATTGATATGGAGGGGAAGCTTCTGAAAAGGAAGTTTTACGCTACCGAATACCCACCACGTGAAGAGAATATCGCTGATATTAAGAATGAAAATATTGTCAAGCTAACAAGTGAACAAATTATCAAAGAAGTGAAGAAAGTAATGAGTTATCGAGATGAAGAACATAGAAAACTAGAAACAAAAGGATGCAGTCCATTACAAGGATTAAAAGGTGGAAAAACTGCTGTAGCTTTTGTTTGCGCTCATTACACTCGAGTAATGGAGAAAAAATAACCTACATGAATTCCAGAGTTAGGTTTTGAATTACTATAAATATGCATAAAACTTTACTTCTTAAATTTAGCTGGCTATTGTTTTCCTTTTTAGGCGCTTCCGCCTTCGCCGTCATCGCGCTCAATCGCGGTGAATCGATCGGTGCGATCTGGATCGTCATCGCGGCGGTGTGCGTGTACTTGATTGCATACCGGTTTTACAGCCTGTTCATCGCCAGCCGGGTATTGAAGCTCGACGAAACCCGTATGACGCCGGCGCATAAACACAACGACGGTTTGGATCATGTGCCGACCAATAAATATGTGCTGTTCGGCCATCATTTTGCAGCAATTGCCGGGGCCGGGCCATTGGTCGGGCCGATTCTGGCGGCGCAGATGGGGTATTTGCCGGGGATGTTGTGGTTGCTCGCCGGGGTGGTGTTCGCCGGGGCGGTGCAGGACTTCATCGTGCTGTTCGTATCGACGCGCCGCAACGCGCGTTCGCTTGGCGATCTGATCAAATCCGAATTGGGGCATCTCCCGGGCATGATCGCGCTGTTCGGCGCGTTCTTTATCATGCTGATTTTGCTGGCGGTGTTGTCGCTAATCGTCGTTAAAGCATTGGCCGAATCGCCTTGGGGTACATTCACCGTCGCGGCGACGATTCCGATTGCGATGTTCATGGGTGTTTATTCGCGCTATTTCCGGCCGTGCGCGATTGCCGAAGTATCGGTGATCGGATTTGCGCTGCTAATGCTGTCGATCATTGCCGGACAATACGTGCAAGAGGATCCGGTTTGGGGAGCAATGTTCACCTTGACCGGCGAGCAATTGACTTGGGCGTTGATCGGTTACGGTTTTATCGCCTCGGTGTTGCCGGTATGGCTGCTGCTCGCGCCGCGCGATTATTTATCGACTTTCCTTAAAATCGGCACCATCGTGGGCCTGGCCATCGGCGTGATCATCATTTCACCGGAACTGAAAATGCCCGCGCTGACGCAATTCATCGACGGCAACGGCCCGGTGTGGTCGGGCGATTTATTTCCGTTCCTGTTCGTCACCGTGGCGTGCGGCGCGATTTCCGGTTTTCACTCGCTGATCGCGTCCGGCACCACGCCGAAAATGATCCAGAACGAAACCGATGCACGTTTCATCGGCTACGGCGCGATGCTGATGGAATCGTTCGTCGCGATCATGGCGCTGGTGGCTGCGGCGGCGCTCGAACCGGGCATTTATTTCACTATGAACAGCCCGGCAGCAATCATCGGCACCACGGCAGAATCGGCGGCCCAAACCATTTCGCAATGGGGCTTTTACATCACGCCGGAAATGATCGCGGAAACCGCGCGTAACGTCGGCGAGCATAGCATCATCTCGCGCACCGGCGGTGCACCGACACTGGCGGTCGGCATGGCGCAAATCCTGTCGGAAGTCGTCGGCGGCACCGCGATGATGGCGTTCTGGTACCACTTCGCGATTCTGTTCGAAGCGCTGTTCATTCTGACCGCGGTCGACGCCGGCACGCGCGCTGGGCGGTTCATGCTGCAAGACCTGATCGGTTCGTTCATTCCGGCGATGAAGCGCACCGATTCGCTGACGGCCAGTTTGATCGCCACCGGCATTTGCGTATCGGGCTGGGGATATTTTCTGTATCAAGGTGTAATCGACCCGCTGGGCGGCATCAATACGCTGTGGCCGTTGTTCGGCATCGCCAATCAGATGCTCGCCGGTATTGCGTTGGTTCTGTGCACTTGCGTGCTGTTCAAAATGAAGCTCGACCGCTTTGCGTGGATCACCACGATCCCGCTGGTGTGGGTGTGCATCTGCACACTAACCGCCGCCTGGCAAAAGATTTTCCACGATAATCCGCGTATCGGCTTTCTCGCGCATGCAGAGAAATACCAGGACGCGGTGGCGCAAGGTATCGTGCTGGCGCCAGCCAAATCGCTCGAGCAAATGCAGCAAGTGATATTCAACGATTACGTCAATACCACCCTGGCGGGATTGTTCATGGCGGTATTGATCAGCATGTTGCTGTTCGGTATCCGCACGGTGCTGCAAGCACGTGTCGCGCAACATCCGACCGCACAAGAAGCGCCATTCGAATTGCTGCCCGCTTATACAACCGTCAACAACAAATAATGGAGAACTAATATGCGCAACACACTAGCCTTGACTTTCCGTCATCTCACCCAAAGCCTGCGATTGATGGTCGGCGTGCCCGAATACAGCACATATGTCGAACATATGAAAACCGCGCACCCCGACCGCGCCATTATGACCTACGAGGAATTCTTCCGCGAACGCCAGGAAGCCCGTTACGGCGGTAAAGTCAGCCGGTGCTGTTGACGTATGCGTCAGATCCCTAGAAAAACACGCCCGACAACACCCATGCCTTCCATCCCGCCAGGCATAACAGAGTGAAGAATGCGGCTACCAGATCGTCGAACATCACGCCGAATCCGCCTTTGAAGCGATTGTCGCAGTAGCGGATCGGTTGCGGTTTGGCGATGTCGAAGAAACGGAACAATGCGAAGGCGGCTAATTGCCAGGTCCAGTGATCCGGTATGAAATACAGCACCAGCAGAAACGCCACGGTTTCATCCCACACCATGCCGCCGTGATCCGGGTCGCCCAATGCCTTACCGCTGAGGCCGCAGGCCCAGATACCGACAATAAACATCAGATCGATTACCAGCAAGAAAACCAGCGGGGTTAAGTAAAGGTTACACAACCAAAACAGCGGAAATGCAACCAGCGTGCCAAACGTGCCCGGCGCTACCGGAGCGAGACCGGCGCCGCCGGAAAACGCAATGATGTACGCTGGATGACTGTAGACCAGTTCCAGATTGGGTTTGAATGGCGCGGGTTGTGTTCCGGCCGTGTCTTGGGTTTCAGGCGCGAAAGTGGTCATAGCCGTTAATTTCCATTGTTATCCGGTTTCCTTGCGCATCTTTGACGATCAAACCTCCGCCGGCAACGATTTCGCCGATGCGGGTCAGCGGCAGTATCAACTCAGCAGCCAGCCGGTCGATCGGTTCACGATGTATTTTAGGTGCGGTAAAGCATAACTCGTAATCGTCACCGCCGGCCAGTAAACATTGTAGCGCGGCTGGTTGCGGCATCCGTTTTTTCAATTCCGCTGCGCATGGAATATCTTCAAGATGAATGCAAGCGGCTTGTCCCGAGCTTTCGAGTATATGTCCCAAATCGGCCAGCAAGCCGTCGGAAATGTCAATGGCGCTGTGCGCAAGGCCGATCAGACGCTGACCCAATTCCACCCGGGCAACGGGCATTAACAATGCAGGCAGACAGTGCGCGCGTTCGTCCGGATCCAAGATTATCTGCTGTGTTTCATGCTTGAGCGCCAGCGCGGCGCTACCGAGCCGGCCCGATACCCAGATATCGTCACCGAGCCTGGCGCCACTGCGGCGCAGCGCTTGTCCCGCCGCTACTTCGCCGATGATTTGCACGCAAATAGCCAATGGCCCGGCGGTGGTATCGCCGCCGATTAGCTGCACTTGATGCCTGTCAGCCAACTCAAAAAAACCTTTGCTGAATTCTGCCAGCCAGCCGGGGTGTTTGGCCAGTGCTTCCAGCAACGTCAGTGCCAGCATTACCCAGCGGGGCTTGGCGCCCATTGCCGCCATATCGGATAGATTAACCGCCAGCGATTTGTAACCCAATTGATAAGGATCGGCATCGGCGAAAAAATGCCGTCCGCTCACCAGCGTATCGGTTGATAGCGCCAGCTCGTGACCGGGCGTCACGGCGATCAGCGCGGCATCGTCGCCGATGCCAAGGATGGCGTTCGTATACGATTTCTTGAAATAGCGCTGGATGAGATCGAATTCCGAGCACACGATGCGATACCGCTATGGATGCTTCCTTACCGTTTTTTGCTCCCGGACTTCAACTTCGCGGAGCCGGACGGCCAATTTATCCAGCACGCCATTGACATATTTGTGTCCTTCACTGCCGCCGAATGTCCTGGCCAGTTCGATTGCTTCGTTGATGATGGCGCGGTAGGGAATTTCCGGGTGATGCTTGAGTTCATAAGTGCTCAAGAACAAGATGGCGAACTCGACGGGGCTGAGTTCCTTCATGGAACGGTCCAGGCAGGGCTGTATCGCTTCTTCCAATTCTTCAGCCCGCTCTATGACGCCGTGCAACACCTGAGTGAAATGCTTTTCATCGACATGCTTGAATTCTTCGGATTCGCGCAGTTGCTGCTCGATAAAGCTGGCGCTGCCACCGGCCACCCGCCATTGATAAATGCCTTGCAATATAAATTCGCGCGCAATACGGCGGCGGCTTTTGTATTTCTCCGTTTTGCCGCCGGCGGCCGGGTCGGTCTCAGTCAACATGCCGCTCATATACCGATCTCATCTATCTTGAAATGCAAATTCGCCATCTCCAGGGCAACCTGCGCGGCTTCCATCCCTTTAGTGCTCATCCGCGCAATCGCCTGGTCGTCGTTATCCGTGGTTAAAATGCCATTGGCGATGGGTATTTCGGTTTCGAGCTGCACCATCAACAGACCGCGTGCCGATTCATTGGCAACCACTTCAAAATGGTAGGTATCGCCGCGTATCACGGCGCCTAAGGCAATCAACGCATCGAATTGATCCGACATCGCCATTCTCTTCATCGCCAACGGAATCTCCAATGCGCCGGGAACGGTAACAATCAAAATATTCGAGTCCTGCACTTGATTCTTTTTCAACTCCGCGGTGCAAGCGCTTAGCAAGCCTTCTCCAACGTCAATGTTAAACCGGCTCATGACAATGCCGATGCGTATATCCGATCCATCCAGGTTCGGTTCAAATTCAAGGATATTGTCAAAGTAGGCCATATTTACCTCCTATAATTCTTGCGCTTAATTGCTGATATTGATGCTCAATCCGCACTCACGGATCAATATTTTTGCTGCATGTCGACATAGCTGGTCACTTCCAAGCCGAACCCGGTGACACTCGGCATCTTTCTCGGTGCAGCCATCAACCGCATTTTACCAACATTGAGATCTTTCAGGATCTGCGCGCCGATACCGTGGTCGCGCAGATCGGTTTTAATCGGACTGTGGCCTTGCGCCTCTTTTTTCTGAATGCGCTCCAGCAGTTTTGCAGCGCTTTCCTTGCGGTGTAATAAGACGATAACGCCGCGCTCCGCTCCCGCGATCAGTTTCATGGCATCGTGGATGCTCCAGGAATGGGTATTGTCATGAACATCCAATAAATCAATGACCGATAAAGGCTCATGCACCCGCACCAGTGTTTCGGCGGCCGGGTCTATTACGCCTTTGACCAAGGCCAGGTGAATGCTATTAGCGATTTCATCGCGAAAAGCGGTCAATAAAAATTCGCCGTGCATTGTCTGGATCACGCGTTCGGCAACACGGGTCACAAGACTTTCCGTTTGGCTGCGATATTCAATCAGATCGGCAATGGCGCCGATTTTAAGCTGATGTTTTTTAGCGAATTCGATCAAGTCGGGCAGCCGTGCCATGCTGCCGTCTTCTTTCAAGATCTCGCAGATTACCGAGGCCGAGGTTAATCCGGCCAGTCTCACCAGATCGCAACCGGCTTCGGTATGTCCGGCGCGCACCAATACCCCGCCTTTCTGCGCCATTAACGGAAAAATATGCCCGGGTTGCACGATGTCTTGCGGTTTTGCATCCGCTTTGACGGCGGCTTGAACGGTACGCGCACGATCCGCCGCCGAAATCCCCGTGGTGACACCGCTGGCAGCTTCAATCGAAAGGGTGAAATTGGTACCCAGCGGCGAGCGATTGGCCGACACCATGAGCGGCAGATCCAATTGCTGGCATCGCTCCTCGGTTAAGGTTAAACAAATCAAGCCGCGCCCATGCGTCGCCATGAAATTAATCGCTTCCGGTGTAACGAAATCGGCGGCTAGCACCAGATCCCCTTCATTTTCCCGATCTTCCTCATCGACCAGGATAACCATCTTGCCCTGCTTCAAATCGGCGATAATGTCCTGAATAGCGCTGATACTCATGCGTTCTTGTCCCAGTTAAGCTAAGGAAACACTGATAATTGCCTACCCGAGCGATTTGTTGCGCCGGGGACGCTCAGAAAATTACCTGTCTTCATGATAGGTCTGAGTTCTTGCATTCCATCCGCCTCGCATCTCATCTTGCCCAGCGAATTAATCCGCGTTTCCTTGAATGTTTAGTAATCTTGCCACATAGCGAGCCAGCATGTCGGTTTCCAGGTTAACCCGCGCTTCCGGTTTCAATTCTTTCAAATTGGTCATGGCTAACGTATGCGGTATGAGATTCACGGAAAATTCATTGCCTTCAATTTTATTCACGGTCAGGCTGACTCCGTTTACCGTGATGGAGCCTTTAGGCGTAATGTAACGCATCAATGATTCCGGCGCCCGCACAATCAGTTCATAACTTTCGCCCGCCGGCACGCATTTAACCACGATTCCGGTCGCATCAACATGGCCGCTGACCAAATGCCCGCCCAGCCTGTCTGACAGGCGCAGCGCCTTTTCCAGATTAACCCGTGAACCGGCTTGGTCAAGCCCTTGCGTGCAATTTAGCGTTTCTTGAGAAACATCGACGGTAAACGCGCCGGCGGATAATGCCGTCACCGTCAGGCAGACACCGTTCACCGCGATACTATCGCCTTGCTTGACATCGCTTAAATCAAGCATTCCAGCCGAGATGCCGAGCGTTAGCCCGGTATTACACTGCGTATCTATGGAACATACGCTTGTTACTTCCCCGACTGCTTGAATGATTCCGGTAAACATCGCAATGTGTATTGTTAGAAGACTTTAAATTTTTTGGCGCGCCCAACACGATTCGAACGTGCGACCCCCGCCTTCGGAGGGCGGTACTCTATCCAGCTGAGCTATGGGCGCTTTGATGAACAGACGGTTACTATCGTTTACCGGGCGACAGGATAACCGCTTTTATTTTTCCCGTCCAACTTGTATTGCCGGATATGGTCATAATGAAAAAATATGTGGCGCATCACGCAATTGATTGACCGGTTTACTCAGTAGCTTTTGTTTCCGATGCCATGGATGCAGAAACCGGAAAGATTTTAACAGTTTTTACCACACGATTCTTGGTTTGAATGATTTCCAGCGGATAACCGGCGATATTAAGACCGATACCGGCTTCCGGAATATCTTCCAGATACTCCAGGATTAAACCGTTCAACGTTTTTGGCCCGTCCAATGGAAATTGGTAACCGAGCTTGCGATTCAATTCACGCAGCAAGGTGCTGCCTTCCACGATCATGCTGCCGTCGTCTTGCTTTATAAAGGAGTTGGCCTGTGTAGGCGCGTGCGTGGTGAATTCACCGATGATTTCCTCGATGATGTCTTCCAGGGTGACCAGCCCCATCCATTCGCCGTATTCATCGACCACCAGTCCAACCCTTTTTTGATTTTCCTGAAAAAGCTGTAACTGCGAGAACAGGGAGGTCCCTGACGGAATGAAATAAGGTTTGCGCATGACTTTTTCCAGAACTGCCGCCGTGACTTTGCCGTCTTGCATTTGATTTAAAACTTTACGGACATGAACGATACCAACGATATTGTCCATGCGATCACGATATACCGGCAAGCGGGTATGATGGCATGTCAGTAACTGCGCATGGATGATCTCGTCATCCGCGTTTAGATCAATGGCTTCAATTTGACTGCGCGGCACAATCACATCGTCAACCGTGATGGTGTCGAGGTCGAACAGATTCAACAGCATGCTTTGATGTTTATGCTGGATGAAATGACCGCCTTCCAGAACCAATGTCTTAAGCTCCTCACTACTGATTTTCTGTTCGAGCTCCCCTTTTTGAGGCTTTAGTCCGAACAGCAGCAACAAGGCGCTGACAAATAAGTTCACAAACCACACCACGGGATAACAAATAATCAATAATGGCGTCAGTATGTAGCTGGCGGTTAACGCTATCCGCTCAGGATACGCGGCCGCAATCACCTTCGGTGTGATTTCGCTGAAAACTAAAATTGCGAAAGTCACAGCCACCGTACCCATCAACAACGCGAACTCATCATGCGCAAACAGCGTGGCGACAATGACGGCCACCAGCGTTGCAGAAGCGGTGTTCAGCAAATTATTGCCGAGTAAAATGACACCCAATAACCGATCCGTTTTATTGAGCAGTTTTATCGTTAACCGGGCGCCGCGATGGCCTTGCTTGGCTAAATGCTTCAGGCGATAGCGGTTAATCGCCATCATGCTGGTTTCAGATAAAGAAAAGAAGCCTGACAGAATAAGCAATAACATCAATGCAATCAGCAAGATGTGTAACGGAAAACCTTCCAAGAATCACCTATTATGAAAATAGTGCAACTGCTAACAGCAACAACAGAACTAATTGTATTCTTAACAACCAATGGTTTGTCTTCGATCACCAACCGCAGCGGAGCATCTTTTCTTATCTTACGCGATATTGTGATTACACGTATAATAATCAAAAAATCGAAGCAAAGTTAAGTATGAAACCAATTAATTTCCGCGTAATGATTTAAAAATTTTTGCAAAACATTCTTCTTCCCCGGAAAAACTAACTCATTTCGTTCCGCTTCCAATATTTGGAGAGACCATGTATCAACATATAAAAATACCTGCAGAAGGAAAAAAAATTCAGGTTAACAACGATCATTCATTAACCGTTCCCGATAATCCGGTTATTCCTTTTATCGAAGGTGACGGTATCGGCGTGGATATCACGCCGGTAATGCAAAAAGTTGTCGATTCAGCGGTTGAGAAAGCGTATGGCGGTCAGCGGAAAATCGCTTGGATGGAAATCTATGCGGGTGAAAAATCAACCAAAATCTATGGTCAAGATGTATGGCTGCCGGATGAAACATTGCAGGCCGCCAAGGAGTTCGTAGTCTCAATTAAAGGACCTCTAACAACACCGGTAGGTGGCGGCATCCGTTCGATTAATGTTGCTCTGCGCCAACTGCTGGATTTGTATATCTGTTTGCGGCCTGTCCGTTATTTTAATGGAGTACCGAGTCCGGTTAAAAGCCCGGAAAAAACGGATATGGTCATTTTCCGGGAGAACTCTGAAGACATCTATGCCGGTATCGAATGGGAAGCTGAAACAGAGGATGCGAAAAAAGTTATTGATTTTCTGATTAAAGAAATGGGAGTAACAAGCATTCGTTTCCCACAAACCTCCGGTATCGGTATTAAACCGGTTTCAAAAGAAGGCACGGAGCGTCTGGTTCGCAGAGCCATTCAGTATGCAATCGCCAATAATCGCAAGTCGGTAACGCTGGTACATAAGGGTAATATCATGAAGTTCACCGAAGGGGCGTTTAAAAAGTGGGGTTATGCGTTAGCCGCCAAGGAATTCGGCGCTGAGTTACTGGATGGTGGTCCCTGGATGAAACTGCCATTACAAAACGGTAATCATATTATTATAAAAGATGTCATTGCGGATGCCTTCTTGCAGCAAATCTTATTACGCCCTGCAGAGTATGATGTGATCGCCACCTTGAACTTAAACGGCGACTATATTTCCGATGCGCTTGCTGCACAGGTTGGTGGAATCGGAATTGCACCGGGCGCCAATCTGAGTGACTCCATAGCTATCTTTGAAGCAACGCACGGTACCGCCCCGAAATACGCAGGCAAAGATCAAGTGAACCCTGGTTCCATCATACTCTCGGCTGAAATGATGCTGCGTCACATGGGCTGGATAGAAGCCGCTGACATGATCATCAAGGGAATGGAAAAAACGATACAACAAGGAACCGTTACCTATGACTTCGCACGTCAGATGACTAACTCCAAAGAAGTTTCGTGCTCTGCGTTTGGTAACGCGATAATTGCAAACCTAAGTTTATAAACTTAATTAAACAGCTAATTAGATTATAACCTTATAACTTCGGTTTTAAACAGTGAAATTGCAAAATTAGAATAGAAACGAAACCCCTAACGATTTATTCTCAGAAAGGGGGTTGAAAAATAATAAATGGTTGGATTGCTGTTATTGTTATTGAGACTTACCGGCTATCTAACTAAACTCTATCAATATAGGTACTGATAGGGGTTCTCATGCCAGAATTTATAGTAGTTAAGTGGATTGGATATTAGAGGCCTGCTTTCCTTTCGGTCCTTGGGTGACATCAAAGCTTACTTTCTGACCTTCTTTTAAAGTTTTGAATCCAGACATATTGATTGCCGAAAAGTGAGCAAACAAATCTTCGCTGCCATCATCTGGAGTAATAAAACCAAAACCTTTGGAATCGTTGAACCATTTAACTGTACCTGTTGCCATTTCTACTTCCTATATAAAAACTGGGCCGGAAACCCTAACACTATTTGAATCTCTTGAATCCTGAGGAACAAAAATAACATCTCAAAAAACTCGAAATCAAACGCCAAGTGCAGTTTTACGCAAATCCAGCGTTAAAGTCAAGCGGTTACAAAATTTTTATGGTAAACGAATATGTAATTGTCTTAAGATACTTGAAAAATTTGTCGTAATCGTCAAAGATGTCAAAATGCGGATTAATTTCGGTACTTCAATGTTTCACAAAAGCTGGTAAGTCGTAATGTCTGACAATCATTTAGAAGTCATTTCCCATGTACACGAGAAGGTAAAACAAAAACCCCCTCCTCTCTATAAAATATTATTATTAAATGACGATTTCACACCTATGGAGTTTGTGATTGAAGTGCTTAAAATGTTTTTTTCCATGAATCATGAGCAGGCTACACGAATAATGTTAAAAGTGCATATTGAAGGAATGGGTATATGCGGAATATACCCAAGTGATATCGCAAGCACAAAAGTAAAACAGGTTACTGATTATGCGAGAAGAAATCAGCATCCGCTCAGGTGTGTAATGGAGGAAAATTAAGATGATCGCTCCAGACTTGGAAGTCAGCTTACATATGGCTTTTGTGGAATCAAGGCAAAAACGGTATGAATTTATAACGGTTGAGCATCTGTTACTGGCGATGCTCGACAATGCCAGCGCAGCAGAAGTGTTAAATGCATGCCTGGTCGATATTGAAGATTTACGGTCAGCCCTTTTAGACCATATCACACGACATACTCCCGTAATTAATGGAACAGAGGAAGTTGATACGCAACCGACCCTCGGATTTCAACGCGTAATTCAACGAGCGATTCTTCACGTTCAATCTTCCGGAAAAAAAGAGGTCACGGGCGCTAATGTTTTAGTTTCGATTTTTGGTGAAAAGGATTCCCACGCGGTTTATTTCCTCCATCAAAGAGGCGTTACACGTTTAGATGTCGTTAATTATATCTCTCATAATATTCGCAAAGTCTCACACGAAACCGATGCCAAATCAGGCAATGAAACCGATACTGACAATGAATCCAGTACCAATGGATTGCCCGAGAACTACACGATCAATCTTAATCACCTAGCTTTACTCAATAAAATTGATCCGCTGGTCGGGCGCGAAAAAGAAATCGAACGCGTTATTCAAACATTATGCCGGCGCCGGAAAAACAACCCGTTGCTGGTCGGTGAAGCCGGTGTCGGTAAAACCGCAATTGCGGAAGGTCTGGCTAAGCGCATCGTCGAGGGTGATGTACCCGATCTGCTGCTCAAACATCAAATCTATGCGCTCGATATGGGCGCTTTATTAGCAGGTACAAAATATCGCGGTGATTTTGAACAACGCTTAAAGACATTACTGAAACAGCTCACCGACAATCCATCCGCCATCCTGTTTATTGATGAGATTCACACTTTAATTGGCGCAGGCGCCGCTTCCGGCGGGGTATTAGACGCATCCAATTTGCTGAAACCTGTTTTAAGTTCCGGACAATTACGCTGCATTGGTGCCACTACTTACAATGAATACCGTGGAATCTTTGAAAAAGACCACGCCTTATCAAGGCGATTCCAGCAAATAGAAGTTAGCGAACCCAGCGTGGATGATACCGTTGCCATATTGCGCGGTTTAAAATCGCGATACGAACAACATCACAAAGTCAAATACACCGCTAGCGCTCTAGTTTCCGCTGCCGAACTTTCGGCTCGATTCATTAATGACAGACACCTGCCTGATAAGGCGATCGATGTGCTTGACGAAGCAGGCGCAGCACAGCGGTTATTACCTAAATCCAAAAAACGCAAGGTGATAGGCAAAAACGAAATCGAAAATATTGTGGCCAAAATCGCGCGAATTCCGCCGCAAAATATATCCACCAATGATCGTAATCGATTAAAAAATTTGGGACGCGATATGAAGGCGATTGTATTCGGCCAAGATAATGCGATAGATGCACTAACGGCTGCGATAAAAATGGCAAGAAGCGGACTTGGAAATCCACAGAAACCGGTTGGTTCCTTCCTGTTTTCCGGACCAACAGGGGTTGGAAAAACCGAAGTGGCAAAGCAATTAGCCTATGCGCTTGGAATTCACTTACATCGCTTTGACATGTCTGAATACATGGAACGGCATGCCGTTTCCCGTCTGATTGGCGCCCCTCCGGGTTACGTTGGCTACGATCAAGGCGGGTTGTTGACCGAAACCGTGATCAAGCATCCCTATTCAGTATTATTGCTGGATGAGATTGAGAAAGCACATGTGGATATTTTTAACATCCTGCTGCAAGTCATGGATTACGGAACCCTCACTGATAATAATGGACGAAAAGCCGATTTCCGTAATGTCATTATCATCATGACCACGAATGCCGGCGCGGAATCTCTCACCAAATCCGCTATCGGGTTTACCAAAAGCAAATCGACCGGAGACGAACTCGCGGATATTAAGAAATTATTCACCCCCGAGTTTCGTAATCGGCTGGATGCAATTATCTCTTTCGCACCGCTCAATGAAGAAATCATCCTTCGTATAACCGATAAATTCCTGATCCAACTCGAGTCGCAGCTACATGAGAGAAAAGTAGAAGCGACATTCACCGAGAAACTTCGCAGTTATCTTGGAAAACATGGTTTCGATCCATTAATGGGCGCCCGCCCGATGGAACGGCTGATTCAAGATACAATCCGCAGCGCGCTGGCCGACGAGTTGCTATTCGGACGGCTTGTCAATGGTGGAAAAGTAACCGTCGACATTGATAAGAACGAAAAAATCAAACTCCTGTTTGAGAACGAAGCTGCGCTTTTATGATCCAGGCGATATCCTAAGCCTGGATTAATCTTCGCAAAGGAAAAGCCGTTTTTCGGTACACTTAACCGGAATTGTTGAACTTCTGGCGCAATCGTTTTGAATCGTATTCATTGCCGCCGTTGGACGGCGGATTGACTGGTTTTAAAAACCCGGGCTGCCCAGAGATAATAGAAATCTCTTCGATAAAAATTCCTGAAGAAAATCCTCAAGCTATTACTTTCATTTCAAATAGCCACTAGCACTGGTTACAAGCAGATTGGCGCTATCCATAGCATTGACCAGAAAACAAAGCCACAACTCCCGCCCAGCTAAACGTTCATATTCCGATTTTGATTGTTACTGACCAAGGTGCCATCGCTGCTTGCGGCCCAACCAGGTGTTGTTAACGAAACATGATCGCGATCGATCCCATCAGCAGCGAACCAATTTGCATTACCTGATGCTGTTTCATAGCCTTCTCCTATCCATCGTTGTTGATTGATTTAAAACTTTTGAGCGGATACTACCAACATATCCGTCCGGGATGTTAGCCAGAGAATGTTTCAACGACATAATTAACCGGTTAAATTCTAATGAATCTATGATGACTTAATTGTGTGGATGATTTTTACAATTTAGTTTTCAGAAACTGCCAACACTATATAATCAACGAATCCTTAATACCGACAGGTTTTCAAACAGGAGGGGATCGTGAAAAATTTTTTTATCTTGCTAGTGTTATATGTAAGTCTCGGCAACACTTACGCCTTATCAATCGTATACGATGGTTTTGAATGTACGGAAGATTCTGCAGTTTCTAGTATTCCTGCACAAAGCAGATTTTTAATCGAACAAGACTTGGGTAATGGCCATTACAAATTGTTACTGGAGGGCGGCTACCTGGTCTTTAAGGATAAAGTTTGTCTGGAAATGATAAATAACACTACAAATGATCCTGAGAATTTTCATGGTCTTTCACAGATTAAAGCAGTTGCGTATTTTAATGGCATTCACTTAGTCGTCTCGTACGGTAGTATTGTACAAAATAAAGACATCGTGCCTGGCAATCCACTTTTGTTTCGTGACTTCAATTTCCCAATAATGTATACACTGGTTTTTGATTATTTACCTGCAAAGCAGGCTTTTAAGCTTAAAAGCGTTACAGGCCTCAGTAATGCTTTTAAGTCTCACACAAATGCAGAAAGTAGTGTCACGCAATCTTTTTCACTCACTCATGTAGAACCCGTATTTCCAGTCGAAACCATCGAATTCTTTATTAAAGATTAGATTTATTGTCTACATCACTGCTAATGCAATTTAATTCACTGCAAGTTAAGGATCTCTGCGCCACCAGCTAATGTGAAAGGTATGCCAAGTAAGACGCATGATGTTCGAGCTTTAAACGTGCAGTGATGCTTATTTTTGTATATTGATGATTTAGCACTCGCAGAGTTTGTGAAATGATCTTAGCACTAAAAATATTTAGCATTTTTATTACTACTGTGCTTGGCATTCTGAGTTTATTTTTTAATTTTAGAAATGATGAAGGCAGAATAACAAATCCTGGAAAATTAATACTGACAATCATACTTTTATCATCTTTCACAAGCATAATTACTACCATAATTGAATCAAATGAAAGCAAGATAGAAGCTCAAGAGCAGCTAGCGAAGACAACTAAAGTATTGCATGAATTCAGTCGAACTCAAACTCCGATAACGAGAGCAAAGATCACTTATTGGTTAGAACTACCACAAAGCAACATAGAAGTTTCTAATTACAGTAGATATGTAGATGAACTGATTGCCAGCAACGCCGACCAGTTTCTTGATCCAATCACTTCTGCTGATCAATTATTTGATAAATCGTCGAATCCTAACTTAGAGGTTAATTCACTCGATCAGAACGGCAATCCAATAAGTGTTGAAATAAAAATAAATTCAAAATATTGGCCTTCACCCAAAGAATATGAGGCACTTTCCAGTGTGGCGCTATTTTATTCATTTTCAATGTATATTAAAAAAAATAACGTTGATCCCAAAATGTTTAATTCTATGGTTTCAACAGATCCGGGCTACTCCGATTTTATAGCACTACATTTTTCAGGTGCCCAAAATTCATTGGATTATGATTATCTAAATAAGAAGCTATTTATACGCGGTTCTTATGAATTTGCACCAGCTTTATGGAAAAAAAAACGGAAATATTTCATCTATCGTAGATTTAAATGGTGTACAAATTCTTCTTGTGCCTCCTTATTCGACAGATCATGAATTAGTGTATAGGTATTCACAGATTCTTTCTAATGAATTGATTAAGAAGCAAAGTGAGCTATCAAGAGCTGTGAATATAAGAACTATTATGTTTTCCTTCGCGGAAGGGCATGAAATATGGATTGATGGCATTCATTTAAAAAAATCATCTTATCTAGGCGGCTATCCTGTTTTTAGCATTATCTTACCTAAAGATAATGAGGGATTATTAAACTTGCAAGAAAAAACAAAACACTAATTACGAGTGATATTCAACATAGAATGCCCTAAAAGTGATTGAGATTATAGAAAAGTAGAAGCCGTTAAAGTCTATATATCATGAAGTTATAGAAATTTATCAAGTAGCACGAAAATCATCAAGATTTTCTACCGCCATATCGCGCAAAGCTAACCGAGTTTCAAGAATGTGTGTCTTAATTTCAGTATAAATCCAATGATTGGAACTACTACTGATACAGCAGAAGTATAGGGAAAGACAGACTCAAGTATTAACTACAGTCAATAAAGCACCCCGCCGCAAGCAGCGAGGTATTAAAAGCGCTCTTCAGACTGCTGGTTTTCAACCAGCCTTCGCCCCAAGGGGCGAGGAATTAAACCCGGAAGAGATTAACCAAACTTCCCAGTAATATAATCTTCCGTCGCTTTCTGCTTGGGCGTGGTAAAAATCGTATCGGTATCGCCAAATTCGATCAGTTCGCCCAGATACATATAGGCGGTAAAGTCGGAAACGCGCGCGGCCTGTTGCATATTGTGCGTCACGATGACGATGGTATAGTCCTGCTTAAGCTGAAATATCAACTCTTCGATATGGGCGGTTGAAATAGGATCGAGCGCCGAAGTCGGTTCATCGAGCAACACCACTTCGGGTTTCACGGCAATGGCGCGAGCGATGCACAAGCGTTGCTGCTGACCACCGGAAAGACTGATGCCGCTATGATCCAGCTTGTCTTTCACTTCATCCCACAAGGCAGCTTTCTGTAACGCCCATTCGACACGTTCCATCAAATCGTTACGGTTTAAGGCTTCGTATAATTTCACACCGAACGCAACGTTATCGAAAATAGTCATGGGAAAAGGCGTCGGCTTCTGAAACACCATGCCCATCTTAGCGCGCAACATATTGATGTCTTGATGGTTGTCGAGAATATTCGCGCCATCCACGATAATCTCGCCTTGCGCAACTTGCCCGGGATATAACTGATACATCCGGTTTAAAGTCCTTAGCAACGTTGATTTACCGCATCCGGATGGACCGATAAAGGCGGTCACTTTCTTTTCCAGAATATTCATTTTGATGGCCTTCAGCGCATGCTGCTTGCCATAGAAAAAGTTTAAATCGTTGATGATCACTTTGGCATCCGCATCAATGGGTTGACCGATCGTCATCTCCGGTTTAAATGCCGCCGTAGCGTTCATCCATTGTGAAGCATCGGATGATCCGAATAATTTACTATCAAACATGATTTCTTGATTTATCATCATAAAAGTCTTTCATAGTGGGTGAATCCGTAGTCTTGAGACAATCCGGCAACGCCCATTACCGGGCGCTATCCTCGCAAAACCTGTTTGCGCAAAAAGAACCGCGCAATGATATTGAGGCCCAGCACGCTCAACGTAATCAATAGCGCTCCAGCCCAAGCCAATTCCTGCCAGGATTCATACGGACTCATGGCAAACTGAAAAATCACCACCGGCAAATTTGCCATGGGCTGATTCATATCCGCGTTCCAAAATTGATTATTCAGCGCAGTAAAAAGCAACGGAGCCGTTTCTCCGCTAATACGCGCAACTGCCAGCAATACGCCGGTCAATATCCCGACTTGCGATGCCCGCCAGGTTACCAGCGTTACCACTTTCCATTGCGGCGCGCCCAGCGCGGCAGCAGCTTCACGCAGACTATCCGGAACCAGCCGCAGCATATCTTCGGTGGTACGCACGACCACCGGAATGACGATCAGCGATAACGCCAAAGCGCCGGCCCATCCTGAGAAATGCCCCACTTTCGCCACATAAACCGTGTAAACGAACAACCCGATCACGATCGACGGAGCCGATAGCAAGATATCGTTTACAAACCGGGTGCTTGAGGCCAGCCACCCCTTCTGGCCAAATTCCGCCAGGTAGGTGCCAGCCAGTATCCCGATCGGCGTGCCGATCATGGTTGCCAGCGTCACCATCAGCAAGCTGCCAACGATGGCATTCAGCAAACCGCCGGTACTGCCGGGCGCCGGCGTCATCTCGGTAAACAATGCCGCGCTGATGCCGTCGAAACCTTTGCCAAACAAAGTAACCAGAATCCAGATCAGCCAGAACAAGCCGAAAATCATAGCCAACACCGAACAGCTCAGATGAAATGCATTGATCAAGCGCCGCCGGGTATAGATGGGGATCATAATGAAATCTCTTTTAAGCAGTGACGCCTTCGCGTTTTTTCAGTTGCATCAGCATCAATTTGGAACACGCCAGCACCACAAAGGTGATCACAAACAATATCAATCCCAGCGCAATCAATGCCGAGGTATACAGCTCGCCGTCAGCTTCGGTGAATTCATTTGCCAGCACCGAAGCAATACTGTTGCCCGGCATGAACAATGAAGCATGCAGTTGATGAGCGTTACCAATCACAAACGTTACCGCCATGGTTTCACCCAACGCTCGCCCCAATCCGAGCATAATGCCGCCGATAACACCGGACTTGGTATAAGGCAAGACAATATTCCAAAGCACTTCCCAAGTCGTAGCACCGAATGCATACGCGGACTCCTTCAGCATCGACGGCACGATTTCGAAGACGTCGCGCATCACCGCTGCGATAAATGGAATCACCATAATGGCCAGGATGATTCCCGCGGTCAGCATGCCGATTCCCATGAAGGCGCCTTCAAACAACAATCCGATTCCGGGCAAATTCCCCAATGTTTCCTGCAGCCATGGCTGGGCCGTCGCTGCAAAGAACGGAGCGAACACGAATAATCCCCACATGCCGTAAATAATACTGGGAATACCGGCCAGCAATTCAATCGCGGTACCCAGCGGACGACGCAACCACAGCGGCGACAACTCGGTCAGAAACAGCGCGATACCAAAGCTTACCGGAATGCCGATGGCCAGCGCGATAATCGAGGTAATCACGGTCCCAACAATCGGCACCAGCGCTCCGAAACGCTCAGCGACAGGATTCCAGTCCGAGCTGGTGATGAATCCAGGACCAAAAACCTTCAGCGCCGGCATGCTACCCATGATCAGAGAAATAATAAGCGCTACCAGCAAAACCAATACGACCACGGTAAAAAACCAGGTCGTTCTGCGAAATATCCCGTCCAATAGCCGTTGTTTGGTTAACATTGCATGAAATCTATTATTAGAACTACTGCTATCGCATTGTTTATCAACGCCCGCCAGGGTAGATAATCTGCCCGTCTTTTCCTTTCACATTGACTGTCCAGGATTCTTTTATCCGGCTCACAACATTGTCTGGCAACGGAATGTAATCGAGGTCGAGCGCCATGGAACCGCCGGAGGTATAACCCCATTCGAAAAATTTAAGCACCGCCAACGCCTGTCCCGGTTTATTCTGAACTTTGTGCATCAACACAAACGTGGCGCCAGTGATGGGCCAGCTTTCCAAGCCCGGTTTATTCGTGAGAATTTCATAAAAACCGGGGTTATCCCATTGCGCATTGGCCGCGGCAGCCCTGAAATTTCCCTCTGCCGGTTTTACAAAAGCACCGTCCAGATTCTGCAGTTGTACAAAATTCATGCGGCTTTGCTTAACATAAGCCGCTTCGACATAACCGATCGAATTTTTAATCTGCTTGACGAAATTGGCGACACCTTCATTACCTTTACCGCCGGTACCGATCGGCCACGCTACTGAAACATCCGCACCCACTTTCTCTTTCCATGTTGGACTCACTTTACTCAAGTAATCGGTAAATAAAAAAGTCGTGCCGGAACCATCAGCCCGATGCACCACGGCAATATTGCTCGTTGGCAAATTGAGCCCGGCATTCAAGCTTGCAATTGCGGGATCATTCCACCGCTTGATTTTTCCAAGAAAAATATCCGCCAGTACTTCACCGGTCAATTTCAATTGACCTTCCTGGATACCCTCCAGATTTATAACCGGCACAACCCCGCCGAGAACGGTTGGGAACTGGGTCAAACCGGATTTTTCCAGATCCTCTGGCGACAGCGGTTTATCCGATGCGCCGAAGTCGACTGTTCCGGCCTTGATTTGCTTGATACCGCCGCCGGAGCCGATGGATTGATAATTCATCCGGATACCGGTTGCTTTATGGTAAGCATCCGCCCACTTGGCATAAACCGGGTAAGGAAAAGTCGCACCCGCGCCGGTAATATCGGCCGCACCTGCGGCAGCCGCGAACAACAGGCCGGTTGCAAACAACATGGCACTAACCGGTAATTTCATACCCTCTTCTCCTGTTAACTAACAATGAATGGAATTTGAATGAAATGAAATAGTAACCCGTTGATGTGACAAACTGATGACGTACAGATTGCAATGCAATTCCCCCCAACGGCTGCCGGCAAGATGCTAGCTGTACAGCTTGCTAATTTACCGGTACTAGATGAAATACCGATGTCAACCCAATGAATTTTTGATGAACGCGCAATGACAGCATTGCTTTGAATCAATGACTTCAATGAAAAATCGCTGGTGTCCTAGGGACGAAACCAGCGATTTTTTTAGGCTGACAAGTAGAATCGAACTCGGTCGCAGTAAATCCTTACACCGGTTCGATCTAAACCATTAGAACGGGAAGGTCCATTCTTTGGTCCAGTCGCTGCCGGCATCCTTGAACGCACCGACATAATCAACCACGGTAAAGAATGCATCGCTAACTGCGGATCCACTCGTGGTCAATGGCGATCCAGCGGCCGGCAAGTAACCGTTTAACAAAGGGTTACTGGCTTGATTGCCGGATTGCGCAGCAAACCAATCCGCGGTCGTGAAAGTTTTTCCTTCGCCATCGGAGAAATCGCTGGTGCAATTCACAAAAGAATTCTCAATGGTTAAATTGCCGCTCAAACCGCTGACCGATCCGGCATTGTTGTAGGTTGAAGCGCCATCGATTCTCAAACACTCTTTGAAGCCGCCGGTAATAACGGAATTGTGAATATTGGCGCCGGTGCCGCGGCGCAGCAACACCCCTTGAACCGCGCTGCCGTTACGGCCAATGATGGTCATATTGGATAGGATTGGTTGTGCGCGCGGCGCGCTGTCGTGGTTGACTTCATTATTATCCGCTTCAATGCCGCGATCGCCCGAATCCGCCGCTTGCTTGATCAGCACGAATTGCGCGCGACCTTTCCAGCCCTGCGTCCAATCCAAAGAATCGTCGCGGGTATCGGTCACGACGACATATTTCATTTGCGCGGTACCGCCAAATACTTCGATACCGTCATCCAAACCGGCATGAACATGCACATGACTGATGATGGTGCCGGAACCGACGCCGTTGAGCGTTAGCGCGTTCAGTTCCTCATCCGGACGGACTTGCGCGCCGGCAAACAGGAGTTGCACGTATTTGAGCACACCGCTGTTATCGTTCGGATTGTTGCCGCCGAATTTTTCGGTCGTAATCGCTTCGAAAGGAATTTCGCAAAGCGCCACGCCGGCGTTACAACCATTGACCGGGGCATTACCGGCAATTACCAGACCCGCCCATTCGCCGGGCTCTTGTTGCAGCGGTCCTGACATTACGATCGGATTATCCGGCGTGCCTTCGGCCATGATTTTGGAACCGCGGCGGATCCACAAATAATCCGCGCCGCTTTGTCCGAAAATTTGAGTGCCTGGATTAATGGTCAGTGTCGCGTTTTGCGCTTTATCGCCGCCGACATACACCCCACCCGATAAAATCCACTGGATATTTTTGGTCAAAGTTACATTGGAAGTAATCGTGCCGCTCAGAATACAAGACCCTGCAACCGGACCGTTGGCCGAGAAACTTGGGCAACCTTGGAAAGCGTTACTGACGACTTGATCCAGTGAAAAGCGCAACGGATTCGATCCGGGCACCAGCTTCAATTTCACATAAAAATCATCCGCGCCGACCAGTACCGAAGGAATATGCACCGCCGCCGTATCGGAATCAAATACGTTACGCTGCCCGGTAGCCGCCCCGATCGGAGCCGCCGAAACCAATTGCAGTTCGCTGCCGCTTAATTGTAATTGCGCGCTATAGAATGCCGATGACCCACCGCTCAACACTTCCACGACCGGAAGTTCGACCAGGCCGGTTGACGGATTGTACGTCGCAGTCGCCGCGTGGCCGTTGATGGCGAAGCCGCCCAGCAGCAATGCTGTCACTGCGGTTAATCGTTTTGTTACCTGCTTTATTTCAAACATGATGTACCACCTTTGTGCGTTAATTGTAATAAGGTGGCAACAATCTAACAGTCAAACATTACCGGAATATGACATTTGCATGTCACTCGATCCGCTCAGAAGCGTGACCAATGATCGGCAACGATTTGGCCGTTCTCAATCACAAAACGATAGTTGTAATCGTCGATTTTATAGAACCATACTTCGCGTTTGATATAGGCAATTCCGCCAAAAGCCCGGGTTTGAATCATCCCCAGATCGGTTTTTTGATGCGGCTCGCCCATATTGACGATCAGTTTGTCGGCCAAATCGCCTTTGGAAATGATATTGCCGTTTGGCGCGCGGAAACCGCATAACAGCAAAACCGCGATAACGATGATAACAACCTTTTTCATGATGAACCCCTTGTTGATTGACGATATTGTTGAATAGCCGTTGCATCATGGCTGCAAACAACATTAGTCCGGGGTCAGTTAATGCACACTGAACAATCGAAAGGATGACGATCCGTTACTGAGCACAGCACCCGCACCGCACTATTGCGCCGCTTTCCGGATTAATTCCGGCCGGGAACGACAGCGCGAATCCGCCACAATACCGCCAGCAAGCTGCCGATCAGCGAATGCATCACCGCCGATACCGCGCCCGCCACCGGCGCCAAGGGCAACATCGGAAATGCTTGCTTAGCCAGCACGATCGATAAACCGGAATTTTGCATACCGACTTCAATTGCAATCGTGCGAGCGCTGCGTACCGGGCAGCCTAAAAATTTTGCGAAATGGTAGCCGATCAAAAAGCCGCCGCCATGCAGCATCAGCGTTGCCAGCAGCAAGTCGGCGCCATGAACCAAAATAGACTCAGCGTTGGCGGCAAATACAATAGCGCAGATAACGCAGACACCAAAAACCGACAGCAACGGCGCGACCGGCAGCACGCATTGCACCAGCCCCGGCAGCCAGCGGTTCAACAGCACCCCCAGCGCGATCGGCACGATCACCACCTGGATGGTTTGCTTGAACAGCATCCAGGTATCGACCGGCACCAACGCACCCGCGAACAATTGCGTCAGCAGCGGCGTCAACACTACCGCAGCCAGCGTGGAACAGACCGTCATCACCACCGACAGCGCGACATCCGCTTTGGCGATGTACGACACCAAATTCGAAGCCGTCCCGCCGGGACAACAACCCACCAGAATCAAACCAACCGCAAAATAATCCGGCAATTCCAGTAAATAAGCGATTCCCCAAGCGAGCAGCGGCATGATGGAAAACTGCGCGGCAAAACCGATTGCCACCGCTCTCGGCATGCGGACGACACCGTGAAAATCGTTGATAGTAAGCGTCAATCCCATGCACAGCATGACAAAACCCAGAATCAGCACCACGATGGCGCCTTGATTCGTAAACGTCCACCATGCCGGCCAAATCAGCGCTGTCGCACAGATCAAAATCATCCAAAGCGGAAACAACAATGTCAGTTTTTGCAGCATATCAAACAGGCTCTCGCGGAAAACCGGCAGTGATCCACCGTTCACTGCCAAGCAAACAAGCGCGGCTAAGAAAGTCTTTCGGAAAAACAAACATTAACGGTTCGTTAAGATACACCATAAAAAGCTCGACTGATTCGTTGGACCGTTGTCCGATCGGTGAAGATGTTACCAATAAACGCGGATTGTGCAGGTTATTCGATATCCTGAAAAGCGGACTAGCGCGATTAGCGTCTAAATAGACGCCGCTGCACATCGCTGATATTGCTACTGTGTACACAATTCTCATCACACTTGTTTGTTTTTCATTACCACCTGCTAGTGATGTCGCAATCAACTTCGTTGTAAGAAGATCACGATATTATATGCAAGAAAACTGCTATAAGAGTTCACTGATTTCAATTTATTCAACAATATGTTAATTTTCTAAATATTCACTGTTGGCTACCCTGCCAATAGAAATAACCACTAACGAAAGGGCAGCAATGATGAATGGAAACACCAAGATTCTGATTGTGGAAGACGAAAAAATTGTTGCGCTGGACTTGAAGAGACGACTGACCAAGCTGGGCTACCAAGTTACAGGAATGGCCGCAAGTGGAGAAAAAGCATTAGCGTTGGTTGATCAGGAACTTCCCAATATCGTGCTGATGGATATTCATATCCAAGGAACAATGGATGGCATTGAGGTTGCAAACCAATTACAAAAAATTCACAACATTCCAATCATTTATTTGACCGCTTATTCCGAGGAAAAAACCGTAACCCGGGCAAAAGCAACCAAACCTTACGGCTATATCCTTAAACCATTTTCAGACCGGGAATTGCATATCATCATCCAGGTCAGTATCGAGCGTTTTGAAAACGATTTTCAACTGAAAAAGAGCGAAGAGCATTTCCGCCTTGCATTGGAAGCCGCGCGATTAGGAACTTGGGAAGTTAAAAATTCGCACGAAATTTTTATGAGCAAGAATCCTAATGGAAATATCGAACCGATATCAAACTGGCAAGGATTTTTTCTTACGATTGATGACAGCGACAAACAAAAGGTAGCCGATTTCATCGATAAGCTACGCAACACAAGAGGCTCAACAGGAGAAATCGAGTTTCGCGTTCATGCGGATAGCAATAAAACACTCTGGTATAAGCTGTATGGCAAAGCATTTGCAACCAGCGATGCGGAAGTCAATCAGATTGTCGGTGTCTTGCAAGAAACGACTGAAAGCCGACTCACCAGGGACCGGCTGGCACAAGCGGCAACTGTGTTTAAGTATGCTGCGGAAGGTATCGTAATCTTGAACAAGAATCGTCAATTCAGCTGCGCCAACAATGCCTTTCACAGCATTACCCAATTCAAATTGCATCATCTTAAAAACAAAGAATTACCATTTCTGACCAATCAAACCTTGGGTGACAGCAAGTATGAGGAGATTTGGCAAAATGTCGACCGGCATGACCATTGGTGCGGAGAAATCTCCACTTTCAAACAAAACAAGGAAGCGATGTATGCCTGGCTAACCATCGGACTCATCCCGGCAAAAGTCAACGAAGAACAGCAGTATGTGGTGATGATTTCGGACATCACGATTATTCGCGAAACCCAAGAGCAGCTGTCCAACATGGCTTACTATGATAGCCTGACCAAGCTTCCAAACCGGATGTTGATCATGGATCGGCTGCAGCTGGCGCTCTCAAAAGCAACACGCGACACCTCGATGATCGGCGTGTTATTCATCGATCTCGATAATTTCAAGCGGATCAACGATACCCTGGGGCATGCGCATGGTGATTCGATGCTGTGCTATGTTGCCCATCGCATGGTTGCGGTCTTACGGCAAAGCGATACCCTGGGAAGATTGAGCGGCGATGAGTTTATCGTGATCGTGCCAGATATCGAATCGAGCGAGTCACTGATCAAAGTCGCTGAAAAAATACTCGATTGCTTATCGCAACCGGTTGTTATCAACAACATGGAGTTCTTGCCGTCATGCAGCATCGGCATCAGCGTTTATCCGGATCATTCGAAGCATCACGACGAACTGGTGCAAATGGCAGATACTGCGATGTATGAAGCCAAAAATAAAGGGCGCAATAATTATGCTTTTTATCATCCGTCGCTGACGCAAAAAGCAGTACATTATTTAACCCGGGAAAGAGAATTGCATCACGCCCTGATTAAAAATGAATTTGTGCTGCACTATCAACCGCAATTCTCTTTTTCGCAGCGGCGCATCACCGGTGTCGAGGCTTTGATCCGCTGGCAGCATCCTGTCAAAGGCTTGTTGTCTCCGGCAGAAATCATCCCTGTCGCCGAAACCAGCCGGCTGATTGTCGAAATTGGTAACTGGATTCTGATGGAAGCTTGCAAACAGCTCCAGCAGTGGCGTGCCGAGGGTCTCAACAATCTTCGCATTGCCGTGAATATTTCGATCCGTCAATTGGCTGACAAGCATCTGCAACAGCTGATCGCGGATTTATTAAAACAGCACGAAATACCGGCGCGCTTGTTGGAACTGGAAGTCACCGAATCCTGCTTGCAGAACGAGGTGATTTACATCTCGAACCTGGAACAACTGGAGAGTCTTGGCATACCGATATCCATCGACGACTTTGGCACCGGTTATTCCTGCTTGAGTTCGCTGAAGAATCTGCCAATTCGCCGGTTGAAAATCGATCAAAGTTTTGTCAAAGGCATTCCGCACGATGACAACGATTGCGCCATTGCCGCTGCGATTCTGGCGATGGCTCAGAAACTCAATCTGCAAGTCACTGCGGAAGGAATCGAAACATACGATCAAGCCTATTTTCTCGGCAAGCTTGGATGTCATGAGCTGCAAGGTTACTTGCTCAGCAAACCGGTTCCTGCGGAACAGATTCCTTTCTTGATCCGAAAGCTCCCGGATCGAATCGATGCTTACGATTTTTAACATCAATCCTTCAGAGATAGGACTTCAAAATGCCATCGACCCGATTCGGAAACTTCAGCAATACCGAGGAAATCATGCTTCTCGCCGTGGAAGCATCACCCAACGGTATGATTATGGCCGATCGCGATGGCAAAATTGTCATGGTGAATTCCGCAACGGAAAAGCTGTTTGGTTACTCGCGGCAGGAATTAATCGGTTATCCGGTGGAGAAACTGATTCCCGATCGTTTCCGCCACAATCATCCAGATTACCGGGAAGCATACGTCAACGAATCGCGAACACGCCCGATGGGTCACGGCAGAGACCTCTATGGCTTGCATAAAAATGGCAAAGAGTTTCCGATCGAGGTCGGTTTGAATCCAGTTGAAACGGAGCGGGATGGTATGTTTGTACTGGCCGCGATCGTCGACATTACGGATCGCAAGCATGCTGAAGAAATGATATTGCTGGCGGTCGAGGCTTCTCCGAACGGAATGGTCATGACCGATCAACAGGGAAAAATCATCCTGGTTAATTCCACCACGGAAGCACTTTTCGGATACAAACGGGAAGAATTACTCGGACAATCAATCGAAATCTTGATTCCCGTCGCACACCGCGCGCATCACCCTGAATTAAGGAGTGAATACTTGAAAAGCCCCAGCGCACGCGCCATGGGTCACGGCCGGGATTTGTACGGTTTAGATAAAAACGGCAAGGAATTTCCGGTCGAGGCCGGTCTCAATCCGATTCAAACACCCAGAGGAAGGATGGTGCTCGCATCGGTCATCGATATCACCGAACGCAAACAACAGGAAGCACTGCTCAAATCAGCGCTCAAAGAAAAGGAAATATTGCTGTCGGAAATTCATCACCGGGTCAAAAACAACCTGCAAATTATCGACAGCTTGCTCGGCATGCAATCTGAAATGTTACCGGACGAAACAGCCATATCCGTTCTGAAAGAAAGTCAAAACCGGGTAAAATCAATGGCCTTGATTCACCAGAGTCTATACGAGTCGCTCGACTTCTCTCGCATCGATTTTTCCAGCTTCATCCAATTGCTGACAGACAATTTGTCGATTTCATATGCATTGGATGCTGAAAAAACCGCCATCACGATTGATGCCGATCAGGTCCACTTGCCGATTGATATCAGCATTCCGCTTGCATTGATTCTGAACGAACTTTGCACCAATGCAATGAAATATGCGTTTCCCGGAGACCGCAAAGGAAAAATCAAAATTTACCTGAAGCAGCAAACGCCCGGACAATTGCTGGTAAGCGTGAGCGACAATGGGGTTGGCATTCCCGGCGATTTGGATATCGAAAACACGACATCGCTGGGTCTGCAACTGGTTCAACTGCTCAGCGAGCAGATTTCGGCGGAACTGACAATTCACCGCAAGAACCCAACCTGTTTCACACTCAAGGTCCCCTTGCAGCAGTAACCATTATTCAAAATAAGGAAAAGATCGTTCCCGCTTTTTCCTGATCAATACGCCAAACGCACGCTCAAGTTAAAGAACCGTCCACGGCGGAATTGGCGGCTGATTTCGTCGCCTTGCATGATGAGCACGTCATCGTCCAACAGATTCTGCATCGTCAATTGACCGGATAGCCGTTTGTACAAATGCTGGCTGATCACGAAATCGAGCTGATGAAACGGTTGCTCGTATTTATCCGGCGTTCCCAGCAATCCCGCGGATACGATGCGCTTGCTGGCGACGTTGTAGAGCAGCGTTGCTTGCGTTTTGGTTGCCGGATTGTCATAACCGAATTGGAAATTGACGATGTGCGACGAATGACCTTGCAACGGCCGCTCGGGAGTCGACAGCGAAGCCAGATTTTCCTGGCTTAATTTGACATTCGATTTCGACCAGGTGTAATTGCCGCCGACGTAAAAATTCTGTAGTAACGGATGCACATCGTCGAGTTTTTTCAGCAACTCAAGTTCAAAACCATAGAGATTGGCTTTGTCGGTATTCTGATAAGTATTGAGCACGCCGGAACCGACCTGCGTCACCAGTTCGATCGGGTTGGTCAAATCTTTCCAGAAGAAACCGGCAAAGATGTTCTCACTCGGTGACAAATAATACTCCCAGCGGGCATCCCAGTTGGTAATGCTGGTCTGCTTCAAGTTCGGATTACCGATGACTTCCTGATTGATATTCATATCGGTGAACGGCGCCACGGATAATTCGCGGAAATCCGGCCGCGATAAGGATTGACTGAATCCGGCGCGCAGTTGCTGCTTATCCGAAATAAACAGGGTTGTAGTTACCGAAGGCAACATGTCGATACGATTGAGCCCCGCCACCGTCGGGGTCAACGCGTTACCCGAACCGGTGAAAGTATTGACCTTTTGATTGTTATCCTCCCAGCGCAAACCGCCCGAAATATTCAGACGGTCGTAGAACGTCCAATCCAGTTTACCGTAATACGAAAACAAGCTTTGCGACGCATTGTAGCTGTCGCTGGCGCGCGTGCCTTCACGCAACTGGAATCCGTTCGGACCGATATAGTTTCGATTGAGAATATTCTCCAGCGACGATTGCCCGAGTATCGCATTATTTCTCCCATCGGGTCCGGCCGGATAGAAATTGAAACTGCGGATTTCCGAATCCCGGGTTTTTTGTTGCGTGATCATCCCGCCGATCAACGCGATTTTATGGTTGAAATTCGGCTCCAGCGGCAGCTTGCCGTCAACGCGCCAGCTTTGATCGCGGTCGACCAGATTCGAATACATGGTGCGGTTGCTGTCGATTTGACGCGAGAATGAGAACCGTCCGCCACCCCCGGTATCGTCGAAGCGGTAATCGCGTGTTTTAGGTTCCACACGAGTTGCGGTCGCATCGGTAAACAACCAATTCAGCGTGAAATCTTTCAGCCAGTCGGCGCGATGCTCGCCGCCAACCTGCGTCATCAATAATTCGTTTGAGAAAAACTTCAACTTGCTGCGGCGGATATCGAACGTTTCGGCATCGGTAAAACCTTGGTCGGTCCGGGCTTCATCGAACATTTGCCGCAAAAACATGGTTCTTGCGAACAACCGATGGGTATCGCGGAACTGCAATTCGGTGCCGCCGTAAGCCGTTACATGCACCTCGCGGAGCGATCGCTTCACATCGAAATCGGTTTTCTTGACCAGTTCGCCGTCGGTAATGGCAAATTCGCGGTTAATCTCATTTTGATTGCGGAATTCCTGCTTCCAGCCCAACGCGCCGATATAGCCGACGGTAAAATCACCAAACGTAAACCGGTCACCCATCGAAGCTTGCATCCCGGTATCCGGTCCGCGCGTGCGCTTATTGATATTCCACACATCGGACAAATCCTCGCCGAAACGTTCGATCTGCGCCGGCGTAGCGCCACGCGGATTAAACGGTGTCTGTTGCTGCAGCGGACGCCCGTCCGCCGTCGCATCCGCAATCGAATCGGGCAGCGCCCGCGCGCCGTCATCATAGCTGGTGAAATCGAGACCGCCGCCTTTATACGTCAAACCATCCTGGAAAGTGGTGTTGTCATTGACGCCCGCTTGCAGATTGAGGTTAAAAAAGAACGCATCCGGAATGCCACGTGTACGCATCTCCAAAGTACCGCCGGCAAATTCCGCGGGCCGGTCGGGCGAATAGGATTTTTGCACCATTACGCTTTCGAGGATATTAGTCGGAAACAAATCCAGCGGCACCACGCGCCGGGTCGGATCGGGACTGGGTATCGCCGCGCCGTTGACCAAGGTGGTTGAAAAACGCTCACCCAAACCGCGAATGAAAATATACTGCCCGCCGACCAGCGTCAATCCGGATGCGCGCCGCAGCGCACTGGCGACATCGCCATCGCCGCTGCGGCTGAACTGTTCCGCGCCCAGCACCGTCGCCACCGATGTCGAAGTGCGTTGTTCTTCCATAATCGAAGCGATGGTTCCGGCCAGATGCGGCTCCAGCACCACGTATTCGGCTAACTCCACGCCAGCCGGCGTTAATTTAAAGCTCAACTCCGTCGTTTGACTATCGGTTATTTGAACACCGTCTTGCGTCTGGCTGCTATAGGCGCTATGCAGCAGCGACACGCTATAGTTTCCGGCCGGAACGGTCGCGGTCACGCGCCCCTGATCGTCGGTTCTAAGTTTTTCTTTCAATCCGCTCAAAAATACTTGCACATCCTTGAGCGGCTTCTGCGTTTCCACCGAAAGCACTTGCACCGAAATCAAACCTTCACCCTGTTCACGAGCACCAGCAACCGCTGCATCGGTACCGGCCAGCGTACCGGCTGCCGAGCTCTCGATATTGAGCAGCGGCTTTTTTTTGCCGGCATAAAAAGTAATCAGAATCTGCGCATTTTCGGCAGCGCTTAACGGCATATCAAATGTGAATTGCTGGCCATCGGTTGTCTGGATCGTAAACTGATATTGCCCCGGCGGTAATTTTCCCGCCAGACTGCCGCTGTCATTGGTCCTGAGCGGCGCATCGCCAGGGGGTTTCCAGGCATAGGATGAAGGCGTTGATTCAAAAATCAGAATGGCGCTCGACTTCTCGAAAGATTCGCTGGTAATCAGCAACTCCGCATCGGCGACCGGCAAACCGTTTTGAAACAAATGTAGCGAGAATTCCGCTTTTTCTTCATTTCCCCAGGCTGAGCCATTGAATAAAACAGCCAGGAACAAACAACATATCCGGATAATTTTTATTAATTTTTTATTCATTCGGCGTAATCAGCACTCTCTCCAACTTCATTGCATCGCAGATGGAGATAAAATTTTATTTTTTAAATGTTGCAAACGTATTGCGGTTGGTTATGGCGGGATAAGGACCTATTGCTTCAGGTGCACTGCCAAGGCTCGGTTTTGCAAACTTCCATCAGTCGGCGTAACTCGGTCGCCTTGCGAAACAATTCGGCATCCTTGAGATGATCGAGATGTTTGTTGACTTCAGCAAAACGCCGCGTCGAAAACAGCGCGTACGCCAATGCATAGCGGACGCTCTGATCTTCCAATAAACCAGTGCGGTACAAGCTGCTTTCCATATTGGCGGCACGTTCGAACTGCTTCAGCGCCAGCAAGATCGATAACCGCTGTTTGAGCTTCACCTTCTGATCCAGAATACTTTCATTCAACGTTAGCGCTTTGTGAAGCCGTCCGGCGCGCCGGTAAATTTCCGCCGCTTCCGATTGCAAGGCTGGGTTGAGCAACGCCGCTTGTTCCAGAATAAACGCTGCGGAATTCAATTGCCCCTGATCCAAATAAGTGTGCGCCAACAGCTTTGCGACCAGTTCGTCATCCGGGTATTGCAACCGGGCAATTTCAAGAATATTGATCGCTTCCTGAAATTCGCTGCTCAACCGCAAGGCATTGCCGAAAGCCACGTAGTCCGCCGCGCTGGCTTTGGAGCGCCGCAAGAAGTCCCGGCCCAGTTGAACGGCTTCCTGATAGAGTCCCAGCTCGACCAGATAAAAAACCTTGCGTTTCAGAAAGCGGAAATCGGATGGAAATGCCCGCTGACCATCATTCAAAGCACTGATCGCCGCATCCGGCTGTTGCAGGTGCCAATACGATTCCGCTTTCAAACTGATCAGCATTGCGTCTTTATTGACTAAATCACCCGCCTTGCCAATCGCATTCACGGTGTTGCGGTAATCTTTCAGTCCAAAATGCGCTTGCGCCAGATAGATGAAAATCGAGCGATCCTGCTGGCCATTCTTGATTGCTAGCTGCAAACTATCTCTGGCAGCCTCCAGGTCGTTCAATCCCAGATACGCCAATCCTTGCAAGGTATAAAACCGCGCCAGGTCGGTTTTCTTGTTAGCGAGGTCGACGCTTTGCAATGCCAGCAACGCCCGGTCGTGATGGCCGTCTCTCAGCATCACTGCGGCCAGTTCGATGAAATCGGATGATGCCGTTTTGTTATCCGCCGCCTGCACCGCGTGCGTATAACAACTCAATGCAATCGCAATATAAATCAGGCAATGCAAGTGCCAGAACGGCCTGTTTTTCATAGGGATTTATCAGGACAAATCAAAGCGGATTTTTTGTTTGGCCCAAACGCGAACGTTATCGCCTTTGTATTTTGCCGGTTCGAAATGCCAGGCGCGTATGCCTTGCAGCGCCGCGGCGTCAAAAATGCCGGATGGACTGGATTCCAGAACCTGTACTTGATTGATGGAGCCATCGGCTTCCACCAGCACCGACAGCAACACATAACCCTTGACACCGTTCTTCTTAGCCGCTGGCGGATATTTAAACGATCCTCGCGCAATCGGCTTCGGCGGAACATCCACCAAATCGGCGGTCATCACGACATTGCCGGTTTTGCCAAGCAGGCTGTCGTCGACATCCCGCGAACCGCCATCCAACCCGAGCGATCCCAGATCAATACCGGACAACGCGGTATCCAATCCCTTGAATGGCGCAGGCGCTTGCGGACGGGAAACCTGTTTCTTGGGTTCCACTTTCTTGATTTCTTTTTTCGGTTCTTGCTTGATTTCCCGGGTCATGGCGATTTCCGTCACTTCCTGCGGCGGCGTGCGTTCGATTTTTCCCATATAGTGATTGAGAATCACGATCAACGCGAACACCATCGTCACCCCGAAAAACATTGATACCACCCCGGCTGCATGCTTTTTCATTGTCATCGTACTCATATCATTACCCCGCTTCTTTTCTCGTTGCTACACCCACGCTCTCGGCACCCGCCAAGCGCGCCTGATCCACGACTTCCACCAACCGTCCCGCCGGCACCCCTTCATCGGTGACAACCAGCACGATCTTGTTGGAAGACGTACTCAATAAATCCCGCAATTTGCTTTGTATTAACCACAACCGCACCGCCTCGCCGTCGACATAGGTATCGCCGTTGCGATCAATGAACAACCGGATCGCTTTACTCGACGCCGCCACCGCGCTATTCGCTTTGGGCCGCTCCAGATCCAGTTTCATGTCTTTGACGAAAGTCGTTGTCACCATAAAGAAGATCAACAAGATAAAAACGATGTCGATCAACGGCGCCATATCGATGGTTGTCTCGGCTTCGGCCGGTTCGTTATTGCGCATCATGAATGACTCCCGCTAGAAGGTTGAAGATGGCTTTGATGGCACAGCAAATCCTTGACTTGCGACAGATCCAGTTCGATTTGCTGCTGTTTGCGCCTGAGAATGCTATGTGCCAGCAACCCCGGAATCGCCACCGTCAATCCCATTTGCGTGGTGAACAGCGCTTGTGAAATGCCGCCGGCGATACCGCCGGATTGCGAATGCAGGGTCATGGTCGCCAGCGAGTCGAAGGTTTCGATCATGCCGATCACCGTACCCAGCAATCCAAGCAACGGTGCTATGAGAATCACGACGCGCACCAGCACGGCAAACTTTCCGATTTCCCGTTCGTATTCGTAAAAAGCCGCATCCAGATGACGGCGCAAATTTCGCACGCCTTTTTTTTGCAACCGCACGCCTTGCCGAATCGCGCGTGCGACGATATTCACCGCTGGCCGGTCAATATCTTGTTGATAGTATTGCAATAGATCGCGCACACCCATGCGTTTCGGTTCTTTCATTACCCAGAACCGGTAGCCGAGGCCATACCACAGCAATAGCGTACACAGCACCAGCGGTGGCATCACGATACCGCCCGCTGCGAACATTTCCTTGACAATCAATAAATGTTCAGCCGCGTCCATATCAGGCATTGCCTAGCGCAAATGAAGTTCCGCCGGTGCTGATCTCATCAGATCCCTCAACATCGACACCGCCGCCCAAGAAAATGTTAATAATCCGCAGCGCCGAATGTTCCATATCGCGCTTGATATTCTTTGCCCATGCGGTTAACAAGGAACCCAGCAACAGCGCCGGAATCGCGACGGTCAAACCGAGCTGGGTGGTAACCAGCGCAATCGAGATGCCGTCCGATAACAACTTCGGATCGCCGGTTCCGAATTCGGTAATCATGTCGAAAGTCTCGATCATGCCAGTGACCGTGCCGAGCAAGCCCAACAGCGGCGCCACCGATGCAATCACCAGAATCGCCGGGCCAAACCGGTCGAGCGGCCCTGATTCCTGCAGAATCGCTTCATAGACAATACCTTCCATGTGATCGCGATCGTCTTTCAGATGACGCAAGGTGTAGTGCAGCACCCGCCCGATTGCAGAGGTATTGCTTTCGCAGTGCTTCTTGGCTGTTTCGAGATCTCCGGCAGTCAATTGCTGAATGATCTGATCGGTCAATTGCGCGTTATCGGCGCTATTGGTCCGCAACAATTGAGCGCGGATCATCACCAATATCCCTGCAAATCCGCCCAGTATCACGATCACCCAACCAATCGGACCGCCCGAATCGATGATGCTCAGCAGCGTTTTCTCCGGCGCTTCGTCAATCGAGGTCGAACGCGATTCGAATAAATATAACTGCAGCACCGCCGGTTGTTCATTTTTGCTCAACGCGGCAGCGCTTTCCGCACCTGCGTTTTTCCATACCTTGAAATCACCGCCGCCTGCCGGTACCAGGCTGCCGCCGCCTTCCGCGCTGATACCGAAAGCTGCGACATTGCCGAGGTGAATCAGCGATCCTTCGGCCTGCTTACCGTTCGCGAGAAAAAAATGACCCGGTTTGGTTTGAATGCTGCCAAGTTTCTGCAGCAACGTTAATGCTTGCTTGAAAATAAAGCCGACTTTTTCCGGATCATTGCCTTTAGCATCCTTCATCGCCTGGGGCATTTCAATGCCGTGATTCTTGAGTGTCAGCTCAGCTTGCAAATAAGTTGTTTCGAGTGCGTCATGACGCTCCGATACCGCGGCTTCACTGCGTTCGGATTCGGCCAACTGCGCATTAAGCTGATCTATTTTTGACGAACGCTCAACGGATGTCCGTTCCAGCGCAATGATCTTGGCGTTCAGCGCTTGCTCTTCCCGTTGCGTGCTGGCCTGGTAATTTCTTAAACGCTCGTTGAGTTCGCGCTTCTGCGCTTCCAGAAAGGCATATTCCCGTTTGTAAGCAGTTTCCAAGCTAACCGCTTGCTTCTTCGCTTCCGGTTGCTTTATGGCGGGCGCTGTTGCGGATTTTCCTTCCGGCGTTGATACCGTGACATTTTCACCGGCCGTCGCATCCTTGGGTTGCTGGGCAAAGCTGGAGTTGGCCCAGACCACCACCAACAACAGCAGATTAATTAACAATTTTTTCATTTACTTAATGGATTAGGTAATTCGAAATAACCCTGGCGGATTTGTTTTTTGAGTGAGTCAAATAGATTGCGGATGCGTTCGCGGTCAGTACTGTCGCTCACGGTTTCAAAAATCCAGCCACCGTCCTGGGATCGTTTCGCCATCCCACTCTGGTTATCCTTGGTTTGGAAAAACATAAACACCGTGCCGATCTTGGCAATGTCAACCAGCACCTTCTCGCCGTTCAGCAAAATCGTTTGCTGGTAAATCCCATTTTCCTTGCTCAGCCTGATTTCGTCTTCGATCAGCGACCAGGTTTGATTAACCGCTTTACTCGGATCAATTTGCTGATTCACCAGGTTATTTTCCAGATCGTGGATGGCTTTGACGCGGTCGTCGACTTTGAACGGAAAACCGCCTTGAATATGGCGCTTGTAATCGGCCAATGCGGAAAGCAAGACCGGTTTCAAATGTTCGCCGGATTGCTCGGCTTGTTGGGTGGTCACACCGAGTTTGTCGATCGACTGTTGCAGTTTCTCGATACTCAATTTCTGGCGGCGTTCTTCGACGCTCAAGTCCGCCAACTGCGAATTGAGCGCGGACATTTTGCTGCTGTATTTTTCTTTTTCTATATCGAGTTGCGATTGCAATGCTTCCACTTCACCACGGATTTTAGCCAGCGATTTTGCAAGATTTTCAATATTGCTTGCCAAGACTGGCGATGCAAAACCAAGCAGCATCCAACTGCCTAACACCACGATTTTTTTTGATAACTGAATCTGCATACAACCCCTCTTATGTTGGCGTGAATACTACAAGCCGAATATTTCACTTTCATGACATTTCGATGTCATTTAACAAAACGAAGGAGTTCGAGGCGGCGCCACAGGAAGCGCTGGTTAATCCGGCATCGGTGATGGAAGGGGGATCCGCATCACCTGGTCAGAAAGTTCCGGTTGTGAAGAAGCGGATTGACTACTTGATAATATTGACGAACCGGGTCATCGTCCGGGTTTGCCGTTGCATCTTTTAATGGACAAGACAGGCTGATGCTGTGCGGGAAATCCGGCAAAATCCTCGCGATTACGCGGCGGCAAACGGCGCAGCAATGATTCAATCACACCTTGGCGCACTTCATCATCTTCAAGCCGGAACGCCGGAAAACCTTTAAAACCTGCTGTACAGGTCGTCTCAAAATCAGGGGTGTTTTTCAGATAGCGAAAAACGATTTGATCATCACTTTCCTGACAAACCTATCCGATGACACGGCGCGTGCGCGATGGCGTGTTCATATCCAGTCTGTCCAGAAATTGAGATCCACTTCTGGGAATCATCTGACAAAAGTTATTTCACCGTCAGCCGTAACATCTTCCCACTTCATCCTGATTATTAACAATCGGATAAATGCTGTTGTCTTTAATAAATTAAGTCATTTTTACTAAAATGTTCAAAGAGATAGATGTGAGACAAGTGCTGTCAATGCGGGGTAGTATTGCGGTGAATCTTAGTTCTGATAACAGTTCTAAGATGAGGGCCTCAACTAATAATCCGCTTGACGGGAAAGAATATAAAATCATGGAAGAATTTCACGTGCACATCTATTTTATGAAGAATGAAATCGAGCTCGCACAACAAATCAGGGATGATTTGATCCGTGCGATTCCACAATTAACCTACGTGGGAGAATTGATACTTAAGCCGATCGGTCCGCATCCCAGGCCGATGTTTGAGATTCATGTTCCCGCAGCAAAAATCGATAGTGTCGTTCCGGTCATCGATAAGAAACGGTCGGGACTATCAGTATTGATTCATCCTGTCCAGGATGACGAATTGGCAGCACATACGGTGTTTGCAAGATGGCTTGGAGAAAAGCTGAAGCTTGATTTGAGTCAGTTGGATCCAGCTAAAAGCTCGCAGCACGTTATACATGGTGATATTTAATAATCATTGTAATATCAATAGATTAAGTAGGAAAAATCTTTAAGATATCGGAATATATGCCGAAATAATTGTGGCATTATATCCGTAGTAACTTTTACCCGGAGGATAGGAAACATTCTCCGGGTATTTTTTCCTTCAGTCATTCCTTGATTTCTACATTGTTCCAATAGTTATGAAATAATAATTCATGCAGCGGGCGTTCTTCCGCCCAGCCTTCGAGTTTCAGCATTGGAGCGGGATAGAAATCTTCGACATGGCCAATGCATAAAATGGCGATGGGTTTGCTGCCGTCCGGCATGTTCAACAACTGGGCAAGTTGTATCGGATCAAACAATGAAACCCAGCCCATGCCTAATCCTTCCGCTCGTGCAGCCAGCCAGAGATTTTGAATCGCGCAAGAAACAGAAGCCAGATCCATCTCGGGTAGGGTGCGGCGGCCGAAAATATGCTGCTCTCTGCGGTCACTCAATGCAGCCACAAGCAGTTCTCCACATTCTCGAATGCCCTCGACTTTTAGGCGCATAAATTCATCCCCGCGTTTTTGCAGAGCCGAAGCAGTGCGTTGCCGCTCTTCTTCCACCATAGATGCGATAGCGTTGCGAAGATTGTGGTCGGTGATGCGGATAAACCGCCACGGCTGCATCAATCCTACATTGGGTGCCTGGTTTGCGGCGGTGAGCAGCCGTTTCAAGAGGCACGAGTCTACCGGGTTGGGGAGAAAATGGCGCATGTCGCGGCGTTCCGCGATAGCTCGGTAAATTGCCGCGCGTTCGGCGTCATTGAAGCGGTGGTTATTTTTCATAGGATGTGGAGTGTATTGTATTCGAGTCAATCCAGCGGAGGGATACTTTTTGTGCCAATCTTCGATTAAAAGAATAATCCTACATAAAAACAGAACATTCCTACTTAAGATACCGATCTATTTAACGTAATCCTCATCACTCATTTTATAAGATAAAGATGATGAATTTAACGCAAATCCAGATATCTGATTTAAAAATCGGCCAGCCATTGCCGCATAACTTGGTAGACCAGAACGGTGAGGTGCTGCTAGAACGGGGGCATATTTTCAAAACGCCGGATGAGCTGAAAACTCTGTCTGATAGAAAAATCTTCTTTCAATGCAAAGAAAATCAATTGAATCATAATAAGCCAGCCGATTATCCGGCTCATTTTGATTTTGGCGATATGCAGCTTAAAGTCGGTGACAAGTTGCTGTTAAAACCGCAATCAAATGCAAGTAGCCTATGTTTTTCAAAGAATGGTACTTGCACGGTGAACGTAATCGGATATATCCCTAAAGTTACGTTGATAGTTTCTTTGCCGACAGCCGATCAAATGATCGGATCTGCTTTTGTGGAAGGCGATCAAATGCAGGCCAATTTTTTTAATGGCCAAAATATGTTCAGATTTAGGGTTTTTATTGACTATGTAATCAAGCATCCACTCAAATGTCTTTGCTTGTCTTTTCCCAGTCAAATCAAGGGTCAGAAAATCCGGAAATCAAGACGGATTAGGACTGAAATCAGAGCAAGGACCAATGTTACTGGTGCTGAAATTTTAATTACCAATCTGAGTGCCAGCGGCGCACAAATCACTTTACAAGACGATTTGGGACTAAAGATTAACGAAAAATTGGAGTTGTCTTTTGAATTGCAGCTTGGAGAGAGAAGTATTCCCATGCTGTTGAATGTGAATATTAAATCCTCGAGTATTAAACAGAATTTGCTATTTTGCCACGGCGTCGAGTTCGCCAATCCGAATGCCGAACAAGTCTTTACTTTGCGTAGTTTTGTGCATCAGGAAATTGTGAAGGATCCTACAGTCGTTATTTAAATATTGGATATATTCAATTTATAGCTAGTTCAAGTTTTTAATCGCCGAAAAATCACTCATAAACTCTCCGCTTTATACTTGGCATCAGGCCAGTAATTGTGTGATAAATACTCATAAACCTGATTCCTTTGACAGTTGTGCAAGTTCCTAGACTTACAATATAAGCTGCACGTGATCTCCACCAATGTTCAACAAAAGTCTTGTTAATTCCATCTACCAAAAAAAGTGCTTTTAGGTCTTGATTGATTGCAGTTTCAAATTCTGGTCGAACGATTTTTCCAAGTGACATTCGTGCTGCAATAACTAATGTGTAAGATTAATGATTGCAACGCCGCAACCGGTGAGGTACTTGACATTTCGTGTAGCAATAGCCGCTCGCCTGCTGCTGGCGATGGCGGCGATCATCAGATCCACGGCATCGGTATTGATGCCACCGGATTCGCACGTGGCGGCAATTTCGCCGTAATGATAGGCCGCTTCTTCATCGAAGGGAAAAATTCTGCCGCTGAAAGCTTCGGCAATGAAATCCGAAAAATTGGCGGTTAATTGGGTGCGCCGCTTACCCTCCGGCAAACGTGCCAGACCTCATTGAATCTCTGCGCGGTGATTGTAGTGATGGCAAGATGAATCGTTTTTTGCGCTTTGATCCATTGTTTAACATTCGCATCGGGCTGTTCGCGCATCAATTCGGAGATAACGTTGGCATCCAGAACGATCATGCGTCGAAATCAACGGCTTGACGTTTCGTGCTGAGCTCCGGCAAATCAAGCGCAACTTCGTGCTCCTGGCCGAAATACTTTTCCGCGATTTGCGCAATATCGGCGGACGTGAATTCGTTGGCAAGCGATGCTTTCTGCAAGATATGGCGCACATAAGCCTCCAGCGAAACACCGGTCTTTGCCGCACGCATGCCGCAGTAATGCTGTATACCTCGCAAGCCGATTATCTGGCAGCGGTCGGCGGATATTTCACCAGCGCGGTGTATGCGTTCGGCTTTAACTACGTTAGTGGCGGCATGGGGCCTATCGAATTGAACGGCTCAACGATCGTCCCGGTCGGCAGCACAATCTCCGGATTTGTCGGCATCGTATCGACCGACCCGGTCGACGGCTTTGTCGGCCTCAACAATATTTTCCCTTCCACCGGCGGGCGTGACCGCTATTTCATCGACGATTTCTACATCAACGCAGTTCCGGAACCCAGCGTATGGGCGATGCTGCCGGCGGGTTTAGGCTTGCTTGGATTCCGCGCGGCTAGAGTGCGTGGGTAAGTTTCAGCCCCCCCAAATCGGGTGACATCAGAGGCTTCTCTGACAGTTTCTGGCTCCACTTTCATTTTATTCAGCCAGCCACGAAAAGACGATTCGAGACCTTTGCACGGTTACTACGCGGCACGATAATTGCGTTAAAAATTCGCGAAAATGCTCATTTACCCCGTGTAAATTCCGCTTTTTCGCAAATTTTTGCCTTATTCTCGTACCGCTCATGACACCGTGCAAAGGTCTCGATTCATGAAAATTTATGCAGCAGAAGGATAATTACATCAGGTAGCCTTCAGGATAGCGGTAAGCGTGAGCAGTTTGGATGTTATTATTGCGTGAATTAATGTATCCAATTCGCATGGGAAGTAATAACGATGAATACGAAAAAAATGATTGATGAGATTACAGCGCTTCCGGTGGAAGAGCGCGTGATGATTGTCGATTCACTACTGCGTAGCCTCAATCAGCCCGAATCCGAGATTGACAAAAAATGGATCACAACTGCTCACCAACGCTTGATGGAAATGCGCTCCGGAGCTGCCGGTGCAGCAATTCCAGGCAACGAAGTCTTTGATAGGATCTGGCAACGATTTGAAAAATGAGTTACTGGTTTCACCCCGATGCGGAGAGCGAATTTAATCAAACGATCGACTATTGCTTGTCAGGCGGAATCTGCGGGGAAGAATTTACCCAAGGATTAATGATTGCAACGCCACAGCCGATGAAGTCCTTGACATTTCGTGTGGCAATAGCTGCTCGCCTGCTGCTGGCGATGGCGGCAATCATCAGATCTACGGCATCGGTATTGATGCCAACGGATTCGCACGTAGCGGCAATTTCGCCGTAGCGATAGGCCGCTTCTTCGTCGAAGGGAAAAATTCTACCGCTGAAAGCTTCGGCAATGAAATCCGAAAAATTGACAGTTAATTGAGTGCGCCGCTTACCCTCCGGCAAACGTGTCAGCCCTCGCTGAATCTCTGCGACGGTGATTGCAGTGATGGCAAGATGAATCGTTTTTTGCGCTTTTATCCATTGCTTAACATTCGCATCGGGTTGTTCGCGCATCAATTCGGAAATAACGTTGGTATCCAGAACGATCATGCGTCGAAATCAACAGCCTGACGTTTCGTGCCGCGCTTAGGCAAATCAAGCGTAACCCCGTGCTCCGAGCCGAAGTATTTTTCTGCAATTTGCGCAATATCGGTGGATGTGAATTCGTTGGCAAGCGATGCTTTCTGCAAGATATGGCGCACATAAGCTTCCAGTGAAACACCGGCTTTTGCCGCACGCATGCGCAGCAGTTCTTTGGTTTTATCGGGCAGATCCCGGATCGTGATGCTTGCCATGTTTTTCTCTTGCTGAAAATTAAAAAGTGCAATCAATGATGGCAAATTCAAACGATAAAATCAATGACAATGTTTGAAAGCGCCGCTTCATCCATACCTTTGACAACCCATTGGGCTTTCAGTACATTCGCCCACCATGACTAAAGTATTCATCAGTTACAGCCACGATTCCGAAGAACATCGCGAGCGGGTGCTCGGTTTATCCGAGCGCTTGCGCGCCGATGGCATTGAAACGATTCTTGACCGCTATGTCGGGCGAGGATCACCACCGGAGGGCTGGCCGCGCTGGATGCTGAATGCATTGGATGCGGCAGCGCAAGTGTTGTGCGTGTGCACCGAAAGCTACTACCGCCGCTTTCGCGGTCATGAACAACCCGGCAAAGGCAAGGGCGTGGATTGGGAAGGCGCGGTGATTACGCAAGAGCTCTATGACACGCGTCAGGTTTCCAGCAAATTCATTCCGGTGCTGTTCGATCCAACCGATGAGCTGCATATTCCGGAGCCACTGCGGCCGCAAACTTATTATGTATTGAATAATGAAGCCAGTTACCAAGCGCTTTATGATGCGCTATTGAATCAAAGCGGCGTGGAACCGGGCGCTATCGGCGCGTTAAAAATCAAACCGCGCGCGATCGGTCAGCCGCTGACATTCGATGCGCAATCGCCGGAGATCACAGTTTATCTCAACGAATTAATTCACAATCATTACGCCAAGCATGCACAGCGCTATGTCGCGCTGGAAGCCACTGAGCGGCGCTCGATGTCGCTGGAACGGGCGATGGCGACCGCCATGGATACCGATGTCATCTTGCGGGATTTCAATTTGGAGCCAACCACGCACGAAACAGCGCAAGAAACACCTTACAGCGATGCACTGGAAGCCTACCGCGCATTGAGAAACAAGCCGGTGCGGCGCTTGGCGGTGCTGGGCGAGCCCGGCGCCGGTAAATCGTTTTCGTTGCAGCGCATTGCCGTGGAATACGCGCAGCAGGCGTTGCAAGATGCCGATGCGCCGGTTCCGCTGTTGTTGCCGTTGGGTTTCTGGACGCAAGACGACATGCCGTTAGCCGGATTCATCAACGCACAACTGGGGCCGCTTGGCTGCCATTTCACCGCGTTGCGCGATCAGCGCCGGGCAGTGTTGATGCTCGACGGTCTTAATGAGATTCCGCCCGGCCAGCGCGCCGCCAAAATCGGACAAATTGAAACGCTGGCGCGCGACGAACGCTTTGTCAGCGTCATTGTCAGTTGCCGCGAAAAGGATTTCACCGGCGATTGCCGCTTGCCGTTCGACACGCTGCTGCTGCAACCGCTGAAACCGTCGCAAATCATGACTTTTCTGCAACGCACCTATATGTTGCAAAATGACGGTATCGACGCGGGGGTTTGGGCGGAAGAGCGCTTCTGGCAATTGGCGGGCGGGTCGAATATCCGGGAGGTTTGGGAAGTATGGCGGCAAGCCGGAGCGGACTTGGATTTTTTCTGGAGCGCCGAAAAGGTGCCTGGAGAAAATCCAAAAATTAGCGCATATACTTCATTGCAGCAGGATAATCTATGGCGTGAAACCCGTTTCAATCCGCGCAATTTGCTCCGGCTAGCGGCGAATCCATATTTGCTGTTCATCATTACCGCGCTTCCGCAAGTGCCGCGCAACCGTGCGCAATTGTTCCAGGGATTTTTGAACAACTTGTACCGGCGAGAAAAACAAGCACGAGAGAAACGCTTCGATGGCAATATCCCGGTGCAACAAGATTGGCAAGCTGCATTGACGGCGCTTGCCGCCGCAATGCAACGCGCGAACAGTTCGGACGATGGCGCGCAAACATCACTGCCACGCGATCAATGCCCGATGGAATTGACGCAGGCGCTGCTCGATTTTTCCATCGACGCCAACGTGCTGCAAGTGGAAAACGATGCGATCCGCTTCAGCCACCAACTGTTGCAAGAATACCTCGCCAGCCGTTTGCTGCTCGACGCCAGCCGCACCGGTAATCAACCGGCGCGCGCATTCTGGCCGCAGGCCAATTGGTGGGAGCGCAGCGGCTGGGAAGTGGTGGCGGAAATCGCCGCCGAATCGTGCGGCGACGACAGCGAAGCGCAAACCCGCCTGATTACGTGGCTGGCGCAAGCCAACCCGGAAGTCGCATGTGCAGTCTGGCAACATCTGGGGCAAATCGATTTGCCGCATGATGTATTGTCTGGGATCGCCGATGAATGGTTGCCCCGCATGACCGATGTCACGCGCGAACCTAAGCCGTGGGCGCGTGCCGCCATCGGGCGTGCATTGGGCTATTTCGGTCTGGACAAGCGTAAAGGCATCGGTTTGCGTGCCGACGGCTTGCCCGATATCGATTGGGTCAAAATTCCATCCGGCGCATTCATTTATCAGGACGATCCGCATCCACCGCTCTCCACGTTTCATATCGCCCGCTATCCGGTAACCAACGCGCAATTCCAGGCTTTCATCGATGCCGGTGGTTATCAGAACGAGGTTTGGTGGCAAGGTTTGGCGCATCGTTTCGATGCACCGATTGCTCCCGCATGGGACGAACCCAATGCACCGCGGGAAAGCGTTAGTTGGTTTGAATCAATCGCCTTCTACCGCTGGTTGAGCGCACAGCTCGGTTTTATGGTGACACTGCCGACCGAACAGCAATGGGAACGTGCCGCGCGCGGCGCCGAAGGATTGCAATATCCGTGGGGAAATGAGTTCCGGCAAGATTTTGTCAATTGCGCTGGTTCAATCGGCAGAACCTCCGCAGCGGGTATCTATCCGCAGGGCGGATCGCCGGAAGGCGTCATGGATCTGGTGGGCAATGTGTGGGAATGGTGTTTGAACGAATATTCGGCGCCGGAAAATTGCCCGCTATCCGGCGATAAGGCCCGCGTGGTGCGCGGTGGTTCCTGTCTCAATCTTTCGGACCTCGCGCGCTCGTCGGCGCGCGACTACGACCTTCCGGACGCTCGCAGCCTCGATCTCGGTTTCCGGGTGCTGTGCGAGTCCCCCATCGGCTAGCGGTTTGCGGTCACGCTGAACGGTTTTTTTTTTGCGGCACTTGTGGCGAAGCAGCAAGTGACATCAAGTAAACGATGTTAAATGTTTGTTGAGGTATCTCATATGTTAAAACTCTATCAGTTGCTCATCGCTGTTGCTTTCCTATCCGGTTGCGCAACACTCCAACAAGACCCCACCACCGCCTACAACCGCGCCGTCGACGACGCAGCAGTCGCCGAATCGAGCGAGATCAGCGATAGGTTATTTGCTATCAACTCAGAGAATCAAGTCTTGCGATGGCAGGATGGCAAGGTGTTGGTGGTGACGTGGAAAAGCCGGAAGTCGTTTGAAGAAAATTACGAAGAACGAGCTCAGACTTCGCTGGAAGAACAGTATGTAACTTGGGTGACGGCGGTGCCACAGGTGCAGGCATTTTGCCGGGATTACGTCCGGCAAAACCCGCAAGGCGATCTCGATTTACGCTTGAAGCAGTATCTGGGGCTTAAACCCGATTGGAACTATGATGTATTTATCGAGCTATGGGTCGATCCGGCGGATCTGTTCCGCCCTTGTGTCGATCCGGAGATTCACGACAGTCGTTGTGAATTGAAATTTGCCGAGAATGAAGTACCGCAGGTGCGAAACATCGTTAATTATCCGGCTTTCTACAAAAATCTTTATTTCAACGATTTCCGCTCCCGCCCCGGTGTGCCGTGGACCGGGCTGGGGTATACCTACGATTGGGGCCATCCGCACAGTCGCGTCGGCGCCAGCGAGTATATCCTGCGGCCGGGATCGCCCTATCAAATCAAGCGTGACGTGACGACGGCCGAATATTGCCGCTGAGTTTTTTTGGTGGCCAGCAGATTTGATGCTCCGGTCAGTAAAAATAGGACAAATGTCCTAGTAAACTAGGAGTGTTGTTCTATTGGGCTGGCCAGTGGCGTCGATTAAGATTCTTTTCAATATCCTCATGGATATTACATTCTTCAAAGGACTTTTAAATGGCTGGGCAGATGATTTATCTGATCAGCCGGGTTACGAGAAGCCTACGAAAGCTTTCTTTACTTCAGTTCAGAAGGAGTCTCAAATGAAAAAATCTCTTTTAACAACCACATTTTGCTTGTCGCTCGTGGCGTTTTCGTCTGCTACCCAAGCGGCGCCTGTTTTAATCGATTTTGACGATGTATCCGGCTCCAGGATTGAGATCACCAACCGCTATGCGGCATTGGGTGTGACCTTGAACGCCATCGACAATCCTTTCCCGCTTTCCGGCGCTTTTCCGGCGCCAGCGACATTACCAACGATTCGTGGCGGCGCGTCGACCTGGACGGAAGGCTTTGCTTCCGCAGCATCTCCGCCACAAGTTGCGGTCAGCATGCCCTATACCGGAGTAACCGAGTATGGGGATGGCGGCATCTTGATCAGCTTTGCATTTGACGTGAATAGCGTATCGCTGGTGGGGGTCGATAACGGCACTAATTTGGGCACGGATGACGAATCGGTGACGTTAACGGCTTATGATGCGGCGGGAAACCAGATCGGTCAGGTTTACAGCACCACGAATTTACCGGGTATTTATGATCAGACACCGGCTTCCATCGCAATGGACGGCATCCGCTATGTCGCATTTAACTATACCGACTCCAATTTCGGCTTTTATTCGATCGACAATCTGGAATTTGTAGCAGCACCGATTCCTGAGCCTAATATGGTGTTTTTGCTTGGCGCGGGTTTGATCGCGCTATTCGGATTCCGCAGAAAGCTCAGCCGGGTTAACGCTCGCCGCTAAATTCCCACCGGAATCGCAGCGCGATTCCATTCAACCAGATTCGACAATCATCGGCTAAGGCCGGTGGTTGTTGCTGCCAAAAACGGATCAAGCATTCGTAATTGCGCAATAACTCAAGCCCGTTGTTTGAATTTCCAGTATCGCCGTACCGTCAATCTACCGCTCGATCCATGGCATAAGCCGGTATGATGTTAGGTTAAGGAGGTGACGATGGCTAAAATTCTGGTGACCGGCGCGACCGGTCAGATTGGCGCCGAGTTGACGCTGGCGCTGCGCGAGCATTACGGAGCGGATAATGTGATCGCTGCAGGGCATCGCCGCGAGCCGCCCGGCGGTTTGGCCCAAACCGGGCCGTATTGCAGCCTCGATGTACGCGATGCGGCGGCGCTTAATGCGGTGGTGACAGCACACGGTATCACGGTGATTTATCACTTGGCTGCGCTGCTTTCCGCCGTGGCGGAGGAACAGCCGCTGCAAGCCTGGGATATCAACATGAACGGTTTGCTGAACGTGCTCGAATGCGCGCGCCAGCATGGCTGCCAAGTGTTTTTTCCGAGTTCGATTGCCGCATTCGGCCCTGGTACGCCGCCGTTCAATACGCCGCAAGATACCGTGCAACGCCCGTCGACGATCTATGGCATTACCAAAGTCACGGGTGAGTTGCTGTGCGACTACTATTACCGCCGCTATGGCGTCGATGCACGCGGCGTGCGTTATCCCGGATTGATTTCAAACCAGGTGTTGCCGGGCGGTGGCACTACCGATTACGCCGTCGATATTTTTTACGCAGCGGTGCGGCAACGGCATTACGATTGCTTTTTGCGCGCGGATACGCAGCTCGATATGATGTACATGCCGGATGCGATTGCCGCGGCGATGCAGTTGATGCAGGCCGATGCCAGCCGGTTGATGCACCGCAACGGCTTCAATGCCACCGCGATGAGCTTTACCCCGTCGCAATTGGCGGCAGCGATTCAGCAGCATTTACCGGATTTCACCATCGCTTACGCCATCGATCCGCTACGCCAAGCAATTGCCGATTCCTGGCCGCGCCATATGGACGATAGTGCCGCCCGTGCTGAATGGGGTTGGCAGCCGCGCTACGATTTATCAGCGATGGTGGGTGATATGCTGCGGCATATCACGGCGAAACTACGCAACGAATAACCGGAGGGTGTCATGACGCTTGCAAAAATCGAACCGTTGTTCCAGGCAAAACTCAATCAATTGCAACAGCAAGGCGTGCGCAAGAGCGACGAAAAAATCGTCACCGGTGTGCTGCCGCCGTCCGATGGCTTCGGGCCACGTTACCGGTTGCACGGTTATGAGGATCGCGCTTTTCTGCGCATGAATTCGAATTCTTATCTGGGGCTGGCACGGCATCCGGCGGTGATCGAAGCGGAAACGCGGGCAGCCGAGGAATTTGGCGCCGGTCCCGGCGCGGTACGCTTTATCAGCGGCACGTATGCGCCGCACATCGAGCTGGAGCGGCGGCTGGCGGCGTTTCATGGCCGTGAAGCGGCGATGCTGTTCAGCGCCGCCTACGCCACGATGGTCGGCGTGCTGCCGCAATTGATTTCCGAACAGACTTTGGTGGTCAGCGATGCGCTTAACCATAATTGCATCATCAACGCGATCCGGCTGGCGCATTCAGCCGGTAAGGCAATTTATAAACACAGCACGATCGGCGAACTGGAAACGATTCTGAGCACCAACCGCGATCGCTATCAACGGGTTTGCGTCGTCACCGACGGGATTTTCAGCATGCGCGGCGATCATGCGCCGCTGGCCGAGCTCGATGCTTGCTGCGAACAACACCAAGGCGATTATCCGGAAGGGATCGTCACCATCGTCGACGATTCGCACGGCATCGGCGCATTCGGCGCCACCGGGCGCGGCACCGAAGAAGTGACCGGCACGCGGGCGGATGTGCTGATCGGCACACTCGGCAAGGCATTCGGCGTCAACGGCGGTTACGTCGTAGCCAGCGCAACCACAATCGCCTATTTACGCGAAACCGCGCCGTTGTATATTTACTCGAATCCGATCACACCCGCCGAAGCTGCTGCGGCATTAGCGGCATTGGATGTATTGGAAAGCCCGGAAGGCTTGCGTTTGCTCGAGCAGCTACGCCATTTCAGCCGCAAATTGCGAACCGGTCTGCAACAGCTCGGTTTTGAAACACTCGACGGCGAGCATCCGATCGTGCCTATCTTCATTCGCGATACCGCGCAAACCGCGGCATTGGTTGCGCATCTGCTCGATCATAATATTCTCGCAACCGGTTTGAACTATCCGGTCGTGCCGCAAGGCGATCAGGAAATCCGTTTGCAAGTTTCCGCCGAGCATACGGAAAAAGATTTGAAATATTTGCTGGAGGTGCTGGGAGGTTTTAATCGTTAATTCGGATCAAAGTAATAATGAAAACGGTATCAAGAATTATTATCGTTTGTAATCAATAATTTATTGTTGTTTTTTTAATTTTTGACTCGTATAATGCCGGGTGTTTGCATGAAACGTCGCTGGCGCCTGCCCGTTTGAACAATCCGCAGGTGTTAGCAGTTACTCAATAGAATGAGAGGGATACGATTATGAAAGGCAATCCAAAAATTATCGACTTGCTGAACAAACTACTGGCAGAGGAGCTGACCGCCATGGACCAATATTTCGCCCATTCGCGAATGTACGAAGATTGGGGATTCAGCAAACTGTACGAACGTATCAATCACGAAATGGACGATGAAAAGCAGCATGCCGATCAATTGATCAAGCGGATTTTGTTGCTCGAAGGCGTGCCGGTGATCGGCAACCGCAGCCCATTGCGGATTGGCCGGGATGTGCCGGAAATGCTGCAAAACGACTTGGCGCTGGAACGCTCGGTGATCGACGCGTTACGCGACGCCATCGCGATTTGCGAGCAGGAACGCGATTATCAATCGCGCGAGATTCTCGAAGGCATGCTCGCGGAAACCGAGGAAGATCACGCGCATTGGCTGGAACAACAGTTGGGACTGATCAACAGGGTCGGGCTGCAAAATTATTTGCAATCGCAAATGTGATCGCATGTGAAGTATCGATGTAACCAGCAATACCCATGTAAGCGGCTTGCGTCATTTCCGGTGACTCCAAGCCGCTTATGCATTCCGTTTGATCAAATTGTTAAGGAAGCGCCGATTAATTGACTGCACGAGCGAATTGCTTCGTTGCGCGGTACTCACTCCCTTGCCTATCAGATTGATATGTCTCGGTTGTTGCGTTCCGTGCGCCTCGCCCTTCATCACGTTCGTTGAATTAATCAACGCTTCCTTAAGAAAACGCTGACATTGACCGCGCGAGCGAATCACTTTGTCGCGCGGCACTCGCCCCCTCGCCTATCTTGTTGATATGTATTAGTTGCTCGTTCCATGCGCCTCGCGTTTCATTTCGTTCGCCAAACTAATCAGCGTTCCCCTAGTAGCTGACGCCATACCGGTCCCGGTACTGTTGCACCGCGTAAAGATGCTGCGACAATTCCGGATGATGATGCAAATACGCCACCAAATCGTCCAGATCGATGATCGGCGTGACCGTCAGGCCGTGCAGTTGCTGCACTTCCTGCACGGCGGACAGCGCGCCGGTGCCGCGCTCCATGCGGTCGAGTGCGATCACGACACCGCCGGGCATTGCGTTCTCGGCTTTGATCAGCGCAACCGATTCGCGCACCGACGTGCCTGCGGAGATTACGTCGTCGGCGATCAGCACGCGGCCTTGCATCGGCGCGCCAACCAGCACACCGCCTTCGCCGTGGTCCTTAGCTTCCTTACGGTTGAAGCAGAACGGATAATTACGGCCCATTTCCGCCAGTGCGATGGCAATGGCGCTGACCAGCGGAATGCCTTTATACGCCGGACCGAACAAGGTATCGAACGGAAGCTCGGCATCGACGATCGCTTTGGCGTAAAATTGCCCGAGTTTGCGCAAGGCGTCGCCGTCATTGAACAAACCGGCGTTGAAAAAATACGGCGACAGGCGCCCTGCTTTGGTTTTGAATTCACCGAAGCACAGCACGTTGCGTTCGATGGCGAATTGAATAAACGCTTGCCGGAAATCGGACATAACTGGAATCACTCTGAATAATAAAAATATGCAAATTATAACGCTGAACTTAAACGGCATTGTAGGGTGGATAAGTGCAACACCATCCACCGCCGATCCGGTTGAAACAAAAGTTATGGTGGATGGCGCTTTGCTTATCCACCCTACTAAGCTACTAAACGATGCAGATCATAACGCTTAACCTCAACGGCATCCGCGCGGCGGCGAAAAAAGGCTTTTTCCCTTGGTTGGCGAAGCAAACCGCAGATGTCGTGTGCGTACAGGAATTAAAAGCGCAATTGCCCGATCTTTCTGGCGAGATGTTGTCGCCGGATGACTATCACGGCTATTTCCATTGCGCCGAGCAGAAAGGCTACAGCGGCGTCGGCATTTATACACGCAAGCAACCGGATCGCGTCGTCGAAGGTGTCGGCGTTGCCGGCATCGATGCCGAAGGACGCTATCTGCAAGCGGATTTCGGCGATTTGAGCATCGTGTCGCTTTATCTGCCGTCCGGTTCCAGCGGCGAACACCGGCAAGCAGCGAAGTTCTATTTCATGGAACATTTCCTCCCGGTGTTGCAAAACCTGATGGCAAGCGGACGCCAAATTATTTTATGCGGCGACTGGAACATCGCGCACAAGGAGATCGATCTGAAAAACTGGCGCTCGAACCAGAAGAACTCCGGTTTTCTGCCGGAAGAGCGCGCCTGGTTGTCGGATGTGTTCGACCGAATCGGTTTCGTCGACGTATTCCGCCGTTTGAATAGCGAACCCGATCAGTACACCTGGTGGTCGAACCGCGGCCAGGCTTGGGCGAAAAATGTCGGCTGGCGCATCGATTATCAGATCGCCACCCCTGCGATCGCACAAACCGCGCGCCGCGTATCGATCTTCAAGGATGAACGCTTCTCCGATCATGCGCCGCTGATCATCGATTACGACCATACCTTATGACCGCTTCGGCATCTTCCAGCTGGTTGCAAGCGCTGCGGGTTTATACCCACCCGCGCGTGCTCGGCATGCTGTCGCTGGGATTCTCCGCCGGATTGCCGCTGCTGTTGATCATGGGGACATTGTCGTTCTGGCTGCGTGAAGCGGGTATCGACCGCACCACCATCGGCCACTTGAGCTGGATCGGGTTGGCTTACAGCGTCAAATGGCTATGGTCGCCGCTGGTCGACCGGTTATCGCTGCCATTGCTGACACGCTGGCTGGGGCGGCGGCGAGCGTGGCTGCTATTGTCGCAAATCGTGATCGCCTGCGCACTGGTGGGGATGGCGATGACCGATCCGGTAATCAATCTGACGCATCTGGTGTTTTTTGCGCTGGCCGTCGCATTTGCATCGGCCACCCAGGACATCGCATTGGACGCTTATCGCATCGAAGCGGTCGCGGTGGAACTGCAAGGCGCGATGGCGGCGACTTATCAAGCCGGTTACCGCGTCGCGATGATTCTGGCTTCCGCCGGCGTATTGTGGATCGCGGCGGCAGTCGATGTCAGCGCCGATGTGTACGACCACGCGCCGTGGCGCTTCGCCTATCTGATCATGGCGGCGAGCATGGCGGTCGGCATTGTCACCACGCTCATCATCCGCGAACCGGATGTGCCCTACAGCCGTACCGTTTCCGAAAACGAACAGATCGCGCAGCGCGCGCTGGCGCATTGGGCTTTGCCCGAGCGCATTAAAGCGTTACTGGTTTGGTTGTACGGTGCATTGATCGCGCCGTTCCGCGATTTTCTCGTGCGGCATGGCCGGAAAGCATTACTGATTCTCGGCTTGATCGCGATTTACCGTATCTCCGATGTCGTCATGGGCGTCATGAGTAACCCGTTTTACGTCGACATGGGTTACAGTAAAGACGAGGTCGCCGCCATTTCCAAAGTCTACGGCGTGATCATGACCATCGCCGGGGCGGCCATCGGCGGCGTGCTGACCGCAAAAATCGGCGTCATGCGCACCTTGTTTCTCGGCGCGGTACTGTCCGCCGCGACCAATTTATTGTTTGTTTGGCTAGCAGGACGCGGCCACGATGTCAGCGGTTTGATTTTCACTATTTCCGCCGACAATCTATCCGCTGGAATCGCTTCCTGCGCGTTCATCGCCTACTTGTCAGGCTTGACCAACTCGGCCTACTCGGCGACCCAATACGCGTTATTCAGCTCGGTGATGTTGTTGCTGCCGAAGTTTATCGCCGGTTTCAGCGGACAATTTGTCGATGCCTACGGCTACGAGAACTTCTTCATTGCCACTGCCATTTTGGGTTTGCCGGTGTTGATTCTGGTCTGGCTTGCCGGGCAAGCGACCTTCACCACTGATTAGTTATTGCTGCAATTTACTATGTCTGAAGTTTCACACACAACAAGTCCTAAAACTGAATACCAATCGTTGATCCAGGCCGGCGAACTGAAACCGGACGCCGATCAAGCCCATGCGGTCGACGCGCTTGAGCGTTTGTACCTGGAGTTGATCGATCTGCCCGCTGACAACACGCGCGGCGAGCGCTCCAAGTCGCGTTTGTCGACGGTATTGTTCGGTTGGTTGAACAGCGGCAAAACGGCGCCGAAAGGCATTTATCTCTACGGTGGCGTCGGGCGCGGCAAGTCGATGCTGATGGATCTGTTTTATACAGTAGCGCCGGTCACAGCGAAACGGCGCGTGCATTTTCACGAATTCATGCTCGATGTGCATGACCGGCTCAAAACCTGGCATGCGCTCTCCGCTCGCGAAAAAGTGCAACAGGGCGGGCGCGGCAACGATGACGATCCGATGCCATTCATCGCCCGTAAAATCATCCTGGAAGCGCGTTTGTTGTGCTTCGACGAACTGCAAGTGACCGACATCGCCGATGCCATGGTGCTCACACGGTTGTTCAAGGAACTGTTCGCGCAAGGCGTGATCGTGGTCGCGACATCGAACCGGCCGCCGGATGAGCTGTACAAGAACGGTTTGAACCGCCAGCGTTTTTTGCCATTCATCGAGCAAGTCAAGGAAAAACTCGAAATCATTCCACTGCAAGGCCCGGTCGATTATCGCTATGACCGGTTGCAAGGTGCGCAAACCTATTACCACCCGGTGAACGAAGAAACCAGCACGCAGCTATCAACAATTTTCTTTCGTTTAACCGACCGCCAAATTAAAGACCGCGACAGGGTGCCCAGCGAGGAATTAAACGTGCAAGGACGAACTTTGTTCGTGCCCAAGTCGGCACGCGGCGTGGCGGTGTTCTCGTTTAAGCGGCTGTGCGCCAATCCGCTCGGCACCGCCGATTATCTCGCCATCGCCCGCGCCTATCACACTGTGATCATGGTCGCGATCCCGCAATTCAATGAGCATAACAGCGACCAGGCCCGGCGCTTTATCCATTTAATCGACGCGCTGTATGAGCACGGCGTCAAATTTCTGTGTTCCGCCGCCGTGCCGCTAGCGGAACTGTACGTCGGCGGCGACATCGGCTTTGAGTTTGAACGCACCGTTTCACGCTTAACGGAAATGCAGTCGGAAGCTTACCTTGCGAGAGGTCACGGCAAAGCCATTATGTAGCGGCACATGCCAATACACCGAGATAAAAAGAGACTTCGGTAAGCTGTTGCATGGCGCCTAAACAATCGCCGGTGTAACCACCGATGCGCTTTTTCAGAACAAGGCTAAACCACATCCACACAACCGCCACGGGCACAATTCCCCAATAGCAGGAGGACGGCAGCCACAGCAGCGGTAATAATCCAAATAGAGCGGCCACGGCAAGATGGGTAAGCGGCATGCTGGTCGCGAGGGGTTTGGATTTACCCGAATATTTCACGTAACGCTGCGTGGCCATTACCATCACTGCGCCCAAACGGCTCAAACTATGGCCCGCGATCAACAAGACCGGCACCAGCAGCGGCGAAAAATGGTTCAACGCGGCAAATTTCAGCGACAGCACCAGCACGATACCCACCACACCATAGCTGCCGATACGCGAATCCTGCATGATTTGCAGCACTTGCTCTTTTTCCCAGCCACCGCCAAGACCGTCGATTGCATCGGTCAAGCCGTCTTCATGAAACGCGCCGGTAAGCCATATCGTCGCAACCATGCTGAGCAGTACCGCAATGTCCTGCGGCAACACTGCGTTGGCAAGCGAGTAAACAATGGCTGCAAAAGCGCCTACGATAATCCCCGCCAGCGGAAAATACTTGGCTGCCGTGTTCAACTCCTGTTCGTGAAAATCCGGCAATGCCGGTACCGGGATGCGCGTAAAGAAACCGATGGCCAGCAATAAGCCACGCCATTCTTGCTGGAACCAGGAACGATTCGGGGAAGGAGAATGCGACGGAGTCGTCATGGGCGATGAGTGTAGCGTCTGCGGTTTTTTTTAGCTAGTGGCGGCGCCACATGTCATTGCTTTGCGGTTGTGTGATAAATACCATAGCTCACAGGCAACACTTGCCGCATAATAACCCGGCATTGTTCCAGCCGTTCCATCTATTTTTGGCGATAAAGGAGAAAGTCATGATAGTTCTCAGAAAAAACACGATTTTTCAAGTTTTCCTGATCATTGTTACGCTCGGTTATTTTCAGCCCGTCTGGGCGGAAAAAACGTCCGGCGAATTCACGGCGCAGCAAACCTGTCCGGCTTATGTATCCAAAAATAAATCGACCAATCCGGATAATGCAAAAATTCTGACCGGAAGCAAATACGCGATCACCGAAGTGCTGACGGCGAATAATCCCAGCTGGTATCGCGTGATTGTACCTGCGGCCAATCCGCAAGAACGCTGGATTAATGCCAGTTGCGGCCAAGCGCAACTGAGCGGTGGAGGGGGCGGCGGCAATAATGGCGGCGGTGGCGGTAGCTGCGATACCGCGGGACAAGGCGATAGTTATGTACTGGCGTTGTCGTGGCAGCCGGCATTCTGTGAAACCAAACCCGATAAAGCAGAATGCAAAATTACCGACCCTAAAGTTTACCAAGCCAAACATTTCACGCTACATGGTTTATGGCCGAACAAAAAAAGCTGCGGCACGCATTATGGATTCTGCGGGGATATCAAAAACCAGAAAAGCAATTTCTGCGATTACCCGGCTGTTCAATTGGATGACGCCCCCCGCACTTCATTAGCCGAAGTGATGCCGAGCGTAACCGCCGGTTCTTGCTTGGAACGGCATGAATGGCACAAGCACGGTACCTGCGCTCAGTGGTCATTGGAAGACTATTTCGATTTGGCAGCCGACTTGACCCGCCAGTTTAACGATGCCGGCATGGCGTATTTTATGAACCGCAGGATCGGACAGCAGGTTCGCACCGATGATTTCATTAATCGCGTAACAGCGGTGCTGGGAGCAGCCGCGAAGGACCGGATCAAACTGAATTGCAACCAAGGCATGCTGGTCGAAATTCAATTGAATCTATCCGCCAGTCTGACCCCTGGTATCGATCTGGAGAAATTATTGCCGGACGCGCCGGTTCAGGGCAAATCGAATTGCGACGAGACATTCCTGGTTGACGCCATCGGTCAATGACTCAGGTACTAACCGGTCTTTGATGAGGATCATGCGCAAGATTCTTTACGTGTGAGCCTCATCATTCAGGTTGCAAGCGTTCCAGAAACTAACCGTGCTCGACTGAAAAAAGCTTAAAATAAGTGTATTCTGAAAAAATCTTCAACCTGTTTAAAGACTTTCAATGATGAATATTCTGATCACAGGCGCAACGGGATTCATTGGTCAGCAATTAGTACGGCGTTTGCAGCAAGGCCACCACATCATCACCGCGCTGAGCCGCAATGCCAAGAGAGCGAGCGAAATGCTTGGCGTACCGGCGTACGATTGGGATTACGCCACGCAGGATATCCCTTTTGAGGCAATAAAAGACTGTCAGGTTATCATCAACTTGATGGGCGAGAATTTGGGCGAAGGCCGTTGGACTAAAGCGCGCAAGCACGAGATTTATGCTTCGCGCATCCTCAGCACCCGCAAGCTGGTTGCCGCCGCGCCGGACAGTCTGCACACTTTCGTGTGCGGCTCGGCGATCGGTATTTACCCCGGTACCGGCGACGATTGTTACGATGAGTCGTACACCGTGCCGGAACAACGCAGTTTCATGCAAACGATTTGCCATGATTGGGAACAGGAGGCGGCAAGGATCGAAAGCAATGGTGTACGCCGGGTCAGCATCCGCACCGGCGTGGTGCTCGGTCACGGCGGCATGCTGCAGAAACTGCTGCCGGTTTTCAAACTGGGTCTTGGCGGCCCCGCCGGCAATGGAAAACAATGGTTGCCTTGGATACACATCGATGACATTGTATCCGTCTACATTGCAGCCGCGCTGGATTCGCGTTATCAAGGTCCGGTCAACGCCGTGGCGCCTAACCCGGTACGTTACCGGGAATTCGCCACGGCACTGGGCCATGCACTGCAACGTCCGGCTTTTTTCCCGGCACCGGCATTTATTTTGAAATTGGTATTGGGCGAAGCCGCTGCACTGGCTTTAAACAGCTATCGCGTCACGCCGCGGCGATTGCTGGAAGAATTCGGTTTTCATTTCAAATATAGCGATTTACCGGCAGCTTTGGCGGATTTGCACCGGCCGCATTAATTCCGTTTAGCCGCATATGACGACACCGCTTGCTGTTTTCTGGTTCCGGCGCGATTTGCGCTTGCACGATAACGCCGGACTCGCGCAGGCGCTGGCATCCGGTCATGCGGTGCTGCCGGTTTTCATTTTTGACTCGAACATTCTCAGCGGACTGCCACAAGACGACGCACGCGTCACGTTTATTTTCGATACGCTGCAAGCGTTGCGCACGCAGCTGGAGCGGGATCACGGCAGCTCACTGGCGCTGTATCACGGCAAGCCGCTGGAAGTTTTCGAGCGCATCCTGCATTCGTACCCGGTTGCGGCGGTATACACCAACCATGATTATGAGCCTTATGCGCGAGAACGTGACGACGCCTTACGGCAATGGCTGAAAACACAATCGGTAACGTTCCATAGCTTCAAAGACCAGGTAGTGTTCGAAAAGTGCGAAGTCGTGAAAGAAAGCGGCGATCCTTATGTGGTGTATACCCCGTACATGCGCAAATGGCGGTCAATGTTGAGTCAAACCGCACTGACGGTCTATCCCAGCGCCGAACGATTATCCGGGCTAGTCAAACAACCGTCATGCTCCAATCTGATGCTGGCGGATATCGGCTTTGTCCGTGCCGCAATCACCGTTCCACCCTATCAGCTCAGTATCGGCATACTGGAATGCTACGCCGCAGACAGGGATTTCCCGGCACGGCAGGGCACGTCGGGATTATCGCCGCATTTGCGTTTCGGCACCGTCAGTATCCGCCGGATCGCGCAGCAGTCGCTTGAAATCAGTGACAGTTTTTGCAATGAACTGATCTGGCGGGAGTTTTTCAGTCAAATATTGTGGCATTTCCCGCAAACTGTGCATAAAAGCTTCAAACCGCAATACGATCGCATTCAATGGCGTAACGATGCAACGGAATTTCAGCGCTGGTGCGAGGGCACCACCGGTTATCCACTGGTCGACGCCGGTATGCGCCAGCTCAATGCCACCGGATTAATGCACAACCGCATCCGTATGGTTACCGCCAGTTTTCTGTGCAAGCACCTGCTGATCGACTGGCGCTGGGGTGAGGCTTATTTTGCGCGGAAATTGCTGGATTACGATTTGGCCAGTAATGTCGGCAACTGGCAGTGGGTGGCCGGCTGTGGCGTCGATGCGGCACCCTATTTCAGAATTTTTAACCCAACCACGCAAATCGAGAAGTTCGATCAACAGTTCGACTATATCCAAACCTGGGTGCATGATTGGCACACGTTCTCTTATCCGGCGCCGATGGTGGATCACGCAGCCGCGCGCACGCGTTGCCTTCATGCTTACCGGGAAGCAGTTAGTTAAGATAGATAACAAATGACATCTTCGTTTAACAAGCCGAAAACTATCTGCGTTGCCGTTGCGGTGTTAAGAACAGACTCAGAGTGCTCATTTATTATGCATAAGCTGCGCCTCTTCACCTGTTTTTTCCTTGTATCGGCTTTCTTGAAAACGTTTCTCAACGGCTTGTTAATAAAAATCGAAATAGCCAAAGAAAAAAACGCTGACACAACGTTTATTTAAAACCCGTTATCAGCCGTTTTTCTCCGGCGGCAAAAAATAAAGCACCGGAGCGATTCACTCAGCAAAGATGAATGAAATTTTGATCCGCTCGGCCGTTTCAAAAATCATCCAGAATATTCATTTACAATCGATCACTAACTGTTTATTTTATGGGAAGAATCTTCATCAAAATCACAAAAAATTCACAGACTCCGCACCATTTTCTTTGATAAATATACGGTTATCTGATGCATTAACAATTCCATCCTTTTTTTTTTAGTGTTATGCTTAATATGAATAAGTCGTTTTCTTATTCGATTTGAAACCATGTCTCTCTAATTTTAGGAGATCAATAGGTTGCATAAGTTGGATGATTTTCTATTACAAGATCTTCTTCTGTAAAAGAAAAGGACATTGCGGAAAAAGATTTTAGGAGATGTGGCTTGTAGCTGATGAAGTTTCAACGTGACATTAAATTTGTTTATAAACATTATTATTTTAGTAACAAAGGAGATTCTCATGAAATACACAATTTTCGCAGCCGTCCTGTTAGCTTTTGTTAGTACAGCCGCATTATCTGGATGTGGCGAACCTAAACCATATAATAAACCACCAAGCTTATATAAAGATCCTGAATCAGGCGAAAGACTGGGTGCTCCTGCCGGTAGTAAAGATTAATCGGTTGATTGATTATCAAACGGCTCCTGTCAGTTTTCAGGGGCCGTTTTCTATTTAGGGCTATCTGTAAATATTCATATTTACGAGCATCCAATCCTTCGATTGCTTAATCCGTCTCGCTACGATTTAGGTTGTTCAATACAAATATTTCCTCGCCTTTCAATCTTATGCTGCGGCAATATTTCTTGCACTCGCCCCGGCTTGTTTAAAATACTGAATTTATAGAAATTCCCTTAAGATTATTCAGCGTTTAACGTTTCACTAGATATTCAATTTATGAAAGATAAAATTGGGTAAATGCTGAATAATCAACATAATCAGCCTCCATTTTGGTGGCGCGTACACAACCGGCTGGCCACGTTTTACCCCATCCACAATGTTTTTTGCAATTGCTTCGACAGAGGCTAATTTAGCGCCTTGAGCTTTCAAATGCGCAGTCATCGGTGTGTCTGTCGGCCCGGGTTTAACCAGAACGACCTTGACACCGGTTCCCGCGAAACGATGTTGCAGGCCTTGCGCGTATCGCGTCACCAAGCCTTTGGCCGAACCATAAACATAATTGGACTTGCGCCCTCTGTCACCAGCCACCGACCCTACCAGCACCAAGGTACCGGAATCAGCCTTTGCCATATGCTTCGCAAACGCTTCGGTGAAAAGCAGCGGAGAAATTCCATTGATTTCTAACGCCTCCCGGCACGCCTGCAAATCATTCTGGCAAGCATCTTGTTCCGGCAGAGAACCGTGCGCAATCAAAACAACATCAACGGCTTGCTGCTTGGCAATCTCGTCAACCGTCGTTTGAATGGCGGCCGTATCGAGAAAATCCGTTTGTATCACGTGAATATCCGATTCGGGACTGCGCGCACCGATATCGGCAGCAACGCGTTTAATCCGGCCGGCATCCCGTCCGATCAAAGTCAGGTCCAGCGGTTGATCTTGCGCCCACAGTCTGACGCAGTGCTCGGCGATCGCCGACGTAGCGCCGACGATGACAATCCGTTGCTTGTTGTTCATTTCATGCTCCTATTAAACGGCGTGACAATCCCGAGCTGATACCGGGATCACGATACTTCAAGAATTCATGTAGCCGCGGATAGCCCGCTTCAAACAAATCCCGCGGCATGCGAGCATCCTTGGCCGGATAGATTCTGCCTCCCGCTTCCCGCACAATGGCATCCATGCATTCAAACAGCTTATGCGTTTTCGCGCCCTTATTTGGAAAATCCAGTGCCAAGGTAACACCGGGGCGTGGAAAACTCATCATCCCAACCGGCTGCCTATTGCCGAAAGTCTTCAGAACGGCGAGGAAAGATCCTTCACCGGATTTGGCGATTTCACCCAGCATGGCTCGGGTCGCATCTTGCCCGGCTTCGCGAGGCACCACACTTTGGTACTGAAAGAACCCTTTCGGACCATACATCCGGTTCCATTCAAGAAGATTGTCCAGCGGATAAAAGAAAGATTCGTAATGGACAATGGCTGATCCTGCCTTCGACTTCTTGAGATTGTAGTATGCCGCGTTAAATGGCCGCAGCGATAAGCTGTTTACCAGCGAAATAGGCGGCACGAAAGGCATGACCAGTTGCCGCTTTTTGGGTTCCGGCCGTTGCTCGCTATCCGAAAAATTGCCTCGCATGAAAAGCCCCCGGTTGCCGTTGCCGGAGACACAGTCGATCCAGGAAACGGTGTGCTCCCAGTCAGCCTCGGAGCCATCCGCGAGTTGGAAAAATTCATCCAAATCACCATAGGGAATTGTTTCAGTCTGTAGCCAGGGACTCGCAACCCGGCGCAATTGAATCTCCGCTTCCACGATTATGCCCGTCAACCCCAATCCGCCAACGGTTGCAGCAAACCAATCCGGTTGAATATGGGGGCCGCAGTCGATCATTTCACCATTGGTGCGAAGCAATTTGATTCTTTGAACATGATCGCCGAAGGAGCCAAGAAGATGATGGTTCTTGCCGTGCACATCGTTGGCGATAGCACCGCCCACCGTCACCAACTGTGTCCCCGGGGTAACCGGCAGAATCCAGCCGCGCGAAATCACCAGCCGTTGGATATCTCTCAATAAAACACCGGCTTCGCATGTCAACCTGCCAGTGCTGCCGTCAAAAGCAATGAGATGATCGAGTCCGGTGGTGAGCCAAAGAATACCTTCCGGATTGAGGCACGCATCGCCGTAGCTTCGTCCCATGCCATGAGCCAGTCCTAGTGAATCTCCACCGGAAACGAGACTCTTGACCTTGGCAGGATCATTCAGCACGACAACCCGATGAAGGGGGGCATCCAGTCGCCCCCAAGAGGAAACCGCTCTCACACCCCCCCCTGATTGCGGAAAACAAACCGCTTATCGAGGTGATATTTCGTCACATAACCAATTGCCAAACCGATGACACCACCCAGATAACGCATCTCTTTTGTTCCAAAAAGATAGTGAAAACCAAATTCAAAACCCCAGAAAATCAAAGTTGTGGCTATTCCCATCAGAACATAGAGCGCGAAAACCTGGCCGTCATGCACCGCGCTACGGGCACGAAACTTGAAAATATAGCGCTTGTCGAGCACATACTTTACCACCAGCCCGACCCCGGTTCCTATCGCCACCGATAGTAAGACATCAAACATTCCGGAGTACACGCGAATGACCAAATCCTGCGCGCCGATATTCGCAGCAGTCGCAATTAGCGCAAGAATCGCATAGGTTATTGCTAGTTTCATCGAGTGAGATTTTAATTAAACTGCAAGATCATGCAGCTATCAGTAAAGGTAAAAAACGACCTGGCAAAGTTTTTATACTATTATAATTGCTATTCTAATACTTTGAGTATTAATAAAAATACTGCAATAATCACAGCCATCGATAATAAAGAATGATATTACCTTAAACAATAATACCAAGACCAAAAAAACGCATACCTATGAACGATACCAAACAGAATTACACGTTTTCACAGCAGTTGATCGGCGTTATTAAGCTCATGCGGCCGAAACAGTGGATTAAAAATAGCTTCGTCCTGGCTCCGCTTCTGTTTACCGGTGAATTTCTTAATCCCGAAGCCGTGCAACAGGCCTTACTGGCAACATTGCTTTTCTGTTTGGCTTCTTCAGCAACTTATATTATCAATGATATACATGATATCGAGCATGACCGCCGTCACCCGAAAAAATCCAAAACACGCCCCTTGGCAACCGGTATCGTAACCATTCCCGCGGCATTATTGACACTGGGCATGTTATACGCATCATTAATCTGGGGGTGGTTTTACTTCTCAAACGTGGTATGGGTGATCATAGCTTATCTCATTCTCAATCTGGCCTATACGTTTATACTAAAATATCAACCGGTATTGGATATTTTTACGATCGCCATCGGCTTCGTACTCAGAGTTTATGCCGGCGCCACGGCCTTGTCGGTGCCGGTTTCGGACTGGATGTTTATTACCACCCTCAGTTTGGCGCTTTATCTGGCTGCGGTCAAACGCCGCCAAGAATTGAGTCAGATTGGTGTTAAAAGCCGCAAGGTTCTGGAGAAATACTCGGTATCGCTCGTCGACCGGTATGCCGAGATCTCTGCAACCAGTGCATTGATTTTTTATAGCATGTTTGTAATGTCAGCCAAATCCCAACTGGTTATCACTGTACCTTTGGTAATGTTCGGCATGTTCCGCTATTGGTACATCGTCGAAAAATTTGAAGGTGGTGAATCACCCACTGATGCATTATTGAGTGATTGGCAATTACTGCTGACGGTAGCCCTTTGGGTTGCTGCATGTGGTTGGGTGCTCTGGCCGGTTCAAGGATGATCATGGATTTCTCTTATGCATTAACCCCCTTTCTCGCTTGGCTAACAGCCGGCGTCATGAAATTTATTATCAACAGTGTCAAGGCAAAACAACTGGCATTCGGCCAAATCGGTTACGGCGGTCTGCCAAGCAATCATAGCGCCATTGTCAGCAGCATGGCCGCTCTCATTGCTTTTAAAGAAGGCATCGATCATCCCGCTTTTGGCGTGGCCTTAACGCTTGCGTTCATTGTAATGCTGGATGCCAACAGTCTGCGTCGCCAAGTTGGAAAACATGCTGCTGTTATCAACAAGCTGTCGGTCGCCATTCCGGATCGTCCAGCCTTGCGAGAGCGCATGGGTCACACCCGCATCGAAATCGCTGCGGGCGTTTTGATGGGTATTGCGGTAGCAGCTTCTATATTATTGATATTCGAATAATGTCAACTAATTAAAAAAACCAATTTTCACATCCGATTCTGATGACATTCAATAAATTATTTTGTATAAAATGTCAGCTCATCAGAAATTGGATGTAAATTAAAATTATCAATCCAAAGTTCAATTTTTAGCCGACAGGTTTTCATTCGATTCCGGCAGATAGTCACCTCAATGTGTAGATACAGTTATTAGGAACACCTCCATAATGAACAATGAAAACTTTAAACTTGGAACATTAATTCTTATCTTGTTGTTTGCAACTTTAGGATCATTTGCGATAAGCATGACCACTGACGTTATGCGTGACGAGCAAATGTATATTGCTGCAAGTGTTCTCGTTGCACAAGGTGAAGAACTATACAAAGACTTTTCGTATTTACAAATGCCATATCTTCCTATATTTCTAGGAAATTTTTACCATTTCTTGGGCATTGAGTCTTATTATTTAATAATTGCAAAACTAATCAACTGGCTATTTCTTCTTATTACTTCTCTTGTTTTATTCGTACTCGCAAAGCGTGTTCTGAACGATCGTTTTCTTGCTCTCGGTATCACGACACTTTTTTTATTTAACATTACTATAATTGGCGCTCCCGGCGCGGCGGGATATGCCACAAACACTCTAGCACCGGTCACTTTTTCATTTATCAGCTTTTACTTATTTTATATTTCGTTTCTGGAAAACCAAATCAAGTATTTTGGAATCACGATTGCTGGAATATTCCTAGCTCTTGCAATTGGAACAAGGCTGACATATGTCACTGCCGTCATCCCGTTTGTAGCAATAATGGTTTACTACTTTGCGATCAAAAAAGATCCTGCCAGTGATATCAGAAAGCGCATAGCAATAAGTTTCTTTTGTTATTCAGTGGGGCTCACCGCCGGATTGCTGCCTGTACTTCTTTTTATATCTGATATTGACTCTTTCATCTTCAACAATTTGAGATTTCATCATGTCACCACAGAATGGCGATGGACGACCGATTTTGAAGGCCCGATGTCACTCTACAAAAAGATAGTCTTTGCTCACAAACAATATTTTAAGTCCGATAACTTAATTTTATTGTTCGGAATCATGTGCACATATGGAATGGTATTCAGAAAACCGCAATCATTTAAACAATTTCTAGAGCAATTCCCCGCGGGCGCATACCTGGCATTCTTCTTAGTTTGCATAACTGCGATAACCGCCGTGCTTCCCACTCCTTCATGGCTTCATTATTATGTTACTCCTTTAAGTTTCCTACTCATTTTGCTTATTTTCTCATTCGCTGCGAGCTCGGAAATTACGTCAAATTTTCAAAAGAGATTGATGTTAATTCTTGTATTAATGGTGACGGCTTCCAATGGGCCGCAGACTATATTGCCCATTGCCCGATTAGTCAATGCAGACACCTGGACAGGCATAAAAGTACATAACATCTCTATCAATATGCAAAAAACGCTTATAGAAAATGATATTGACATTAAAAATAAGATCGCAACTCTGCATCCGATCTATGCACTAGAAACCAATCTTCCAATCTATCCTGAATTATCGACAGGCATATTTCTATATCGAGTGGGTGATTTTTTAACCGCCGAACAACGCAAACACTACGTGGGAACTTCACCTGAAAGTTTACACGAGCTTCTTTCAAAGGATCCGCCCGCAGCAATAGTTATTGACTCCAATGAAGAGAAAGACATGATACCTCTAAATAAACCCCTGATCGAATTTGCAGTAGCCAACAACTACAGAAAAGTACCGATTGCCGGATTCAGCGGTGAATTTTATATCATGCCATGAAGCTGATTGGGCTTATACACTCTTAAAGTTAAGAAGGAGCGGTCTCCTGCAGCTTGGGAACCACGCTCTTTCCGGGTGCCAATTTGATGAGATTATCAACTACAACGCGATCGCCTGTTTTCAATCCGTCCATGATAATCCAGTCCTTACCGATCCAATCCCCTGCAACGACGGGCCGTTGCGTGATTGCATTATTCTCATCAATCACATAAACATGTCGCCCAAAATCAGAAGTCAATACCGCAACCTGCGGCACCACGAAAACTGTTCTGGATTCCCTTGCAATCACGCGCACCCGGACAAATTGGCCGGGTAGAATGCGCTGATCGGCATTTTCAAAAGTAGCGCGCAATTGTTGTGTGCCCAGCAAAGGATCAATTTTACTGGCAGCAAAATTAATTTCGCCTTCCTGTTGATATTCCGAGCCATCCGGTAAAATCATGATAACTTTCTGAACGTTATTGCCATGCAAATGACCACCGAATTTCGTTAACTCATTATCCGAGAAACTGAATCGCACCCAGATCGGAGACAGCTGCGCCAATGTCGTTAACACGCTGCTATTGGCCGACACCAATGCACCTTCCGAGAAAAGCGACCGCCCCGTCACGCCATGGATAGGCGCTTTGACTGTGGTGTAAGACAAATTGAGCTGCGCTTGCTGAACACGAACTTTTGCTGCTTGCAAGCCGGCTACCGCTATCGCCAAATCCGCCGTTGCCAAATCATAAGCCCGCTGACTGACAAAGTTCTGCGCCAATAATTGCCGTTGGCGTTGTTCATCGCTTCTCGCTCGCATCACCCGCACATCCTGCTCACGGAATTCCGCTTTAGCCTCAGCCAAAGCATTTTCGAAAGGCTCCGGATCGATCAGATACAATGATTGACCGGCTTCGACTTCAGTACCTTCCGCGTACAGGCGCTTGAGGATAATCCCGCTTACTCGAGGACGAATTTCCACTTCTTTCGCGCCCTCCGCTTGTGCAATTGTTTCGAGACTCACCGGCATATCAACCGGTTGTGCTGCGATATAGGTAACCGGTATTGCAGAATCCGGGCGTGCCGATGGCTGACCGGAGTCACTGGCATTGCAAGCGATCAACAAGAAACTGATTAAGCAGCACCCCAAAGAAGTCAAATAGCGCTTCGAAATTAATTTGGCGGTACGTACACATTGCAGGTGAATTCCTGCAATCAAAAGATAATGATTCGTCACACGAAAATTTTCTTCAAGAATTTAAAATTAACATCGATTCGATAATGGAAAACCACAAAAGCATA
>JAIETK010000019.1 GCA_019745325.1 Nitrosomonas sp. | reverse complement strand
CGAAAAAAGCTGGGCAACCTATAACCGAGGCAAGCCGTTGTCACCCAAGCAACTGGCAAACAAGCTAAGAGATTACGACATTTATTCAAAATCAATCTGGCTGGGTTACGGTAAAACTCCAAAAGGTTACGAACTGAAGCAATTTGAGGATGCTTTCGATAGGTATCTTTCTTGTACCCCCCAGAATTTGCCGCCATACCGCCATGAATCGCCCGAAGCCAGTAACCACGCTGATCTTCACATTGCGGATAGAAAAAACATGGCGGATGATGAAAGTCAAAAGAAAATGCTGGAACCCGCGCCAATACTGGAACATGGCGACATTGCGGATAGAACACCCCCAGCCAAGAAGACAGTGAGGATATAGATAAATGGAAGCAGCGGAAATCATCGAATATTTACGGGATAGGGATTTGACAATTACCCTGACCGATGGCGATAGCCTTGAATTATCCCCAGCGGAAAAAATCACACATGAACTGATTGAACGGTTACGCAAGCATAAACCGGCGATTATTCAAGAGCTGAAACGCGAGCAATGCCGGGAGAAGGTATTGCGAATGCTGGAAGAAAACCCAAAGATTCAGCGGGCATTTGTGACCGATATCGAAAGCGATCCCGATAACGTCATTATGGTGCTGGCAATTCGCAATGCTGGAACCTGTGAATTGCTGATACCGAAGTGTAAATATGACCCTTTCACAGTGTTAGAAATAATCCAAGAAAGCGGGATTCAATGACAAGAAAACGCAACCAAAAACATACGCAAGTTGTTGAGGGTACTGTAATACCGGCAACCCACCACTCCCCACGGCTTGCAAATGTGAAAGATTGCAGGCGTGAAATGGCGGCGGTTTATCGTGAAGCAAGAATTGGTTTGATCGACACAAAGGACGCGACTAGGCTAGTGTACATGTTAGGAACAATTGTAGCCACGATCCGCGATAACGAACTTGAACAACGTATTGAACGATTGGAGGAAGCACATGAAGCAGAATTTAAGAAATCGCATCCAACAACTTGAGGAACGGGCGATGGATAAAAAACCATTGGTACCGGCCCTGATTTGGATTAGCGGCTTACCCGATAGTCAAACGCGCGAAGAGGCTATGACGGAATATGAGAAACGCCACGGCTTCCCTGTGCCAGCGGATGCGCCAGTAATCGAAATTCAGGCTTATGACGCATCAAAGCCGATACATAAATGAACGTTTATTATAATACGGTTAATCATAAATTTATTTTATATATAACCCACCTCGAGGGGGAGCGTGAGAGATTGGAAGCGGAGCGAGATGCAAATAAAAAAGGGGGTACTTTTCTAAAAACGAGTAAAAAAGCGGGTAAATCTCAGAATGAAAAAAATTATACCCTCATGAATACTTGCCTTTAAGGAATAATATGACTCCCTCTCTCGAATCCGCAAGAATCCAGTAAACCGCAACGGACCACGCGGGCTTAGGTCCGTAAATTCGCTATCCAAAGCGCAATTAAAGTCACGATCGGCAGCAGTCATAGCAAAGTCATTTCATCCAACTGGCTGGATCGGCAATCTCAAGCTACAAAACCGGATCAAGCTTGGACTGCCGACATTACCTACGTGTAGATGGCTATATCTCGCGATAATGATCGACCTATTTTTCCGCTAGGCCGTAGACTGGGCGATGATTACGGACGATAACCGATTGATGTCGGTCATTTGATTCTGCTATGCAAGATGGGCAAGCAATATCTGAAAACACCGCAACACGATGCACGCAGTTATGCATCGACATCAAGACGCAATCCCCCATTCCTGATGAGAGATGAGATGCAGTAAAAAAATCTTAGCTTGAAAGCTTCTGTTTTTTTGCAATTTCTCCAATACCCCCAAAGCCCTTATCTAACCCAAACGGTTTTGATATTCACAAATTCGCGAGCGCCATGATAAGACAATTCTCTGCCATAACCGGATTCCTTGATCCCGCCAAACGGCAAGCGCGGATCGCTTTTGACAATGCCGTTGACAAACGTGCAGCCAGCATGAATTTGCCGCGCGAGCGCCTCGCCGCGGGCCGGATCGCGCGTCCATACGCTGCCGCCCAAGCCAAACTGGGTGCGATTCGCCAATTGAACCGCTTCCTCGGCATTTTTGACACGCACGATGGCAGCCACAGGACCGAACAATTCTTCGTCAAATGCCGGCATGCCTGGTTGCACGTGATCCAGGATTGCCGGTGCGTAATAAGCACCCTGTTCGCCAATTGGGAAGCCGCCGGTTACCAGCTGCGCGCCCAATGCTCGGCTTCGTTCCACTTGTGCCTGCAATTCCGAACGCAAATCCATTCGCGCCATGGGCGCGATGGTGGTTCCGATATCCTTGGGATCACCGCTGCGCAACTGGCTGATGAGCGTTTGCAGTTGCTCCACAAACGCACTTGCGATGGTTTCCTGCAAGATAAAGCGCTTCGCGGCAATGCAGCTTTGCCCCATATTTTGCAGCCGGGCTACCAGCGCTTGTTGTGCTGTCGATTCGATATCGGCATCGTCAAGCACGATGAATGGATCCGACCCGCCCAACTCCAGCACGCATTTTTTCAAATGCTGCCCGGCCATCGCGGCGACTTTGCGTCCCGCCGCGCAACTGCCCGTCAACGTGGCCGCAGCAATGCGGCGATCGGCAATCATTGACTCTGCTTGTGCAGCGCTGATCATAAATGTACGGAAGGTATTGGCCGGAAATCCCGCTTGTTGAAATGCTGCTTCCAATGCAAGAGCGCATTGCGGCACGTTCGATGCGTGTTTCAACACCACCACGTTACCCGCCATCATCGCCGGTGCAGCGGCGCGAATCAATTGCCAGAATGGGAAATTCCACGGCATAATACATAAAATAATGCCCAGCGGTTGATAAACGACGACACTTCGGCTGGCATCGGATGCGATGACTTCATCGCGCAGGTACAATGCCGCATGATCTGCATAGTGCTCGCAACCAATCGCGCATTTCTCGATCTCGGCGCGCGCTTCCTTGAGCAATTTTCCCATTTCTTCTGTGATCAGATGCGCATAGTTTTCGCTATTTTGCCGGAATACTTGCGCCAATCGCCGAAAGAATTGAGCCCGTTGCTCATAACCCAGCGCCGCCCAGCCTGCTTGCGCCGGCTCCACTTGATCCAATGCGGTACTGATTTGGTCAGCCTGCCATGTAGAAAACGATTGCATGATTTGGCCCGTGGCCGGATTGATCGATTGCATTGACATAATGAGATCTCTGATTCAAAAGATTGAGCGTTTGCTACAAGCGCCGACAACCGCATGCTGGCTTCCGGATAATGAAATCCGGATAAAAATGACGCGTAACCAATTATGATGTTTTTCACATCCCGTATCACGACAACAGGATTTATAATTCCGCATCATTTCAAATTTTAATGGCTACTTTAAAGGATATCGAATGACCGCTTCGTCAAAATTTATTACATTGGCTTGTCTGCCAGCATTGTTAGCATGGCTGATTTTGCCACTCCACGCAATCGCCGGCGACTTAGTAGAGCTACCGCAAGACGCCGTCCGCAAGCTGCAAATCGACGCCGGATTCGGCTGGGGAATATTCAGCGGCACGATTTACAACGGCAACGACAATTACCATATCACGCAATTGGTTGTCAGCATGACACCGGTTCACGATCATCATCATATGCATATGCACCCGAATATGCCGCACGATCCGAAAGTGCATCACATCACGCTTGATTTACCGCCCTCATCCAAAGGCGCATTATCCATGGCGTTGCCCGATGATGTTGCCGACGTGCATGACTTTAAATGGGAAATTCTCAAGGTGACAGGCTATTCCGTGCGCTGATGCCCGGCCGACGGCAAGTTTTAATAATCTGGCGGCCAATCTGAGGCGTAGCGGGCAGCATTCTATCGATGGAGGAATCGCGCAACACCCAGAAACCGACACACAGCGGGATCAAAGCCAAGGTGGCAATAACTGCGATCAAGGGTGACAAGACGCTGGCTGAGTTAGCTAAATAATTTGATGCGCATCCGAATCAGATTTCGGAATGGAAGTAACAGTTAAATAAATCCTTAATTGATGTATTCGAGAGTAACTCGAGAACAAAGGCGGACGTGTCCGATCTCAAGCTACTCCACGCCAAGATTGGACAACTCATGCTGGAGAATGATTTTTTAGAAAGCGCGCTCAACGGCATACTACCGGACGGTTCCGCTACCAGCGAAGGAGCTTGCGCTGATGCGCCTGGTAGACGGATTGCATCTGCACCTCCATTTGCAAGCAACAGAATGCTTTCAAGAATGCTCAAACGTGAAGGAAGCTTACCCGGTTAGTGCCGTGTATCATCGCTGATGAAGCGAATGGGAATCCATGCAAGCTAACGAAAACCCAACACCAGGAAGCGGTATCAGCCGCATCCAGTCTATCCGTATCTCTCACGGAACTCTTCCATCACGCGCTCAAGCCATGTCTGGGCAGTAATATCACGTACATCCCAATGAAGCGCGGTTTCGTTTATCTGTTCGCCGTGCCTGACGAGGCAAAGCGCCGAGTGCTGTCATGGCGATTGTCTAACACCGTTAACTATCGACTTCTGCATTAAAGCTGTGCAAGGAGTCATGAACAAGCATAGCGAGGCTTAGAAAAATATTTCATCTCTACAACCAAAGTAGACCTCACACCACACTTGACGATAAAACGCCCAATGAGTGCTACTTCAATAACCTGCCTGCAATCAAAAAAACAGCGTAGGAATTAACGCTCGATTTCGATTTATGATTTGGGAAAAATTGCCCAATCCAGTAAGGCCATTTCATAAGCGATGAAGCACCGTCATGATTTTTTGGAAAATGTGCGTTTTGTCATACCTTCATCATATTTTTCTTGATAGCATAAAGCTAATAAATGCGTGAATCTAATTAAGCGATGTCACTTCTTTTATTGTAAAAAATCTTTCCAAATGTTGATTCACTTTTTGCCACTATATCAGTGAGTGATTGCATCGCCATAGACATAGAGATTGATGCTTATAGATTCCAAATAATCTATTAATTAATTCGCTTGTACATGATTATCTTTATCAAAAAATTAAGAATCAGATAAAAATAATATAGAAAATAAATAATCATGAACATATTACTAAAGTTTTGAGCATTAAAACCGCAATAAAGTCAGGAAAACGTTAATTAGCAACAGTATGAATTTTTAAATCATTAGTTTGATTATAAAACTCCGGATCGCGAATAGAGTAATAGAGCAAGCAGAAGCGTGGCATGCATTAAAATTTTTAATATATATTATATTTTTCATTGGTTTATTTATCTGATCTCAAATTAGAGTGTGATAAAATTATATAAAGTAACTGTTTAAAGGTAACGCTAGATGGCCAACAAAACAGAGCGGGTAGTTACAAGAATCTCCCACAATAGTAGATTTGGTGAAACCAAGATACTAATTGTTGTTGAGAAATATATATCTGGAAAAACATTAAAAGATATGCTAGAAGAATGGGCATATGATATCACAGGCATTTGCACCTCTAGTCAAGAAGCTTTAGTCAGGGTAAAGAAAGACAAACCCGACCTTATATTAACTGATATGGAATTAAATGATTGTGATGGAATTCATTTAGCTCAGCAATTGAATTTACAAACTGATCGTTCGAATCTCTGCATTTATTTCACTGCTTATGCGTCTGATTTAGTAATTCAGCGCACCATGACTATTGCAACGGCACTTGGACATAACATTAGCAAAGCTAAAGGAAAAGATTACTCTGATTTTGAATCATGTTTCTGCCAATATCATGGCATTGACAAAACAAAAAACATGATTGCTCAATTTTCTATGCAACAAATTAGGGTGTTGATAGTCGATGATCAACAAATTGTCCTATGGGGATTAGAGAAACTTATAAATGCCGAAAAGCCAAAAATGGAAGTTATTGGTGTTGCGACAAGCATTGTTGATGCTAAAAAAATTGCAATAGAAAAACAGCCTGATGTTATCGTATTAAATATCTTTCTTAATAATATTGATTGTGTAAGCCATATTCCAGAGTTTGCAAACAATGGAAAAACTCGAGTTGTAGTTTTCACTGAGACACAAGATAAAGAAATAATTGATCGAGCAATACTTAATGGCGCAAGAGGAGTATTGCACCGAAGAGAATCGATGCAAACGATACTCCGAGCCATTGAGAAAATTCATGAAGGTGAACTCTGGTTGGATCGCATTACGACAGGTCGCATTTTATTACAGAATTCACGAATTCGAGGAAAAATCCCGTCCGACTCTAGTAGTGAAAAAATAACCATGTTAACTCGCAAAGAATGCATGATTCTCAGGGCATTCTCTGATGGTACTGGCGGGGAGCAGAATAAGCAGATTGCTGCTAAACTATGCATGAGTGAGCATACATTACGTAATCATTTAACTTCGATTTTCAGTAAACTTGGAATTAAAAATCGCTTTAGTCTCTTTGCTTATGCAAAACAACATTATCACCAATTAGAATCCACTGTAGGCGATTCTTACAAAGGAAGTGGTGGCATCAAGGTTGAAGCACATAAGTAACAAACCATTTACTGCTGAAGTGACTCCTTGAAACCGCACAGCCCGAATGCCTTGGTGTAGTCTCCTCGTTTTTTCGATCCAATCTAAAGTAGAGGTTGATGGTATTTTGCCATAGCGAACTGCGCTGGTGGAATTTCATCGAATTCATTTTTTTATGCTTTTTCTGCGCATCCCGGTACCACGGGCAAATACTCTCCACCAGTTCTCGAAAAAACCTTTCACACAACAAAGGGATCGAATTCGATTGATCTTTCCCTCATTTAGCCTTTTTTAGATCGTTTATCGCCTCCACGTGGCTTTGGTTGAGCCTGCCTTTGCGTCAAATCTGCAATTTGTTGAAGAAACCGCTCATTTCCTAACACCCAGGCTTTATTGGTTGCAGATCTGATTTCATCCACCGTTCGTTCTGGAATTTGATGCCCAAATAAAGCACGATAAGCCGATTGACGGCTAGAAGCATCTTGTCCGAGAGCCGTGTAAATTGTGTGCGCCTTAATTCGGGGAATTACTCACGCCCAACGCATTAAAGTGATAACTGGACCACAGATAATCCGCCGGATGTTTAACCATATCAGCACGAACTGGATTCAATTCAATATACCGGCTACAGCTTAATAAATATTGTTCGCTATCAGCACCGTCGCTTTATAACGACCTTCCCACAAGGTACCCGTTCTGTTGTACTGAAAATTTACGGTTTGATGAGGAATGTCTAATGAAGTTGGTTATGAAATGGCAAGACACCGTCAAACGAAAGGAACGGGGACGGGCAGACAATTCTTGTTGTTGACTGGCAGTCAGCTCTTTACTTTACTCTGCGTTGGAGTTCCTGCTGTCACTCCAACCTACCGCGCTACCAGAGCTCATATTATTTCAGCTATTTTTGATGAAATAATACCTAATAGTATTGTCAAAAAACAACCCAATACAAATTTGAAAATCACACGATTTTTTCTATTATTGAAATCATCAATCAGTTTTTTGTCACCCTTGTTAAGGTTTAAGTAAGATATTACGGTAAAGCTGTCTATAGCATCCTCAATCATGCTGCCTGTTATTTCTGCCAAGTTTATTATTAAATAAAAGCTCCCTCCAAAAAGAATTATGAAGCGAGCCCACAATTGAGGATCAGTTAAGTTTGTAATAAAGATTGGAACAGCTTGTAACGCAAAAAAAATAATCGCAGCTGCTGCAATCAGTTTTATTGTCTTAGGTAAAAGGTGGGACCAACGTTGGAGAAACTTAGCCCAGCCCATATCTGGCTCCGATTTACAACCCCGGATCCAATCATCAATTGCTTCAAGAAAACCACGAGCAATAACATAGTCGGCGTACTCAATTGTTACTTCGGCAGTATTCCCCGCCATAAAACCGTAGATACCTCCTCTCACAAATGGCGGAGCCTCAGACTCAATTTTGCTCAGTATAGCAATCCGAGAGATGAGTCTAATAGTGACAACATATTCTTGGGGTCTATCAAGACCAGCTGGAATAATAGAAAAATTATATTTAAGAACAACGGTTACAGACGGACTTGAGGCATTGGCATTATATAAGCGGAAACGTTCGAATGAAGTAAATTGCTCTTTTCGATCTTTGTCGTGAAAAATCGAGATGGCTTCGTTGCTTGCAACGATTTTATGGATGTCGCAAAGTTGCTTAATTTTGTGATGGAGTTGTTCTACTTCGGAGAAATCAATTAACAAATTCTGAGAATATCGCTGACGAATTTGCTCGGTGCGCCCTGTAACTTGATGATAAACATCTTGATATACTTTTAGTGGCACAGGTAAGTTATTTTCACCAACATGCACAGATGGTAAGGCATTTTCATTATCGTCATGTTCGATTATTTCTCCCATTAACATTCTCTCCAAGTTTTGATCAATAAGTTGTATACATATCGGCAGAAGTGTCTACCTGTAATGGCCAGAAAAAACTGAATACCTATTCAGGTAACATTATTAAAAATTCTCTCTCGAATTCGATTGAGGTTTTGCACACCCAAGACATTAGGTCTTAACATCACTCATTAAGAAATTCGACAATCTTAAAATACATTGCAATATCATTATGCTAATGACATTCCATGCTCGATTGATTAATCGCGCACCACCTGATAATTAGCCGTCAACCGGCACTCCCCGCCCGGCGCAACTTCCCGGACATCATCCGCCGCGTTAGTGGTTTCCACGCACAATAAGCGCTGATAGTCGTGATCTTCCAAATCGGCCATATCCTTGGCGATTTTCTCCCACGGATTCCACACCACGGCGGTTTTGCTGCCTTGTGAGGTGATTTGGATGCGGCGATTCAAGGCCGCGTCGTCAATGGTTAAGTTATTGCCGACGTTCAGATAGATGCGGTCGACTTCGGCGTCGATGGTTACATCACCCGTTTGGTGTTTTTGCGCGCTGCCACCACCGGCTTTGTCGAGATAGTCGCACCCAGCCAATCCCGATACTTTCACACGGTTGATGTCGCCAACCTTGAAATAAGTATGAAATGCCTGGGTGATGGTAAATTTTTCCTTACCGGTGTTGCGCGTGATCAGTGATAGATTCAAGGTGTCGCCGATGACGATTTCCTGCCACAGGCTGAAGGCATGTGGCCAGATGGCTTGTGTTTCCGGCGTATCGTCCAGCCCGACGGTGACTTTGATGTCGCCATTGCTTAGCGCTTCGGTGGCGATCACGTTCCAGCCGCGATTGCGCACGAAGCCGTGTCCGGGGCGGCCTTTGCCTTCCGGATCAGCGCCGAACCACGGCCAGCAGATTGGCGCGCCGCCTTTGATGGCTTTGCCGTCCTGGTAATACGCTTTCGCGCTCAAAAACATCACATCTTCCGCTTCACCGGCGGGTTGATACGACAATACCTGACCGGCATGGATCGAGATCAGCGCTTTGGCTTTGGCGGTTTTCACCTGAATCATCGGCAGTCCGCCATTACCGGCGATAAATTCCAATTGACCTGCGATGCCGAATTGCGTGTTGAGTTGCTCGATCGTCATAATTTTCCTTTGTTAAATTGTTGATTGATTGGTTAGTGTTAATCTTTAATAGGGATCACCCGGCTTGCCGCAAGTTTAGCACGACCTCGGGCTTCCTCCGTATCCGCGCCATTCGCCAATGCAACGCCCATGCGCCGCCGTTTGAACGATTCCGGTTTGCCGAACAGGCGCAAATCGCTTTGCGGCACGCTAAGGGCTTCGGTTACGCCGGAGAATGCGATGCCTTTGGCTTCGAGTTGGCCGTAGATCACCGCGCTCGCACCCGGCGCCTGCAGTGAAGTATTCACCGGCAATCCGAGAATCGCACGCGCATGCAAATCGAATTCGCTCTGCTTCTGGCTGCACATCGTCACCATGCCAGTGTCGTGCGGCCGCGGGCTGACTTCGCTGAACCACACGTCGTCGCCCTTGACGAATAATTCCACGCCAAAAATACCCAGCCCGCCTAAATCATCGGTGATGATTTTGGCAATTTCCCGCGCACGTTGCAGCGCCGCCGGGGACATCGCCTGCGGTTGCCAGCTTTCGACGTAATCGCCATGCACCTGCACGTGTCCAATTGGTTCGCAGAAATGTGTTTTGACGTTACCGCCGGCATCCAGCGCACGCACGGTCAGTTGCGTGATTTCATAATCGAACTGAATCACACCCTCGACGATCACCCGTCCTTGATCGACGCGGCTGCCGCTGGCGGCATAATCCCACGCTGCTTTCACTTCCCCAACGTGATCGATACGCGATTGCCCCTTGCCGGATGACGACATCACCGGTTTGACGATGCACGGATAGCCGATTTTGCTGTCGATGGCCGCCTGCAATTCCGCCAGGCTGTTGGCGAAAGCATACGGCGATGTCGGCAGCCCCAGCGTTTCTGCCGCCAGGCAACGAATGCCTTCGCGGTTCATCGTCAACCGGGCGGCTCGCGCGGTTGGAATCACAGTTGCTATCCCGGCCTGCTCGATTTCGATTAGCATATCGGTCGCAATTGCTTCGATTTCCGGCACGATGATGTCGGGCTGCTCCATTTCGACCAATGCCCGCAATGCCTGGCCATCCGCCATGTTGATGACATGCGCGCGATGCGCGACTTGATGCCCCGGCGCGTTGGCGTAGCGGTCGACCGCGATGGTTTCAACACCCAGGCGCTGCAATGCGATGATGACTTCCTTACCGAGTTCGCCGCTGCCGAGCAGCATGACTTTAGTCGCCGACGGACTCAGCGGTGTACCGATGATTGATGGTGTTTTCATGTTGATGACTCCCGAATGGCGGTTGTTTTTTGATGTTGTTGTTGCAGTGCCCATTGCACATGTTCGCGCACCATGTCCGACGGATCGTCGGCGCGCACTTGCAAGGCTTGCACAATTTCGTCCGAATACGGCGCGTTGCCCAAACCGACGGCGATATTGCGCAGCCATTGCTGATAGCCGATGCGGCGGATCGCACTACCCGCCAGTTTGGTCTCGAATGTAGCCTGATCCCAGCCGAACAGTTCGACCAGCGATACATCGTCCAGACCGTTGCGCACATGAAAGTCGTTTTCGTTGGTAATTTTGGCAAATTTATTCCAAGGACAGACCAGCTGGCAATCGTCGCAGCCATAGATGCGATTACCGATCAGCGGCCGCAATGGCTCGGGAATGCTGTCTTTCAATTCGATGGTCAGATAGGAAATGCAACGGCGGGCATCGACTTGGTAAGGCCCGATAATCGCCTGCGTCGGGCAAATATCGATGCAGCGGGTGCAACTGCCGCAATAACTTGCGGTTTCTTCATCCACCGGCAGCGGCAGATCGACGTACATTTCGCCGAGGAAAAACATCGAACCGGCCTGGCGGTTCAGCAATAATGTATGCTTGCCGCGCCACCCCAGCCCGGATTTCTGCGCCCAGGCGACTTCCATCACCGGTGCGCTGTCGGAAAATACGCGGTAATTGAACGGACCGGCCGCTTCGGTGATTTTGTCGGCCAGTTTCTGCAGCCGCGCGCGGATCACCTTGTGGTAATCGCGTCCCAATGCATAGCGCGAAATAAACGCGCGATTGCCATCGTGGATCACTTCCCAGCTGTTTTTGACGGCGGGCGGCGCATAGTTGATACAAACGGAAATGACTCGCTGCGTGCCGGGTTCCAATTCCGCGGGCCGGGTACGCTTGGTGCCGTGTTTTGCCATATAATCCATGGTGCCATGGCATCCTTGTTCCAGCCAGCGGAACAAGCCGGATTCCACTGCCGACATATCCGCCTGCGCATCGGCGATGCGGACATCGTGAAATCCGAGTTCCTTGCCCCAGGCTTTGATCGCTGTTGCTAAAACAGCAAAATCTGAAATCTTTTTTGTATTAATGGTATTTACTTGCATAACGAACTTTCGACAGCGGTTGAGTCAGCGCGCAATTTTTCCTGTTATCTTGCCGATGACACAGAAACCCTAAAATTTGGTGAAAAATTATCGGCTTACCTGAAATCCGGCATAGCCATTCATCTGACCGGCAACTTGGGTTCCGGCAAGACAACCCTAACCCGGGGCATGCTGCGCGGACTTGGATACTCGCATGCCGTCAAGAGTCCGACGTATAATCTGGTTGAAATCTACGAAATCTCTGGGTTATACTTCTATCACTTTGATTTTTATCGGTTCAATGATTACCTTGAATGGGAAGAAGCAGGTTTCCGCGAATATTTTAATGCAGATTCGATTTGCGTGGTTGAATGGCCTGAAAAAGCGGGTGATTTATTACCACCACCGGATCTGCGGTGCATTATTAGCGTTCTCGATGCTGGCCGGCAAATCGAAATTCAGGCTTGCACCGAGACAGGAAAACAATGTTTAACGCATTGGAAAGCAATCAGCCGGTAACGCCTCTTTTCAGAAACCCATACTGCGCGTCCAGGACATGTCTGCAAGTCTTTCAGCTGATTGTTCTATTGCTCTGCATACTGGCGCTACAGCCGGCAATCGCAGCAGATGCGACGGTTAAATCCGCTCGCATGGGACTCACACCCGATTACACTCGTATTACTTTGGAGTCCAATCAACCATTGGATTACGAGCTGAGCATGCTAAACAATCCGCATCGCGTCGTCATCGATCTCAATCGAACCAAGATCACCCCAGCACTTGCCGCTTTGCCGGATAAAGTCGATGCGATCGATCCATACGTGCAGAAAATCCGTGTCGGGCAGTTTAAGCCCGATGTGATCCGGCTGGTTTTCGACTTGAAGTCGAATGTCGTGCCGCGCGCTTTTGTGATGGAACCGAAGGATAACTTTTCACATCGTTTGATCTTGGATATTCATCACCCCGATAAGGCAATCCAAACCGCGGCAACTGACAACGTCATTAACAACGCTCCCAGTGGATTTGAAACCGATGTGCTGGATGAACTGGTCGCAACACTGATGCAAAGCGGAACTTCTGAAAAGAAAGAAAAACCGGTGCAATGGATTTTCCCGCACGGGCCCAAACCGCAACAACTGGCAACTGCCGTGACACCTGCCAAGCAACCCGACAACATCCCGGCAGCGCAGAATCGCAAACCTGAAAAAGTCAAGGTTCCGCGCATTTTAATCGTCGCAATCGATCCCGGGCATGGCGGCAAGGATCCCGGTGCAGTCGGTCAACAAGGCACCTATGAAAAAGATGTCACGCTGGCGATTGCCCGCAAACTAAAAGAGCGCATCGACAAGGAACCGAATATGCGCGCCGTTTTGACGCGCAACGGGGATTACTATATCTCATTGCCGCAGCGGCGCATCAACGCCCGGCGCGCCAATGCCGACCTGTTCATTTCCATTCATGCCGACGCCAATCCCAAATCCCATGCGCACGGCTCTTCCGTTTTCACGCTTTCAGAACATGGCGCGACTTCGACAACCGCCAGTTGGCTTGCGAATAAGGAAAACAGTGTCGACAACGATCTGATGGGCGGCATCGATATCACCTCAAAATCCAAGGATATCAGAGAATTGCTGCTGGATTTGTCGCTCAACGCGACCATTAACGATAGCGCCAAACTGGCCGAATACGTGTTGAAGCAGCTTGGCGGCATCAATCATCTCCACAAACGCAATGTCGAGCAAGCGGGCTTTGCTGTGCTCAAGTCGCCGGATATCCCGTCAATTTTGGTCGAAACCGCATTCTTGAGCAATCCCAAGGAAGAGGTCAAATTGCGCAGCACGCAATATCAAGACCGGATGGCGGATGCCATGTTTCTAGGTATCAAAAAATACTTTGCGGATAATCCCGCATTAGCGCGTTCTGAAATGGCTCAAGTCAAGTAGGCTTCGCTCCAATTCCCCGAAATTCACGATTATTCCAGCCGTTTTGTTTTAATATAGATCGTAAATAATAGGTTTCATTGTAAATTCGCGAATCTTGAATCAACAGTTTTAATTCCGATCTGATATCGCATCATTTTTTGGCCGCTACTTTAATATGCTCAACCTAGCAGCAATGTATGCACTCTGAACTTGTTCACAAATCGCTCAATACCTGGTACCAGCTCACCATTGCTGATGGTTTCACGCAAATCGTTTTGACGGGTAATTACACGCTGACCGCGTTGGGGCACTACCTGGAATCGCTAACCGTTGAACTTACGCAACAAGCCGAGAATCGGGATCTCCACTGGGATTTGACCCGCATTCAACAGCTTGATACCGCCGGAACAGCGATCCTCTGGCGAGCCTGGAAGGGGAAGCGTCCCGAGCATCTACAGTTGCGCCCAGAACATGAAAAGATGTTTGCTCGGCTTGAGCACACCCCGGTTCTGCGCGCAGGCACCCGCCGCCGGGATTTAGCATGGCCCATCACAACCCTTGGCAGGCTGGCGTTGCTATTGTGGAGTAATGCGCTCGGATTGGTCATGTTGATTGGTCAACTGCTGCTGGATGTATTGTATTTGATACGGCATCCTGTCTTAATCCCTTGGCGCGAAATCTCCGCAAATCTATACCGCACCGGGGCGCAGGCTCTGGGAATTACAGCATTGGTCGGTTTTCTGATCGGTATCGTATTGAGCTATCTGTCTTCCAAACAATTACAGATATTCGGCGCGGATATCTTTATCATCAATATCCTTGGCATCAGCATTATCCGCGAATTAGGCCCCATGCTGGCTGCTATACTTGTCGCCGGCCGTTCCGGTTCGTCGATGACTGCGCAATTAGGGGTGATGCGGGTCACGCAGGAGTTGGATGCTTTAACCGTCATGGGCATCTCGCATAGCCAGCGCCTCATTTTGCCGAAAGTTTTGGGCCTCGGCATCGCCATGCCTTTATTAGTGTTGTGGACCAGCGCCATCGCATTAATCGGCGGAATGGTTGCGGCTGAGTTACAATTAGGGCTGAGCTATCATCATTTCTTGCGGGCATTGCCGGATGTCGTGCCGATCGCAAATTTATGGCTCGGATTAGGAAAAGGGATTGTGTGTGGCATGGTGATCGCGCTCATTGCTTGTCATTTCGGGTTAAGAATCAAACCTAACACGGAGAGTCTGGGAGAAGGCACCACCACTTCCGTGGTTACCGCAATCACAATGGTGATCATTATCGATGCAATATTTGCCGTCATGTTCTCAGATGTAGGAATCACCTAACGCCATGCCGAATCCCGAATGTGTCATCGAGATCGAATCTCTCCATACCCGGTTTGGCAACCATGTGGTCCATCGCGGCATTGATTTATGCGTTTATCGCGGCGAAATTCTCACGCTTATCGGCGGCTCCGGCAGCGGAAAAACTACCTTATTGCGCCAAATGCTGGGCTTGGAACAGCCGTCCCAAGGCAGCGTTAAGATTTTTGGCCAACCCCGGGATGATATGCTTCGCAATCATCTGAAAAGTAATATCCGTAACCGCTCCGGTGTTCTGTTTCAGCAAGGTGCGCTGTTCAGCGCGCTGACTGTTTTCGACAATGTCGCCCTGCCACTGCGAGAACTTCATTTGTTGAGCGACGATCTGATTCGTGAATTGGTAATGATCAAACTCGATATGGTTGCCATCGGCGCGGAACATGCCGATAAAATGCCGGCGGCTTTATCAGGCGGCATGATCAAACGCGTCGCGTTAGCACGTGCGTTGGCGCTCGATCCCGAGCTGCTTTTTTTGGATGAACCGACCGCCGGTTTGGATCCCGAACTCAGTGAAAGCTTTGTCGAATTGATCCTTTCGCTGCGCCGGGAATTGAATCTCACCATCGTGATGGTGACGCATGATCTGGATACGCTGGTGGCGCTGTCCGACCGCATTGCCGTACTGGCGGATCAGAAAGTGATTATCACCGACACGCTGGAGCAAATATGCCGGTTCCAGCATCCGTTTATCACCAGCTTTTTCAAAAGCATTCGACACAAACTTGAACAAAACACTCACTCGGAGCATTCATGGAAAACCGCGCCCATGCCCTTGTAGCCGGCATTTTTGTTATCCTCCTCAGTATCGCCGCCGGCTTGGTTGCAGCTTGGTTTAGCGGCGACAACATCCAGCGCATTTCCTATCTGGTTGTTACCAAGGAATCCGTAAGCGGGCTCAATCCTCAGTCTTCCGTGCATTACCGCGGCGTCCTCATCGGCAAAGTTGAAGATATTGAATTCGATCCCGACGATTCGCAGCAAATTCTGGTGCATATCTCGGTCAATGAGAACGTCAATTTGCAAAATACCGTGTACGCGCAGCTTGGCTATCAAGGGGTAACCGGTCTTGCCTATATCCAATTGAACGATGACGGTGTCGGTACCGGCAAGCTGCCGGGTCATGCGCGCATCCCGATGCGCCGCTCGCTATTCGATGAAGTCACGGTTTCCGGCCAGCACTTGTTGACGAACGTGAACAAATTAGTGTTAAAAATGAATCATCTGCTTAACGATGACAATCAGACGCATATTGGACAAATTCTGCAAAATATCGATAAAGCCACCAAAAATTTTGAAGGTATTGCCAGTCATTTACAACCGGTACTCGAGTCGTTCACGGAATTGACCACCGAATCAAGCTTTCTGGTAAAACGGCTTGATCAACTGCTGGGGGAAATTAATCTGGCGGTGAATAAAGCCAATCAAAAAGAAGGTATTTTCGACAGCTTGGCGGAAAGCGCTCAAGAACTCGCCGTCACCATCCCCGAATTGAGAAAATTGAGTCACAACATTGCACGTAACTCAAGTAACTTTGACCGGGTGTTACAGCAATTGGAAGAGAATCCGCAAAGCTTGATATTTGGGCGCCCATCGATGCAACCCGGACCGGGCGAGGAAGGATTTGTGCCACCGAAAGGAATCCAGCAATGATCAGAATGCTGCAATCAATATTGTTTATTTCATTAATCTCGGGTTGTACGCCGCTGCAAAAAACACCCGGTGCGATATCGACTTATGATTTTGGTGTGCTTTATCCGTCCAATATGGAAGCGGCAACAACACAAGTATCGCAATCCCAGTTTGCCAAAAAAAGCTTACTGATAGCCGATGTGTCATCCCCTGGATGGCTTGATAACACCGCGATTCATTATCGTTTGATGTATCACAATCCCGCGCAAACATTCACTTATGGAAACAGCCGCTGGATCGCGGCGCCCGCCGCGTTGTTTACGCAGCAATTGCGCGACCGGATTGTTTCCCGGTTGAATGAATACGTCATTAAGGACAGCAGCACTGCAAAAACCGACCGGATATTGGACATCGAGTTGAAAGAGCTTGTACATTTGTTCGAAACCACGACCGACAGCCACGTTGCATTCGGATTACGCGCCAGTTTGATCGAACGCAATTCACGCAGGCTGCTGGCGCAAAAAGATCTCAGCATTACAGAAAAAGCGCTCTCTCCCGATGCTGCCGGGGCTGTCTCCGCCATCAGTACCGCCAGTAACCGGATCATCAACGAGCTGATCGATTGGTTGAATTCTGTATCGCTTAACGACTAGCACTGCGTTGCGGTCCTATTAGCCACGACATTTTGTTATGCTAGTATCTTATCAACCCTAAAACAACGGATTCACATGCGTTTACTTGTTATCATGATTTTTTCGGCTTACCTTTTGAGTGCCTGCGGTCATAAAGGCCCGCTGCATTTACCCAAAACCGGCGATGAAAACCCCGCAACAACCCATGACATCGAAAAGAAATGAGCGGCTTTCCCGAATTTAATTACCGTGACAATGAGCTTTTTGTGGAATCGGTGCCGTTGCGAAAGATCGCTGAAACCTTCGGAACACCTTGTTATGTTTATTCCCGATCCGCTCTCACCAAGGCTTATCAAGAATTTGAAACAGCTTTTGCCGGCCGCGATCATTTAATCTGCTATGCGGTAAAAGCCAATTCCAATATCGCCATACTGAATCTCTTCGCACAACTTGGCAGCGGCTTTGATATTGTGTCGGGCGGAGAATTGCAGCGCGTGCTCCAAGCCGGCGGCGATCCGGGTAAAACTGTCTTTTCAGGTGTCGGAAAAAGCCGTGCTGAAATGCAACTGGCGCTAAATGCCGATATCCTGTGTTTTAACGTGGAATCCGAAGCTGAATTAATCACCTTAAACGAAGTAGCACAAGCAATGGGCAAAATTGCTCCGGTTAGCCTGCGCGTTAATCCGGATGTCGATGCCAAAACCCATCCGTACATTTCTACCGGCCTGAAAGAAAACAAATTCGGCATCCCGGCCAGTACCGCTGAAAAGATTTATCAATCCGCGCACACGTATTCAAATATCCGTTTTACAGGACTCGACTGCCATATCGGCTCGCAATTAACGGAACTCGGCCCCTTTATGCAAGCCGGTGAAAAGATGCTTCAATTGCTTAATACATTGCAATCGCAGGGATTGGAGATCGAGCATCTGGATTTGGGCGGCGGGCTGGGTATACGCTACGCCCACGAAACGCCGCCAACCATTGAGAATTACGTTGCTTCACTTTGCGCCGGCACTCAGCACATCAAACAACGCTTACTGATAGAACCAGGACGCTCCTTGGTAGGGAATTCCGGTATTCTGCTAACCCGTATCGAGTACCTCAAACACACATCCGCCCGGAATTTTGCCATTGTCGATGCAGCGATGAACGATCTGATGCGCCCGGCATTGTATAACGCATATCATGAAATCCTTCCGGTCATTAACAACCGGACAGAACTCAGAAAATACCAAGTCGTCGGTCCAGTATGCGAAACCGGTGATTTTCTCGGGCATGACCGGGAGTTTGCTGTAGAAACCGGTGATTTATTGTCGGTGATGTCAGCCGGTGCTTATGGCATGAGCATGAGTTCCAATTACAATACCCGGCCACGCGCCGCCGAGATTATGGTGGATCAGGATAAAACCTACGTTATCCGGCAACGTGAAACCATCGATCAACTCATCGCATCCGAGCAAACGCTGCCACAATAAATAATCTACATTTGGAGATACGCTCAATTATAGTAAGATGCGGTATCGCCCTATGATGAATTTGTAATGACAAGCCAACCCAGTATCGACGATGAGCTTTATCAGGACCATATCCTGCAAGGGGTCTCACGTACTTTTGCATTGACCATTCCGCAATTACCGGAAGCTTTGCGCCGCGTAATCGGCAATGCCTATTTGCTATGCCGCATTACCGATACCATTGAAGACGATAATGCGCTCTCATCCGAGCAAACCCGGCAACTGTCGGACATGTTTGCGGATGTTGTCTGCGGCAGCGCATCCGCGGAAGAATTCGCGCAGCAGCTCTACCCGCTTTTATCCAGCCATACCATCCCTGCCGAACATGATCTGATCAAAAATACACCGGCTGTTATCCGTGTCACTCACAGTTTTAATCCGGCGCAGCGCAAAGCTCTGGAGCGGTGTGTGCGAATCATGGCTAAAGGCATGGCCGACTACCAAGAGACAGAGTCACTGGATGGCCTAAAGGATTTACCCGCAATGAATCAATATTGCTATTACGTTGCCGGTGTCGTGGGTGAAATGCTGACCGAATTATTTTGTGATTATTCGGAAGAAATTAATCTGCATAAGCCAACATTGATGAAACTGTCCGTCTCTTTCGGCCAGGGATTGCAGATGACCAACATCCTCAAAGACATCTGGGATGATCGTAAACGCGGCGCTTGCTGGTTGCCGCAAGACATTTTTCTAAAGTATGGTTTTCATCTTACTGATATGCAACCGGGTATGAAAGATACAAATTTTCAAGCGGGTTTAGCGGAGCTATTAGGAATAGCCAAAGGACACTTGCAGAATGCCTTGATCTATACCAGTTTGATACCGCTCCACGAAAAAGGCATCCGGCGTTTTTGCCTTTGGGCGATTGGCATGGCCATTCTGACCTTGAATAAAATCAATAACCGCCGGGATTTTTCTGAAGGTACGCAAGTAAAAATCAGCCGCAACAGCGTCAAGACAACCGTCGCATTAACGAGCTTATTTGCGAGTAACGATTGGATATTGGAGTTATTATTCAAATTAACCTCACGGAATCTGCCCGCTGTTGAACCGCATAATGAAGCGCTTTCAGGTACTTCGTAAATAATCGATTAATGCGCATTCCGGGCATTCCAACTATCTATTTCGACTCAAAGGCACCATGAAATCATTAGTCACCGGTGCTACCGGGTTTCTCGGTTCGGCTGTCATGCGTTGCCTGCTCACAGCCGGGCATGAAGTTCGCGTCTTGGCCAGACCCGACAGCGATCGCCGGAACCTTAAAAACTATCCAGTTGAAATCATCGAAGGCGATCTGAGAGACTTTGAGTCACTCAAACGCGCGGTCCGAGGATGCGATAACCTCTTTCACGTGGCAGCCGATTACCGGCTTTGGGTGCCGGATCCGGCAACTATGCATGAAATCAATGTCACCGGCACCCGCGCACTCATTATTGCGGCCCATCAAGCAGGACTGAACCGGATTGTATATACCAGCAGTGTCGCCACGCTGGGCTTAAACCCCGATGGAACCCCCGCAAATGAAGAAACGCCAAGCGACCCGGCGGCCGTCAATGGTTATTACAAGCGTTCGAAGTATCAGGCCGAGCAGTTAGTCAGACAATTGACCGTCGATCATCAATTACCCTTGATCATCGTAAATCCTTCAACACCAATCGGTCCAAACGATATCCGTCCGACTCCGACCGGGCGTATCGTCTTGGATACAATCGCTGGCCGCATGCCGGCCTATGTCAATACCGGTCTCAATATCGCACATGTGGATGACATCGCATACGGTCATTTATTGGCCTATCAACATGGAAAACCCCAAGAACGCTATATCCTGGGTGGCGATAACATGACGCTTCTGCAGATCCTGCAAACCATCGATGAGATTAATAACACCCGGCATTACCGCGTCAATATCCCGATCAGCGTAATGCTTCCGATGGCTTGGTGCATGGAGAAGATCGCTCTTCTGACACATACCGAACCTCGCGCAACACTCGATAGCATCCGCATGGCAAAGAAATTAATGTTTTTCTCCAGTGAAAAAGCCGAACGCGAATTAGGTTACCGGTATCGCCCCGCAGTCGAGGCGCTCAAAGATGCGGTTAAATGGTTTAAGGACAACGATTACTGCAATTGAGTGACAAAAGAATGTGAAGGAAAAGAATTTTCCCGGATTTTCATAGTCATGCGATGTGTTGCTCTTTGAAGGCCTCGGCATTGATCGGCCTACCAGTCAGATACCCTTGGATCAAATCGCAACCTTCCTCCCGCAAGAAACCCAACTGTGCATCATTTTCTACACCTTCCGCTACTACCTGCAAATTCAGGCCATCGGCCAAGCTAAGAATGGCGCCGATAATTGCCATGTCTTCTAAACTATTGACTACATCATCTACAAAAGTCTTATCGATTTTCAAAACTGATAATGGAAATTTTTTTAAGTAAGCTAGCGAAGAATAACCGGTACCAAAATCATCAATAGCGATTTTGATCCCCGCCGCATGCAGTTTAGACAAAGTATCTCCTGATTTCTGCGGGTTATCCATCAGCATCGTTTCTGTAATTTCCAATACCAAACTCGATGGTAACAAACCCGTTTCATGCAGCGTCCTGTTAGTCAACTCGAGAAAATCATCTTGCACAAATTGATGCGGTGATACGTTTACGGAAATATAAAATTCTCTGAGACCTGAATCCTGCCATTGCTTTGCTTGGAGACATGCACTTCGTAATGCCCAAGCGCCAAGAACCTTTATTAAACCACTACTTTCCGCCAATGGAATAAACTTCATCGGTGAAATGAATCCTTGCTTAGGACTTAACCAACGCATCAAAGCTTCAGCACCTTTCAACTGACCAGTTCGCGCGCAAAATATCGGCTGATAGTGCAGCATGAATTCGCCTTTTTCAATCCCTTCATACATTGCGGACTCGAGCGACAAATCACTTCTTTCGATGTCACTGATCTGATCGCAGTAGATACCCCAATGATTTTTGCCGGACGATCTCGAACGATACATTGCCGTTTCCGCGTTGCGGAATAACTGCAGGAAATTTTCGCCATGCTCAGGATAGATCGAAACCCCGAGATTAGTGCGGATATGCAACGTATGTTCTTGAATACGAAACGACCGTTGCATGGCAGCCATTATCTTTTTGGCGATCATCTCGATATTGCCCTGACCAACACCCATCATGATCATGGCAAATTCATCCTCACCTACACGCGCCACCGTATCGCTGCGACGTACACAAATCTGCAAGCGTTCAGCAACGGATTTGATGAGTTCGTTACCGACAGCATGTCCAAGCAAGTCATTAATCTTTCTATAACCATCCAAATTCAAAACGATTAACGACAAAAATTGTTTCTCCCGGCGTGCCATTTCAATGTTCATTGTGACACGATCGTCCAACAACACCCTTCCAGGCAAACCTGTCAATTCATCGTGGGTCGATAAATAAATTAACCGATCTTCATTTTCTTTCCAATGCATGGCATCAAACGCTGCAACCAGAAAGGAATCGTCGGACAAATAAAACAAATAGCAGTTGACCCAAACCGGCAATACCCTTTGGCGTAACAAACGGCACACAAAAACTTGCTTCTCACCACTTTCTTTTGCATTTTTCCGGGCTTCAGTAAGAAGCACCAGATCTTCAGGCTGAACGAACCTTTCAATCGATTCTTTTAACAATCCCGTCGATACTTGTAGAAACGTTTGCGAGGATGTGGATGTTCGCTGAATTATGCCCTGCGGATCAATACAAACGACGAAATCACTGATCGTTGAGAGTAAACCAAATGGACCATTCTGTTTCACAAGAAAAGGCCTCCTAAGTAACCCGGTAATTTATTTATGACAGAAATAATATTGACTTTGCTCGACCGCAACCCAATACCCTTAAAAATTAATTATTCTTTTGTATTTACCCAAAATTCTTCATTTTCGGGAGATTGATATCTACGGAAGATCGATGGATTTACTTGAGAATCGGTTTTCGCCTGATTTAATCGCGGTTTTCTAACTACTAATTGGGTATTCAATTAGCCCTTTAGAAGAACAAAGGAACTAATCAAGAGAATGGAGGTTGCGCTTAAAACCGGGAAATAGAGCGTCTGATTCGGTTGAGTCCTACTTTACATTGCCGATCAGCCAAAGAAAGGAATTGCACAAAACTTACAACATTGCAGCAAACTGAACTGAGCACGACAATCGATCAATTTACTTGGTTGCGGGGGCTCGCTCTAACCTTGCACTTGGTAATAATGTTTCCTTTTGCAAGGACAAAATGGTTGCGGGAGTGCACAACCATCTTAACCTGCTATTTTCCGCAATCGGCCTCTCAGAACGAAATATTACCATATAACCTACAGAAAGTAGGAGGTTTTTGCTTTAATTGTGTTCTGACGGCCATTTTTAGATGGTGTGTAAAATGGCAAGCATTAAGGATAAATTTAATGGGAGAAAACCCCTCCCCCCATTCTCAATTCGCTTAACCAAAGAAGAGCGGCAAAAATTAGATCAGCTGGCCCAGGGCACTTCTCTGGCCGAATATATACGCTCACGCATATTTGACGGAAACGCTCCGGTTCACAGAACCAAAGGGCGTTTCCCCGTCAAAGACGAACAGGCTCTTTCACAAATTTTGGGAATGTTGGGGCAGTCCAGAATTCCCAATAATATTAATCAGCTGGCGAAAGCCGCCAACACCGGCTCGCTACCTGTTACGCCCGACACAGAGAAGCAACTCCATGAGGCCTGTTATTCCGTCATCTGGATTCGACGCCAATTGATTCAGGCCCTCGGTTTGAAAGCTGACTAAGATGATCTTAAAGGGATCGCAACGAGGTGGTTCGCGGCAGCTAGCCGCCCACCTCAACAAAACAGAAGAAAATGAGCATGTGGAGCTGCACGAAATTCGCGGCTTCATGGCCGATGATGTTAATGGCGCTCTCCATGAAGCTTATGCTATGAGCCGAGGGACGCGCTGCACCAAATTCTTGTTCTCAGTGAGCCTCAACCCACCTGAGACCGAAAATGTACCCATAGACAAATTTGAAGATGCACTGGGCCGGATTGAAAATAAATTAGGTCTGGAGAATCAACCTCGCGTTGTAGTTTTTCATGAGAAGGAAGGCAGACGCCATGCCCATTGCGTTTGGTCGCGCATTAAGACCGACGAAATGAAGGCCGTCCATTTATCTCACTATAAAAACAAGCTGATGGATGTTTCCAAGCAGCTTTACCTTGAAAACCACTGGGATATGCCCAAGGGGTTCATCGATAAAAATCAGAAAAATCCCCTCAATTACACACGGCAGGAATGGCAGCAGGCCCTGCGCACCAATCAGAATCCCAAAATTATCAAAGCTGCCTTACAAGAAAGCTGGGGCATCTCCGATAGCCGTAAAGCTTTTGAGCACGCCTTGCAAGATAGAGGCTATTACCTGGCAAGGGGAGATAAACGCGGATATGTCGCAGTAGACCTTTATGGCGAAGTCTATTCATTATCTCGCCAGATCGGCGTCAAAAAAACTGACCTCACAAAGAAGCTGGGCGATGCTCAGCATTTACCTTCAATTGAAGAAGCTAAAAACACGATCTCTGGCCGATTGACCCAACAATTCAAGGGCTACAGCGATGAATTGAATCTCAAGCACAAACAAGAGCTACAACCGCTCTTTCACGCAAAGCAGGCGATGACGCAGCAACATCGCAAGGCTCGCCAAGATCAAAAATTTACGCACGAAAACCGCTGGCAGGCTGAAGAACAAGAACGCGCTGCCAGATTACGAAAGGGCTTTCAAGGCCTTTGGGACAGATTAACCGGCGCATATCAGAGAACCTGCACCAAGAACGAAAAAGAAACTCAAAAAGCGTTTCTGCGAGATAAGGAAGAAAAAGAAACCCTGATCACGAAGCAGCTCACCGAGCGCAGGAGGCTCCAATCACAATTCAAGGATTTACGCCAGAAGCAAGTTAAAGAACGAGCTGATCTTTTTGCCGGTATGAACAAACATTACAAAAATATTGATCGCCAAGATGAAATCAGGAAGCTCTACGAACAAGAAAAAATCAGAATACAGAGGACAATCAAAGATAAGGAAACGACGGATTATGATCCTGAAATTTAAGCCAACATTCAAGCTTTAAAAAGAGATTTTATCTGAGTAGGGAGAAAGCATTGTGAAAAAGCCAAAATCAAAAAGAAAAAAGTTTATTCCTTTGTTTCTTGTTCCCAAAGTGCGCAAACGTCATGTTCTGCCAATTATTCAGGCATTTGAAATACCCTGGAAGCTGTTCGCTGAAGGTGCGCTCCGGAACCGATTTTTTCATGAAGAGATAATGAAACGAGGGTCAAAATGCCTGGCCTGTGATCGGCATTTCAATGGCGATAACGCTGCCGTATCTTCCAAAATTGAAAAACACCATCATTGTTATCTGCGACTGTGCATCGGAAACCTTCTGCCTTCAGCATCTGATGACATTTACAGGCCAGCCAAAGATGGTGAATTTCCGCTGGTGCCTGATTGCCGACGCTGTAAAGCAGAAAATCCAGAATACTTTCAGGGGTGCATAAAGAAAATTTTCCCAGTCCATGGCAAATGCCATGAAGATATTCACGAGCTTGAAAAGGTACTCTTCACAAACCTCAAAAAGAAATTACAGGCTGATTTTTTGTCAGCTGCAAATTCGCAAGACTCCTGCACGACTTCCCCACGTTAGCCAAATAGACAACTAATACCAACTGCCTCTGAGTAAGACTCACCTGGGGATTCCCAAGGGCAAAGAATTCTGGATCAATGGAGATTGGTGCGAATCATTGAGGAGGACAGGTGATGGGTGCGGCGATCAAGCTTCGGGAGGATTACGACGGCCCTGCTTTGCTGGCGCTTGCGAAGAAAACGAAGGATGCCGGGCAGAGCCGCCGTCTTCTGGCTTTAACGGAAATTTACGACGGCGGCAGCCGGAGTGACGCGGCGCGCATCGGCGGCACGCAGTTGCAGACGGTTCGGGACTGGGTTCTGCGCTTCAACGACCGTGGGGCTGCGGGTCTGATCGAGGGCAAGGCGAAGGGGCAGAGGCCGCGCCTGAACGCGGAGCACCTCCGGGGACTGGAAAAGATTGTGGAGCGCGGCCCGATTCCGTCGGTTCACGGCGTGGTACGCTGGCGCGTGAAGGATCTGGTTCAGTGGTCTTTGAAGAATACCGGATATCGGTCAGCGAGACGACGATCAGCCGGGCCTTGAAGCGTATGAACTTTCGTCGCCTGAGTGCCCGTCCGAAGCATCGTGGCCAGATCGATGGAGAGATCGAGGCTTTTAAAAAAACTTCCCCGCGATGCTGGAGGAAGTCCGGGAAAAACGCCCGGAAGCAAAAGAAATAGAAATCTGGTGGCAGGACGAAGCGCGGGTGGGCCAGAAGACCAAACGCACACGGCGCTGGGCAAAGCTGGGAACGCGTCCGGTCGCCCTCGTGGATCAGCGCACGAAATCGGCGTGGATTTTCGGGGCCATTTGCCCGGCCATATTGGCGGCTAGCTACTGACGGGCCGGGATGAAGATGTTGGCGGGAGGGAAACTGGTATACAGCGGGGTAAAACAAGCATATTTTCTGACAAGCCAAGGTCTTTTTTATATGAGAGCTAGTAAAATAGGAAAATGATGACTGCAAAAATTCCTGAAAGTATCAAGAGGTCTGGAGGTAAAAAGCGCGCGCTTCTTGATACAAACGTTTGGAGATATGTCGTCGACAATAAAGCACAGGGTCGCCTGTTGCATCTCGCTGACGATGGCTCATACGACGTACAAATTTCTCCGGGAGTACTTTATGAGACGCTTCGCTTGAAGGACGCTTCGCTGAGAAAAACTCTTGTGAATCTGATGGTAAACCGTCGTTTTCAGCGACTTATGCCCGAAGTCTACTCTGAAAGCATGGAGATATTACATGAAATTCAGCGCCTCCGGCCTGACTGGCTGCGCGATACCCCGAACCTAGTATTTTTCGAACGTCTACGAAATGACTGGGCACGAAAAACAGGCGGCTTCTGGGTAAGATGCACACGCTCCCCGGAGAGAGAAGCAGCTTTTCTTGAGAAAATTGAAGGAGAAATGTTGGTAGGTGCAAAAATGCAGACTGAGCATGCCCGAAAGGAAATGATTGAAATCGGATGGAAGAGTAATCCGCCAATGGATAAGACAATGATAGGGTTTAAATATCCGATTTCTGGTTTGCGGGACGATACGGTTGAAGCATGGCGAGCTGATAGCTTTATCGGCCTCACTTTTGGACTGTCATGCCAAGGTAATGCTTATCGCGACTGGATAGCTCCGTTCGTTGAGCTTGATTATGGATTGCTCGCCAGCACTGCTTGGGGAGAGTTCTGGTTTCATTTGGTTGATAAGAGCACCCTTCCAAGACAGTGGATGCGATGGGCGCACTCATTTGCACAACGCTTCAGGAAAACGACACCGGGTTCGCCCGGAGACACACAGCTTTTTGTGTACTTTCTGGAAACAGATGTCGTAATAACGGCAGACAAGGCCTTACTGGAGATTCTCGAAGAGTGCCGTCCTTATGCGCCGTGTCAACTGCCAGAAGGAAAACTTATCCCTGCTGGCGCCCCAGGAGTTGAGATGCTTCTTCAGCAGTTGGAGTAGTAATCCAACTGCCTCTGAGTAAGACTCACCTGGGGATTCCCAAGGGCAAAGAATTCTGAATCAATGGAGATTGGTGCGAATCATTGAGGAGGACAGGCGATGGGTGCGGCGATCAAGCTTCGGGAGGATTACGACGGCCCTGCTTTGCGGGCGCTTGCGAAGAAAACGAAGGATGCCGGGCAGAGCCGCCGTCTTCTGGCTTTGGCGGAAATTTACGACGGCGGCAGCCGGAGTGACGCGGCGCGCATCGGCGGCACGCAGTTGCAGACGGTTCGGGACTGGGTTCTGCGCTTCAACGACCGTGGGGCTGCGGGTCTGATCGAGGGCAAGGCGAAGGGGCAGAGGCCGCGCCTGAACGCGGAGCACCTCCGGGGACTGGAAAAGATTGTGGAGCGCGGCCCGATTCCGTCGGTTCACGGCGTGGTACGCCGGACTGCCGATGCTGCAAAGCAGAATATCCAGAATGTTATCAGGGGTGCATAAAGAAAATTTTCCCAGTCCATGGTAAGTGCCATAAAGACATTCACGAGCTGGAAAAGCTACTCTTCACAAACCTCAAAAAGAAATTAAAGGCTGATTTTTTGTCAGCTACAAATCCATGATCGATGGATTTTCGCTCGCTTGTCTGCTGGCGGAGTTTACAGTTCCAAGATTTTGGATACTCCACCCAGTAATCATTTTTCACAAAATGCTTCATAAAACATCAAAAATCATGGTTTGTAATCGTTTTTCATGGTAGTGTAGGCTTTGTATAGGTAGCATCACAAGGGGTCATCGTTTTTCATGATTAAAGAAAATGGTAAGCAATTTTCAGAAGCAGTAAGCGTTTTTCAGGAAAGACGTTTACCGGAAAAAGCAAAGCCCGCCGGTTACGCAGCGCTTATCGATGCATATAATCTGGCCGTGCCTTTGCCCATCAAATTGTCAGCCATTGGTACGCGCCATAAGGTTTATGAAGAAGATAACTGGCATATCTATACGCCGCGTCACATGCCAGATGACACCTTGGAAGGACACCTGGTATTCGCTCTGAAATATGAGGGGCTCGACCTGGCAGTTCTGAAACGCCTTTTTGAAGCTGTTCCTTCAGAAGCTATTGAAAACATCGTCAAGGCAAAACCAACCAGCAGCTACGCCCGCCGTCTATGGTTTTTGTTTGAATGGCTATTGAATAGAGAGCTAAATTTGCCCGATGCCAAGACTGGCACTTATGCGGAAGTAGTTGATACCGCCCAGCAATGGGCTATTTCCGGCGTAACTTCCACACGGCACCGGGTACGCAATAATCTGCCGGGAACCCAAGATTTTTGCCCGCTCGTGTTTCGCACACCGATCATTGAGCAGTATATGAAGGCAAATCTATCTGAGCGAGCACGACAGACTGTCAGTAAGCTATCCGCTGATATTCTCGCTCGCACCGCCGCCTTCCTGCTGCTGAAAGATTCTAAATCCAGCTATGCGATTGAAGGGGAAACTCCGCCACAAAATCGTATCCAAAGATGGGGCCGGGCCATTGGTGAAGCCGGTCGGAGGCCGCTTGATCTGGATGAATTGCTTCGGCTCCAGCGTATCGTCATCGGCGATAGCCGGTTTATCAAGCTAGGGCTCAGGCAGGAAGGCGGGTTTGTCGGCGAACATGAACATGGTAGCCGCCTGCCTTTGCCCGAGCATATCAGTGCAAGGCCTGAGGATTTGCCCGAACTGGTTCAAGGTATGCTTGATTTTGATCGCCGTTTTTCCGGTGAACTGGATGCCGTTCTGGCAGCCGCCTTGCTCGCCTTTGGTTTTGTCTATATTCATCCGTTTGAGGATGGTAACGGACGGCTGCACCGTTATCTCATTCATCATACCCTAGCTCAGCGTGGTTTTAGCCCAGTCGGTTTCGTTTTTCCGGTATCGGCAGCTATCCTGGAACGGATCGATGATTACCGGATCGTATTGGAAAGCTATTCAAAACGACTGCTTCCGCTGATCGAATGGGAGCCAACGGAAAAAATGAATGTGCACGTTCGGAATGATACCGGTGATTTTTACCGCTATTTCGATGCAACGCCCCATGTAGAATTTTTATATGCCTGCGTTGAAAAAACCATTGAAATTGATTTACCCCAGGAAGCCAACTTCCTGAAACGGTACGATCTGTTCAGAACGCGCATAGAATCCTTGATTGATATGCCTGCCTCGACGATTGATCTGCTATTTCACTTCTTGAAACAAAATGAAGGACGGTTATCCAAGCGGGCAAGAGAGAAAGAGTTTTCTGCGCTTAATGCCAGAGAAACCGAGCAGGTAGAAAAAATTTATGCTGAGGTGTTCGCGAGTCTATCGGAATAATTACCGGATTGTACCGGAATATCCCTCCCGAAATTGGTGCGTAGCACCCTTAAGTGTTTTTCAGGAAATATACCGCACTCTGTGCGGCAAAATTCAGAAAAACTAAGTGCGCAGCACATTCCTTCAAACTGAACCGACAACCTGTCGGTCTCTTTAACACCTGCCTGCCAAAGCTGGTAGGTGATCGCCGCCGAAATCTGCAAGGTTTCGGCGGCGGCGATTTTTTCGCCTCAAGAAAAAAGCGCTGCCGGTTTCAGCCAGCAGCGCATAATTTGCTTTAGTGGTTCCAGAAAATATGAACTTCTTCATACCCTGTTTCTATGGTGAACACATCGCCGTTCAATTCCATATCGCGGCCCATTCTTTCATAATCGATATAGTAAGAAAGATTTTCAGGAATCTGCGTTGTTTCCTCTGTCAATTCCTGGGCATAATCGGCCAGCGATTTATAACAGCCGCAATAATTTTCTTCAGCGGCTTTTCTGGCTTCGTCCAAATCTCCGCCGAAGTTGTTTAGTAGTTCACCGCCAAAATCCGGATACTCTTCTATAAAACAGGCGATTTCGTGCGCGGCTTCTATGCCTTCATATTCGCCCAGCGCATAACCGCCAAACCCTTCATAATCATGAATTGCATATTCTTCCGCGAACCCTTCGGGGCTACTTGCCAGCATTTGGTTAATTTGTTCTTGAATATCTTCCAGTTCATCGCAGGCATCAATCCAAACGCCGTGAAGCTTGCCGTTATTGTAAGCGGCCAAATCTGCAACATAAATTCTGATTTCGGTGTTCATCGTCTTATCTCCTAAAATTCGGTGTTGAGGTTCTAAGCGAAGCGCTTTGCCTCGCTCAGAACCTCTGCCGACTAGGGCGACTAAGGCGGGAGTGAAAAAGTCCAGAAAAATTGCGGAGGGTCTATTCAAGCGCAGCGCCGAATGGAAACCGTCATTTTTCTTGACTTTGAGGGGACAAGACCCCTCCTGTTTTTATCGTTACAAGCGCACCACATGTGGTGCTGACATATCCTCTTTTCTCAACAAAAAGGAACTTATGGTCAATCGTAAGAATAGTCAGCATTTTGCTCTTCATCATGAGATGCAATCCCATTCCAATCTTTTGTAAAATTAATGAAAGGCATAGAGTAGATGAATTATGTCGTCATTTACCTTGGTGGAAACAAAACTCTAGAATAGCAGTGCAAATCCGTAACGGCATTGCCGGTATCTCAAAGCATGTTGCCACCAGGCTGTGGTGGAATATGAAATAAAAGAAATTAATGCCACAAAAATAAAGCACCCCGCAGCAAGCTGCGGGGTATTAACCGCGCTCTTCAATCTGCTGGTTTTCAACCAGCTTTCTCCCCAAGGGGCGGGGAATTGAACCCGCAGAGATTGAAATAAAACAGTAAAATAGGCGATAAATTAACAGAATATGTGGCATTTTTTACTCAAAGCTCTAGTAAGATGAAATGGGTGAAAAAATTCCACCTTGTCTATCAAGATAAAACCCTAATGACAAATCAGAGACTATAAGCATCAAAGCTGGCAATCCTTCTGTCTGCAAGGAATCTGTCAAAAAGCAAAGTTGCCCAACATCAGCCTGGCTTGGTAGTGCGGTGTACCCCTTTGGATGGGAATGCCACTCTCCAACATAACTAACAATCCCCGCAGTTCGACTATGGCAATCATCCAGCACATCTGTTGAATCGTATTCCCCTCGACCAAAACTGGAAGAAGTTGACTCACTATTTTCAGGTGCCGAACATGCTTTAACCAAAGTAATCGTCTTATCTTTTTGGTCAATTATTCCAAACAAAATACCGCCTGTTTCGTTTGGAAGTTCTGCTAAACGTAATGCCGTTACATCCACCCAAAAACCATCGTCCCAATTTACTTCCCATTCTCCTACGAGAATGGAATGGCTGGGAAATACGGGGACATTTCGAGCCACAATTTCCCCTAAATCATCTTGATAATCCCATACACATATTTTGGCTTCCGGCAGGGTTAAGCTTTTCCTGACTTGCCGGGACAGTATCGCCGAATGCAATTGAATCAATTCGTCTGACATGGCAAGCGTAACCTCTCGACAACCAGCGCCGACCCACTGGCGACCTATGTGCCCAGTCAAATGATCTATACCCCAGTCAGAATTCAATATCGCCCTGTAGTATTGTGATTCCAAGCTTCTACTACGTATTTTTCGATCTTTGTCTTCCAGCAGCATTACACAAGACATCCCAGAAGGCGTTATAAAAACGCTGACCATTCTGGGAGCATTTTCTCTTTGAGAAAATTCCCTGGGGACATGCAATGTGGTGGATGCATCAACAATGACATCAGCACTGTCAATTTCGGCTAAAACTTCAGGGGCATCTGATAAGATGCTGTTTACAGAATATCGAGGCTCTTTATTTTCATTGTTTTTATGAATATCGTTTACGGTGGAGCTGACAACGAGTGCTTTTGGGTAGCCGATAAAATGATGAGAAGCGATATGTCGAACAATGTTGTGAGATTTTATAATATCGTTATCTATAAAATACCATTCGCCCCAACATTCTCTATTCCATATTTTTGCCAACAATCCACCAAGCGCTCCAACGCCAGCAATTATTCCCTTAGGCCCTGCATCTGCTGAATCCAATCCTGAGTATTGCCTGATTTCTTCAGGTGCTGGGTAGCATTTCACGTTTACAGGGGTTAACGGTATTGGTTTCCAGCTTTCAGACTGGAGCTTACAGAGAGAGCTCTCTTTAAACCATTTATTTTGATCTGGAGCTTTAAACAATGCGGATAGGCTTTCGCCAAGTTTGCCTAGCTCAGAATCAACAATGAATCCTTGTGCTTCAATCCTCTCGATCACTCCATTCCGTAATCTGGGAATGCCGAGAAGCAGTAGCACGAATTCCTTCTTGTCTCGCTGGAATTCAATTCCGTCTTCAGTGACCAACTCGAAAAATGCTTTTTTCAAAAGATCAATGATGCCTTTTCCACGACTTTCAAGAAGGCATTGCAGCTGACCCAACGTATACGGATACTCTTCAACAGGGCCGTTTTCAATCGGATCAAGAACAATTGTGACAGGTACACACAAAGGAACATTGGCTGAAGCTTTATCGTGATACCTGCCAATCAGTGTCGTAGTCTTAACGTCCTTGTGTTCGATTGCGACAAAGGAAAGCTTTTTCTGCACAGCTTCTTCATTAAAAAAATTATGGGGAAGAACTACGTCATACGAGCTAGAAAAGAATAAGCGCTCTAGTGGTTGATCATCTCCATGAATAGTTTCTTCAGCCGTTGCTCTAAGCCACCAAAATATGCGTTTTATGAAAAGCTCAGGAGTCCATGAACGCTCGACTGTATGCCATGGTTCAATATATAGGCACAAAGACCGCGGCTCGCCTTCGAGCACATGATTTTGATGAATCGTTATCGGGAATCCCTGCCTTAGCGCTCTTACCTGCCAACGAAACTCGTTTACAGTAGAAGTGGAATATGTAAGCGCTAGCCGTTCGACTCTATGTATGCCAGTCGAGTTATCTATATCGAATGTGCCATCCGCAAAATCAGCAATAATTGACTGGCTTTGGCGCAGAAGATCAGACCTTAATTCAAGCACTTCACATGAGGGGTTATTCAAGCAGGTCTGATAAACTCTTTGAACAGCAGAATCAAGATGCTCAGCCTCAATCTGCTTGCCGCCCCAATTATAATAAGCTATCTGCATCAACCTGCTCTTGGCGGTGAACAAGATGTAACAGAAACCGCCGCCGACAAAGCAACACTCAATTTAAAACTTCCATTCACAGCTTCAAACTCTAAAGGTGCTGGTCTCGATTTGTTTGGCTCTTCGCCCGTGCATTTGAATACTCCGGATGTTCCAAGTATCTCGCGATATTCTCGCTTCGCCCGGATACAAGGCGGATCATTATCGTCGTCAAATATAGGTTTGCTGCTTGAAACAATAAATGCGCCGTACCTAGCCTGTGAAAGCGCTTTTCGGGCTTTTTGGGATACTTTTGCATCCCCTCTTTTTTCAGACCAGCTATCGTAAGAAAGACTTCTCCAAGAACAGTGGTGAGGAGCAAGCAACAAATCATACTCTAAGTCAGTTACACTGAACTCATCGGCAATTCTTTCCCATATCGCTACACCTGCATCGCCGCCGGCCAAAAATTTGCTGATGCTTGTTCCGTAGGATGAGTTTTTAATCCTGAAATTGATAATTACGCTTGAGTCATTTTTCGAGAGACTTTCTTCAGTTTCATCGTCTTGCTTACCAACAGGTGCAATCAAAAGCGATGTGAGAAAGTCAGAAGCCGACTGATTTATCCCAGTAAACTGTTCTCCTGCTTTCACGAGAATAGGAGACAAATCATCTGTCTTTCCGTTTTCATCCTCACCCAGCACTAAGATTTTGTCACCATCTCCTACTGAAAATCCTTTTTTTCTGTTCTCTTCAACTCGGCGTCTAGCTTCAGCATTAAAAGCTTTAGCATCGTCGCATAACGTATGGTTCTTTGACGCTCTACGAAAAACCATAGGAGAAGACCATATTTGCCGGATAACAATTCGTTTTTCATTCTGCGGTTTGTTATCATCCGAATAATCTGAAAGGGGGCCAAGCCAAAAATGGTTTTTTAGCCCTAAGCAATGATCTTCGTCTGGATGAGTTAGCAGCATCGCATCAACGTAGGGGCGATTATTGTCATCTGTTTTAAGCCTGTTTCTAAGAGCTTTTGCTACATCAGGTGTCGTGTCATCCGGGTCATCAGCAGATGACCTTATTTTACAGTCAATCAGCAAGCTGGCTGCTTCTGAATTGGCCAATCGTATGAGTGCCATATCTCCATTATCAACAGGAAAAAATGTGATTTTTGCGACCAAAATATTTACCTCCCAGTTCAATTTATACAGCCGCAACCACGGCATTCACAACGAATCGATTTCCAGAAATACGCGCAGCAATTAGCGATAAAAATACAAGCAATCCCTGAACCAGAAAAACCATCTGGTTGATATGCCCAATCTCAGCCAAGTTATTGAATAGAGACCAGAGCAACGTTATTAAGAAAATCAGTAACAATCCGGCAAAAGCATCTCTGTAGAGCAAAAAACTGCGGTGACCTTGCAAAACCTCTGGAGTTTCTTTCACTGTTTTATAGATTTGTTGATACCAACGACTATTTCGGATAGAGCCATCAATTTCTTCCGCAAAAACATCAGGCCATCTACTTTTGACCTTTTCGAACTCAATGCGATAATCTTTTTTACATAGTTTGTCTATCCGACAAGCAGGCAATTCGTCTTTTAGCCGAGTAAATATAATTTTGTGTTTTACAGTCTGCGGGATAATGTTTGTCAGCATTACTAAAACCACTGAAAGCATTAAACTCAAGCTTCCTGCCATCAAGGCGTCTGTAAAGTTTGATACGATCTTAAAATCAAACTGAAAAAAGGCAGAAGCTGACAAGGACGCAGCCATAATAAAAAAAACGTTTCTACCATTCTCTTTTTTAAGATCGATTTCCATTTATTTATACAGCTCCAATTTATTCGACTAAAGTTTCCCAAGCAGCAAGGAGCGCGAGATCATCGCACCCAGCAATAAATGACCCTCCATAATTTGTCTGCCGCGTTACTTTTCCTTCCGCACGCCTTTAAATGGTTTTTTGTCAGATGTTTTTACATCCATAAATCGACCTGTTTCCGCATCTCTCTTCACATAATGCCCTGACGGTGTTTTAGTTTGAGAACGATTCTTAATAGCTCCGTTACGGTGACCATCCCCTTTAGGTGGATTTGTTGCCATTGATAAACTCCTTCTAATTAACTATAATTAACATTCAATTTAACAGGTGTTAATAATATCTTTCTCTGGAGGTTGTTGTCAATAGGTGTTAATATGATTTTTAACGGGAGTTAATTTTCATGACAGATAAAATTAATCAAGACGAAATAATAAGCAGCAATATCAAAAAATTAAGAGAAGGCCTCGGCTGGAATCAATCCAAACTGGCTAGTGAAGCTGGGATAACCGCAGCAGCACTTAGCAAAATTGAAAAAGGAGATGGCCGAGTCCCCACGATTGTAGTCTTGCGTAAGATTGCGTCAGCACTTAAAGTCCAGCCTTATGAGATTACGGGTGAAGAGCCAGGCAATGCATCAGAAGCGGATGAAAGAAACCGCGAGTTTTATCGTAAGTGGGATATTCTCGACAGCCTTTCAAAAACAGATCAGGAAATGTTGAAGGGGATGGCGGAGAGACTCAAACGGATAACAGATGAATGATTGAGGAACAAAAAGGTGCAGCGGAAGCTGAAACATTGCTGGAAGAGCTTGGGTTCGAAGAACTCCCTATAGTTCCGATTGATGTTGCCAACGCCATTAACTGCGATGACTTCAGATTGGTTATGGAGTACCAAGATTTTCAATCTGATAAAATTCTTGGTAAAGCCGAAGGCAATAGCAGGGGCGCTCTAATTTACATTAACAAAAATATCCCCGATGCTGGACGGCTTAATTTCACCGCATCCCATGAAATCGGACATGTTTGTATGCACGTAATACCGCAAAAAAGACTTTCCTTTGAATGCGGAACAAAAGAACTAAGCGATTCTTTTAACGATCCGGTAGAAAAACAGGCCAATGGGTTTGCGTCTGGTCTCTTAATGCCCAAAAGACTTATCACTCTGCATTCAGATTGTGATGTCAACTGGAGAAATATATCTACGATTTCAAAATTATGTGGCGCGTCTTTGGAGGCAACTTATAGGCGGCTTAGTTTCTTGCAAAAATCTCCGAGCGCGCTCGTAATTCACAAAGATGGTAATTTCAAGCGGTTTGTTGCTTCACGAAATTTTGAGTTCTTTATAGATCGAACTCCTCTTTCTGAAGAGCAAATATCATTGATAGTAGATGTTAAAGATGATCGATATCCTATGGATTTTGACACGGTTGACGCCTCTGATTGGGTCAATACATCTTCCAAAAGTGATAAGCTCGATACAATTTACTCCAGCACGATTTTGCTAAATGATGGTTATACCTACACAATATTGTCTTATGACGATGACTGCATTGCTGAGGAGTCGGAGAATTACTGAATTCTGACCGTTCCGCAGTTAGTTGTGCATACGTGCCTCGTTTCTCTGTGAAACCAGTAAATGCTTAAAAACAGCTTCGGTCTTCTCGTCAACCTCATAAGGTGCAAAGCTTTCTGGGAGACCAGTTTTTTCATCCCAAAGGAAATCTTTTATCTTTACCTTAATCTCATCCCGAGTACTTTGTTTAGCGGAAAAATCCTGAATGCGTGCTATTTCCGCGTTTAGAGTCTTATATAGGCCTTCCGCAATTTTTTTGATGCGTTCAATCTCTTGCTTTGAAAGATCAGGCTTGATCAATAGATCAAACAGGGCAAGCGATTCCTCTGACAGGCCTTCCTTCACGGCGCGTTGTTCTTCTTCGCTCAGCGCATCCACCAACTTGAGCAAAGCTTCAAATGTGGCTTCGATTGTTACGCGGTCTTTCTCGTTGTTATATTCCTCGACGATCTCTTCGTAGTGCTTTTGAAAATTGGTACGCGCCGGATTTTGCATCAACATCCTGAGAAGTTTTTTCTCGATGACTTCTTTCAGGCTCTGCACGGTTGTGTTTTTAGCTGGTGAGCGCTCAAATTCCTTTCTGAGGCGTTCAAAGTCAATTTTGCTTATGTCGTAGAGTTTCGTCGGTTCTTTTACGCTACTGGCGGGCTCTATGCTTTCTTCGATAATGGTGTGTAACTCTCGCATAATGTCGGAAATATCGGCTTTCTCCACATCCTCCTGCAAGCTTTTATAGATGATGTTGATCGCATCGCAGGGGGTGCGGTAGTTGTTGATAGCCTTGATGGTCAGGCAAGCCTTGAATTTTTTGAAGACTTCGCGGCAGATAATTTCAAAGCGCTTGCGTGTTTCGTCGTTCTGGTTGACGACTTCTTTAGCTTCCACAATGGCCTTGTTACGTTCAAACCCTGTTTTTTCCAGCACATCTTCAAGCCGAAAGTTTTTTGTATCCAAAAATGCTCGTACTGCTTCAATGGCTTCTTCAAGATCGGCTAGTAGCTCTTCTTCTGGCCTTACCGGGTCAAGCTCTGGTGGCAGGTCGCCCGTGGTATCCTCGCCGCCTGTATGGCCAGCAAATGTAGCGAGTGCTTTGCGCAGATTCTTCAGAATTCCGCAGTAATCGACGATCAGACCGTTGTTCTTGCCCTCGGTCACGCGGTTGGCACGAGCAATAGCCTGCATGAGCGTGTGTGCCTTGAGTGGCTTGTCTAAATACAGCGTGGACATGGTGGGTACATCGAAGCCGGTCAGCCACATGGCGCAAACAATTGCTACACGGAAAGGATGATCTTCTTTCTTGAAAGCGCTCTCAACGTCGATACGCTTGCCGTCTGGCGTTTCGAAGCCTTCTTTGATGAGCCTGCGGTGCGGGGTAATGTCCTGCTTCCATTTGCGGAATTTATCGACTTCGCCTTGCTCTTCACTCACGACCACGGCCATGATGGTTTCGCGCATCCAAGCCAGCTTGCGCTCCATATCCATGACGGATTGTTCGTCGGAGAGTTTGACGAGCTGCTTCTCCAGCTCCGCGATTTTGGTTTTCCATTTCTCCAAGATGATGGTGTGAATACGAACGCATGTAATCTTGTCGATACACACCAGCATGGCTTTACCGTTTTCCCATCCGGTGCTGTAGTGATCTACAAGGTCTTCGGCAATTTGCTCCAGGCGTGGTTGCGCGGTGATAATGTGATAATCGCGTTTTAACTCACGCTCCAGACGTTCGGCTACGTCCTGATCTTCAATTTCGATCTCTTCCAGCTTGGCCGCAATTTTTTCATTCAGATCAGTGGTGGCAATACCGAGCTTTTCGCCGCGCGCATCATAATAAAGTGGAACGGTGGCATGATCCTCCACGGCACGCTGGAAGTCATAGGTCGAAACGTATTCGCCAAACACGCGGCGGGTAATTTCATCGTCTTTGAACAGAGGTGTTCCGGTAAAGCCGATGTAGCTGGCATTCGGTAGCGCATTGCGCAAGTTCAGGGATAGGCGGCCATATTGTGTGCGGTGTGCTTCATCGGTGATAACAATAATGTCGTCACGGTCGGAGTAAGGCTTGGTTGGGTCAACGTCCTTGTTAAACTTCTGCACCAGCGTGAAAACGTAGGATTTGTGCTGGTTCAAAAGCTCCTGCAAATGATCGCCCGATCCGGCGCGGCATGGGTCTTGATCGTTATCGACAAGGCGGCAGCCCGCGAAGGTATTGTAAATCTGCTTGTCCAAGTCTTCGCGGTCGGTGCAAATCAGGAAGGTAAAGTTGCCGCCAATTTTTCGGTGTATCTTACGCGCGAAATAAGCAATGGAATAAGACTTGCCTGAACCTTGCGTATGCCAGAAAACACCCAGTTTGCCATTGCGTTCTTTGCGCATCTTTACCGCTTCGACGGCGCGATTGACGCCCAGAAACTGGTGGTTTCGTGCAACAATCTTGGCCAGCTTGCCCTTGCTTTCATCAAACAGAATGAAGTTTTCAAACAGATCGAGAAAATTACGCTTATTACAAACACCTTTGAGCAATGTCTCCATATCTACCACGCCCGCTTCTTCTTCGGCCAAGCGCTTCCAGTCATTGAAATGCTCGAACTTGCTGGAGAGTGATCCGATTTTGGCATTCACGCCATTGCCCAAAATCACAAAGGCATTATGGTGGAACAGGTGCGGTATCGTGTCTTTGTAATCGGAGAAGTTTTTCTCAAAGGCATGGCGAATGTCTTTGTGGATGGTCTTGCATTCGATAAACATCAAGGGAAGACCATTTACAAAACCAACCATATCGGCGCGTCGGCGGTAAATATCACCGCGCACCCATAGCTCACGCACGCAGAGGAAGTGATTATTTTCAGGGTTTTCAAAATCAAAAACCTTGAGGCGTTTTTTCTCCAATTCGCCCTTGGCATTGCGGAATTGCACCAGCACGCCGTTTTTAACCAGTTCGTACTGCTCAAAATTGATTTGCAGCGTGTTTTCGGTAACAGGTGCTTCGGTGATCTGGCGCAGTGCATCTTGATAGGCTGCATCCGGCAAACCAGGATTGAGCTTCACCAACGCCTCGCCCAGATAGCGGGTCAGCACTACGTCTTTATCAGACTGCCGCCCAAATGTGCCTTCAGCCCCAAAGGTTTCATTGTTGTAGGCATAAACGCTGTCCCAGCCAAGCTGATCTTCGAGATAATCAGCGGTCGTGGCCTGAACCAGCGTATCTTCATTGAGCGGAGTCATCAGACTGCAATCTCTCCGCTCATGAGTTTTGGAAGGAGAAGGTCTCGCCCGGCTGTCAGCTTGGAAATTTGTGTGATTAACTGATATTTCTGCTTCACAATCGGATTCAGAAAATCAAAGTACACATTTAACAGATACTCAGGAGGGAGTAGCACAACGTATTTTTCTAGAAAAGCTTGAAAGTTAAAGTTTTTAAGTGCGCTTGCGCTTTCCTTTTGATAAATGAGTAGAGACCCGTTTTCACGATCTTCTTTAAGCTTTGAATAGAAATAAAAGCTTTGCTGAATGTTATGAAATGAAAGTCTTTTGCAAAAGGAGGCGCAAATAATTTTTTCCGGAAAAAGTTCAATTAGATCAGTTGTTACGAGCATTGATCTTGCAACTGGCTGAGTTGTGCTTCCGCCTGAAACTTCAAAAATTACGTCACCATTCTCTAGCCATCTACTTTGCAATGAAGAGTGTTTATGATAGCGGAGGCCTATTTGGATATTGCCGCTTTCGATACTTGGGATGTCTGTGCCTCGAATAACGAAGCTGGGCTCGGTCTCGTTACCTATTGAATCGTCTTGTCCCCAGCCTCCACCAATATGCGATGAAAGAACTTGGGCTGTTGGTACTTTCGCCCACCCCTCCGGCACGCCATCAATGATTTTGGCGTGTTCATGGCCGGGGAAACGGAGGCGCACAAACCATTCCTTGTAGAGCTGCCGCGCTGATTCCTCCAGTAATTCAATCCGGCGCTTGTTGTTTTCGATGAGGTCGTCGTATTTAGAAAGAACTTCAACGATGCGCTCTTGCGTGCTTCGATCAGGCGCACGTACCTTTAATGCATGTAATACATTTCTATCTACGCCCGGAACAGCGGCCTTATCACTTTTATATGATTTAAGCGTATTCTTCAGGAAGTATGCTGAAAATCTAGGGTCTGTATCTTTAAAATCAATAATGTATAGAGCTGTATTTAATGGCCAATAATCTTGCTCAATATAAAAGACTTCTCCTAACGTACCATATCGACCTGTTACCACGCCGGGCGGTTTTGCTTTGGCTTCATTGTGATAACCAGTAATCCCCGATGAAGACACAACGGGAATATCTCCCTCAATTCTGCTGGTATTTGGTAAATCGTGACCACGCTTTAGAGTAATCAAATCTCCAAGTGTGCATTCATACCAACTCATATCCCCAACTCCTCAAAATTCTTTTGGATTTGGGCGGCGAGTATGGCGGCTTCTTCGTTCAGGCCTTTCAGTTCGATATGAATGTCGCGCAGCGTTTCCTCGAAGTCGAAATCTTCGTCCTCTTCCTCCGGCGCAACGCCAACATAGCGGCCGGGTGTTAAGCTCCAGTCATTGGCTTTGATCTCGGCAATATCGACCAGCTTGACCAAGCCTTCGACATTATGCAGCTCGGCATCGGGGAAGCGTTCTTGCAACCAGTGTGCTTGCTTGAAGATATAACGCACCTGCTTTAACTGCTCGACGGCTTCTTTACGCTCGTCATCAAGGAATTTGATGAGTTTGTTCAGGCCTTTTTCGGTGCTTTGTTTGGCTTGCTTTTCAGCAAGCTTATAGAGCTGGTCGATCTGTTTAATCAGGTCGCGGCTTGTTTCCGCCAAAGGCTCCAGCTTTTTCGCAGCACTGAGCAAGCCCGCATTGTCACGCGGGGCTTTCTCCCAGTCTCTGTTTTCAGCCTCAATGGCATTTTCGAAGGCTTTGATGTCACTGGCTAATAGCTCAAAGGCCTTACTGGTTTCTTCTTCAACCTTTTCCAGCTTGCCCGCCAGTTTTTCGAACGATGCAATGAAGGCATCCATCGAAGGTTTGGCGGCTTTGGCATCTTCAAGTGTGCGTGTGAGGTAGCTTTCCACCAGTGCCAAGAAGCGGTCTTTTTGCCCGCGATAAAGCCAAACGATGGAAGTCAGGTTAGCCAGTTGTTCCGGCGAGAAGTCGTAAATCTTGCGCGTGACCTTGCGGTAGACGTTACGCGCATCCAGCATCAGTACTTTGTCTTTCATGTCTGCTGGCTTGTTTTTGTTCAGGAACCATAGTTCGCAAGGCACTGAGCGGGTATAAAAGAAGTTGGAGCGAATGGCGATCATGCCCTCGACGTGTCCGCTTTCCACCAGTTTTCGGCGTACTTCGGCTTCTTGCCCTCCAGCACTGGATGCCTGCGAAGACATAACGAAGCCCGCGCGGCCTTCTTTGTTCAGGTAGCTATAGAAATAGGAAATCCAGAGGTAGTTACCGTTTGAAACCGCGCCTTTCTTGTTCACGCCGGGTAGACCGAATGGCAAGCGTGGGTCGTTTTTGATTTTCTCCGCATCCACGTCATCAACGTTGAACGGCGGGTTGGCCATCACGAAATTGGCTTTGCCGAGAAAATCGTGTGGGTCTTCGTAATAGGAAATGGCTTTCTGAATTTTGCCCTCCAGACCATGCACGGCGAGGTTCATTTTCGCGAGGCGAATAGTGGTCGGGTTCTTCTCCGCGCCATAAAAGGTGGCTACGTCCTGCGGGTTCTTGTGCATCTTCTCGATGAAGTGCGCGCTTTGTACGAACATGCCGCCAGAGCCACAAGCCGGATCGATGACTGAGCCATGGTCGGGCTCGATAAAATTGACGATCATCTGCACCAGTGAAACGGGCGTGAAAAATTCACCGCCATCGTGAGCTTTTTGATCGGCAAAGCTGGTCAGGAAGTATTCGTAAATACGACCAAAAATGTCACCTGTGGCCTTCTTGAGTGCGGGATCATTGAAGGTGCGTAGCAGATTGCCAAGAACGTCGTTATCCAGTTCTTGGTATTCGCTTTTGGGCAGCACACCTTTCAAGGTTTCGTAGTCGGTTTCGATGGCCTCCATGGCGTCGATGATGGCTTGGGCGCGGTCGTCCGCATCGGTCAGGTTTACCAAGTAATCGAACTGCGCTTTCTCCTGAAGGAAGATTGCACTCTTGCTCGAAAAGTCTTCCTTCGTCAGCGGGCGGATAACACCGCCACGGCTAGGCAGCGAAGCTTCGATTTCCGGTTTTACGGCCAGATAGCGGCTATAGGCATGACGCAGGAAAATCAGCCCCATGACTGGCATGAAGTATTCGTTGCTGGCGTAGTTGCTGTTGGCGCGCAGGGTGTCAGCGCTGCCCCACAGGCGTTTTTCGATTGCTTCAATATTTTCTAACTGCGCCACTTGGTTGCTTACTCCGTTATTTGATTATTCATTACCTGTATCACTCTCACAACCCAGGGGAGAATATGGGAAAATCAAGAAACCAACAACCCCTAAGTACCACCCATTATTGATTATGCACGGCATATACAATGCCCCATGTCTTGTCGTCATCCACTGCGAAACTGTGATCTGATTGAGCGGGGAAACGCTCACGGCATCCAATCGGCGCACGGTTGGTCAAGGTTTCCAAAGGGCACTGAAAGCTCTTTGGTCGATGGGGGCTCAGGGGGAGAGCGAAGTCTCCCATTGACCATGGGGGATTTGGGGGCAGCTTGGATGCTCCCCCAAATGGTGATGGAACGGCCACACGTTCCCTGGTGCATGAAGGCTCGATGCCGATGATGCACCACAATAGCGCTTGCCTGAAAATTTTGCCGCGCAATATTTGAAGCCTAATGCGCCCGAGAGGGATGCAACGGGAGAGCGGCAGCGTCTCCCTTGCCAAGATGGCGTTGGACGAAAAAATGGCACATTTTGTAGTACAACGCACATCTTGCGGTCATCCTAAAGCGCCGCCAGAATGCAGCTATCGTGCGTATCAGTCTACCCTCTTTCCCTTCAAAATATAGAAGCACAATACCGGATGACGGTATTTTTAGATGCTGCCACTCGTCAATGAACTCAGGGCGTTTACGAGCTCTTATGCCTGGAATCTCTCAGAAAGATAAGCTTGCATTTCGTTAAGTGACAGCTCCTGTGAGGAGTTGCCGCTTCGGACATAGAATTTTTCCTGCGACTGTCCGTTTTTGTCTTTGACTGAAATTACCAGCGGCTTGGTTGATGGCTGGATGTCCACTTGGCAAATTTCCGATTCCCCAATCGAGGGAAAAGAAATCTTGATCTTGCTTGTTACGAATGCCATTCCGAGATTACCGTTTAAAAGGTTCCGTAAATGCAATTCGAATTTGTCGCGATTGGCTCCGCCCAGTGCGTGATAATCACCTTCAAGCCCTAAAATTTTGCCATCGTCGTCCACGCCGATTAACAGCGTGCCACCTTGACCATTGGCGAAAGCTGCGATGGTTTTTAAGATCACTTCTTCGAGCTTCTTGTTGGGGCCTTGCTCTTTGAAATCCCAGCGCAAGGATGACTTAAACTCCAGCTCGTCGCCTTCGCCTTCAGCGATCATCTCCTCAAGCGTGATTGGCGCTTCTGGAGCCTTGGTTTCGGTTATACCTTCCAGAAACGCGTTTAGATGACTTGCTAACTCGGTGCGACGCGCCTGTAGAAAGGCTTCGTAGTTCTCGATATCCCAGAGCTCGGAATCTTCAGGAATGCATTGAAGTGCAAGGCTTCCGGGAAAGCGTACTTTCACATCAGCGAGATAGGATTTCGCATCCGTTGCACTTTTGGTGCGATTAGCTACTTGTGTGAGAATGGCCCGGTTCGTCAGTTCTTGCGCCAGAGAATACTTTAAACGGTTTTCTTTACCGTAGCCCTTCGCCTTCAACTTTGAATACGGGAAAATGTGGTCGTTTTCGAGCGCGTACTTTTTACCCATGGCCTGCCGGAGAGCAACACCTGTCGTAAAACAAACAGCGTTTCTGCTCTTCAGATACCAGCGCAAAAGTCCGAAAAGTGGGTGAGAGATTGATCTGCCCACAAACTCATCAGGGGTAATATCCAAACGCCGTTCTTCCTCAATGACTGCTAGCATCTCATCAAAGGGATTTTCTGACTCATTGATGATGCGAAGATCACGATCGAGTTTTTGGGGAAGCTGGCTGATATAACGCGCTCTGATTTGTGAGTAGTAGAACCATTTAACCAGCTTGCGTATCTCGGTTTCTGTCAAGTGCCTGCCACCCTTGTCAAAGCAAAAGACAGTTATTGGGATTAGCGCGTAAACCGAATTGATCTCATCGGTATGATCTACATACGCGTGTGAACGCATGAGGCTAGCGACATAATCGAGTATTTGGCTATCAAGAAGTTTCCAGGCTGCTCGTATCTTCTCATTGTTATCCGCGTCGTGCAGTTTCTTCATATCTGAACCCAGATGGTATAGACACCCAAGAAGCGCGAAAACGACGAAATCCAGCTTGAAGACAAAGCCATTGTCGGCAAGCTCTACCAACTTACGTTTGAAAGTATCCCGCGCCTCGGGCCAGTAGCCGGAAATTTGAGCGAGCGCGAGCTCCGCATCTGTCAAAGAGACACCACTCGCATTGACTTTGTAGAAAATATCAATCGCCTCACGGATGCTTGCTCTAACTGGTATAGTTTGCTCCGGGAATTCTCGATCAAGGATATTTTCTATCGCTCGCGTGTTGTCGTCCATGATGTCATCGCGTTCACGACTTACTGTTTCACCCTTGGCTTCAAGTTCGCGAACAATGTCCTTGGCTCGTATTTTCCGCTGGAAGATGTCCGTGATATTCTGCCAACATGGATCGTTCTCCATCTTGGCCTTGGTATAGTAGGCCAATTCCAACGTCTCCACGTTTACGTATAATCCGCGTGTATCGTTCAAAATCTCGGCAGCTGTATAGTAAGGTGGTAACTCGCCACGAACGAGCATGTATAAAGTCGTAATTCTCTGCTGACCATCAAGCAGAATACGGACTGCACCCTGCTTGGAATTATACTTATGCGGCCCCTTTAGCTCTGGCGGATTGCCAGTCTCCCAGGTCAGCATTGTTCCGGTTGGATACTCTTTGATTAACGAATCGATTAATTGCTTTGCGTCATCTCGTTTCCAGACATATTCCCGCTGAAAAGCGGGTACAAACAACTGGTGCTCATCAATCTTCTCCAGCACCGTAGAAATTTTCATATAATATCCTTCACTTGTGTCTCAGCTTGTTTTCTTCCAAAAGCATAACGCACATTGCCACGAAGCCAAGATCGCAATTCGACTTTTGGCTCATTGCCTTTTCCCCAACGTTACTCTTTGGACGGCTTCGCGCCATTCCAGCTAATCTTTTCATAATTCATTCTAATTATCGGCAACTAACGCGCAAAGCTAAGCTCTCACTGTCCACGGTTAAATAGCAACCGACGGTAGCATAAGAAAACACTGACAATCAATATTGCTGGAGGTCGTCACGGGGCATAGTTTTAATTTCTAGCAAATTGCGTCGATAATCGCATGAAATCATTAACTTAATAAAATTTTGTTGACAGATTTGTCACTCTTTGGTTTTTAAAAAGCTGATCAAGCTTCTCATAGTTAATTAATTTTAACGCCAAATCTTTAATTAATTGTCTTTTCCAGCGAAAGATGTTTAACTAAGGAATGACACTAATTAAATTTGTCATGCATTTTTTAATTAACTTCGTTTGCTAATTAAAGGCGGAAACGATCCCATGAAGAAGGTCAGAGAAACGGGTGAATTTGTATCCTGCTCGGTGGCAGAGGAAAAATATCAGGCCTTTGTTCCGGCCACCTTGCCTCCCAAACCGACCCTGGATATGGGGCAGCTTAGCAGTTTGCTGGCTTCCGCCAGCGCCGCTCTTGGTCGTCTGGATGGTCTGGCCGGTTTTTTGCCAGATATTGGATTGTTCATTTACATGTATGTCCGGAAAGAAGCGTTACTGTCTTCGCAGATTGAAGGGACACAATCGAGCTTTTCCGATCTTCTGATTCATGAAAGCGAAGCAGCTCCCGGCGCACCTTCTGAAGAGGATGTTCAGGATGTCTCCAATTACATAGCAGCGCTGAATCACGGTTTGGAACGTATGCGTGGCGGATTCCCGTTATCCTTGAGGCTAATCCGGGAAATTCATGAAACACTGCTTTCAAAAGGACGCGGCTCCACCAAAATGCCTGGGGAGTTTCGCCGGTCGCAAAACTGGATCGGTGGCCCACGGCCCTCAAAAGCCCGTTTTGTTCCACCTCCACCGGAACGGCTGGAAGAATGCCTCGGTGCTTTTGAAAAATTTCTTCATGCAGATGATGACGGCCTGCCGGTTCTCATTCGTGCTGCGTTGGCCCATGTGCAGTTTGAAACCATCCATCCATTTCTTGATGGTAATGGCCGTGTTGGGCGTTTGCTGATAACGCTTCTTCTCTGCGCCGATGGCGTTCTGAAAGAGCCAATTCTTTATCTCTCACTCTGGTTCAAGACACGGCGAGATGAGTATTACGATCAGCTGCAATATATCCGCGATACCGGGGATTGGGAAGAATGGGTCAGTTTTTTCCTGCGCGGTGTCATCGAAACTGCCGATCAGGGCGTAGCTACCGCCAAGCGCATTCTTGATCTGTTTGATACTGACCAGCATCGAGTTGAAACAGCTCTCGGCAAGGCTGCGCCATCAGCTCTGAAAATTCTTGCCCACATGCGAAAAAAACCGGTCATTGCCCCGAAAGATTTGGTCGCCCCGCTGGGACTTACCATGCCTACAGTCAATACGGCCTTCCAGCATCTGGAGAAAGCCGGAATCGTGCAGGAAATAACCGGTCGTCAGCGCGACCGGTTGTTTGCGTACAAGGCTTATCTTTCCATCCTGGAAGAAGGCACAGAACCGTTGGCGTAGATAACCGTGATCTCACGCACAAAACGCAATAACTAAGCAAACCCAATAGAAATTGATATTATTGCTTTTCATAAAAATTACCATGAGCTATTAAAGTTCATCACTCTTTTTATGGGCATATTGTCAACTGAGCAACTCATTCACGGCCTCAAAAATGGACGCCCCATCGCGCCATTCAGCATCCAGGATGAGATAATCGAGCAATATATCAAGCTGATTAAATTAAAGCGGATGAACCTGAAAACGGATTCTCAAGAAGCAAAGCTATTGGCTATGCATCTTAGGGAGCCGCTCGATTTTGTCAGGCAGGAAAAAAGACTGGCCCTATCGCAATGTGAAATATACGTTCTTCCATTGCCTTTATGCATGGCTTATGCAGAAGCATCTGGAAAAAATCCTATCATCGTGATTGCAAGCGGTTTCATTGATCTTGTTGCAAATGCAATTTTTGCAGCTCACCTGCAATCGATATTACCTCAAGAGCTAAATAGCTATTATCTGTTTAAATATAGAAAAGATATGCCTGCCAGCAATCTGTTAACTAATGCAATATTTTTATTGCAACTTCATTTTTACCGATTCTGCAAACCGCTTCCAAATATTTACGCATTAGCGACTCCTCAGATGTTTGAGGAAAGTAAATTAGCCATAAATGGTGCGCTGCTATTTACACTGCTTCATGAATTAGGACACCACAAACTCAAACACCTAGAATTCTCAAACAATATTCGACCAATTCACTATCCTCTCGCTCTTGAAGAAAATTTATCGATCCTCCAGCACCAGGAAATGGAAGCAGATACATTCGCGCTGAATTGCTTAATCGAGCCCGCAAAAATAATTGGAACATACTGGCAACAGAATGCTGTGAATTTTTTCTTACAAATCGAGCTTGTCTCTGGTAACTACAGCGATAAAAACCATCCTATGGCAATTAATCGAAGCTTTTATTCGGATACGCTAAGAAACAATTGGGGGAAAGAATATGAGGTGGCCCCACGTCCAAAATTTTTTAGAAATATTGCCAATCGCTATCTGGCCACCAAAGAAAGCAAATCTGAAGAAATGAATGCGCTCATTCAAACAACACGGGAAGGTTGCTTAAATATACTGAACGAAATCAATGAAACCCTTTTACAATTTGGCATAGATTTAAAACCTATATGGACTACACCTGCACCGAACTGGCTAACGATCAAGGGATCTTGATCTCAAAACTGCTAAAATCTATTTCAATATTTCTTTCGGCTGCTTGCTCAAGTGTTTTCTGCCTGATCTTATCAGCCAAATCAACACTGCGACAAAACATATACGCATCTTGATAAGGCAGGCGGCCTCTCTTATCTCGTATTAAAAAATCACAGTCTTCAACTTCTAATAACATATAGCCAAAATCAGGATGGATAGCATATGCGCAAGTCTCATGCAAAGCTGTTTTTCCACTGACAGGATGCTGGAAGTTTACTGGCAAGCCAGCTTCGATATATGCCTCCCCAAAGGGAACATCGTTATATCCAGCGGCTTCAAAAAAGGCGAGCCCCAAATCGAGAAGCTTCTGTTCCCTTTGTACTAGTGGCGATACATTTTTCTCTTGAGCGGCAGCATATCTCTCAGCCAAACCTCTTGTCCGCCTGATCAGTGAATCGATGGTTTCGTCAAGAACATCTTTCATTGCTTTATGAATCTCTTCGCCCTTCTGGTACTGTACATTCTTCAGTTCGCTGACAAGATTCCTCATATATAGAGAAAAATCATCTACGGGCTCATTCATTGAAATAAAGCCTCGTCTAGGTCTTCTCTCAATAAGATATGAGCCAGTTTTTTTAACCAAGGTTGCTAATGAAACAGATGATCCTTCAATTATCTGTTTAGCATGCATATTCCATATTTTGGTATTCAAATCCTTTCCAGCCTTTAACAGATTCACGATATTCAAGTCAACAATATCAATTATTCCTAATGAATTTCAGTAGATTGCACTCATTTCTCTTCGCCCAATCAACCAGATAATCGGACAAATCTGATGACATAACTTTCTCATTAATCTCCGAAGGAATCTGTCTATCCAAAAAAAGAAGGCAATTGGCTTTTGCTCCGTCAAAAACGGTGTCGTTGATTGCGATAAGATAATAAATATGGTTGCCACCGCTCTTCATATCTTTCAGATAACAAACCAAATTGTCTTCTGGTGACATTACAATCCATCCAGATAAATTGGCATCACGTTCAAGAGCAAATTTGTCGATTTTTCTATTGATCAGTGTACTTTCTCTCCGATCATCCTTTGCATAAACTGTGGCAATCGCAACATGAGGATTCGATGAGTTATCAATTTTTAGGCTGATTTCTGAAAGTTTCTGATTTCCTGCATCACTTTCACAATAAGTACCGGTATATTCACCATGCAAGTTATCAGAATTTAAAGCCGGACATTCCGAATTATTTTCAAACAGAAAGCTTTCGAGACAAGATGCCACTTTGGAATAATCATTAATTCCCCATAATTTTTCGGTTGTTAACAACGACCAACGATTATCTTTTTCTGTTAACCACATATCTAAAGCGATTAATTTCTCCGGCGGTTTCATTTCTTTGTGGTCACCCACGCAAAATTTCCGAAAGTTATCGTGTTCACCAAAACTAATGGTTTTTATATCTCTGTAAGGTGCCTCAATCGAATTGCGCTCCTGATCTGTCAGATTCTCATACGCCTCCTCGATCCAGGTAGCAATAGTGCTCCAGGACACGTTACCTCCAAGTTCGCTTTTTGCTCTGCTATAAACAGCGAGAATTTCGGCGCGTAATAAAGCAATCTGGTGAGGGGTATAAAAGCCTCTTTTCATTCGTTTTTTATCTCCTTTTCTTCAAGAACAACTCACTGAAAACACTTGTGCGAGGTTGTCACGAGGAGGGGGGATTTTATCTGAAACCTATAATTCCCAGAGAATGAATTCACGCAAATCATTACGGAGAAACTAAAGAATGAATAACGCTGAAATATTTTTAGAGCCTGGACAAATTGCGCTGAATTTTTTGTTCAGTCTTTTCGAGTATCAAATTGAAACGCTTGATCCGGCGCTGCATACAGTCCTGTCAGGCATGATCGCAACTGTCATTTGGTCATGGGCACTCAGAATTTGCTTTGAGATCACAAAAAGAGCCTTTGGTTTCGGCAGCGGTAGAGGTCATTACCGATGAGTTTTAGCGAGATTTATGCTCTATATAAATTGTATGCAATTGGTTTTCTAACAAATGAAGAAGCCATTTCTATTTTAATTTCTTATGTAGGATTTTGTTTAGTAGCGCTATTTGCTATTCGCACGATTTTAATACTCTTCTCCAGGAAGATTGGCCTCTACCACCCAGACTATTATCGCCTTTGGCCCAGACTTCCATGGCGATCACTCATGATCATCTGGAATGACATCCGAATATGGTTCGAGCGTACCTTTCAGATGGGCAATCGCGCTACGGGCGGTTTTTCCAACGCACTCAATACGCTTACACTTCTTTATAAACCCGGTCATATCCTGCTTGGCAGAGCTTTTGCCTGGGGATTCGGGTTACTTCAGCCTGTTGGGATTAAAGTTGAACGGCACCTTTTCATGTATGCCATGACTGGTGCTGGTAAGACAACAGCACTTATAACCATACTATCCACGTGGCGCAACAGCGCCTTTGTCATAGACCCTAAGGGGCAGATTACTAAAGCCCTTTCTAAATATGACTGGCGAAAATTGTTTGTACTCGATCCATACGGCATTTCAAATGAAAAAAGCGCTAAATTTAATGCCATTGACTGCATTAAGACAGCGATGGAACGTGATGGCGAGCAAGCTGCTGTTCTCTGGGCCATGCGCATTGCGCAGGCATTGATCATCACGCCAAGCGGTTCCAGAACACCGTATTTTTCTGATACCGCACGCGGTTTTCTTGTCGGTGTCATTCTTCATGTAATCAGCCACCATCCAGAAGACGAGCATAACCTGCCTTTCATACGAAGCTTGCTGGTCAATGGTTATCGTGTTTTCGATCCACAAACTGGAAAAGAAGAAACGACACCCGAAGAAGCTCAGCAACTCCTGCTTCGCGCCATGCTTAATAATCCTGCTTTTGATGGCGCCATTGCTGGAGCCGCAGCCGCGCTGGCAAACGCAAGCGGAGAAACTGGAGGAAATATCCGTTCAACGTTGCTGGAGCAAACCAAGTGGCTGGACATTCCAGCCGTTCGTTATGTGCTTCGCAGCACAAGTCTTCCACTCAGCGACCTAAAAACTCGAAAGGATGTTGTATTTTCCCTGACAGCTCCTGTTCTATCCATTCGCGAAGAACTCGCTCCGCTGTGCCGCCTGCTCACGAACATGACAGCTTATACCTTCGAATATTTCCGTGATAAAGCTGGCCAGTGCCTGATCATTGTAGATGAGCTGCCCTCGCAAGGTTACAACGCAATTTTTGAGATCATCCTGGCTGTTTTAAGAAGTTATGGAGGAATCTTGCTTGGGATCTCACAAAATGTCGAGCTCATGAAAATGACGTATCCAAAATCTTGGGCGACATTTTCCGGTGAGGCCGATGCTGTTTTCTGGATGGCTACCAATCATGACGACACTGCAACTTACCTGTCACAGATTTTGGGCAAAAAATCTCACGTCGAAAAAGACAACTACTCAGGCCGAAAAACCTATCGGGAAGTGGCCGTCATGGACGCCGACCAAGTCAAACGTTTCTTGAGCCCGGACAGTGGCAATCTCATTGTCACCAGAGCAGGAATGCGAGCTCTCAAGCTCAAGAATGAGCCTTATTTTAAGGCTCTGCCGGTCTGGAAATATGCACCCGATCCCGATCACAAAGAAACTTTCTGGCGGAGGATTACCCGCAGGGCTTTTGATCGCAAACAAAAATCAATCGATTAAGGCGCATGAAATCAAAGATTAGAACATCATTATATTTATTAATCAATAACTTATAAACAGGAGGTAATTATGCAAAAAATGTCACCAACACAAAAGAGACCACAGGCAATTGATCGCATTGCTACGGCTGTATCAAGTCTGATTTTTCCACCCCTTGCACCGCTTTATCAAGCATTTATCGAACAAAAAGCAGGAATCAACGAAAAACGCGCTGAACTGCTAAGGAAACGCGAAAACGTTCGGAATGAGGGTTATGCGGCGGCGACCCGGCTGATGACACCGTGCGCGGAGCAGTTACAGACCATAGGCGTTTCTTATCTTGAACTTATCAATCAACAAAGGAGCAGCAAAGATGCATAAACCCGATGAATTATTTTCCTCAGAAGAGATGATGCGGTTTGAAGCCGTGCTGAAAAGGCATATTGAAGCAGCTGCAAAAGTGCCTCTTCTCATATTAATGACCTTGTTGGCAGGACTCGCTTTAGCAGTCGTAGGCTACAGCGAATTTGAAATTGTTTACCGCGTATTCGACTATCTGGCTGGTGAAAACAACGAATACTGGTCGCCCACACTAATGGGATTTACGGCAGCGACCATGATTATCGGCTTCCACATTCTCGCCAAAGCCAAGCCACAGAACTTGGCAGTCAGAATCGTCGACCGGAGCGTTGAAATTCTGATTCCGACCTACCTGATTGGAATGGGATTCTTGATTGCCTGCATTCTCTTTGCCGATGGTTTGGGAAGCATGATTCAGATTGAAATGCCTGCCATGATCGGGAGCCTGCCTGAGGCCATTGAACAAGGATGGGTTGACGCTTTCTTTGCTCATGTCACAAATCCGTTGGCTGTTTTAGCTTTTTCACTTGGCATTGGCGGATTGGCTATAGTCAATATCTTCATTGCACACAAGTTGCTGACGACGATTGCCATCAATATCAATGATACTTTTGGCAGGTTATCTCGTGCCCGCGCGGCCATCAAAGATCACCAGGCTATTTTAAAAGCGCAGAAAGAATACTCCGCTCTAAATTACGAGATTAACGATCTGCACATCATGGATGACAATTACATCCGCACAATCATTACTAATGAAGTAATCAGCGCCATTTCAGATGCGCTTCTGCCTCATAAGAAATGGCTTCAGGATTCTCAATATTCCACTGAATTTCGCTTCGAAGATTCACACCGGAAAGTTGATCCCAAGCAGGTTGCCAAAGATATAGCCAAAATCGAAGCCATTCGCCCTCAAGACATCATGAATGCAATGAACCCAAAATTTTTGGAGAAAGGAAAATGAAAAAAATTCTGACCATGATACCGTTAATCTGCGCTGCAACTGTTGCAGACGCAAAAACACTGACTATCGGCATTGATTTGTCTGCTTCGAATCCGCTGCTATCGCATAAGAATTTTGCGCATGTAGCGAGCCAGCATGTGTCTTCTGAAATCAACAAATTAAAAGACGGCGATGTCGTGCATGTCAAAACATTCGGTTCTCGTAAAGACGCACTGAATCTGCTCAATCCCACCTTTGAAATTTCCAGGAGATTGAAGCCAAGCAAGGTGGCAGGCATTGTGGCGCAATACATTCAATCTCTACCTGAGCAAAAAGAGGCTTCTCAATCCAGCACCAACCTTATTGCCTGGCTGGAATTTACCTCTGAATTCAATTGCGCTCAAAACAGCCAGATTCTTGTCATTACGGACGGCCTGGAATCCTCATCTTACGTTGATGGAAACCAATTGCTTCAAGGCAAAAAGAGTTTGCCAAAAGCGGAAGTTAATTTGAAGGGATGCGCACTGACTTTCTACGGACTCGGGGCCGGATGGATGCCTCAACAAATCAAGATCGTTCGTAAAGAGTGGGAGCGTTGGTCAGAACAGGCCGGAGCAGCATTTACGGCCATTATCCCCTGAAGCGGGGGTAATGAATGTGATTACCAAGGCTATGCTCGACCAGCTTCGTGCTGAGCGTATGCGGAAAAATGCCCAGTTGGATTACACCATTGGCGGGCCTATTCAGGCCTGCGTGGTGTCCACTATCGAAATCGAGCGAGAAAAAAAGATCAAGCAGGGTGAGCACATCCTGCAAAACGCGCTGCATGACATGGAGCGCGAACAGGCCTTGTCCAGCCATAAAGGGCTGGCGAAGGTGCATTTCAACCATTCTAAACAGGAGATCGAACCATGAGTGATAGTTCAGATGAAAATAAATCCAGACTACCCAGCCATATTGCCTACAGTGTTGAAGAAGGCAACGATGATAAAAATCACTGGCACAAGATTGGCGCGGCATGGCCAACCAAGGAAGGAGGATTATCGCTTCATCTCAATGCGTTACCCATAAACGGAAGGATCGCGCTGCGATCCAGGGAGGAATTGGAGCGTATGAGAGCTGAGCGCCAGCAAGCGCCAAAACAAAATCAAGCACAGGACATAAACTACACGCAGTGACATAAGAATCTGAACAGCAGAACAACTTAATATTTTGTTAATGCAAAGGTTTTATTATGAAAATAGATACTCGTTGTTTAGCGCATCACTTGTATTTGATAGCAGAAATTTACTTAAAAGTTGATATTTATTTATGAAACCAGCAGGCACGAGCCTTCAATCGCTAACTTAGGGGATTATTAAATTGACTAACAAGCAACAATCCAAGCAAGGTAAAGGGTGGAGTTCCACCCGCAAACCGAGTCATAATATCGACTCGCGGATTGTTGACGTTGTTCGCTTTCTTGCTCGGCGTTCAGCCGAACAAGACTACGAGCGCCATCTCAGATGCACAACGTCTTTGACACAAAAGCCTGACTTGGAGTCTTGATATGAAAAAAGTTGCCATTTATGCCAGATATAGCAGTGATCTTCAAAGTGATGCCTCGATTGAAGATCAAATCCGGGTTTGCAGTGAACGGGCCAAGCATGAAAACTGGAAGATAGTTAATACCTATACCGATCACGGTATCAGCGGTGCGAGCCTGATGCGCCCTGGAATCCAAATGCTTATGCAAGATGCCACGGCTGGTAAGTTTGATATTGTTCTCGCTGAAGGGTTGGATCGCTTAAGCAGAGATCAGCAGGACATTGCAGGCATATACAAGCGTTTTCAGTTTGCCGGCATTGCCATTCATACCTTGTCCGATGGCGGCGAAGTGAGCGACATCCATATCGGACTGAAGGGAACGATGAATGCCTTGTTTTTAAAAGACTTGGCAGCCAAAACCCATCGCGGGCTAAGTGGCCGGATAGAAAAAGGCAAATCTGGCGGAGGCTTGTGCTATGGCTACAATGTAGTGAAACAGTTTGATTCCTATGGTGAAGCGATCCGGGGAGATCGTGAGATCAATAAGGAAGAAGCAGAAATTGTTAAACAAATATTCCGCGATTACGCCGCTGGCGTTTCACCCAAGAAAATTGCGCTAAATCTCAATAAAAAAGGTATTCCATGCCCCTCTGGCAAAGCTTGGGGCGCAACGACAATTTACGGAAACAGACGGCGCGGCACCGGCATTATCAATAATGAGCTCTACATAGGTCGGCTGATCTGGAACCGTCAGAAATTCTTAAAAGATCCGGATACCGGTAAACGTGTCGCCCGTCCAAACCCAGAAGAGGATTGGATCATTACCGAAGTCCCTCACTTACGCATTATCGATGAAGAGCTCTGGGAGCAGGCCAAGATACGCCAGAAAGCGCTGGATGAGAAACCTCAATTCTGGGCTAAGCAACGCCCAAAAAACTTGTTTTCTTATCTTCTCACATGCGGTTGCTGTGGCAGCGGCATGAGCAAAGTGTCGGCTGATCGCTACGGTTGCTCTGCTGCCAGAAATAAGGGCACTTGCAGCAACCGGCTCACCATTAAGCAAGACAGTCTGGAGCACACCATTCTGGAAGCGCTACAGCACCACTTGATGAACCCGGAGCTGGTAAAGGTATTTTGCGAGGAATACACAAAACATATCAATGAGCTGCGACAAACCCGGAATGCGGCAATAAACCGTTACAAAAAAGAGCTGCAAAAACTGGCTGCTGATAAGGAAAAGATTATCGAAGCTATCAAAAACGGGATACCTGCATCGGAAGTGAAAGACGCGCTCAATAAGATCATTGAACGCCGGGAAGAGCTGGAAAGCTGTCTCGAAGGCAAAGAGGAAGCGCCAGTGCTTCTGCATCCGAACATGTCTCAGCGTTACCAGAAAGAAGTGGAAGCGCTACGAGTTTCTCTCAACAGGGAAGAAACCAGAACTGAAGCAGCAGACCTGCTCAGAGGCCTTATTGATAAGATTGTACTAACGCCCAAAGCGTCAGGAACAGAATACGCCATCGACTTGCATGGCGACCTTGCCGGAATTTTGACAGTTGCGGCAGGCAAGCAGCAAAAGATTAGCGATCACGATCCTTTGTTGCAGCAAGTCAAAATGATGACCGAATCAGGTGATCAAAAACATGGTTGGCAGGAAGATTCTAATGCTGACGAAATTTCTTCGAAAGAAGATTTGTCAGATAAGAACGAGATGGTTAACCTAAATGCACGTTCATCCCGTAAAGCTGAGCTTGCTGAAAAGCCGCATGAAACGGCGATTCTCAGCAAGGATAAGCGGGTTGCGGGGGCAGGATTTGAACCTACGACCTTCGGGTTATGAGCCCGACGAGCTGCCAGACTGCTCCACCCCGCGTCAGAATAGGGATTATAGCATAAGCCTGCACGCTCAGGTCAATGAACTTCCTGGGTAGATGATAATATGTATTCGATTTCAGTAGTGCGCTGAATATCCGTTCAATTTTGCCTGTTTGTGCCGCTGCCAGGCAAGCTCTTTCCGGTTTGCACTATCGATTGCCTGCAAAATGTTGCCTACATTAACCGGTTTGTTCTGGGACTTGACCAGACCGGTTAGATGCGCTTGCGGCAATTTACCACGCTGATAATAACTCCAAATTTCAGAGGCGTAGTCGGATTGCGCAAGATCCGGAGCAAACCGGTAAAAAAAACTTGTTAGATTATCAATGTCGCGCTTGATCATCATGCGGGCTTGCTGATTGCCCGCAGCATTGACGGCTTGGGGTAAATCGATAATAACCGGCCCTTCGCGATCCACCAGAACGTTGTAGGGCGACAAATCTCCATGCACAATTCCCAAGCACAGCATCTGCACCACATGGCTAATCAAAGTTTTATGATAGTACCGTGCTTGTTGCGGTGTCAGAGACATATCGTTCAATCGCGGCGCAACATTCCCTTCGGCATCGGTGATCAACTCCATCAACAAAACACCGGAAAAAAAGTTATAGAATTTCGGCACCCGGATTCCGGCCATCCCAAGCCGGCACAACATGTCAACTTCGGTATTCTGCCAGCCTTCCTCACGTGCAATACGGCCGTAATGACTCCCCTTCTCAATCGCCCGGGCACGGCGGCTGTTTTTGATACGGCGGCCTTCGGTATAGCTTGCAAAATGCTGAAAGTTCCGTTTATTTCGATCCTTATACACCTTGGCACATAGCGCATGCTCGCCACTGCGTACCATATACACCATCGCTTCTTTACCGCTCATGAGCTGGCATATGACACTGTCGATCAAACCTTCTTCAATTAATGGTTCAAGTCTTGCTAGTATCTTCATAAGTTTTATGCGCACGAACATTGTTGTCCGTTCATCACCCTCCGTAGGCGTTACAATCTATGTGGATTAGCCGTGATAATCACAAACTGCTCTAACTCGATCGATTCACGTTGCCAAAATTGTAAAAAGAATGATTTCGTTTGGGAATGTGACAAATTGTCGCGCGGCAAATTGTCACATGACGATATTGCCGGCTGAATGAATTGATAGACCTTCATGCCGTGACAGCGGCAAATCGTTTAGAATGTGGAAAAAATAAAGCAATCGTCTGCAATAGATGTACAGTGCAATCAAGCCTATTGAGAAACCGCTTGTCGATATCGCCGCAATTTGCCCAAAGGAATTTTATGCAATCGGAAGAAGATCTTTTTACGCACCAAGATACCCTGGCTAACTTGCATGAAAATATACCCTTAACGGAAAAACTACGTTTCTTGCATCAAATTATCCGTCAGGATTTCTCCTTCATCGATCGCCTGGCAATCGCCCTATACGATGAAAAAACCGAGATGCTGAAAACGTACACGCACAGCACCGAAGGCAGCGATAGCCCGGTCACGACTTACGAAGCGCCGTTGAGTGCCGCGCCATCGCTGCATGCCATTATTGAGCATCGCCGTCCGCGCCTGGTGCAGGACCTCAATATTTTTTCCAAAGGCACGCACGAGCATACCCAGCGCGTTGCCGCCAAAGGCTACAAATCCAGCTATACCATGCCGCTGTATCAAAGCGGTATTTTTATCGGCTTTTTGTTTTTTAACTCGCTGCAAGAACACCCGTTTGACCCGAAGTCATTGCGGCAAATTGACATTTACGGCCACTTGATCGCGCTGATGGTCATCAACGAATTAGCCGCAATCCGGACCTTGCTGGCAGCGGTCCGGGCCGCCCGCAGCATGACGCATTACCGCGACCTCGAGACCGGATCGCATATCGACCGCACCGCGCACTACGCCCGGCTAATCGCTCGAAAACTGGCGGCCAGCTACGGCATCAGCGACGAACAAATCGAGCATATTTTCCTGTTTTCGCCGATGCACGATGTCGGCAAAATCGGCATTCCGGACAACATCCTGCGCAAGCCGAGCAAGCTCGACGACACCGAATTCGATGTCATGAAAACGCATCCGGTCAAAGGCCGCGAGATCATCGACTCGGTATTGCAAGACTTTGGGTTGGGTGCATTGGGGCATACGAATATCCTGCGCAATATCGCCGAATTTCACCATGAAGCGGTTGACGGCAGCGGTTATCCGAGCGGCCTGAAAGGCGATGAAATACCGATTGAAGCGCGCATCAGCGCCGTTGCCGATGTATTCGATGCATTGACATCACGCCGCTCGTATAAAGCGGCGTGGAGTAATGAACAAGCTTTTGCATTGCTCCGGCAAATGTCCAATTCCAAGCTGGACCGTGATTGCGTTGAAGCTCTGATCAATAACGCCGACAAGGTGTTGGAAATTCAGCAACGCTTCCGCGATAATGATCTGATTTAATAATAGAATTTTACAAATTCTATGTGCCCGGACCATCACTCCGGGTCCAGTGCTGTACGACCAGGCTTCCCACCAAATCACCTTCGACATTGACCGTCGTGCGAAATGTATCGAGCAGGCGATCGACCGGTAACAAAATTGCAATGGCTTCCACCGGCAATCCGACCGACTGTAATACCACAACCATCGTCACCATGCCGGCGCTGGGAATACCCGGCGCACCGATGGCGGCCAGCATGGCCGTCATGAACACGATCAGCTGTTGCGTCAAACTGAGCTCAATACCCACCAAATTGGCGATAAATAACGCAGCCACCGCTTCATAAAGCGCCGTACCATCCATATTCATGGTCGCTCCGACCGGAATGACAAAACCAGCCACATCGCGTTTGACATGCAAGTGCTGCTCGGCGCAACGCAGCGTCACCGGCAGGGTCGCAGCGCTCGAACTGGTTGCAAAGGCAGTAATTAATGCTTCACGTGCGCCACGCCAGAATCGTAGCGGCGTCATGCCCGTCATCAGGAATAAAATCAGCGGCAACACCACCAGCCCGTGCAGCAATGTAGTTCCAATGACGATTCCGACGAATTTAATCAATGTCGACAACAATCCGGCGTCTTGCGAAGCCACCAACTGCAATACCAACGCCATAATCCCGAGCGGCGCCAACCGCATAATCCAGCCGACCAGCATCAGGATCAATTCCAGAAATTCCTGCATCAACACCAGGATATTGCGATAGCGTTCACCGCCTATGACCAGCGCGATGCCTAGCAACAAAGCAAAAATCACCACTGCCAGCACATTACCTTGCGCCAGCGCCGCGATTGGATTTTGAAACAAAGACCGCAAGAATTGCGCAAAGAAATCGGCGAGTGACATCTGCGTCGCTTGAAAACCTTGTATTGCATCCTGAAACATGGCGATCTGCAAACCGCCGCCCGGCTGCAGCAGATTGGCAGCCGTCAAGCCCAGCAACACCGCAAAGGCCATCGTCGACACAAAAAAAACCAGCGTCACTTGCCAAACGCGATTCATTTGCCGGTGCGAACGCAGATTGGCGACCCCCACCACGATCGAAGTAAACACCAGCGGAATCAGCACCATCCGCAGCAGATCGGTAAACAGCGAACCGATCAGCTTTGCGGCATATAAACCGCTTTGCGCAACCGCGGATTGTTGTTCCAGTCCCGCCAGCCAGAAACCGAGAAACGCACCGGAAATCACCCCCAGCAAGATCTGGTTATTGAGCGACACTTTACTCACCGGCCAATCACACCCAATCCTTACCGATCAGAAAATCCGTATACAATTTCGATTCCGGGGTACCTGTTTCCGGTTTCCAGTCATACCGCCATTTTACGATGGGCGGCAGCGACATCAAGATCGACTCGGTGCGCCCGCCGGTTTGCAATCCGAACAAGGTGCCGCGATCCCAAACCAAATTAAACTCCACGTAACGCCCGCGCCGGTACGCTTGAAAATCGCGCTCGCGTTCGCCATAGGCTTCGTCCTTGCGGCGCTCCAAAATCGGCCGGTAGGCATTGAGGAAGTTCCCTCCGACGTTGCGCGTCAACTGAAAACAGCTCTCAAAATCCGGCTGGTTCAAATCGTCGAAAAACACACCGCCGACACCGCGCGGCTCTTTGCGATGTTTTAAATAGAAATAGTCATCGCACCACTTTTTCAAACGCGGATAACAATCATCGCCAAAAGGCTTCAGCGCATCCTTGCAAGTTTGATGAAAATGCACCGCGTCTTCGGCATAACCGTAATACGGCGTCAGATCCATCCCGCCGCCGAACCACCACACCGGCTCTGCGCCCTCTTTGCGCGCTTCAAAGTAGCGTACGTTCATATGCACGGTTGGCGCGTAAGGATTACGCGGGTGCAACACCAGCGACACCCCCATTGCCTCAAACGAGCGTCCGGCCAATTCCGGCCGCGCTGCCGTCGCGGATGCCGGCAAACCGGGACCGAATACATGCGAAAAATTGACGCCGCCGCGTTCCAGCACGTTCCCCTCTTCGATCACGCTGCTCATGCCGCCGCCGCCCTCCGGGCGATCCCATTGATCGCGCCTGAAGGTTTTACCGTCGACCTGCTCCAGCCCTTTCACAATGCTATCTTGCAGGTTCAAAAGAAATTCTTTGACTCGTGGTGTATTCATGCAAACTCCCAGGATTAATTTTTTATGACACGGGCTTCAAATTTCAAGACCCATTTGCGATACCTCGCATTTTAGCGCAGGTATAACACGATGACCGAATTTGATTGTTGATGTGTCTCAATCTTTGGCGGCTTGACCGGCATGGCAAAGCAATATTCAAACTGTCGAAAACCCGGGTGCGTATGATAGACTCATGCATCATAAACTCACCCGAAAATGCAACTGTATGTCTGGAAATACACTTGGTACGCTCTTTACCGTCACCTCATTTGGCGAATCGCATGGCCCCGCCATTGGCTGCATTGTTGACGGCTGTCCGCCGGGGCTCGCAATCAGCACGGAAGATATTCAGCTCGAACTGGACCGGCGCAAACCCGGCACCTCGCGTCATGTGACACAACGGCGCGAATCCGATACTGTCGAAATTCTTTCCGGGGTATTCGAAGGACAAACCACCGGCACGCCGATCGCCCTGTTAATCCGCAATGAAGATCAGCGCAGCAAGGATTACAGCAAAATCATGGATGTTTTCCGCCCGGGCCATGCCGATTACACCTATTGGCAAAAATACGGTATCCGCGATTACCGCGGCGGCGGGCGCGCTTCGGCGCGCGAGACGGCGGTGCGTGTTGCCGCCGGCGCCATTGCAAAAAAATGGTTGCATGAAAAATACGGCATCGTCATCCGCGGCTACCTCGCACAACTCGGCCCCATTCCTGTTCCCTTCAAACGCTGGGAAGATGTCGGCACGAATCCTTTCTTCGTCGCCGACAACAACGCCGTCGAGCAATTGGAAAAATTCATGGATCAATTGCGCAAATCTGGAGATTCAGTCGGCGCCAGGATCAGCGCGGTGGCCCAAGGCGTGCCGGTCGGTTGGGGCGAACCGGTTTATGACCGCCTCGACGCCGAGATCGCCTATGCCATGATGAACATCAACGCCGTCAAAGGCGTTGAAATCGGCGCCGGATTCGCCAGCGTGGCGCAACGCGGCACGGAGCATTCCGACGAAATGACGCCGGAAGGTTTTCTAAGCAACAATGCCGGCGGCATACTCGGCGGTATTTCAACCGGTCAGGACATCACCGTTAATGTAGCGATCAAACCGACCTCCAGTATCCGCTTGGAGCGACGCTCCATCGACAAAGACGGCAACCCGGCCATTGTCGAAACGCACGGCCGCCATGACCCATGCGTCGGCATCCGCGCAACACCGATCGTCGAAGCGATGCTGGCCCTCGTATTGATCGATCACGCCTTGCGGCATCGCGCGCAAAATGCCGATGTGGTTTGTAAAACACCGAAAATACCTGGAAAAATCGATGCATCGCACAGCTCGGGGATAACCGCGCCGATACCGCATAAGGAAGATCCGGAACCCGAAGAAGACGTCTAAAACGAACAGATCGGCAGCAGTTAGCCTTGACAAGATCGGCTAAATCGACCATCATCGCCCCCGCAAAATAAATGTGATGGTTGGCAACTCGAGTCGACTTGGTCGATTACAGCTTGAAGAGATCGAATACCGTAACAAAAGCGTAACTTCGAATCCCGCATTAGCTTCAATCTGATATAATCCCCCGGTTGCTTAACAAGCTGCTAGTAAAGAGATTGTACTTTGCGCCCGTAGCTCAGTTGGATAGAGTACTTGGCTACGAACCAAGGGGTCGTGGGTTCGAATCCTGCCGGGCGCGCCACTTCACCGGATAATCTTTACGTTGGAATTTTACGGATTGTCCGTTTATCAGCAGTTTCAAAAATGGCCAAGTAGCTCAGTCGGTAGAGCAGAGGACTGAAAATCCTTGTGTCGGTGGTTCGATTCCGCCCTTGGCCACCAACAAAATCAAGCGCTTAACCTGTAAACGGCTAAGTGCTTTTGTTTTTCAGGCATCGTATAAGGTTAGTGTAAGGAAATCCGGTCAACACAAAGCAATAAATCCGCTGCCTGAATGTAATGGGTGTCAAATAATCATGAAAATTGAATTTGCCGTGAATGGCACGTTAATGAAAGGTTTAGAGTTAAACCACAATCTTCTTGAATTGGGCGGCGTATTTGTGGAAGAAACTTTAACCGCGCCTCTGTACCGGCTTTGGTCGATTAACGATCAGTACCCAGCAATGCAGCGCTGTCCTAAGGGCGGGCAAATATCTCTGGAAATATGGAACATAGATTCATCCAATATCGGTGAATTGTTAAGCCGTGAACCGGCTGGACTCTCTGTTGGAAAAATTCTCTTAGCCGATCATCGGGAAGTATTAGGAATCCTCGGTGAATCTTACTTGTGCGAAGGTAAGCAGGAAATAACTCATTTCGGCGGATGGAGAGAATACAAGGGATTGCGCTAAATTCCATCAATGAAAAAAGCCTAGGTGGATAAGCCTAGGCCGTTGAAAATAAACGCTTATACGCGATTCTAAAGGGTTAGTTTTTCGTTTTTGCACGTGCATTCCGCGCTGTTTGCAGATACCGCAAATGCGCATCCGGGCAAGTCTTCAGCCGGTCAAGAATATAATGATGATCGATTTCATGACATCCGATTGAATTTAGCCATTGCGCAATTTCGCGCTGTTCTGCTTTAAAATTAATAACGTCCATAATATTTACCTTTAAAATTGATCGAAAATGATTGTGGTGTGTTCTTACGCTGTTTTGAAGAAGATAATTCCCCTTAAAAGTTATAAATAATGGCCTTAATCTGTACGCTCGATAACCGGCAGTTTTGCAAATTGTTCAAGCATTGCGCGTAATTCCTTCTGAATTAGCGACTCAATTTCTACTATCGATTCTTTCCCGATAACCTCAGGAGCAATCCTGCGCGAACATGCCATAACGCCATCACGGAATTGTCTTGCTCGCTCGAATATTATTTTTTCTACTGTCGCTTTCTCTACCAGTGAACCTGTGAATTTCTCATGCTCCGCGGCTGCTTGAAGAGCAAGCGCTTTTTCCTTCAATGCCCGTGAGTTTTTGAATAATTCATCTGCGTTCGTTGTTTCAAGATCAAGCTGCGAGTCGTTAACCTTGCGAACCAGTTCGGCCATGTCACTACTGATAATCTCGGTTTCGTTACTCTGTGAATCCGATTTGCTTTTTTTGCCACCGGAATTTCCGGTTATGCGGCTTTGTTTGGTCTGCGTCAGGTCAAGGTTCTTGGATCTCCAAAGAAGAGCGGATTCAAGGCTATCTACCGGACAGCCGCGTTTTATATGCCGATGAAGTAGTTCTCTACTAATTCCAATCTGATTAGCTAACTCGGTTTTGTTCATAATTTGTTTCCTATGGTTTGTTGCATGGTATGAACCCATTGAAAAAATTCTTATTCTGGCGAAAAGATGGAGTCAGAATAGCCCTGGCCGGGATACCCCCCTCCAGAGGAACCGTAATTCATATAAAACAATAGTTTATACATAATTATCCTTACTCAATCGATGTCCAAATGTCTTTGGCAAGTTGCACGGACTCCGCTCTCGTCAAAGTGATAAGCCGTGAATCATTCCCAAAGCTAATGCAAAGACCGGGTTCTCTGCCTGCATACACTTCAATATGAACTTCAGCTTCTCGCCATTCATCATCAATCGTGTGCGTGGCTTTGTATGTTTTATGGTGATACACGCCATCAGCTAATTGATCAGCTCTTCTTTTCCGGCTTAGAAATTCATTCGTGTCGGTAATGTTGGTCATCGCTCAAATTCTCCGTGTGCGTGTTTCAAAAAATAATTCAGTGCTTCAGGATCATTCCGGCATTTGTTCAACACAATGTCATGATCTGGGGTTCATTAATCTTGAACAGCCATGCCCGGATCATTTCAATTTGCAGCGATTGAATATCAGAATTTTTTTTGTTTTCTTCTGAAACAGAACTGACAAAACTGACAGAAGGTAATCCCGATTCTTTTGATGAATCTGGCGGATCATTAAATATTTTTTCACTTTTTCTTGAATTTGAACTGACAAAGCTGACATAAGTATCTTTTGTCGGTTTTGTCAGTTCACTTTCAGGGGAATTATGAAAATTTTTTTCATTTTCGATTTGTTTCAATCTGGAAAGATAACCGCTCATGATTGCACCCAATGTAATAATGTTGCTGGTCTGCCCTCGGTAAAAGTTTCAACTTTTGCCAGGTGGTTGTAATCCAATAAAACATTGATGGCGGCTTCAGCTTTCTTTGGTGTGTCGATACCAGCCCAGCACTTCCGGTATATATCTCGAACCGTGAACGGGCTAATTAGTTTGCCTTTCTTCAGTTTCATTAATACTGATTTTGCAGCATCAATGCCGGGCTGCGTTCCGTAGCTGTATACCCGCCGCGCGCGTGATTCCAGATACTCACAATAGGCTAAGGCGCGTAGCAATGACGATTCCGATACGCTCTTTTCCTCGCTGTCACACAAGTGATTGATTAACGCCAATGCGGGAACCAGCTTTCGATACTTTGACAGGTGCGACACTATGGCCGGATGATCCTCATCAGATCGTAACCGCTTTTCGAGATTGCACAGCCACTCAATAAAGACTTCTTGTGCGCTATCATCAAAATGAAGGTATGGTGTCTTGCAGTATTCGCCAATGGTGGCTATTGCCTGAACATCAAGGTTGTGAAGCTTTCTAACAAGATCATTAACGGTATCCCTTGCCAGCTTATCCGGGAATCTGTCAACGTATTCATACTTTGGCGATATATCAGGGTAAACCATCAGCCCAAAGCGTTGCAGCAAGCCATCAGCTCCCGCGCCGCCTGCCAGCGCTTCTCTCACGTATTCAGCCAATACGCCCGGCTGTATCCCTCCAATGATCGATAGGCAAGCGACTTCGATATGTAGATTGGTGCCTCGCATGATTCTATCGATTGTGTAGGATTGCCATCCGCTGCTGTTAAATAAAAAGCGCGTGCGCCTTCCTGGCCTTGCTTATCAAGGCTTTTAAGCAATCCAATAAGCTCATCAGCTTCGAATAAAATTCCGTTGGGATTCTCAATCATTAACTGCCCTAACGCTTCCGCCGTTGCGTCATGGGTTATGAATCTCGGGGCTGTTTCTGCCTGTGGCAAAGCATCCGATCCGCTTTTCAAGAATTCTGAAATATCAGCATTGGGATCGTTTTTCAGTGCCTTTCTTGCCTGTGACTTCTTGGCAGCTTGTCGAAGCTTCGATTCTTCCCCTGAATTCATCAATTGGGTGTTACGTTGATGAATTTCTTGCGCAATCTCTATTTGCAATTGTTTTAGTGGTTTCAGAACTTCGCTACGATTTGGCGATTTCATGACACCGGAACCGCCGATTACCGCGCCCCAAAGATTCGGAACAATTACCCAGTTATCACGTCTCTTTGGTCTTATCCCAATTTTGCAGCCGATTACAGCACTAAACATTAAGTAGGTATTCACAGCCGCAAAATCGGGCGGGCATTGCATACGCTCCGAAATATCTTGAACGTAACCGCGAATGCTTGCCGGTAAGAAAAAGTAATCGAACGGTTTCACTTCCGGCAACTCGGGTAGGGGCTCGGGTGTCAGTGCATTAGGCTCAATGAGGGCTATCGCAGCTTCGGCTTTTTGTCGTAAGTTCATCGCGCACCCTCCAAGTATGCAAGGCCGTCGTTAAGTCGCAAGATAATCTCACTGACAAACTGCCGGTCATCACTTGATAGCGCATCAAGCTTTTTCAGGTCGTTAGCGATGATTAATAACCGGATCAAATCGCTACGCAAAAAGTGAAGCATCTGCCATGCTGAAAAACTGCTGCGGCTTCGTTTTTCGTACTTTGGATTGTCGCTCGGTGGAAATAAGTTTGCGGGATCAATGCCAAGCGCATTACAAAAATCTAGGCCACCAGCGCCGCAGCTAAAACAATGAATCAGGATGACACCATCAGGTTTTTGTGTAATTCCTGCTCTCGGTGTTTTGTCTTCATGGAACAAACATTGACTGACATAGCGCCCTTCGCCTGTTTTTTTGAATTTCCCCAATCCGCTGAGAATTGCGTTTTAACTGTCGTTAAAATGATTCGATTTTGTGGTAATATGCATCTTCAAATTCCAAAGAAAGTTGCAACAAGACACGCCCGGCTGCTCACCGGGCGTTTTTATTGGGTCAATCCAGGCTGTTTTTGTTTTAAATTCCCCTGCTGCTTCCCGGACTTCCTGCTCTGAAATTGCAGGAAAAGTTTGATGAAAAAATTCCTCGATAAAAGTCCTGGTGCGATATGAATACGCAATCATGCCATTTGAAGCGTGCGCAGCCATTGCCTCTAAAATAAGCTTTCTAAGCTGCTGATTTTCCCGAATCTTGGCTAACGCTGCGTCGCGACTTTCAAAGCAAAAAGCCATTTGCGCTTTTTTGAAAGCTTGGGTTGCTGCGGCGATTTTTGAATCATTGTCGGCAATCGCTTCGCGAATTAGCTGAATGCGTCGATTGACTGCCACCAGTTTCGCGGCTAGATCGGAGTGGGCTTGCTGCGCTTCAAACAATTCTTGATCTGTTGCTTGATCAAGGATATGCTTTCTCTCGATTTCATCAAGGTTCTTGGCCGCTCTTTCGTGTTGTTGCGTAAGCGAAGCTTCCTCGCTTTGCGCTGCGGTCATTTTTTCGGACAGGCTTGTGCCTTGCAAAAGGAATGCTTCCGGAGTGGCTCTTGCGTTCGCTAGGTTGATCATGCGCTCACCTCGCCATTCAGCAATGCTTTAATCGCACTTACAGGCCAAGCAAGACGGCCATTTACATTAATAACTTTGATGGGATGCTGGCGCATCGCCCAACTTCTAAGCGTTTGCGGCCTGCGATTGAGATAGTAAGCCGCTTCCTCGGTTGTTAGGGAAGGCTGGATATAAGTTCAAGTGGCGGGAATTGTAGATTGTGTGAAGCGAGTGTTTCTAATGGTCTAATATTCGTCATCAATTTCTCCAGCGCCTCACGGCGTTAGGTGCATGACTCGGTGCCCGCTGCCTATAAAATCTCACCTATCATGCTGCCAATAAAAAGCAGCGATGAGAAATAATACACCGGAAACCTACATATCTTAAGAAAAAAATACACGAATAAACATTAAAAACAATATATTAGTATTTATTCGTGGCTTGTTTGTACCTTATTTGTACCTTATTTGTTTTTTTGCTCTATTTTTTCTTTTATTTGCTTAAATTTTTTAGGCATCGCCCTAAGTTATCTTTAGTAACGCGCCTATCATCAATTGTTGTTGCTGCATCTCCGCTCGCTGCCTTAAATAGAAAACCGTCTTTACCCGCATTACTTCTGATATGCAGCCAAATAGAATTAATATCTCTTTCTATCCCAGCCTCAAAACATGACATTATGAAAGCCCTATTCTCAGTCATCCGTTGCTTGCCAGCATCATCTTCCAGCAAAGAAATAAACGGTTTCTTGTCTTGATCTAATACATGATCAAAATATTTTTTTAGTGAGGCGTGAAAATCAGCGGATACTTAAGGTTGTTTTGGATCTGTTGGATCAATGCCAATCAAATGTCCTAAATGCATCAGTAATTCGCAAGCATCACGCTGCTTCAGACTCATGAATTGATTCTTGGGTGGCGCATAAAAGAGTATTTCGGCCTGTCCTGACGCAATAACACCACGCGCCTGTTCTTCTGATAAAGTTTTATCATTTATTTTTACAGTGTGTCCTATCGGATGGAGTAAATTTACCGGTAAAAAATCGCGAATCTCATACATGATTTGCGCCATTAATCTATTCAGTATTTCAGGATCCATACACACCCCTTTTCAGCGTCCTTTGAAAGAAGCCACGCCAGGCGGTGAAGGTTTCCGCTGTTCGCCCCGTCGGGCTAGGGGTGGTATTGCTCTGTTATGCTGCCAATCTTTTCAACGGTTTTATATTGGGTCTCGGCTGTTTCTTTGCCTGCCACAAATCCCATTGCATTTGCATCCCTAGCCATATATCCGGTGTTGTGCCAAGCCATGCGGAAATGCGCAATGCCATTGCAGCGGTAATCCCTGCTTTACCATTCAGGACTTTAGAAAGCGTGACACGGGAAACTAGTAATTCCTTGGCGGCTTCGGTAACGGTCATTTGCTCCGGTAGCCAATCCCTTAGAACTTCGCCGGGGTGTGCTGGGTTGTGCATTCTGCTCATATTTAAAATTCCTTAGTGATAGTCTTGATAATCAACCAAAACAGCATCTTCGCCTTCAAAGGCAAAAGTCATGCGCCAATTGCCGTTCACCTTCACAGAATAATGTCCGGCAAGATCGCCCGTTAATCCGTGCAATTTCCAGCTTGGCGCGTTCATATCTTCCGGCTGTTTTGCGTTATCCAATGCGGTCAACAATATGCGTAATTTTCCGACATGGGCGGGCTGTATCCCTGCTTTCTTGCCCGTTAAAAAGAAAGTCTCGATTCCTTTATGTCGGAAATTTTTTATCATCGACGATGATTGTAAATAGATTGTAAATAGTTAATTAACACATATCAACATAAAGCAATAAAAATTATTGTTTAACAAGCTGCAATCCTGCTTGTGCAGGTATAAATTCAATCCCGGCTTGCTCCAATATCCACGCTTCTATTTTGACGTGCCACATCCGCAGCAAATCAAGCGGGCGGCGGATATAGTTTTGCTCTCTCACGCCTTGCGGCTTGTGTCCTTGAATCTGCGCGGCTATACCGGCAGGCATTTCTATCCATTCGCAAAGACTGGCAAAAGATCGCCTTAAGCCGTGCAAAGTTAAATCTAACCCAGCAATAGCACAGGCTTTGCGGTGTGCAATGGATGGATCGGTTAAGCGGCCATTGGCGGCGGATACGCTGCTGAATACCCATTGATTGCGGCGCGGTAGCATTGACAGCAAATGCGACACATAAGGCGTTAGCGGAATGATTCTAAAATCTTCCACCTTATCCTTTATGGTCATGCTGTTCCATTGAAAATCTATATCTCCCCACCGTAAAGAAGCGATTTCCTCACGCCTTGCGCCGGTCAATAACAGTGTTTGCAGATATGCGCTGATAACCGGATTCTGGATTTGTTTGACTGCATTAAACCATGCGGGCAATTGCTCCCGCTGTAATACGTCATGCTTTACTTTGGCCTTTCCCAGTCTTTCTTTAGCGTCATTGTTTTGTGCGGGATTGCTTGTCACGATGGCTTTATACGTTGAATGCCTGTTGCACCAATTCAGAAACGCTCTTAATAATCGTAAAGCAAGCCGGGCGCGTGTCGGTCGAGTCACGGCTTCGGCCTGTGCCCACTCGGTTACTAATTCCGGTGTTAAATCTACCAATCGAATTTTTGCAAGCGATGCCAGCGAACCTGGCTCTGTCAGTTTCTTGCTTCGTTTGCGCGGATCGCCACCAGCCTGCATAACTTTTTCATGATCGCGGATATGTAGCTCTGACCATAGCGGCTTACGGGTGGTCACATATTCTTCCCATGCTTGGGCTACTGTCACAGTTTCGCGCGCTTCCTGCGCTTTCTTGGCGGCTTCTGCGGCTTGATCTGCTGCTTTTTTGTCGGCTGCTTCTTGACGTGGGTCTATGCCTTGATCGGTTTTAACTTTAAGACGGGATGCTTCGTCCTGCGCATCTGAAATACTCCATGCGCGCTGATCGCCAATAGTTATGCGGATAGTTTTGCCGTGTAGCTCGGTTTGGAATATGTAAGATTTTGCACCGCTGGCAGTAACTCGCAATCCCAAACCGGGTTGTTTTCCATCCCAAAAGATAGATTGCTTAGAACCCGCTTTGCACTTGAATGATGCGACTTGATCAGCGGTAAAGTTATCCCATTTCATTTTGAATATTTCCGTGCAAGGCTGGTGTAAGGAAATAATATCAAAATAACGGAATATTAATCAACACAAATAAAAAGGTAAATTTTAAAATATCTTTGTTTTTATTTATTTTATCTGTTTTTATAAATGCCAATCAACACCAATAAATGCTATTTGTTGAGGACTAAGAATCCTTGTGTCGGTGGTTCGATTCCGCCCTTGGCTACCAATAAAAACAATGATTTAAATAACAAAGATAAAAAAATACCCGAGCTATACCGGGGTTACTTTACAGACTGTTCTTTGCGTCTAAACTCAAGTATTCCTGTCAGTTTGCGATTTTGCGCAAATCGCAATGCTTATCGATTCTTAATGCCTCATTTGATTTATTGTAAGAATTCCCAGCGTTGTTTACAGTATTCAGGAAAATACTATAAATGAGCATACACAAACGCACTCGCTTAACTTTATTAGATCGTTAGGAAATCTGGCGGCTTTATCAAACCTGAGTCTGGAAGATAACGCAGTTGGCGGAACACTTTAGAGTCAGCCGGCCAACGATTTATGCCGTATTAGAACGCGCCAGACATCAGGAATTTACTCCACGCAACAGTACTGACCTGGTCAAGTAAAACCGGACAGCCCAGTTAAGCGGCTTTCTTCAGTTTTTCCATTTCTACCTCATATTGCTTCGGACTTTTATACCCCAAATATGAATGCAGTCGATGGCTGTTATAAAACATCGAAATATAGTGCAACACATCTTGCTGAGCTGCATAACGGGTTTGGTAGTGGCACCAATGGATTCGTTCCTATTTGAGGCTACCGAAAAGGCTTTCTGCCACAGCATTATCAAAACAATCGCCGATGCGGCTCATACTCCCCACAAAACCGTGTATTTCCAGAAGCTTTCGGTACTCCCTTCTGGCATATTGTGATCGTGATCCGAATGCACAATCAATCCTGCTTAAGGTTGTCGTCGCCAGATAGCCATGTCAATCAGCATATAAAGCACTATTGTCAAAAAGACAAAACAATTCGACGTTTTTATTTTTTAAAAAATTTGGGACTTTAGCAGATTAGCTTAGATACCAAGCTAATCTGCTAAAGTCCCATGAGAAATCGTGAATAAGTGGTAGAACTGGGGTTCTACTTTGCAGAAGTGAGTATATATTTAACAATCAGAAAAGCATTCGCATCCGCTGCACGAATGAGAACCTGACCCGGCCCTGGCCCATCGGGTGGGATGGTGACGGTGAATGCTTGTTTGTCTTTGCTGCTTAGATCATTCGTAGCCGTATCCCAGTTGGACTGATTGCCAACACTGTGATGCTTGGTTACATCCTGCCCATAGAGATCGAACCCTGTGATCGTAATTGTCTGGTTCAGTGTGAAGTAAGGAAAGTAATCCTTACGAATTGTAGCAGTGAAATCGCCCGCGCCGTTCACGAACGCTGCCCATTCGGATGGAAAATCGTGGCGCAAGTTAAGGAGCAGTGCAAAACCGGCATCCAATGCGGATTTTACTTTGGTGAGATCCACACCTTGGCGCGCGGTGAAGCGGATGGTCAAGATCACATCCGAGATCGTGTCATAGTCGAATGTGCGATAGTCCTTCGGCAGATCAAGCTTCCAAGTACTGATCGCGCCCGCGCCCTCAAAGGGCAGGAAGCGTTCATCGCGCAGGTTGGTCTCGAACATGCCGCTGTCGTTTTGCGCACCGCTGGTTACGATCGACTGTACCGCACCGATATAATCCACGAAGCGATCATCTTCCGTGCCTTGCCGCGCGTAGTCTTCGCCAGCAACCGGAGACTTGCGCACACTGCTCTGCAACAGCGACAGCGTACAGTTGACGCTAGTGTAAGGCCCAGTAACGGCAGGAATCGACAAAGCGACGCTCTTGATGCGCCGCATGTAATGACCAGGGCCATCGAGATCGAAAAGCCATTCGGGAATCGTAACCTGGGTTGTGCCGATCGACTTAAGCTCAAGCAAAGCAACTGGATTGAGCTGCCGCAACGATATAGACTTGGTCAACTCCAATTCACGTTTGTTGCTGTCGTGATAGGCCATCTCCATCCTCTTGACATCGCGATAAAGCGCCTCGCCGGAGAGCAAACCCTTACGCCCGGCGTCCCAATAGTTGAACTTGACAAAATCCTGAGCATCCAGCTCGGGGCGCATCAATTCCTGCTTCATCGTCCTCTCGGCTTTGCGTGCGGTGTCGAACGCGAAGCGATAATACTCGTAATAAAGCCGTGAAATCTCACCCTGCATCCAGAGGTAAAATTGCTCGTTGGTGAACTTGGCTTTATCCGGAGAGTTGACCGCGTCGAGGAAATATTGAATCTCTTCCGCATTCTCAATCTGTTTATTGTTACTCAGGTATTCGTGATGAGTGATCTGCTCGGCGATCAGCGAGGTCAGAATTTGCCGCCCGTTTTGCATCAACTCGTGCGCGGCGAGGTTATATTGCAAGAGCCAATCGTCGGCGCGGCGTTCGTAGGATGCATACCGAGATGCCATTCCGGCTTGATCCTGTTCCCATGCCGCAACAATTTGTGCGACCTCAGCTACAGCTTTTGCAGCGATTGACAATTTCTGACCTCCCGTCATTTCCGCAGATACTCCTATTCCCCAGTAATGGGCATGTATCTCAGAATCAGGGATGTAATTAACAACCCCGGAAAGTATGTTAGCCACCGAAGCAACTAAACGAGCATCTCTCGCTGCTGGCAAATGGGTATTGAGCTCCACATCCTCATTGTGCGTTAAATAAACTTTTCCGCTTCCCGAGTATCCAGACAAGACTCCAGGTGATGAATCTCCCGCAAGAGTCAAGTTTGGAAGTGTTTGCAGCATCAAGGTCTTATCATACTGCCCGACGAGCGCGCCATAGGTCTCATCGAAGTTTTCCTCAGTCAGTTTTGCAGGACCTTCTGCCTTTTCCGAATGGTCGATCACGAGATCGTCCAGCGCGTTCGGGTCGTTGGGAATATTGAGTAACCGCCGGAAATACTTGAGCCGTTCCAAAGCCGCTTTACGGCTGGTAAGCAGCGAGGTGGTATTTTCCTGTGTTTGTTTCCATTGCAGGAAGCGCACGTCCTTCGCCATCTTCTGGATTTTGATCTCGTGACTCTGGCGAAGGAGCGCCAGATGCTCGACATCGCCTTTTTCCAATGCCGACAACAGCGCATTGCCGAGCCCGCGCACTTCGGCACAGAGTTCGAGCGCCTTCTGAATCAGGAACAGGCTGCGCACCGGGCCGATGGGCTGATTCAGGCCGCTGACGATGCTGCCGATGTCGATTCCCGCTGCCGCCGCCTTGACCAGCATGCCGGGATCGATCGGCGGGTCGAACAGCGCGAGCGGGCGAACCACGCCGGCGATATTCATGCAATGGCGAATCTTGAACAACCGATCGGCGACGGTATCCCAATAACCGAGCAGTTTGTCGTTTTTCGGTACGCAAAAATACAGCGTGCGTCCGATACCGAAGAGGGCGCCGGAATTTTCTGTACTGTTGCTTCCCGTAGCCGGACTCGGGATGGCGAGATTGAGCGGAAACTGTCCCTCCAGATCGACCAACGCATTGCCGATCGGTCCGAGGCCGTCCTTTTTAAGTTGTGCGAAAGTTTTGGGCTTTACTTTTCCCAACGACGGGATCTGCTGCGGACGTTCTCCCAGAATGTTGGCCGCCAGCACGTAAAGCTGTGTCGCCTCGTTGATCGACTCGACCGTATCTTGCTGAAACAGGTTATCGGCCCAAGCGATCACATTGTCCAGGTACTTCATCACAACGCTATACTCATATGCGATAGGCCGTGTCCGGGCAACGGCATGGGGCTGAAACGGCTTGTTGAGAATCGCATAGTAGCCTTGCAAAATACTGTTTTGCCGGCATTGATCGCTATCCGACAATTCGGTTTCCGGCGTACTGAGAACGCGGATGATTTCGTCAATCGTCATCGCACTGTCCAGCTTGCGGAAGGCGAGGAAATTCCAGAAACGCTGAGGCTTGTCAACGGTATGGTCGTTCGAAGTCGGGTTGAAGATATAGTGAAACCAGCGTTGCGCTTCGGCAAAGCGCTGATTCTTACTCAGATGCACAGCGATCGTCAATGGAATGTGAAAAAACAACTCCCAATTGTAGTTGGCATAAGAACCGCAAGCGCTGACATCAATTTCCTTCGGGAAATAGTTGACTTGAATAAAATCGTTCTCGGTTGGATTGTAGAGGGTTTTAAAAAAATCCTGTTTCAGACTGTCCTGCCATTTGGCATCCAGCATCCCTGACAGCGATTCCTTGTTTAGCTTCGCGATCAATTCGCCGACGAACGGATGGAAAAAGTTCTCGAAGGTGTAGATAAACTTCGGCGCCCGCCTGAACTTTGTCGCCACTATTTGCACGGCCACAGCAGCTTCACTGATATGGTATCCGATCTGTTGTGAGTAATTATTTGCCATGATAGTTTTCTCCTTAACGTGTTCGTATGGACTTGATCTGGCTGCCAGCCAGTCCGATTTCCGTATCGCCATAGTGCACTGTGCCGGAAGTACCAATGGCTTGGTGAATATATGCGTCCTCGGTGACATACCGCTCAACCGGAGATGAATCGATCAGACCAAATCCCGGTTGCTTGATAATGGGACCAAACGGATCCGGAATGATTTTCATCTGTTCGAATACCAGCGGAGGGATGTTAAGCGCTACTTTAGGTAGACTTGCAGAAATGATGAAGTCGTTCCATTGAGGAATCTGTATAAGCTCCTCCGCAGTAGTGACATAGAATACATAGCGGGCATCCTCGTAGAAAAAAGGTGCATCCCAGGGATTTCCCTCCACAGGATGATTCGATTGGACGGCGCGATCACTGATAGCGTTATCCAAGACCCGATTGACAACATTGGGATCCGGGTAGCTCACTATCAGGCTATCAGTTGTAGTTTCCAGAGTTCGCTTGGGAGAAAAATGGGGTTCCTTTTTTCCATCACGAAGCTCGGGTGTACTGAATGCATTGTGAAGGAAAAATGAGGTTCCAAAACCTGTATCGTAGGACACAATGATTCGCAACGCAGCTGGAGGCCAGAACAAGGCGGATAGTTTTATCTTCGAGCGATCAAAATCATTCGGTTTGAAATTGTCTATTTTGAGTGGATTAGCTACATCAGATGTTCTAGTCGCTTGCCACTTGCCGTTGTAGTACTCGCTCCAGCACAGTATCGCTTGTACGGTCACTTGGGGATCACTTGGAATATCCTCGGTTGTAAGGGTCGTAATGTCCCTTGGTTTCCCATCCTTACCCACCCCCGGCTTCTGCGCAGTATCCGGCCCCTTTTTCAGAATGCGCAGCCAAAACAGGAACAATCGCTCATTCCAAACCACCGGGATGACCGGATTGTCTTCGATGTCCAATTTGATCTGTTCCCACGGCGTCCACACACCGCCATCATAGCGCCGATAAAAATATTTGCGGCTGGCTCCGGTGGTACGAGCGACGACATGATTTATTTCCGGTGTCCGTTTGGCAGCATCGAGAGAAATGTGATGGATGCCGCACGGTTCCAGTTTCGCCACCTCTTCAAGCTTGGCCAGATAGTTCAACAGCGCCACCGCGGCTCTGTCTTCGGTGATGTCGCCTTGCAGAAGCTCACTCATCGCCTCCTTGAAGAACGGCGATTGGTCGTCGCGTAACTCGGGTTCAAGCCAATTTTCCGGGAACAGGTAGACCTTGCGGTTGGCTTCCCATACACGATAGCGCTTCATCCATTCCCACTGTTTGGCGTTGATGGCGACCGGAGAGACGCGCGGCTCGAGATTCATCAGGCAGCGCTCGATAAAAAGCTGCACCGACGAGAGTGCATGGCGGATGCGCGAGGTTTGCATGCATGGGTCCATTTGCACATCCATCAGAAAGTACTCGAACAGTTTATCCGGTGTATCGATGTGCGCACTATCGGGGTGGGAGCGCATTTGATGTAGGATGTAAGCCACCAGCGCGTCTCGTTGCAAGCTGCGCATCTCATTATTGATCGGCCGCACGATATCGCGCCAGCTCTCGGCGTCGTAGCGGGCGCGCAACGCCGCTTGCAGATCGCGCACCGTATTGCCGTCCGGTTCGTTCGTGACTGCTTGAATTAGCGCATGAGCGGAAATGCTCAGCGCCTGCACGAGCGCAAACGCGTCGTAGACGCGGCGGAACAGATTGAAATGCTCGAGTCCGGCTATATTGCCGCCGAACCGGCCAAGCACATCATGCAGCGAAACCGCATTCCAACGGGTGATGCTGAACATTAAGCTGTCAAGGTCCTGCGTTGCCGCCTCCGGGTCTTGCAAAACGGCCAAGAGCGATTCGTCGCTAGGCGAAAGGTCTGCTTTGATCCGCGCGAAATCAAGCAAGGATTCGAAAGGCATCAGCAAAGCTGTGGCGGTGCCCGGTTGTGGATCGCCATCCGTCGTCAGCGCATTGAGCCAGTCGTCTGCAGCAATCCGATAATCGGAATGTGTGGCAAAAAAAGCCAGTTCATTGGCTGTCAATCCGAGATCCATGGCGAGTGATGCCGCTTTCAAGAAACGAATGTAAGTGTTCGTAAACGGTTTGAAAATCGCTTTCGGATACAGATAGCGCGGCGGAATTACCTCGCGCGGACGCTTTGGTGTTTCCCACTGAAGACTCAGCCTATCTTTAACTTTTTCGACCTTCAGTTCGATTTCATACAGCGCTCCAGCCTTGAGTTCGATGGGGTCGGTATTGCGCCGGATAGCGCCGTTCCGGGTCAATGCACGTGCTTGCCCGGCAAGCGTCAACGTCACCGACGCTTCGTTGTCGATCTCGATTACGAAATTGTAAAACCCAGCCTCGGCTGTTTCTATGAGCCCGCTCCAGATACCCGAGATCGCATTGCCCGGGTTCGGCAAAGGATTGCCGCCTCTGCTGGCATAATCAAGGATTGAGGCAGGAATCTCTTGATTAACGGGGTCAGTGGCGGTATCCCGGAAAAAGAACTGCGCGTAGAGGCCCGGTGTTTCCAGCGCAAGTGCGTCGTCGAGCGCGGGTGCACTTGGAACTCCAGCCTTATGAAGCGGGTACGCATATCGACAGACCCAAGTGACCGTTCCATCATTCTGTGCATTTCCCGGTGCCGTTAGCCACGTAGGCTCTGAATCTGCGGATGTGCCAGCAGTTGTGCATTCGTAATAACGAACCGCTCCTGTATCCGGTTTTGTCGGCAGAACACGATCACCTACAGCATAAGACTTCGATGCCGTCCACGTGCTCGCCGGAATCACCAATCTAATCGGATCCAGAACGGTTTGCGTCAACACCAGATCGGCTCCCGTTGCTATGCTGAGCCGTTGCAGAGTCTGCTGGCGTTTGCGCTGGCGCGCGAGTTGGGGGTCGAATGCAGCCAGGAATGCACTGTGTCTACTGTCTGGCGGTTGCGCGGCGGCAGTATTGTAAGATGCTAGAAGTTCCGGATGGGCAGTAAAGAACAAGCCTTTGATTTCTTCGCTTCGATCGAAGAGCGCTTGTACAGCTTTCTGGAAATCCGAGCTTACGCCACTGACACTCATTAACGTCGCCTGGATTGACATTGTCACTAGGCCGCGATGCGACAAGCGATGGCGAAAGTCATCGTAGTCGATTGCCGGATCGGCGGCGGTGATATCCGGTTCGAGTGCTGGCGAAGCGTGTGTATAAGCCGCATCGACCGTCAGTGCATCGTCCAGCAGCGCAAAGAATGCATCGCTGGTTTCCTGTCCGTACACCAGTGTCATACGCGCCCGCGCCACATCGCCGTTGGGATCCTCAGCCGCGGCGAACTGATCGTTGATGGCGACATAGTCGCCGCGCAGGGTGCGGGCGAGCTCGGCGATCTGCTTGGGAGCCGGCGCGGACTTGCCGCTCAGATCCTGGTTCCATATTAGGTAGAGCGCGGCGGCTGATTTGAACGAACGATCTCTCATCATCCGCACCAGCTCGATGAGCCGCAAAATTGCAGGGTTCGCCGGGTCGGGCACAGCGAATGGGTCGAGGCCGGTGAATTTGATCAATAGCAACAGCTCGCGCACGCTGATCTTGAGCTTGCGCGCTAGCCAGCCTCGGCGAAAGATGGCGCTGATGTTGGGAATAGTCAGTGGCGTAAGCGTGGGATTCGCGGTAAATAGTGCATCTACAGCATCCTTAAATTCTTGATGTACGCCAGCAATGGCCTTTAGATCATCACGCGCCTTGGTACTGAGAGTACCTGGATACGATAACCGATGACTCGAATCATCGTAGCCAATACCCGGGGCAGCTCGAAGGATTGCTTGATCCAACGAAGGCTGCGGATGCGAATAAGATGTCTGTAGCAAAATTTTAATGTTCAATTCAGCAGCAATCAGCGAAAGTTCTTCGCCTGTTAGATTGAATGCCGAACGCAGTGCTTCCGCGTGATCCGCAATTTTCTTATTGGTATCCGTGAGGAACTGGCCGTAAACGTTCTCGCCGAAGACGTCATCTTGCTTCAGCAGTGTCGGAGTGAGGAACATCTGGCGGTAAAGCGATGCAACGATTTGTTGCCGGAGTCCGCCCTCGCCGTCGCTCACCCACGCTTCGCCGTCGTGAACACCGATCGAAGCGAAGCAGGTCAACAAAGCGGGCAGATCGCGCTTCACGTTCAGATTTAGCGCTTTCATCACGCGGCTCACGATGCCGAGGCGGGGTAACAAGGTGAGAAAGCCGGTATCGAGTTTGCCGACATCATCCAGATCACCATCCTCAAGCGGTCCCAGATCGGCGCGATAAAGCGTGCAAATCGCGGTATCTGTCTGTTCGATTGTCCAATCCAATTTCTTCCACAATCGGATAAAGCGCAGCAGACGAATGAATTCAACTGCGCCGATGTTTTGCGCATGTTTCGCCGGATCGGAATAGCGGAAGGCGAGATTGTCGAAGCTCACGCACTCCCCTATATCCCGGCATACCCATTTCACCGTCCCATCATCGCAGGTATTTCCCGGAGCCGTCGGCCACTTGGGTTCAGCTCCCGCCGATAAGCCGGGAGTCGAGCATTGGTAATATAATGTGGATCCCGCCGGCAGTGCTGTCGGCAGAACACAATCGCCAAGCGCATAGGCCTTCGAAGGCGCCCAAGTACTCGCCGGGATCGCGAGCGTGATGAGATTCATGATACGGTTGTAGTTGGTATCGTTTTTTACCCACTCCCGGATCGGCGCGAAGTCGCTTCTCGGTCCATTGGGATCGCCACCATACGCGGCAGGATCGGGAGGCACCGCCTGGCTTGCCAGCAACCCGTCAAACCAGGCGTCGGTTGCCGCCTGATTCGGCGTGTTATTGTCGGTTTTGAGTTTTGCCAATACCGCAAACGAAACACCGAGTTTTTCCAGCTTGGGCAATAGGTCGCTATTCGGGTTGACGAAGCAGGTTTTAAGGATGGAAATCAAGTGTTCATAACTCACATCCATCCGGCGGGCGAATTGTTTGACGTTCGACAACGCGGCAATGTGATCCGTCTGGTTTCCATTGGCGATAACCGTATCTTTGGTTCCGGAAGGATAACCGTAAATCTGCCAAAGCAGTTCATCGGCAATCGCATTTGAGGTGGTCAGTATGTTGTATTCAGCACGTGACAGACCGATCTCTTCCATCAGAATATCTCGCCAGCCGTAGAGATTCGCGCCGCGTTCGAGACTGTCGGTGGTGCGCAATCGTTCCAGCGCCAGCGGCAGCGGAACTTCAAACTTATTGAAGCAGCGACGCAGGTTTTCCAGCGGCTGGTGAAACGGCAGCAGCACCGGGAAAAGCTCATCGCGCAGCATTTTATAAGCCTCATCCATGACGTACTGCGGACTGGCAAGGAGGTCTTCGGACGACATACCGTTCGTGTCGTGTCCTTGATAATCTTTCAGCGAGGGATTTTGTTTGCTGCTCGCGACGAAATATTCGAGTGTCTCGTTGACAAGATCAATGTAGAGCTGGATGGTATTGGTGTTGTCGCAAGTCAGCGGGAGGTGTTGGATGTCGGGGCGGCGCGACATTAGCACTTCAAAGGGCGAGATTCCCGGGGTTGAGGGAGAACCCGCCTTGGTGTGTTCAGCTTTATTCGGAAACGGATAAGGAACACCTTCGTGTCCTCCTTGGGGTGACTGCCACGTACTAATAAAATCGGCCCAAACTGTTTCATCCGATCCCAGGAACTGTAACAGATCGACCAAGTAAGCCGCTGGAGAAAGGATGGAACGGCAGTGGCTGCAAGCGCAGAAATCCATCGAACCAAACAAACTCTCCAGTGCCGCGTAAGGGATGATGTCGCCTGGATTAGCCGGTACGGGATCAATGATGCTCGGCGGACTGTGAACACCGATTGCGGGTGCGGTGCGTGCGTGCAGGTAACTCAGCGCGACGTTGAGAACCGAACTGTGGATCTGCTCGGCCCGGTCATAGGTCTGGGCTGCCGGGTCTGCGCCGCCCAAGTCCGCGGCAAAGTTTTGTATAAACGTGTCACGGTCGTAGCGCACGACATGATAGGCGGCGTCTATTCCGCGTTTCATTAAGCCGGTCATGGCCTGGTCGCTTGGCGTAATTTGGTACGTGCGCTGCAATCGTTTGACTTGCGTGACTGTTTCGGCGGGAATTTTCAATTTGTTCCGGGCGATGTACCGCTCGACCGGTTCAGCGCCGATTTCGAATTCTTTCTGATTTTCTCCCCAGCGTCCGGTTAAAAACGCATGCACTTGATCAGAAACACCCGGTGCCGCACCGGTTAATGGCAATTCTCCGAACTTGACCATGTGCGCCACGACAGTAGTAGGATAACTGAGTCGAACCTGCGCCGCGAGATACTTCGCATAATTCGCCCGTTTCACCTCCGTTGTATCGCCGGGAATTTCCTTTGGAATCGATACCTCCTCTGTTAGCAGTTGATTCCATGCTGCCGTGCGATAGTAGCCTGCTTGCGCGAGCTGAAGCAGATCGGGCAGACCGCTGCTGCCGGCTGTGGTGTGAATCTTTTGCATCAGGGTTGCGTTATTGATCGTGAGAAAGGCCAACTTGCCGTCCACCTGTAAACGATTGACCAGGTCCGATCGCTGTTGTAGCGTATTGCCAAAAGCCGGGTCGCCGCGGATAGCTTCCCAGAAAACTTTCATGTCAGCACGGTTCGTTGTGTAAAGCTGGGCGAACCGTGCTTGTTGGATGTCGTTGAGTTGCGTGACGGTCAACAACAACTCCTTGAAGGAGGATGTTCCGATCAACGCCGGACCGGTCAGCAGTCGTTGCGCGCTCAAATCTTGGAATCGCTGAACCAAGTCCGCGATCTGTTCGGTCGAGGCTTGCGGTATCACACCTTGCTTGGCCGCTTGCTTCCACACGCCTTCCAGCGTTTTGGCGTCGGTGTGAAAGAGGGTGTTCTCGTTCGCCGGCAGACCGGCGCGAAAGAGAGCATAAAAGAACGGCTGCGGAATCGCAGCGACACCGGGCGTACTCGCCGTTTGCGCACTGAATTTGTCGGCCAATGCGGCGAGTGCGACGGCACGAGCATCCCATCCGGTCTTGTTGGCGAGATAGGTGATGTCCTGTTGCTCGTCGGTCTCCTTGAGATCGGCAAGCTTGCCCGTGAATTGACCGGCAAGGGCGCTGGTTAATACTTCGTGTTCCGACTTCAGGTTCTCTGCCGCTGCACCTTGCAGCAGCACGTTTAGCGTTTCATGCTGGGAAGCATTGTAGTGAACATCCGAAGAGCCCAAATAGACCTCGCCGGCAAACACACGCGCTTGTATATCGGGTTGCACTTTACCGCGTTGCAGCACCGCACTATCGGGGAACGTCGCCCGGTAGGCGCCGCGATCATCGGTGACGGCTTGCGCAAGCTGCATATCGCCACCGACACCTTTATCCACGATCACGACGCGCAAACCGCCAACACCGGCGCTGACGCGGCTGGCCACCTTGCCTTGAACATCGTAGCCCTTACTCTCCCCGCCGCTATCGTTGAGGTTTACGGGGATCGTGACCGCTGCCTCGCCTGTTGACACATTCCATAGTACCGAATCTTCTGTGTTTTTAATCAATACCTCATTTTGAAACACCTTCAAGTATAGATCGGGTTTTTTTTCGCCAAAGATGATGAAGCCTTGAAAATCGGATACGTGGAAGGTAATTAGGAATTTGCCTTGGGCATCTGTAACAGTCTTTCCAAGAGCATCATCGAAAAGTAGATCCTTATCCCAAAGCTCTACCCGTAATCCTTCAATGCCCGCGCGAGTTGCTTGATTGATGACACGGCCTTTGACGGTGAATATTTTTTGCTCGCTTGTCGACATTTCGGGTCTCCCGCTAATTAAGGTTTAGTATTGAACAGATTATTTGAAATAATCTGCAGTAGTTCAGACTTAATACACTTGCGCAAATGCAAGATCTTGTGTCAATTCAACTCTGAGCTTGCTGCAAGCATCCCGGATACATCGCACGACGAATAGTTTGCGCAATGTGCCGTAGCAGGCGCCGGTTTCTTTACTTTTTCTTGCCAGCAGATTTGTTCCTGCTTCAACTTTTTCTGGTACAGAACCATAAAGCCGGCAAAAACCGGAAACACGCCTGAGGCGAGAGAAAGAGCAGTCGACGTGGAACGTTCGTCGTAGAAATACATGCCCATATAGTTCCAGGACGCCATGACCGCTGGATAGATGACACTTGCGGCCATAGGCTCGGCGATGAATCCGAATACGGGAGGTGGACGATCCCTGAACTGACCACGGTTCAATTGGCTCTCATTTTGCTGCTCCCTTCTATTAACTCTTCCGAATCATAGTTTCTTGTTGTTCAGTGGAATCTGTATGCGGTTCTCATCTACGGAGATTCTTATTCTCCAAATTCGTGATGTTCTTCATTCGGTGCACTATCCATCGAATTTTCTGGATAAAATCCGTTTCTCGCATAACGATGAAAACTGGAATAAGGCCAGTCCATCACCCGCTGCACATGACCATGCTTAACCGGATTCCAATGCACGTAGTCGATATGCCGCGCATAATCGGTTTCGTTGCGGATGGTGTGCTCCCAGAACCGCCGCTGCCAGATGCCCCGCTCCCCCTTGGCCATCCGGCACCTCTGAACGCCGTTCGGTACGAGGCAATGCTCGTACGAAGCGAATCTTGATGGCTTTCCAGCGGTTGGAATAATCGTCATCCCCCGGCGGCAATGTCCAGACGCAATGCATATGATCGGGCAGCACCACCCAGGCATCGATATGAAACGGCCGCGCCATTCGCGTCGCGCGCACCGCCGCACGCAACGCATCCACATGCCGCACCAGCAAATCCAGCCGCCGCTCCAGCAGATTCACCGTAAAAAGTACGTCCCGCCCGGCACCCGGTAACGCCGATAATCCGGCATCCATCCCCCTTCTCATTCACCATACACGCCGCAATCATTTTCCGTTCCATCCAGATAACCGGTTTCACGTAGGGCGGATGCCCGCAGGGTGATCCGCCAATCCACAATCACGTGGCGAAACACCATCAAAATTTTTCACCATACATGTCGTTCCGCATGTGGAATCCGATCATTGGTTTCATTCGGCGGAATCCATTTCATGGTATCCGCCCTACGCGGGCTACGCTGCTACGCTGCTAAAAACCTAAAGTTGCAAGCCGAGAATACAAAATATGTATTGTTTGCCGTTCGCCATAACCACGAGCAACATGTGCTGCAGCTGCTCTATGCGTTGTAAGGTCTATAAACCAACCACGTAACGGTCCACTCACAATGTTAAAATCTGGACGTCCTCTTGCACCATAAGTTGCTATATTTCCAGTATGTCGCAGTAAACCGCTGAGCGTACTATCTGACGCAATACCTTCGACAATCATGCGCTCAAGTGCTTGGCCATAAATCCGAGCTCTATGTCTAAAATTTGGATCTAGCAATTGATCTACCCGTACTACACTTCCTCTTTGGCTACGTAAATAACGCTCTAAAAATTGTCTATCTCCTTGAATAATTGCATTCGCCAGACGTTCGTTTGCCTCCCGGGTTATAGTTGATACTCTATTGTGAAGAAATCTTGCTGCTTCCGCTCGCGCCGTTAACAATGCTTCGACAGAGCCTCTTGCTGTCCCTGCACTCACAATACGTTCTGTACCTTCTTCCGTTCCCTCACGTACAATACGTTCTGCAACCTCTTCCGTTCCCTCACGTACAATACGTTCTGCAACCTCTTCTGCTCCCTCACGTGCGATAGCGGAAATTACTCTTCTTGCCAGAAAACTACTACCAGAAGTAGCAATATCCACTGCATAATCAATATCATCCGTAGCATTAGCAGTATCACCTTCACAGTTTCGGCAAAAAACTTCCCATTCCCCACCACTGACAGGTCGTCTGAGTATAAACCAGCTCTCATCTTGTCCTTCTTGCCCTCTAGCCCATTCATATGCTGTTCCTCTCCAACCAGGTATGGGGCTGATAGAAGTTAAAGTTGATGATACAGTTGTAGGGTCAACATCTATTGATCTAGGGGGACCATAATTTTCTCCAGGTTGTGGCATTCCTCCAGGGGGGAAGGCATCTTGATACAAACGGGGTTGATATTCTCTTGATTGAGTACCAGTTAGGTCAATCAAGTTAACAGGATTATTTTTATTGTAGTTAAACAGGTTAATTCCACCTCTTATACCAATCGGATCACAACTCCCCCACCTCCCCAACCAAGGCAAATAATACCTAGCCGTGTGATAACTCAACCCGCTCTCTTCATCCCGCTCCATCCCCGTATACCGATACCGCTTGGCAACCGCCTTCACTTCCGACCCATACGCCTGATATGCCGTCGTCCCATACGGATGATATTCCTCATACGAAATCACATTTCTATCCGCGTCCAACTCCAATCCCACCGAACCCAGGTGATTACTGTACTGATAGCGATCCAGCACGCCTGCTGGCAAGCCAGTTGTACCTGAAAGCTGCACATCCTCCACCATCAACACCCGCTGATCATCGACAAACAGATGATGCGTTTCGATTTCTTCTACCAGGTTGCCATTGAGCCAGCGCCGATACCATTCCATGCCGCCGAGATAGAAGCGTTCTTCCACGGTATGGCTGTCAAGACGCTCGATGCGCTTGCGCGTGCGCTGCTTGTTGCTGTCATACTGGTAATAAGCCCAGCCGCCTCCACCCAGATCGAGCGCATGGATCATGTCGCGCGTATCCCAGCGCAGGAATCTGCCGGGGTCCACGTTGGCGATGTTTAACATGCTACCGTGGATGTCATAACGATAATCGACCGTTTCCGCAGGGTTGTTGGTATGGGTGCGAGTCAAGCGATTACTGTCGTCGGCATAATCGTAACGCCGCGTCCAACTGCCTATCCCCGCGCTATGCTGCATCATCCTGATGTTGCCAACCGGATCGTAGTCGTAGCGCTGGGTATAGTTGCGAAGTGCGTTTGGAGCAGTCACTGCAAAAGTCACCTCCGGGCTGTGTGTCACAATATGATTGGGCGCACCGACAGCCGCTCCATTCTCTCGCCCTTTAGCTTCGATCAGCCGGTAGAGCGCATCGTAGGTGTAGCGGCTGCGCGGCTCGATGATTTGGTTCTGGAAGAACTCGGGCTGGTAGGCATTGTCATGGATTTCCGTGATATTGCCGGAAGGATCATAGGTGTAATACAAATTTTGCAGCACATTAAAGCTGCCTTGATCACTGGGTGGCGATGGCAAAGGAACATCGGCAACAGGTTTGGCCGTCCGCAATTGCATCAGCCGGAAGGTTTTCTCGTCATAGTGGTAACGGGTTATCGTGCCGTTGCCACATTCGATCAGCATCCGCTGGCCTTTGGCGTCGTATTCGATGTTGAGAACAGCGTCTTGGGTAACTCTTCCCTGCACGGTTAGGGTTTCGCTTTGCAACAACCCGCGCTGGTTATACTGCGGGAGATACACCGCCGGTGGACGACCTGCCCGATGCCAATTTTCCAATCGGACCATGCGGTTGAGCGCGTCGTATTGCGTGCGCTGGGTGAAGGTTTCCCGTTCAAACGCACTCGGCGGTGGATTTTCCGGCCAATCGATGATCGAGGCGGTATAAGCACTGGCGAGCTGGCGCGTCACTTCGAGCAGGTTGCCTTTGAAGTCAAATAACTGATTGGTGATCAAGCCGCTGGGATCGTAGTGCTGGTAAATCTGTCCGCGTAAATTGCGGTCTTTCGCCTCTGCTCCGAAGCTTTCGCCATAGATAAGCCGTTCCGTTACCTGCCAGTCTGGTGCATCAATCTGCAAACGCTGTTCCAGCGGGCGGCGCAGTGGGTCGTAGGTGGTGTGATAGATGCGATGTTCCAGTGAAGTCTCACCATTCGCGCCGGTACGCTCATTCTCATCCCACGCGTAATGCGGCTGACCGGTGGCATCCATCAGCATCCAGCGGTCGCCGCCGTCCATGCTGTGCTGGAACAGCAGGTTGCCCGCAATGTCGTAGGCAGGAAAATAGGCCGGCTCGGTGCCGGATAGGTTGTGCTTGATATATTCCATGACCCGGTTGCCGCGTGCATCGCGTATCCATAGCGGTTTGCCTTCGGCATCAAGGTGGGTGTAGGTGGCATATTTTTCATTACGCATTACACCATCGCCATCCCGATACCGGTTATGGGCAACACTGATCACTTCCCGGCCTAAACTATCCAGAAAAACAGTCGTGGGTGTATCGGCATGCTGCGCCGCCAGCCAGGCCGCCTGCTGCTGCGGCGTGGCCAAAGGCTGACCGGTCAAATCGGTCGGTATGGAGATCGTGTGATCAAGCGGATTCTGCGCCGCATACCAGGCATTTCCATCTTCAAGCACCGTATCGTTCGCGTCCCAGCTTGCCATGAACCAGGGCGTGAATTCCACCCGGCTGTAACTGCCGTCCGGCGCTTCGGTGCGGATGAGGCGGCCTGCCGCGTCGTAATACAGGATGGGTGTGACGCCGACTTCTGCCGGTTCTTCAAATCGTTGAGAAACGGTGAAATACGGTTCGTATTGCTTGACCGGCTTGCCTTTGTTGTTGAGGATGGTTTTGCCGCTGGTAATCCAGCGTAGCGCCGGATGGGGCGTGACACCGTGAACAGGACCGCCTTCGGCTTTGGCTTTGGCCTTGGCCATCAGCACCTGCCCCATGCCGTCGCTGTATTCGATTTTTACTTGCAGCTTACTATCAATACCGCCTGGAGCGGCGACGTGCGTCTCGCGCATCAGGCCAGCTGCGCAGGCCGGGTGATTGCCGTAAACCATTTTGCCATCAATGCGTTGCTCGCCAAAATAATACAGATGGCGCGCGGTGGCATTACCGAGCAATGTGCGGGCTTCGGTCTCGCTGTAGTCGCCGGTGAAGAAACGGATCAGAGTTGCGGTATCCAGGTCGGGCGGCATAGGATCCAGATTGTCGCCTTCGTTTCTATCCTGTTTGCCTTTGAGTGCCACGGCGGCAGGCAAGCCGAGAATATCGAATGCCACTTCGGTCAGATTGTCGTTGATATCGCGTATCCGGCTGGGCGCGAGCACGCGGTAATCGAAGGCTTCGATGGCTGTTTCATTATCCATCGGGTCGCGGCTGGAGCGGATAAAAAGATCGTAGTGGGCGTCGTATTCCAGCACGGTTTCGTTATTGAACGGGTCGATGTAGCGCTCGGGCAAGAAGAAGTGTCGTGCCGCGTGTTGATCGTCTTCCAAAACAAACCTGGCAATGCCGGAGCGTATCCACCAGCGGCGATCCGGATCATCCGGGAAGTGATGATAGCCGCCACTGTCCAGGACGCGATCGAGCATGGCATGGCGGTTCTCGCCGGAATCTTGCAGATCGTTCAGCTTCTCGCTCAGGATCGCTTCCAGCAAGTCTTCCGTCAGTGCGAGTTTGTAGGTTTCATAGGGTAATGCCAGCGTGTTGTGTTTTCCCAGCGGCAGAGCATCGCGCAGGTTGCGGTCGAAATACAGCATGCGCACATGTTCAACACAGCGTTTTTGCAAGCCCCCTGATCCCGTGAGCTGGTGATACGGTAGTTCGTTGGCAGGGTCGGCAATCGGCGCTTGCCGGAGGCCGGTCAGGGAATAAAATTCGCCTGCTTCCAGTTCGAGACCGGTCAGCTCGTACGTCCTGACTTCGTAAGGCAGCGGCAGGCGGTGATTGTCGGGATCAGGTGGATTATCGGGATCGTGCGGATCGTCGATATCCTCAGTGAAGCGGTTTTCGCTATAGACCAGGTGGGGCTTGTCTTGTACTTCACGGATACGGTCAAGCGTGTCGGCGGGCAACAGCGCAGTATCTGTTTCGGTATGCCGCCCGCTACGGGGATAGGCCACGGCAACGGATTCCAATACATTGCCGAATTGATCGGCACGCAGATTCAGTGTGTGAGCAATGCGTGGATCGGGGCGGCTGTCTTGACGAAAATCGAGCTCATAGTGATAGGTGATGGCTTCGCTTTCGGTGACCAGAAAAACCGCATGGCGATTGTCCGCACGGGGTTGCAACCGCTGAATGTGGCAATTGTGATAGGCGGTGGAAAACAGCTTGACGCGTTGCTCTTCGCCTCGTGCCAAGGCATCCACGTCCAGTTCAAAAATTTCCTGGCGTAGCATCATGCCTTTGCAAGCACGCAGCGCTTCGCGCCATTCGTCCACGGATAGATTCTGCGCGGCCAGATCGGGCTCCGGCAGGACATTTTCAGTAAAACGGCCGGATCGGAAGTATTCCTTCTGGAATTGCGACAGGATGCGCTCGCGGTTCAGAAATGCGCCGGTATGGAACCAGGTGATGGTTTTGATGGGTGGCTGGTAAAGTTTCTTTCTCTCATTTTCATCCGTAATAATGTAGGGACTGGCCGCATTGCCTGCGGCAAATTCACCATAATGTTCGACATCCACCTGTTCGACCCGGCCAAAGCCACGGAACTCGCGCTCATGTCCGTCAAAATAGCCATGATGGTAGCTGTAGCGGCTGGTAAAACACGTCTCGCGCCAGCTATCTTCGACAATGAGTTGTTCGACCACATGTACAGGAAACGGCAGTTTGGTAATCCAGGGCGTGCCCGCGGCCTTGTCGGCGAGATAAAACTTGGTGGACGCGGTGTATTGAATTTTGGTGGTTGCACCGAGATTGTTGTTAACCTCGATCAGCAGATGTGGTTTTTCCCCGCCTATCAAATCGAGATAGCGCAGCGGGCGTCTACTGTCACCAGGTAAAGAAGAAGACCACACCAGACAGGCAGTACCGTTGCCGAGCAGGTCGGCAGTCATGACTGAAGTCAGGTTGTCGATCCCGGGAAATGGATGCAGGCGATGCAGTGCGCTCCAGCGGTTACCGGATTGGTTGAAATACAGCCGCACACCGTCACGGTGCAGATAAAGAATATCATTGGCGCCGGAACCGTCGATATCCGCCAAACGGATGCGCTGCTGACTGAACTGGTCGGGATGATCGAACCAGGGTGCATTATCCATGGTCACTTTGGCGCCAAAATGGCCATAGCCGATATTGGGCCAGTAACAGATTTCGCCGTTGCGGATGCGCACCAGATCGGTCAGACCATCGCCACACATGTCGGCCAGGTAGATGGATTGCGTGCCATCGGCAAATACCAGCCGGGGGCCTTGTTCTTCATCCAGCGGCTGTGCCACTTGCCGGGCGGGGGCGAAGCCGTCTTCCGCCAGTGACGGATGCCAGGTGAACGCTTGGTGTTCGCTGATAAGGATATCGGCATGACCGTCACCGTTAAGATCGATGAATTTCAGATTGGGTTCACCCCAGGGAATATTGGGCAGCGTTTTGAAAGGCCGGCGAAGTTCCCAATCTTCATCGTGAGTACGCTCATAAAAACCGGGGGTGGGACCATCGAATGCCACCAGATCGAGCTGGCCATCGCCGGCCAGATCGAGCAGTTGCTGACGTCCACCGCTGAGTGCCGCCAGCGACGGTTGGCGTGCAACAAGTTGCATTGGGCCGAATTTGCCGCTGCCAAGGTTATGTTTATAGAACCAGGCATTGGCTTGCTCGGTCAATATCCCGGTCACGCCCTCACCATCCAAATCGACCCATTGATAGTTGCTGCCATCCAGCCCGATAGGCAGATTTTCCAGGCTTGCGGCATCCAGTTCGCTGACCGTTTCCTGAATTTTTGCTTTGCTGTATTTGAATTGCAGCGGCGGCAGCGATTTCTTGAAGTAGGTGTATTTTCTGAAGCGCTCATCCAAGCTGGTATTGTCGCCCGATACGGAGTCATCAACTAGATAGCCGGATTGCGTGACGCTTTGGATGAACGTGGCGAAGCGGGTGCTGCCTGCGTGCTTCAGTTCATCCAAAGGATTGGGCAGTGTGTCGTCAGCGTATTCAAAATCGTTGTAATTGAACTCGGTGGAGCGTACGAGATAAGGATAATCGCCCAATTCGGCAAAGTGGTGGAACATGAGTACGCGCTGGCAGCGGCGATAGGTACGCACTTCAAAACCGGCGCGGTAAGCGGAGAATGGATCGAGGCGTACCGGCCAGGATGGATTCGCTGATTCAGCGGCAGCCTCCACACGTGGACGCTGGATCGCATCTGAAAGAACCCGATAATGATCTTCGCCATAATCGAAGACCACTTCGAACAGCCAGTGGGTTGTTTCGAGTTGGGCTGCAGACAGAAAGACGGGGCGACGGCCATCGATGAGCAGCGTTTTCTGATTGCCATAGCGAATGCGCTTGATATACCGATTGGCTGTGCGTGACCGGTTGCGTTCGTTGACTTGCATCAGGTCGACTCGTGCCTCATCTTCCTGACGGTAGTCGTACAAAATGGCATTGCCTTTGTCATCGCGCGTTTCACAGATGAGCCAACTGAAAATTCGTTGTGGATTGGCGGGATCAACGATGCGCGACTGGCTATCCCTGCCATAGAGTGTGAGGATATTGTCTTTGGAAATGGAACGCCAATGCACATCATTAGGCTCACTAACATTCGCCCAGCGCTCGATCTGCGCGAACAAGCCTTCAATACGGGGACGGTAGCGATGAATGCGGTAGATTATGCCATCGACATCGCGATCATCACTCAATACCGGCACCAGATCTTCCGCACCGGAGAGAATAAAGGTATCCGAATCCTGCTGCTGGTCATGTCCATCCAGGTACTGCGGTAAGCCTTTGTCGGTTTTGCGGGTAATGGAAGGCAGTGACAAATTCCAACCGAAACCGAACGGCCCGTTGCCTGAGGCGGAATCATAGGAAAGCGACAGTACGGGCCCAAAACCATTGCGCCCCGGACTGGTGGCAATCGGCACTGTCATGGAACCCGTACCGGTTACCGGATTAGCGGCGAACTTCTCCCCTATGCCACGGATCATACCCCCGCCTTTTGGGAGTTCTATTTTTTGTGCGGATAACGTAAAGGAGTTTTCGGTTGCTTCACCGCCTTTACTTGAGGCTTTGTCGGTTTTGCTTTCCACTTGGATCTCCTCAAATCATTCCTGCCAGTGTGCTTAAGAGGTTGTCAACAGCAAATACCAATCTTTTTACGCCACAACACCCCAGCCAGTAGCGAAACCGAACATTTTTCAGTAACCCGTAATTAAATGTCTCAGAAACTCAAATCCATGCATTCCGGCAAGGTAAATTCATGTTCTTCATATCACCGAATCAGTAATGGCTGGCGAAGTTCTGATTCATTTGTTGTTTCTAACTCGCCAGCGCAAATAACTTATATTGACTGATGAGCCAGAAAGTAGAAAAAAGTTAAGTTTACTTGTCAGCTGGTATTAAATAGATCTGTGCCTTTACAAAGCAATTTGGAGCTGTTGAGCCAAATTCTAAGTTGTTTATTGCAGCAAACAACAATAATTCATCCCCACCTTTTATGAACATATTGGGTATTAAGATGTATTCTGAATTCGTTATGGAGAGAGGATTAACGTATCTACTATCATCAGATGCAAATCCAGTGCCTGCAATTTCACCGGTATTAGCGCCTTCAGGAATTTCTGCGCCATGATTATATGAGACTGATGTAAAACATGAAGCCGAATTGTGACTAACTATTATGAAATTAATGCCAACGATGTATGAATCAAATGGTATTGGTAACGTACTAGTATTTCCTCCTTCTCCTGGCCTAGCAGTTGCATTTAACAATAATGCATAAGCACTTCTTCTGGGTTGAATACGGACATCGAGTGCACCACCGTCGGGATTGATAACCCTCACATTATTCGTAACATTAGCATCCACACTTCCGGTCACGCTCATTACAGGAGGCGCAGCGAAAACGGATAAGGAAGAACCGGCCAGCAAAAAGCTTGAAGCGAGGTAAAGCAATGCAATATGTTTAGATAGTTTCATATTAACCTCATAATTTATTTATAGTTTAAGATAGGATTCTTCATTAAAAGGCCCTGATCGCACGGACTTTAAAAGTGTTGTTTTTAGTACCATAAGGTTGATCGAGAATGTAAAAATAATGAAGCCATGCATGCTCAATACTTTGTTCTGTAGAACTCCAATAAAAACCGTCTCTTGCATCAGTTGTAAAACCACCTACAACGTCTCTCTGTTGATAGAGTAGATTTAATTCATACTTTGAAGGCAGATACCAATCGCCGTAACAGATTTCACCGACAGCACCTGTACAAGGTGTCACTCCATCTTCCTGGACGCTAAAATCAGCAGCAAGTTTTGCTGCAAAATTCCCGTTTGGATTATCACTAATTTGAGCAACGACAATGATGGTAGTATTACTTGCTCCTGCCCCAATGCCATCACCTGTTGCACCAGTGACTTTATTGACACCGTTATACCATTGTATTCCGCTACCATCGTCCAAATCAGATAATGAAGCAATCAATCCGTGTTGACCTGTTTCATCCACATAAAACACGACACCACCGCCGTAATGATCGCCAACTTTAGGAGGATGATATTTTTGAATTAATGCCCTGAGAGCATTGATATCGGCTTGTGCTTTATCCAATGCTGCCTGTTGCGCAGTATTGGCATTATTTAGTGAAGTAACTGAATTTTGCAGTGTTTCGATTGTGCTTTGCTGCGTGTTAATTGTCGTATTCTGTCCAGCATCCACCGTAGCCTGCGCAGCAACCGCTGCATCCAGTTCAGCTTGCGTGACTTGATCTTTTGCGAAAGCATTGCTTGATAATCCAACAGCTATGAGTAGCAGAAACGCTCCCATGATTGCTGCATATTTGATATTCAGATAATGCCTATTCATTATTCTTCCTTATTTTTTATGTTATTTACGAAATGACTCTGTAATGCTGACTACGCAATCGTTTTACGTTAATTTCGCAAATCGATCTACTACTGAACGCTACACTACTTGTACTAAACGCTACTTTTGAGACGGCTTAGCGGTTAATCAAAGAATTGCGCACTTCCGTGGGAGTCAGCCCGAATCTCTGCTTGAAGATACGGTTGAACCAGGAAATATTGTTGAAACCCATATCCAAAGCTAATGTGCTGATGCTTTTATCAAGGTGTAGGGGATTGCACAGAAAACGATAAGCTTGATCGAGGCGTAAGCCAGTAACGTAATCAGCGAAAGTTGTTTCCTCGCTGTGAAACAAGGCGCGTATATATTGGGGAGATATACCTTGGCGCAAGGCAACTTGATTGATGGACAACTCGCTATCGGTAATATGCGCCACGATATCTTGTTTTACCGCTCTGAGCCTTGCTGCGCGCAAGCCACGATCCTTGGCAATTGCCGCCTCTTCTTGTTTTGCGCCGCACAGCAGCACAAATAAATCATGAATCTGTGTGGCCGCCAATGCCGCAAGTTCGGGCGACAAGTCATCTTTCATTTGCATCAGCATTCTGGTGTAACCCACAAGCAAGGGTAATTCCGGCGTATCCTTGCTAGAGAATTTTTTCATCAAACGCTTGTTATAGTCAGCATTCCTGGTTGCAACCAACTTTGTCGGTAAAACGATTACAGCAATGGACATCGTTTGGGTGTTAAGAGCCTGATGAATTGAATCCGAAGGTATCAGTACAGCTTCACCAGGCAAACAGTGAAGTGGCTCTTTGTTTTTCGGAATAACAATCGCCGTGTTATCAATGGGTACAACCAATGCCAGATTGTCACTGTTTTCAGCAGCGACATGAGCGCGTGTACGCCATGATGAATGCGGTGAGATGATGGTTTCGTATACACCCACATTCGGAAGCAACTTGCCAACCATCTCAGCAAAAGGCGGATGTTGTTGGTATGGCTCAACGTCTATATTGGCAACAGATGCATAAACTTCTTGAAATGCGTTAACACGCTCTCTCGGTGAAAAATCTTGCGTTGAAAACTTTATTAAAGGCATTTTCTCCACCTTGTCCAATAATTAAGGATAGGATTTCAACCTCTATAATCTTGAACATTTCCTTGATCAAAGTAATGCATAGAGACAAAATCAATTCCACTATAACTAGATGGTTAATAAGTAACAATGGCAAATTTTACCTATGCATTGTCAGATCATTCTGATTGCTCATATTGATATTGAATCGTGCAGTTAGATTGCTTTGGTTTAAAGCTCTGAACCAATTCCTCGCGCGAACGCACGGATAATTTACGGAAGATCGATTGCACTTGGTTGGCAACGGTATATTCACTCGAGCCGTAGCGCCGTGCGATATCAGCATTGGTTGATCCCGCAATCAGGTAAGCGGTAATTTCTCGTTCTGTATCAGTAAACCCAATAAGCTTGACCTGGTCAAGTAAAACCGGACACATCAGTTAAGCTGCTTTTATCGATTCTGCTGCTTCTGCTTCATATTGCAACGGCAGCTTAGGCAATGACAAAAACCTAAGCTGCCAGCAAAAAACCGGCTCTTATCGCTTAAAATTCCGGTATTGATGATTCACTCCCGTTCTTGCCCTCTCTCCCACGGCTTTCGCCGTCATCCCGCAACGAATTCCACCGTGAAAACCAATCTGCACTTCCTCGAAGCTTTATGAAAACAGTATTCGAACAGCTTGTAAATATTGTATAAAGTATCCTATCCCGATTGGCACAATATTAATTCCTGAACGAAAGGACACATAATGATCGAGCTATTAGGATGGATCTGCCTGATCGTTTCGCTGGTATTGATGATCTACCATCATTACATGCATTCAAACTACGACCGCGTCTATCAGTTTATCCGCACAAAATATGGCCAGCAGACTACGGACATAAAATTCCCGTCGAAAGAAGACCATGCCAAGGACGCGCAAAAATTCTCGTACTACACCGTTTTCTTTGCGATTTTGCTGATCGTGCTGAATTTCCTCGCAAGATGACGGTGTTTTAGCCTGCTGCAGATCGGCACAAAGTTATCGCTGCACAGGAATTATCCTGGTGATCGCAATTCGACTATGCAAAAATGCTTGGATTAAGGGGATGAGGCATTTCCTGAATGAAAGCCAAGGCGGGATTCCGGATTTTCTTATCGCTGGTTACTGATCGAATCCCTGGGCTAGCAGGCCGTTGAAAAACGTTTTCGAGGCAGCCGATACAAGGCAAAAACAAGCGAAAAAGCGCAGTTTATGCGCAATAAATGAGCATTTTGAGTTTGTTTTTAACACCGTAGCGGCAACGCAGGTAGTTTTTCAACGGCCTGCTAGTGTTAGAGTACTATCAGTAAGCAGACACATTGCAAAAAAACAAAAACGAAATTTAGCGCCACCTACCGATGAATCGAGAAAAAATCACCCTTTCCCAACTGGAAAGCTTCCTTTTCAAAGCCGCCGACATCCTGCGCGGCAAGATGGATGCCAGTGAATTCAAGGAATTTATCTTTGGCATGCTGTTCATCAAGCGCCTGTCGGACGAATTCGACCGCAAACGTATGGTATTACGCAGCACCACCTACACGCATTTGAAGGATCAACCCAAACTGTTGGACGAGCTGCTCAACGACAAGACTTCCTATGGCGAGACTTTCTTTGTGCCGCCCCGCGCCCGCTGGCACGAAAGTTGGATCGATGAAGCAGGCAACGAGGTGCCGCCGCTGAAGCATTTGAAGCACGACATCGGCAACATGCTCAACAAGGCCATTGCCGCCATCGAAGACGAAAACGACGCGCTGGCCGGGGTGCTGAAAAACAACATCGACTTCAATGCCGTCAAGGGCAAGACCAAGATCGCCGACCAGAAATGGAAAGATCTGCTCGATCATTTCAATCAGCCGCAATTCGTGCTGGTCAACGACAACTTCGAATTTCCCGACTTGCTCGGCGCAGCTTACGAATATCTGATCAAGTACTTTGCCGACAGCGCCGGCAAGAAAGGCGGCGAGTTCTACACCCCCGCCGAAGTGGTGCGCCTGCTGGTGCAACTCACCAAACCCGAGGCCGGTAATACCGTCTACGATCCCACCGCCGGATCGGGCGGCTTTCTGATCCAGGCCCATCAATACATCGAGGAACAGGGACAAGACCCCAATAATCTGGGACTCTACGGCCAGGATTCCAACGGCACGGTCTGGTCGATCTGCAACATGAACATGATCCTGCATAACATCACCCGTTTTACCATCGAAAACGGGGATACATTGGAAGACCCGCAGATTCTCGAAAATGGCCAGCCGCGCAAGTTCGATCGCGTGCTCGCCAACCCGCCGTTCTCGCAGAACTACAGCCGCGCCAGCATGCAATTCGCCAGCCGCTTCCGCGAGTTCTGCCCGGAAACCGGCAAGAAAGCCGACCTGATGTTCGTACAGCACATGATCGCCAGCCTCAAGCCGGACGGCCACATGGCCACGATCATGCCCCACGGCGTGTTGTTCCGCGGCGGCAAGGAAAAACTCATCCGTGAGCTGCTGATTAACGACGACATCATCGAAGCCATCATCAGCCTGCCGCCCGGCCTGTTCTACGGCACCGGCATCCCGGCCTGCGTGCTGGTGATCAATAAGAGCAAGCCCGACGCGCTCCGCAACAAGGTGCTGTTCATCAACGCCGATCGCGAATACGCCGAAGGCAAAAACCAAAACAAGCTGCGCCCCGAAGACATCGAAAAGATCGATCACGTTTTCAGTCACAAGCTGACCATCGAAAAATACAGCCGCCTGGTGGACAAGGACGAAATCGCGCGGGAACACGACTACAACCTCAACATCCGCCGCTACGTGGACAACACCCCCGCGCCCGAGCCGGAAGACGTGCAGGCCCATTTGATCGGCGGCATTCCGCAGGCCGAAGTCAGCGCCAGGCAAGCCGAGTTCGGCAAGTTCGCCGTCAAGCCGGAGATCTTCTTCGGTCCGCTGCGCCCCAATTAATTACTTCGCCTTCCGCCCGGAGATCGAAACCAAGCCTGCCATCAAGAACGCGCTGGAGGCCGATGCCAACCTGCAGGCCAAGCTGGTTGCCCATCACACCACGGTGGAACAATGGTGGCAGGTGGCGCAGCACGACTTTGCCCAACTGCGCGAAGGACGCAAGCTGCCCGAAGTGCGTAGCGAACTGCTCGCCACGCTCAAAGCAAAGCTCCAGCCGCTGGGCGTGCTGGATGAATTCAAGAGCGCGGGCGTGTTCGTCAACTGGTGGCAAGCGATCCGCTACGACTTGAAGACCGTCGTCTCCACCGGCTGGCACCACACCCTGATCCCGGACAGCGCGCTCATCGCCGGATTTTTCCAGGAAGAGGCCGGCGAAATCGAAGCGCTGGAGGGCAAGATCAACCAAGCCCAGGGCGAACTGGCCGAAGCCATCGAGGCCGCCGCGGAAAGCGCGAGCTACGAGCCGGAAGAAAGCGAAGGCGAGGAAAGCGAATCCAGACTTACCGCCGCCGCCATCAAGAAATACCTGAAAGAGTTGATCGACGACCTCGCCGACGCCACTTCCGCATCCGCCAAAAACGAGCGCAAAAAATACGAAGACCTGCGCGATGGTATCAGCGCCATCGAGTCCCGCATCAAGACCCACAAAACCGCGCTAAAAACCAAACAGAACGAACTGGAGCTTAAACTGCAGCTCAAGCGCACCGGCGGCGGCGAGGCCAAGGCCGAGACGAACCAACTCATCGCTCAAGCCATCACCGCCATGACCGGACTCAATCCGGCGCTGAAGGACGACAAGAAAAAGCGCAGCGCGCTGGAAAAAGACAAGGTTGCATTGGAAAAACGTCTCGCCCGCATTGACACCTTGCTCTCCGAAATTGGCGGCCAGTTGAGCGAAGCGGACGCCAAGCGGCTGATTCTGAAAAAACTGCACGACCTTGCCAATAAGGAACTGCTGCGCTACCTCAACGCCGAAAAACGCACGCTGCTTGCCCTCGTCGAGAATCTTTGGGACAAGTATGCGGTGTCGAGCCAGACGCTGGAAGCGGAGCGAGAGAACGCGCTGGCTTCACTCAAGAGGTCTCTCTCCAGCCTCGGCTACATGGGAACAGTGGAATGAATGGTTGGGTAGAAAAGCTGCTATCCGAGATTGCCGACATTAACATGGGGCAATCACCTGACTCGAAGTACTACACCGAGGAAGAGCAAGGCATGCCGTTCATTCAAGGGTGTGCTGAATTTACTACGCGCCACCCAAAGCCAAAGCTCAATTGCACGCAAATAAAGAAGGTTGCGAAAACTGATTCAATTCTTTTCAGCGTACGCGCGCCTGTTGGGAGAATTAATATTGCCGACCGCGACTATGTGATCGGTCGGGGACTTGCTTCCATTTCTGCAAAAGCAATTGATCCAAGTCTGTTGGAGAAATGTTTGGTTTTCCGTGAAGCCGACTTTCGTATCGCGTCGCAAGGTTCAACATTTGAAGCCATCAACTCCACCGAGTTAAGTGGTTGGCCTATTCGCTTTCCGGAAGACCCGTTAGAACAACAGATAATTGCTAAGCTGCTTAGCCAAGTCGAACGCGCCATCGAGCAAACCGAGTCGCTCATCGCCAAGCAGCAGCGCATCAAGACCGGCCTGATGCAGGACTTGCTCACCAAGGGCATCGACGAACACGGCAACATCCGCTCAGAAGCCACCCACGCCTTCAAGGATTCTCCACTAGGACGAATTCCGGTGGAATGGAATGTGCGGCAGCTTGGTGAAATTGCCAAACAGATCACAAGCGGCTCGAGAGGGTGGGCCAGCTACTACAATAGCGAAGGAGCTATCTTTCTTCGAATCGGAAATTTGACTCGGGAGCATATCAATCTCCGTCTTGATGATTTGGTTTTTGTTCAAGTACCAGAGTCATCCGAAGGGAAAAGAACTTCGGTACGCGAAGGCGACCTTCTGATATCTATAACTGCCGATCTTGGAATCATTGGTGTAATTTCAAAAGATTTCAGCGAAGCCTATGTTAATCAGCATATCGCATTGGTACGACTAGATTGCCACGCGGTTTATCCCCGTTTTGTTGGCCACCTTCTTAACGGGTTTGTGGGTATCTCGCAGATCGACAAGCTAAACGAATCAGGTGCAAAAGCTGGACTAAATCTGCCAACAGTTGCGAAGTTGCTCATTGTCGTGACGAAGATGAAGGAGCAAGAACGGATCGCTGAACTTCTCGACACGGCTGACAAGCAAATTGAACGTGACAAAGCAAATTTGAGAAAACTTGTTCATCAAAAGACTGGATTGATGCACGACCTCCTCACCGGCAAACGCCGCACCACCCCGCTCCTCGCACAAACCGCTAGTTAGTCTGGTAGAATCCTTTGTATATCAATCACTTCATCGAACAAGATGGATACCATGCCGACCCTTGATTGGATCAAGCATTGTGTTATAACGCAACATTACCGCTATTCCCGGCATGGCGACCGGGAACGGCAAAACGACGGGCTGGCGCTCGATGAAATCGAGCAAGCTATAATGAGCGGGCGGATGATCGAACATTATGACGATACCGGACGCGGTGAAAGTTGCCTGGTGGCCGGCTTCACCGACGCGGGTAAGCCGGTGCATGCGATATGCGGCCGCATCGGCGATGACATGGTGATTATTACGGTGTACATCCCTGCGCCGCCGAAATTCAAAAACCCTTACGAACGAGGTACGACATGATTGAACAATGCCCTTTTTGCGGCAACAAGCACCTGACTGCGAAAACCGCGCGTTATATGCACCAGCACGGAGAACAGTTGCTGATCGTGGAAGGCGTGCCGTGTCTGGAATGCGACTTTTGCGGCGAGCAATATTTCGAAATCGGCGTGTTAAAACGCATCGAGGCGAATCACCGGGAAATTGTCGAACATCGCCGGGAACCGGCGCGTTATGTCAGCGTGGCGATAGAAGCGTTCGACAGCGCACGCTAGTAGGCTTTGCCCGCTGCTGTGATTCCTGCAATCAACATGATCGAACAGACCAGGCTCGACGAACGCAATCACGTCGAAAAGCCGCTGCTGGATCAGCTTCGCGGTTTGGATTGGGAAATTCTTGATCTCGATGCCAAGCAAATCCCCCAAGACAGCGGGCGCGAAAATTTCACCGAAGTGGTATTGGACAAGGCGTTGCGCGCGCAATTGCGGGTTATCAACGATTGGTTGGAAGCCGATCAAATCGAGGATGCCGCCAAGCGATTGACGGCAAGCTTTCCCGGCAATAATTTGCTGGAAAACAACCGCCATGTGCTGAATCTGCTGCTGGAAGGCACCAGTGTCACGGAAAATCGCAGAACCGGCGAGAAAAGCCCGACGGTGCGCTACATCGACTTCACGCACCCGGCCAACAACCGCTTCACCGCCATCTGCCAGTTCAAGGTGCGCATCCTCGGCACCGAGCACCACATTATTCCGGACATCGTGCTGTTCCTGAACGGTCTGCCGGTGGTGGTGATCGAATGCAAATCGCCCAAAGTGAAGGAACCCATTCCCGAAGCCATCGAGCAGATGCTGCGCTACAGCGAACAGCGCGGCGCCAAGGGCGAAGGCAGCGCGCCGCTGTTCTACTTCAACCAGTTCGTGGTGGCCACCTGCCGCAACGAAGCCAAGTTCGGCACCCTCACCACGCACATCGAGAAACATTTCTACCGCTGGTCCGACCCCTACCCGCGCACAGTGGAAGACCTCGCCCACGGCGGCGGCAGCCCCAACGACCAGCAGCGGCTGGTGGCGGGTATGCTCGACCGGCAGAATCTGCTCGACATTATCCGCACCTTCACGATTTTCTCGGAGTCGGACAAAGGCACGCGCATCAAGATCGTCGGACGCTACCAACAATTCCGCGCGGTGAAGCTGGCGGTGCAACGCCTGCTCACCGGCAAGACGCCGCGGGCGCGCAGCGGCATCGTCTGGCACACCCAGGGTTCGGGCAAGTCGCTGACGATGATGTTCATGGTGCGCGAGATGTACCGCCACGCTCAGCTTTCCAAGTGGAAGGTGGTGTTTGTCACCGACCGCACGCAACTGGAACAGCAGCTCTTCGATACCGGCGGCAGTATCGGCTTCACGGTGAAGGTGGCCGACAGCATCGCCAAGCTCAAGGAACTGCTGCGCAGCGATTCCTCCGATCTGGTGATGGCGATGATTCACAAGTTCCGCGAGACGGATTTGTCGGAAATTTTTCCGGAGCTGAACGACAGTCCGAACATCCTGGTGATGACCGACGAGGCGCATCGTTCGCAGTACGCGCTGCTTGGCGCGAATCTGGACAGGGCCATCCCCCGCGCGGCGCGCATCGGCTACACCGGCACCCCAATCGATAAGACCGAGACGGTATTCGGCGATTACATCGACAAATACACCATGCGCCAGGCCATCGAGGACGGCGTAACGCTGGAGATTGTCTACGAAGGCCGCACCCACAACGCCGAGGTGGCGGATCAGAAGAACATGGACACCGCCTTTGCCGACGTGTTCAGCGAGTACAACTTGCAGCAGCGGCTGGAAATTCTCGGTTACGGTTCGCGCGACGCGTATCTGGAGGCTGAATCCACCATTGCCGCCAAAGCCAAGGACATGGTGGCGCATTATCTGGCGCATGTGTTTCCCAACGGTTTCAAGGCACAAGTAGTGGCCACTTCGCGCGAGGCGGCGGTACGCTACAAGCCGGCGCTGGATAATGCACTGACCGAAGCCATCAAGACACTGGAACAATCCAACCCGCTGAACCTCGACCTTGCGCGTTTGAAGAAACTCAAGACCGGCGTGGTGATCTCCGGCAACCACAACGATTTGCCGCATATCAAGGAATACACCGACAGCAGCCGCCACAAGCGCACCATCAAGAGTTTCAAACTGCCATTTGATAGGGAAGACGATGGCGTCACCGGCGAGATCGGCATCGTGGTCGTCAACAATATGCTTCTCACCGGCTTCGACGCGCCGATCGAGCAGGTGATGTATCTGGACAAGGTAATCGTCGCCCACAGCCTGTTGCAAGCGATTGCACGGGTGAACCGGGTGGCAGGCGCAGCCAAGGAAAAAGGCTTTATCGTCGATTACGCCGGCATCGGCCACCACCTGAAGAAAGCCATCGGCAACTATGACGAACGTGAACAAAAGGAAGTGGCCGATTGCCTGAACTTCCCCGAGGATGAACTGCGCGCATTGCAAGCCGATTTCGCCGCCATCATGTCGCTGCTGGAAAAACATGGCCTGACCGGCTTCAACGATCACGATGCATTCTTCGATTTGTTCTACGACGAAGACATCCGCTTCGAGTTCTTGCTGGCTTACAAGAAGCTGACGCGCAGCCTGGATCTAGTATTTCCCGCCAAGGAAGCCCTGGATTACCTGAAAACCTACAACGCACTGACCGAGATCAACATACTGGCCGGACGGCATCTGAACGACCAGCGCATGAGTATGACGGGTATTCCGCCGAAGCTTCGGGCAATGACCGATCAGTATCTAACCTCCAAAGATATCGAAACGGCAATCAAACCGATTTCGATTCTCGACGAGGATTTCGAGCGCAGCATTGCCAAACGCACACGCACCAAGACCAAGGCTGCCGAAGTAGAACACGCCATTCGCCACCACCTGGAAATAGAGTTGAGCGACGATCCGGAGCTGCAAGCCTCGTTTTCTGAAGCATTGGCGAATATATTGCAAGCATTCCAGGATAACTGGCAGAAAATCTACGAAGAGCTGGAAAAATTGCGCAAGCGCATCGTTGCAGCGGAAAATGCGCCGACCTACGGCCTGCACAAGAAAAAGCAAATGCCATTCTTCCGCATGCTTCAAAGCGAATTAGGTACGTGGGAACAACGCTCGGATTACTTCAACCGGGGAACTGATGATCGAATTGCGGCATTGGTCGATTTAACGCAGCAAATTTATCTAGTGGTCGAACGAGAGTTAAAACTGGCCAGTTTTTGGGAAAGCACACCGGCTCGCAACAAATTGAAAGCGGAAATCCAGCAAATCCTATTATCGGAAGCATTTCAGGCATTGCCGGATTTGATATCCAAGCGTAATCAGATTATTTCCAGGGTAATGGAAATCGCTCAGATCAACAACGACCGGATTTTGTATGCGGATTGAGCATGGAAACTGATTACAAAATCATCTTTTCCCGCCGCAAAACGCTTATGCTGACGGCGGAGCGCGATCGCTCGATTGTGGTAACTGCACCGCTGGGGACATCGCAGGAGGCAATTCACCAGGCTATCGAGTCCCGCAAACTTTGGCTCTATGAAAAAACCCGCCATGCACAGAAAAACTTCCTTCTGCCTCACCCGCCCGGTAAAGAAATGGTATCGGGCGAATCGGCGCCATACCTTGGAAGATACTATCGCATCGAATTCACTGATTCGGACGATGAGATACGTTTTGAGCAGAAATTCATCGTGCCACGCAGACTGATCGATAAAACAAAAGCTTTTCAAGCATGGTTCATAAAAAAAGCGGGGACAAAAATTCTCCCGAGAGTGCCAGTCCATGCCCAAAGACTCGATGTGATCTATAAAGAAGCCAAGCTCGGCAAAGGTAAATATCGCTGGGGATCGTGTACTCCGCATGATAATGTTCTTATCAATTGGCGATTGATCAAAGCGCCTCTATTCGTCATCGATTATGTGATCGTGCACGAACTGGCTCACTTAATCGAACCGGATCACTCAGCACTTTTCTGGAATATTGTTCGCGCACAGATTACCAAAACAGACAAAGCAAAAGCTTGGTTACTGAAAAATGGCGCGTTGTTACAACAGGATTTTTAAATAACAGAAGAAAGAAAATGGCAATCTGACTAATTCGTGCCTGCTCTCACGGAAAACACCAACAGGAAAAATACTTTGACTTAGAAAAACGTGTTTTTTCGAGTTAAAAGCCAGCAGCTACGAAAGATTCGCTTCAATGAGTTTTGCGCAGATTGAGTATCGAAAATAAAACAGGTCGATTCTTTCATAACCTGTTGTTTCTATTGGCGTCCCCAACGAGATTCGAACTCGTGTTACCGCCGTGAAAGGGCGATGTCCTAGGCCTCTAGACGATGGGGACCATGTAATATGTCGTTACAGCGTCGCTTAATCCACAGTAAGAAACTGGTGGAGATAAGCGGGATCGAACCGCTGACCTCTTGCATGCCATGCAAGCGCTCTCCCAGCTGAGCTATACCCCCTGATCAAAGGAACGTGGATTATACTGATGCGATGATGGCTTGTAAAGCAAAGATCAACCGGGGAAATTGCCGAGTTGATTGTTCATGCGGGTCAGCGTTTCCTCGCGTCCAAGCAATGCCAGTACCGCATCGATCGACGGCGTGTGCACTTCGCCGGTAACCATCACCCGCAACGGCATCGCGATTTTCGGCAATTTCACGTCGTGCGCTTTGGCGGCGTTTTTAATTTCCTGATGAATCGCTTCGCGCGTCCATTCGATTTGCTTGAAGGTTTCCATCAATCCGGTTACGATCGGCTTGGCGTCCGCGGTCAAATGCTGCGCTTTCAGTTCCTCGGCGGGTTCCAGCGGGCGGTAAAAATACACCGCGGCATCGGCCAATTCCTCGATGGTATTGACGCGCTCCTTGAGCAAATCGACGACTTGCGTCAGATCCGGGCCGCCATTCAGCAGGCAGTTATCCTTGGCGAGAAAAGGCACCACCAGATCAGCCAGACGGGCGTTATCGGCGGTTTTGAGATATTGCTGGTTGATCCAGTGCAGTTTTTCCGGATTGAACTTAGCCGGGGAGCGGCTGATCGCCGACAAATCGAACCATTCGACCAGTTGCTCGCGGCTGAAAATTTCCTCATCGCCGTGTGACCACCCTAGCCTCGCCAGGTAATTCAGCAACGCTTCCGGCAGATAACCGTCGTCGCGGTATTGCATCACCGACACCGCGCCATGCCGTTTCGACAAACGTTCGCCGTTGGCGCCCAAAATCATCGGCACATGCGCGTATTCCGGCAGCGTAGCGCCCAAGGCCTTGAGAATATTGATCTGGCGCGGGGTATTGTTGACGTGATCATCGCCGCGAATGACGTGGGTGATGTTCATGTCCAGATCGTCGATGACCACGCTGAAGTTGTAGGTCGGCACGCCGTCGCCGCGCAGCAGCACCAGATCATCGAGTTCGCTGTTGGCAACGGTGATTTTTCCCTTGATCTGATCGTTGAACGATACATAACCATCCAGCGGGTTCTTGAAACGGATCACCGGTTTCACGCCGGCGGGCGGTGTTTTTTTGCTATCGCGCCAGCGGCCGTCGTAGCGCGGCTTCAAACCGGCGGCCAACTGCTGCTCGCGCATTTGTTCCAACTCTTCTTTGCTGGCGTAGCAATAATAAGCCTGGTTATTTTTCAATAATTGCTCGGCAACCTCGTGGTAACGCGCCAACCGCTGCATCTGGTAAAACGGCCCTTCGTCGTAATCCAGTCCCAGCCATTCCATACCATCCAGAATCGCTTGTATCGACTGCTGCGTCGAACGTTCCAGATCGGTATCTTCGATGCGCAGAATGAATTCTCCGCCATGTTTGCGGGCATACGCCCAGGAAAAAAGCGCGGTGCGTGCGCCGCCGATGTGGAGATAACCGGTGGGGCTGGGAGCGAAACGTGTGCGTACCTTCATGATTGTTAAATCGATTATTTAATAGCGAATAAATACGGGAAGCATAGTTTACGCGATTCTATAAAAGCCGTGTTCGCTTTGCCTGACTTTGATCCACTGGCAAACGATAGTCGAAGCGGATTGCTAAACATGATTATAATGCGAGCAATTTAACCCAATGTTCAAATATGAACATCCGATGAAGCAGTCAACCCATGACCGGTTTAATCCATAACTTGATTTTTTCAGCCGCTGAACGCTCACCGGATGCGGCCGCGTTGTCCTATCAAAATCAATGGATGCGCTATGAAACATTGGCTGGAGAAGTCGCAGCCAAAGCCGGCGGATTTCAGGCGCTCGGTTTGGCGCGCGGCGAACGGGCCGCCGTTTATCTGGAAAAGCGTTTCGAAGCGGTCATTGCTTTATTCGCGGCGTCCGCCGCTGGGAGTGTCTTTGTGCCGGTCAATCCGGTATTGAAGCCGGAGCAAGTCCGTCATATCCTGACCGATTGCAATGTGCGGATTCTGGTGACATCGCTGGAACGGCTCAAGCTGCTGCAGCAGGAATTGGTGTCATGCCGCGACCTGCATACGATTGTAGTCACGGACAGCAACGGCGAATTTCCGGTCATTCCGGGCGTTGCGATTGTTGATTGGCAGGCGCTTAATGGGATTAAACCATCTCCGGCAACTATCGACAGCGACATGGCGGCGATCATTTATACTTCCGGCAGTACCGGCAAGCCCAAAGGCGTGGTGCTATCGCATCGCAATCTCATGGCAGGCGCCGAAAGCGTCACGCGGTATCTGCAAAACCGGGCGGATGACCGGATTTTGACCGTGCTGCCGCTGAGCTTCGATTATGGATTAAGTCAACTGACGACTGCATTCTATGCCGGCGCTGCCAATATTCTGATGAATTATCTATTGCCGCGTGACATCATCCGCGCCGTCGACGAACAACAGGTCACCGGTATCGCAGCAGTTCCTCCGCTATGGGCGCAACTGGCGCAACTGGACTGGGGCAAAGCATCGTCGTTGCGCTACATCACCAGCTCCGGCGGTACTTTGCCGCGTCCGGCATTGGATCGCTTGCGCACCGCCCTACCAAAAACGTACATCTTTTTGATGTACGGCTTCACCGAAGCTTTCCGCTCCACCTACCTGCAACCGCAAGAGCTTGACCGGCGTCCCGATTCGATCGGCAAAGCGATCCCGAATGCCGAGGTATTGGTACTGCGCGAAGACGGAACGCCGTGCGCACCCGGCGAACCCGGAGAACTCGTTCATCGCGGCGCGCTGGTCGCGATGGGTTACTGGAACGATGCGGAAAAAACCGCTGCATGCTTTAAGCCGCTAAAGTCGCAACACAGCGGCTTGACGATCCCGGAAATTGCCGCTTGGTCCGGCGATACCGTGCGCATGGATGCGGATGGCTATCTGTATTTCATTGAACGTCGCGATGAAATGATCAAGACATCCGGTTATCGCGTCAGCCCGACGGAAATCGAAGAAGTGATTTATGCCACCGGATACGTCGCGGAAGCGGTTGCCTGTGGCATTCCGCACCCCGCCCTGGGCCAGGCAATTGCCGCGATTGTTACCCTCAAGGACGATTCCCGGATCGATGCGGATATGCTGTTGAATGCCTGTAAACAACATTTACCGGCTTATATGCTGCCCAGTCATATCGAGATCCGCGAACACTGCCTGCCCAGAAACCCAAACGGCAAAGTCGACCGCAAGTATTTATCCCGGCAATTGCAACAGCTATTTGAAGGCTCTCAATGATGAACCGCCAGCTTCCGCAACATGCGCCACTGACGCAATTCGCCGTGCACGATGACTGCCTGCAAATCGGCGGCATGCCGTTGACCCGCCTGGCGCAGCGCGTCGGCTCCACACCGTTTTATGCCTACGACCGGCAAAAAATCACCGAGCGGGTGGCTTTGCTGCGCCGGCATCTGCCGCCGGAGATCCTGCTGCATTATGCCGTCAAAGCGAACCCAATGCCGGCTGTGGTGCAGCTTTTGGCGGGATTGACCGATGGCCTGGATGTCGCATCGGCCGGAGAAATGAAAATTGCACTCGATACGGGGATCGATCCCGGCAAAATCAGTTTTGCCGGGCCTGGAAAGAAAGCGTACGAGCTTCAAAGCGCGATCGCCGCCGGTATTGTGCTCAACGTCGAATCCCAACAAGAATTGGAAACCATCGCGCAGCAAGGAGCAGCGATGGGTATCACACCGGCAGTGGCAATCCGCGTCAACCCGGATTTCGAGCTCAAGGCCGCGGGCATGAAAATGGGCGGCGGCGCCAAGCCTTTTGGAATCGATGCGGAGCAAATCCCCGGCGTACTCAGGGAAATTAGTTCGCTAAACTTGGATTTCGTTGGATTTCATATCTTCAGCGGTTCGCAGAACTTAAACGCCGCCGCCATTCAACAAGCCCAAGAACAAGCCATTCAGCTAGCAATTGAATTGGCTCGGCACGCGCCATCGCCCGTGCGGCTGCTGAATATCGGCGGCGGCTTCGGTGTGCCCTATTTCCCGGGAGAACAGCCGCTGGATATCGCGGCTGTCGGCGATCATCTGCACATCCTGATGCAACAAGTCCGGCGGCAATTGCCGGAGGCTGCGGTGGCACTGGAGCTGGGACGCTATCTGGTTACCGAAGCGGGGATTTATGTGTGCCGCGTGCTGGAAAGAAAGCTATCGCGCGGGCAAGTCTTCCTCATAACGGATGGCGGGATGCACCATCATCTGGCTGCTTCCGGCAACTTCGGTCAGGTCATCCGCAAAAACTATCCGGTATTGATCGGAAATAAAGTACACGGCCATGAGCGCGAAATCGTTTCGGTAACCGGCCCGCTTTGCACGCCATTGGATGTCTTGGCTGAACAATTATCCATGGCGAAGGCTTCGGCGGGTGATCTGGTGGTCGTGTTGCAATCCGGCGCCTACGGATTGAGCGCCAGCCCCGTTGCCTTTCTGGGGCACCCCGAACCGGCCGAAGTCTTGGTTTGATTCCCCGCGTTGCATCAATCACTGCGTCAATGTTGTTTATTGTGCACAAGTCTTTAAGTATGCTGCAATTTTTAAGCTAAATAATAAAGATCAGTTGAATATTCGCTTTAAATATACTTAAATGATTGATAGATCCAATAAATATTACTTATTGAATGAAAAAGCTTTGTTTCGCATAACCGAAAAAAAGGAAATACACTGGAGATTCTGTGCTTTTTCACTGATGGGATGACGTAGCGGCGGTTTACCATTTTCACGCTTGCTTTCAAGCCAAAGTTTCCGATTTCCAGCGTGAGTGAAAAAAGAGTATGACTTACTTGTTTAATTAGGTGATTCTATGAACGACTTGTATCAAAATTTTCAGAAGTTTTTTGAGATTGTTATCGCAGATACAGCCGAATTGCTTGAACATGTTTACAGAATCCGTTATCAGGTATTGTGCATAGAGCAACGTTTACCCGGATTTGATCCCGCACATTGTCCGGATGAAAAGGAAAGAGACAACTACGACAGTCATTCCTGCCATGTGCTTTTGCGCCACCGGCCTAGCGGGGATTTTATCGGTACGGCGCGGTTGATTCTGCCTGCTTTGTCAAAACCTGAAAAACCTCTACCCGTCGAGTTGTACAGTCAAACTGACCCCATGCTTTGCGATATCAAAGCATTACCACGCCAGCAAACTGCTGAAATTTCCCGTTTCCTAATCAAGAGTCAATTCGACCGGCGTAGAGACGAGCGGCGCAGGGAAGACCGCCGTAAAGAAACAACCGAAGCCTCCAGCGAAAAAAGAAGCACGCAAGACCGCCGGTCATCGGATCGCCGCTCTGGATTGACTATTGGATTGGTGCTGATGTCCGGCGTGATGCGCATGTCGGTCAAATATAATATTAGGCATTGGTTAATAGTCACTGAGCCTGCAGTGAATAAGCTAATGGGTTTTTACGGTTTGGATTTTAATCCAATCGGACCGCCAATCGATTATCATGGCATACGCCGGCCTTATTATGCAAAAGTAGAAGATATCCTCGAGAAAATGTACAACGAGCATCGCGATGCCTGGGAAGTCGTAACCGATCGCGGCGCTTACAGTTTGATACGTATTAACTAATTAATGGAATAACTCTGAACCGGGAATCTGTTCCTTGAATTTATTTCATTCATCGATACGAAGCCAACTATCCAGTTATTTTCGGTTAAAGGCTAAAGCAAGCCTATGCCTGGCTTTGACTTTATACCTTTGGTGCATGGATACCGGAGTCCGAGCGGAAAACCCATACGAAATTGTCGCCAATCCCAGCGTAAACGAAAAAATCCTCACGGTTAATTCACTGCGCTCAATTTTCAGCATGCGCTTAAAGACCTGGTCTGACGGAACTAAAATCCGGGTTTTTGTGTTATCCGATGATGACGAATTACACCAAATCTTCTCCAAGGAAAAATTAAACGTTTTTCCTTATCAATTGAGATCCACCTGGGATCGATTGGTTTTCTCAGGCACTGGCCAAGCTCCGACAAAAGTCAGCTCAAACGAGGAAATGCTTGCCAAAATTGCCAGTACCCCCGGAGCAATCGGTTATTTATGGAAAGCAAATATCAATGAAAATGTTAATGTGCTCGAAATTAAGTAACCGTCTGATCGGTTCAGGATTACGGCTAATCATGCGATTGGCCATGCTATCGCTGTTTTCCGTTTTTTCCGCACAGGCACAGGAAAGTACGAGTACGAATTCGAAATCGCTGCCGGAAGCCAGTAATCCACCTGCCAGAAAATTCCTCGCGACGGAATTACCCGCGGCAGCCGCTCAACCGGAAACACCGGAGAAAAAACCTGGATTTATCAGGTCGGCCATTGACCGCTATCGTAACAATGATCTCCCCGGCGACTTGCAGATTCACGGCTTTGTCAGCCAAGCGTATATTTCGACTTCGGATAACAATGTTTTTGGCAATAGCGATAACGGCGGCAGCTTCGGTCTCACTGAAGCAGGACTGAACGCATCCGTCCGGCCCTTGCCGCGGTTGCAGTTATCGGCGCAAGTGCTGTCCCGGCGCGCTGGCGAAGGCAATAGCGGCATGCCGCGGCTCGATTACGCGGTATTGGATTATCGCTTATATTCCCAGGAAACCAATCAGCTCGGCATCCGCGTTGGCCGGATTAAAAATCCTTTCGGTTTTTACAATGAAACCCGGGATGTCGCATTTACGCGCCCCAGTATTCTGTTGCCGCAATCGATTTACTTCGACCGCACCCGCAATTTGGGACTCTCCAGTGATTCCGTACAGATATACAGCGATCTGGCGGTATCTAACTGGGGCACGCTTTCGACTCAATTCGGCGTCTCACTACCAGTTGTCAACGACAAAGATACCGAGAGTTCGTTACTCGGCGCGGTTCGGCCAGGCAATCTGGAACGCGAAGTAGGGTACATCGGCCGGGGGATTTTTGAAACGAACGATAAGCGGCTGCGCTTGGGTATCAGCGGTATCTGGTTGAACACGAGCTACGATCCTAATAATCTGTTGCGTGATCCGCTGGGACCGGGAGCGCTGCAATTTACGCCCATCATTTTCTCGGCTCAATATAACGCGGAGCGTTGGACATTGACATCCGAATATGCCATCCGGCCATTTAAATACGGCAATAATTTCAGAAATCCGGGACTAAACGGTTTGGATTTCGTGGGTGAAAGCTATTATTTCCAGGGTGAGTATCGTTTTACCCCGAAAATTGAAGGAATTTTGCGGTATGATGCACTCTTTATTGATAGATCGGATCGTAACGGCAGTCAGTGGGCTGCGCAAAGCCCGTTGCGCCAAGGCTTGGAACACAGCCGTTTTGCCAGGGATATCACTGTCGGCATCCGTTGGAATGTCACACCGGAATTCATGCTGCGGGCTGAATTTCATCATGTGAACGGAACCGGGTGGCTGTCGCGGCTGGATAATCCAGTCGCATCAGCCACCGAGGAAAATTGGAATCTCTACGCGATTCAAGCATCCTATCGCTTTTAGGGAAGCGCTGATTAATTCAACGAACGTGATGAAGGGCGAGGCGCACGGAACGCAACAACCGAGACATATCAA
>JAIETK010000012.1 GCA_019745325.1 Nitrosomonas sp. | reverse complement strand
AACGATGTCGCAGTCAACATGGGCGGCGCGCTGGGGAATTTCGAGCTGAACGTGATGAAACCGCTGATCATTCATAATTTCCTGCAAAGCGTGCGGCTGCTTGCGGATGCGATGGTCAGCTTCAACGACCATTGCGCCACCGGTATCGAAGCCAATATTGAGCGTATCGACGCGCTGATGCACAACTCGCTGATGCTGGTGACCGCGCTGAATCCGCATATCGGCTACGACAAAGCCGCCGAGATTGCCAAGAAAGCGCACCGAGAAGGCACAACGTTGAAAGCCGCCGCGATTGCCACCGGGTATGTGACGGCGGAGCAGTTCGACGCGTGGGTGGTGCCGGAAAAGATGGTGGGCAAATAGCGCTTGATGACTTCACCTTCCAATAATACTTCCGAACCGGTTACGCGGCGCGAACGCTTCGCGTGGTGCATGTATGATTTCGCCAATTCCGGTTATACCACGGTCATTCTGACCGCCATTTTCAACGCTTTTTTTGTCGGCGTGATTGCCGCCGAGCAGGGGAGCGGCGATGCCACGTTGTTGTGGACCCTAGCGATGGCGGCGGCGAATGCGCTGGTTTTAATCAGCGCGCCGGTGGTGGGCGCGATTGCCGATTATTCCGGTGCGAAGAAACGCTTTCTGACCGCGACCACCGTCGGCTGCGTGGTATTCACGGCGCTGCTGTATTTCGCCGGGCCGGGCGATATCGCGTTGGCGATGGGGCTGGTGATTCTGGCGACGTTCATGTTTTCCAGCGGCGAGAACCTGATTGCAGCGTTTCTGCCGGAAATCAGCACACCGGAGACGATGGGGCGACTGTCCGGCTACGGCTGGGCGCTCGGCTATTTCGGTGGGTTGTTGTCATTGGTGCTATGCCTGGTTTATGTCACGCATGCAGAAGAACAGGGATTATCGGCGGCCGAATACGTGCCGGTGACCAATCTGATCGTGGCGGTGTTGTTCGGTTTGGCTGCATTGCCGACGCTGTTGTGGCTGCGCGAGCGGGTGCAAGTCACCGCAGCTTTCGATAGCGCCAAGATGATACGCGCCGGTTTTCAGCGGCTTGGCGCAACTTGGCGGCAGGCGCGGCAACATATCGATTTGTTCCGTTTTCTATGGTCGCTGACGACTTATTACGCCGGGATTTACATCGTCATCGTGCTGGCGGCGGTATACGCGCAAGAAGTGATGGGGTTTCAAACCAAGGATACGATTATTTTGATCATGGTGGTCAACGTCACCGCCGCGGCCGGCGCATTTTTGTTCGGACATTTGCAAGACCGCATCGGCTCGAAACAGTGCATTGCCGTGACGCTGCTGATCTGGATCGCGGCAATCGTCTGCGCGTATTTCGCGACGGACGAATGGCTGTTTTGGGTCGCCGCCAATTTGATCGGCACCGCGCTCGGCGGCGCGCAATCGGCGGGCAGGGCGCTGGTCGGGCAATTCACACCGGAAGGGCGCCAAGGCGAATTTTTCGGCTTGTGGGGATTAGCGACCAAGCTGTCCGCGATCATCGGGCCGTTGACCTACGGCGGCATGGTGTATGTGTTCGCGGGCGATCACCGCACGGCATTGCTCAGCACGCTGGCGTTTTTTGTTGCCGGTTTATTGATGCTGATGGCGGTCGATGAGAAGCGCGGACGCGAAATGGCGAAGGTGCGTTATTGATAATACCCGTCAGGTTGTCCACCGCGCTCTGACGTCGTCGCGATTGAGCGCCAGCCACTGTAACGCGATGATGGCGCTGGCGGCGGTGATTTTTCCGGATTTCAGTAAGGTCATCGCGGTATCGAAGCTGACGACATGCACTTTGATATCTTCGCCTTCTTCGCTGGCGCCATGAATGCCGTTCGCGACCGCCGCATTGACACGGCCGCAGAATAGCGCGATGCGTTCCGTGGTGCCGCCGGGGCTGACCAGAAAATCATACAGTGGAATCAAATCGGTGACGATGCAACCGGATTCTTCGATGCTTTCGCGCTTGACCACTGCTTCGGCGGTTTCACCGGTTTCGATCATGCCGGCGACGATTTCCATTAACCAGGGGCCACCGGGCGCGTCGATTGCACCGGGGCGGAACTGCTCAATCATGACGATTTCATCCCGGACGGGATCATACGGCAACACAGCCGCCGCGTGGCCGCGCTCGAACATTTCCCGTGTCAGCAAAGCGCTCCATTCACCACTGAATAACCGGTGCCGGAGGTGGTATTTCTCCAAGCGGAAAAATCCTTGATAACAGACGTTTTTCTCAACAACCACAAAATCTTTAGTCATTGCATGATCCTTACGGCGCAATTGTGTTAAACGCTGCGCTGGTAAGTAACCATGACGTGGCGGTCAAGTCCGGTACTAACGCAGTCCTAGCGAATCCATGGTGATATCGTCGTCATCATCTACATCCACGTCGACACCAACATCAGCGCCATTATCATAATCATCTTTGACGGTTTCATATTCGTCAATGATTTTGGCGAGTTTTCCGCGTGGAATTTTGTCTTCGACGATAAGTTCTTCGTCCTCGGCCAAATTATCAATGGGATAAAATCCGTCGTCATCGTCGAACGAGAGTTCTTTGATCATCATTAACCTCCATGCAATTTTATTGAAGAGATGTTATTGAATCACACTGCATTGTTGCGCATTGATTGATAAAATGCGGTTTTTCCCGGTATTTTCAAGCTTTACCAATCATAACCGGCCTTTAATCATGAATCCGTTATATTTGTCACTTGAATCATCATTTTGTTCGCTTTTTTGATATGCAGCAATCGTTAAAAAATATTCGAAATATTCTGATCTATACCGCAATTGTGGGTTTGATTTCGTTGGTGTACTTTTTCTATGCCTACGCGGTTCATCCGATTCCCGAAGAACGCGAGACCTTTCTGACTGAAATTGGCGAAGTATTCGGCAAGTTTGGCTTGGCGCTGTTAATTGTTATCTATGGCCGTACTTTGCTGAAATTGTTGCTGGGGCAGGGAAAACTGTCGCAACGTTTGCTTCCCGATTATGTGCCGCCCGTGGATTCCACGTATTTGAATCGTTTGTTGATTTGGTTGAACCGTACGCACATTTATTTCGGTATTGCGGCTGTCGCAGTGATTTTGCTGCACATTGCGCTGATGGGTTTTTCGCGTTACAGCCATATTTTGTTTTTCCCGGCGTTGCTGGGTTTGGTGATCTGGCAGGGCGTTTTTGGGATGTTTCTGACGTTGCGCTATTCGCCGGTGGAGTTGAAACAGTTTTCCTATTGGGTGCATGCGCAGTTTGTCACCGGCATCGCCATCGGGATTTTCGCGCTGCTCGGTCATCTGCTGATCGACGATTGAGCCGATAATTATCCGCTTTCTTCCGGTACAGTGTATGATCTTGGAGACCGCCTCACCGCGATATCCGATTCGTGAATTTTAATAATTAATTAATAAGAAACTATGCAGGGGCCCGCCACTATTAAAATCCTGATTCTGGACGACGACACGTTCATGCTCAAGCTGTTAACCCGGATGCTGGCAAAGTTGGGTTATTCCGCTGTCACCACTTGCGACAATGGCTCCGATGCGTTAAGGAAAATCGATCAGATCGATACGCGGCCGGAGTTGATTTTGCTCGATCTGAATATGCCGGATATGGATGGTATCGAGTTTGTCCGTTATCTGGTTGACCGCGATTATCGTGGTAAGCTGATTCTGGTTAGCGGCGAGGATGAGCGGATGTTGCGAACCGCCGAAAAGCTGGTACAAGCGCATAAAATCCCAATGTTGGGCTATTTGCACAAACCCGTTGATCCGGACAAATTATCGGAAATTCTGCAAAAATGGACGGAGAGCATTACCGCTTCCCCGTTACCGATCAGCAAAGCCTATAGCGCTGCGGATATCCAATCAGCCATTACCAATCAGGAATTAGTCAATTACTATCAACCGAAGGTATCGGTTGTCAGCGGCGAAGTGATCGGTGTTGAGACATTGGTGCGCTGGCATCATCCGCAAGACGGTGTTATTACGCCGAACCGGTTTATTCAGGTTGCCGAGGCGAATAACTTGATCGATGACCTGACACGCTCGGTGTTGACGCAAGCGATTATTCAAGCCGGGAAATGGCATCAGGAAGGTCAAACACTGCGCGTGTCCATCAATGTCACGATGGATAATCTGGCTTCGTTGGATTTTCAAGATATGGTGGTTAATCTGGTCAATGAGAATAATCTGCCGCCGCAGAAAATTGTGATTGAAATCACCGAGAGTCAAGTGATGGGGCCGGATGCGCGAGTGCCGCTGGAGATTCTGACGCGTTTGCGCCTGAAACGCTTTCATTTGTCGATCGATGATTTTGGCACCGGCCATTCGTCATTAGCGCAATTGCGGGATATTCCTTTCAACGAACTGAAGATCGACCAGGGATTTGTGCATCGCGCTTGGCAGGACGATACTTTACGCGCGATTTATGATGCCAGTCTGGCGATGGGTAAGCAGTTGGGTATGGATATCGTCGCCGAAGGCGTGGAAGACCGGAATGATTGGGATCTTTTGCGGCAAACGGGCTGCGATATGGCGCAAGGAAATTTTATTTCTGAACCATTGTTACCTGCAGACCTGCCGAGTTGGCAGAAAACTTGGCATCAAAGAATTCTGGATGAATCACTGGTATCCGGGCAGTAAAGCCCGTTCGACTCTATCCGTTGTGATTCAATTTCTGATTTAATCACCGCGTCTGCGGTTTACCGCATACTTGAGATGGGAAATTGTGACTAAACCGCAGAGTTAATACCCCGTGGTCAGCAACGGGGTGCTTTAACGGTTAGGTTATTTAAGCTTTGTTTCTTTGTATTTCACATGCTTACGGGCAACCGGATCGAATTTCATGATTTCGATTTTTTCCGGTTTTGCCCGTTTATTCTTGGTCGTTGTATAGAAGTGGCCAGTGCCGGCTGAAGATTCCAGTTTGATTTTTTCACGCATTCCGATGAGTTCCTAACTTATCAATTGTCACTAATATCATTACTTTAAATGCATTTACCTTCAGAACGCATTTTTGCTAAGACAGCGTCGATACCGTTTTTGTCGATCGTACGCAATGCGGCATTCGTTAGTCGCATGCTGATCCAGCGATTCTCGCTTTCGATCCAAAATTTGCGACGCTGCAGATTCGGCAGAAAACGCCTTTTGGTTTTGTTGTTAGCATGAGAAACATTGTGACCAGACATTGGTTTTTTACCCGTTACTTCGCATACTCGTGCCATGATGATGCGCTCTCCAAAATTCTTAAAAGCTTAAATTATATCCTGATTTGCGTGATTTGCTCAAATTAAATCATGTTCGGCGAATGATAACGCGGTACCGTTGCCAATCACGAAGTGATCAAGGACTTTCACGTCGATGAATGCCAATGCTTGTTTGAGTGATTGCGTTAAGATTTTATCGGCATGGCTCGGTTCGGCTACGCCGGAAGGGTGGTTGTGCGCGAAGATGATGGCGGCCGCATTGTGAAAGAGCGCGCGTTTTATGATTTCCCGTGGATAAACACTGGTTTGTGTTAATGTTCCGCTGAAGAGTTCTTCGGTTGCGATTGCATGATTTTTAGCATCCAGAAAGATACCGATAAAAACTTCGTGTTGTTTGTTTGCCAGGCTAAGGCGTAGAAAATTCCGGACCAATTCCGGCGAACTCAAGGTATTTCCCTTTTTCAATTCTTCACCCAGTGCGCGCCGGGACATTTCCAGTACGGCTTGTAATTGGGCATACTTGGCAATTCCCATACCGGGGATCTGGCAAAAATTATTTTGGCTGGCTGCAAAAATACTGGTCAAACTACCAAAATGAGACAGTAATTCCCTCGCAAGATCGACAGCGCTTTTGCCTGTTATGCCCGTGCGCAAGAAAATCGCGAGTAGTTCAGCATCCGACAGTGTGTTTACACCTTTTTGCAGCAGTTTCTCGCGAGGGCGTTCGGATAGGGGCCAATGGGTGATTGCCATAAAATGGTGCTGTTTACGTTGAGATATTAATCAGTCTTAAATTTTATGAAATACAGGAGAATTGCCTTTTTTCAGTTAGCGGCACACAATATGAAAGATTGAACAATTACGAATGTATTGGTTTTAACACAATTTTGATGCCTTGAATGGCTGTGATGTAATTAAGGTATTTCATTTCATGACAATTCTGGTTTCCGCCGAATCTGCGAAACGCATCGTACTGGGTGTTACCGGCGGGGTGGCTGCCTATAAAGTTGCTGAATTAGCACGCTTGTTAACCCAGAATGCGGTTGAAGTGCAAACGGTGATGACTGAAGCGGCTTGTCAGTTTATAGCTCCGGCAACCTTTCAATCGTTAACCGGACGGTCGGTTTATACAAATTTGTGGGAGACCAATGCCAGTTATAACATGGCGCATATCAATCTATCCCGTAACGCCGACATGATCTTGGTGGCCCCTGCAAGCGCTGATTTTATTGCAAAAATTGCCAATGGCTTGGCCGATGATTTACTCTCGACGCTATGTTTGGCGCGTGATTGCCAATTGCTGATCGCACCCGCGATGAACCGGCAAATGTGGGAACATCCGGCGACGCAGCGTAATGTAAGCCGGTTACGGCAAGACGGAGTGAGAATTCTGGGGCCGGCAAGTGGCGAGCAAGCTTGCGGCGAGGTCGGGATGGGTCGTATGCTGGAGGTTGATGAGTTGCTGCAAGCGGTGCAAAGCTGCTTGCTCAGTAATCGGCGGCTGGCCGGGAAAAACATTTTGGTGACTGCCGGACCAACTTACGAGGCGATTGATCCGGTGCGCGGCATCACCAACAAAAGCTCCGGGAAGATGGGGTATGCAGTTGCTCAAGCGGCGGTTGAGGCGGGCGCATCGGTTACGCTGGTTTCCGGGCCAACTTGTCTGGCGTCGCCCATGGTCAACAAGTTTTTACCGGTGGTGAGCGCTGCAGACATGTTGCAAGCGGTGCAAGCAGAAATATCACATACCGATATCTTTATTAGTGTTGCCGCCGTGGCGGATTACCGCCCAGCGAACACCAGCCAGCAAAAAATAAAAAAATCAGACAAACAACTGACGCTCGAATTGCACCCTAATCCGGACATTTTGATGTGGGTGGCGAATCTTCCGGAACCGCCATTTTGTGTCGGTTTTGCAGCAGAAACCGATGATCTGGAAAAAAATGCCGCAATCAAGCGTGCGCAAAAAAAATTGCCTTTATTGGCGGCCAACTTGGCTCAGGAAGCCATCGGTTTTAATGAAAGCGAGCTGGTTTTATTCGATGACAACGGTAAGCATGCGCTTCCTAAAGCGCCCAAAATCGAACAGGCGCGGCGCTTGATAAACCATGTTCAGTTACTTTATTACCAGGAACAGCAACAACATGAGAAAGATTGATATCAAAATTCTTGATCAACGCTTGCATGAACAGCTTCCGGCTTATGCAACGCCCGGTTCCGCCGGACTGGATTTGCGCGCTTGTATCGAGCAGCCGTTGACCATTCATCCGCGAGAAACCTGTCTTATTCCAACCGGCATGGCCATGCATCTTGCCGATACCGGGTTAGCGGCGCTAATACTGCCACGCTCCGGGCTTGGGCATAAACACGGAATCGTTCTCGGCAATCTAGTCGGACTCATCGATTCCGATTATCAAGGACAAATCCTGGTTTCATGCTGGAACAGGGGCGATACCGCATTTCATTTGAATCCGATGGAACGCATTGCGCAACTCGTTGTGGTTCCTGTCATTCAGGTCGAATTCAATTGCGTGGATGATTTCGACCAGAGTCATCGCGGCGCCGATGGCTTCGGCAGTACGGGTAAGCATTGACGCACTGACAGCTAGCGGTGCTGTCAGTGCTGCCGGAAATTAATGGAAGCGCGGCAGCATGCCTTTTATTCCACGCATCATTTTGGCCATTCCACCTTTGTTCATCATTTTCATCATTTTCCGGGCTTGTTCAAACTGCGCCAGTAAGCGATTGACTTCCTGAACCGAAACACCCGCTCCGGCAGCAATGCGGCGTTTCCGCGAAGCCTTGAGGATTTCGGGCTTGATCCGTTCTTGCTTGGTCATGGAATTGATAATGCCCTCTGTCCGGCTGAGCTGTTTATCGTCTACTTTAATATTTTGTGCGGCTTGACTGAGTTGCGCCGGCAATTTATCCATCAAGGCATTCATCCCGCCCATATTTCGCATTTGCTGAAATTGCGCTTTGAAATCATCCAAATCAAATGCTTTGCCCGATTTCATTTTTTTCATCAGCTTTTCAGCTTCTTGCTGATCGGCGCTGCGCTGTGCTTCTTCAATCAATCCCAGTACGTCGCCCATGCCTAAAATGCGGGAGGCCATCCGATCCGGATGAAATGCTTCAAGCCCCGTCAGTTTTTCCGCGACGCCGACAAATTTGATCGGTTTTCCAGTGATATGCTTCACTGATAATGCAGCGCCACCCCGCGCATCACCATCCATTTTCGTTAAAACGACACCCGTCAAAGGTAGTGCGTCGGAGAAAGCTTTTGCAGTATTGACTGCATCCTGACCTTGCATCGCGTCGACGACAAAGAGCGTTTCAATGGGCTTCAGCAGTGCTTCCAGTTCGCTGATTTCACGCATCATCGCTTCGTCAATCCCTAACCGGCCGGCGGTATCGACAATCATGACATCGTGATGATGCTTGCGCGCATAATCCAATGCGGCTGTGCTGATTTCCCCGGGTTTCTGTCCATCCGTAACCGGAAAAAAATCAGCGCCGGTTTGCTGGGCTAAGAGCTCCAATTGATGAATCGCAGCCGGACGATAAATATCGCAAGAGACCAGCAACACTTTCTTTTTCTTTTGCTCCATTAACCACTTGGCAAGCTTACCGCTACTCGTTGTCTTGCCCGCGCCTTGCAGGCCTGCCATGAGGATAACCGCGGGAGGTACCGTTGCAAGATTAATATCCGCTTTTTCACCCCCCATAATGTTGATTAATTCTTGATTAACCACGCCGACAAGCGCTTGACCGGGGGTGAGACTATTCAGCACTTCATGTCCGACAGCTTTTTCCTTGATACGGGCGATCAAATCTTTGACGACCGGCAACGCAACATCCGCTTCAAGCAGCGCCAAACGAACTTCGCGCAACGCATCCTGGATATTGCTTTCGGTCAGCCGCGCTTCGCCGCGTAAAGTTTTGATAATACCGCTGAATCGGCTGGTAAGATTTTCAAACATTTGGAAGCCTCATAAAGGTCGATGATTACATAACATAAAGGTGTTTCAAATTTTATCAATATAATGATGGCTGGCGCTTTGAATTTGTTAAAGTGCCATGTAGACTAACCAGTTATTTCAATTTAACAAAATTTGAACTTCTGATGACCGGCATTTTAACTTATCTCGTTGCGTTTTTGCTTTACTTACTGATCGGTTGGTTTTTTTGGAAGAATACTTGGAATCAATCGGCGGAAGCAAGCGGGCAATCCGTGAATATTCTCTGGGCGCATTATGGAATGCTGGTTCCACTGTTGCTTCATGCCGCAACACTTTATCAATCAATGTTCGTTGGCAGCGGTCTCAGTTTCGGGTTGAGTAACGCAGTTTCGTCGATTGTGTGGTTAACCGCATTTATTTATTGGTTTTCCGGTTTTTCTAAACGGTTGCAAGGGATGCAAACGCTGGTCGCGCCGGTTGCCGCCGCGGCTGCCGTTGCAATGTTGTTACCACTGCTGTTTCCGTCGATCCGCCCTCTTGAAAATACCGAATTACCGGCATTCAAAGCACATTTGCTGGTTGCCATGATGGCTTATAGCCTGTTGACGATCGCTGCAATGCACGCGCTGTTGATGATCGTCGTAGAACGGCATTTGCATCATCCCGCGACGCGGTCGATATTCAACAATCTGCCGTCGCTGCTGGCAATGGAGAAATTGCTCTTTCATATTATTTGGGTGGGTTTCATTTTGCTTACATTGACACTGATGAGCGGAGTGGTTTTTTCTAAAGAGGTTTTTGGGCAGCCGCTGACATTTACACATAAAACACTCTTCGGATTCATATCCTGGGGAGTATTTGCCGCATTGCTGGCGGGCAGGCAATTTTATGGATGGCGCGGGCGGATTGCAATCCGTTGGACTTTGGCGGGCTTCATTACATTATTGTTGGCGTATATCGGAAGTAAATTCGTGCTGGAGATTATTCTTAACCGCTACTAAGAAGGTAATCGGTCTTCAAATGCATGTGGAATAAACGCTGAAAAACGGATAAAAGCGCGCGTCTAAAAATTTTAATTTTTGGTGCGGTTTATTCTGACAACTTCTTTGAGACGCCGGAGACTGCGCATCACTTGCGCGAGATGATGCCTGTTATTCACTTGAATGATAAAGCGCATGTGCATGTAATCTCCCTCGCTTTCCATGGCAATATCGTCAATATTGGAATCGGCTTTGGCAATCTCAGCTGCGACATGTGCAAGCACGCCTTGTTTATTGGCAGTGGTAACTTTGATGCTGGCTTCAAAAGTTTTAGAGATGTCTTTACCCCATGTCACATCCATGAAGTTATCGGAATTCTTTTGACTGCTGGTGACATAGTTGCAATCAAATGTATGGATGATAAGACCCGAGTCTTTTTTGAAAATGCCAACGATGGTATCACCGGGGATCGGGCGGCAGCATTTTGCAAATTGAACGGTAACACCTTCGGTGCCAAGTATGGTAATCGGTCCCGCGCTTTGTTGATTGGAAATGGATTCAGGCGATGCCAATCGTTTTGCCACAACAACCGGTAATTGTTTGCCCAAAGCCATTTCAGCAAATAGCTCATCTTTGGATTTGACGCCACTGTCGCGAACCAGTTTATCCCATTGCACATCGCTGATGGTCTCAGGATTGATATTAAATGAGAGCAATGCTTGAATTAACATACGTTCACCCAATTTGACCGACTCGTCGTATTGGATGGTTCTGAGGAAATGGCGGATGTGCGAGCGGGCTCTGCCGGTTGCAACATAACTCAGCCACGCAGGATTCGGTTTTGCGTACGGCGCGGTCACAATTTCAACCCGATCGCCGCTTTTGAGCTGAGAACGCAGCGGCGCATTCTCACCGTTGATTTTAGCAGCGACACAACAATTGCCTACATCGGAATGTACTGCATAGGCAAAATCCACAGCAGTTGAGCCTCTTGGGAGCGTCAATATTTTTCCTTGCGGTGTGAAAACGAAAACATCGCCGGGAAATAAGTCAATTTTTAAGTGTTCCAGAAATTCTAGTGAATCGCGGGATCCACTGAGCGTTTCCAGCAAACTCTGCAACCACTGATTGGTTTTTGAGTGTAACTCATTGAAATCAATATCTGAACTCTTATAAAGCCAGTGTGAGGCGACGCCGTTCTCGGCGATCCGATGCATTTCAGCGGTACGAATCTGAATTTCGATGGGGATGCCATAAGGCCCCAGCAGCGTGCTATGCAGTGATTGATAGCCATTGGCCTTGGGAATCGCGATATAGTCTTTGAATTTTCCGGGTATCGGCTTGTATAAGCTGTGTAACATGCCCAATGCGATATAGCAGGACGGGATGTCTTTGACGATGACGCGAAAGCCGTAAATATCCAGCACTTCGGAAAAAGATAAATGTTTCTCGACCATTTTCGTGTAAATGCTGTAGAGGTGCTTCTCGCGGCCGCTTATTTCTGCTTCCAATCCGGCATCTTTTAGTTTTTGTGTAATGGTTTCGAGAATTTTTCCTACGACTTCCCGGCGGTTGCCGCGCGCCGCTTTCGTGGCTTTAATCAAAACCTTATAACGCAACGGGTATGAATAGCGGAAGCCCAGCTCTTGTAATTCTTGATAAATGGTATTCAGTCCCAGACGGTGCGCGATCGGGGCGTAAATTTCGAGTGTTTCGCGGGCAATACTGCGTTGTTTCTGCGGCAGCATGACCTCCAGCGTGCGCATATTGTGGAGCCGGTCTGCTAATTTAATCAGGATAACGCGTACATCCCGGGCCATCGCCATCAGCATCTTGCGAAAATTCTCCGCTTGCGCTTCTTCCTGCGTCTGGAATTCAATTTTTGTTAGTTTGGATACACCGTCAACCAATTCCGCAACCGGCTCTCCGAATCGTTCGCTGATTTCGGCTTTGGAGATATCGGTATCTTCCACGACATCATGCAACAACGCGGCTGTTAGCGTCGGCGTGTCGAGATGCAGTGTGCTGAGTATCCTTGCGACCGCGACTGGGTGAGAAATATAGGGTTCGCCCGATTTCCGGAATTGCCCGGAATGCGCGCCTTGCCCGAAAGAATAGGCGTTGCGGAGCTGCGCGATATCTTCCGGTTTGAGATATTGGGATGATTCAGAAAATAATAACTCTGCTTCTGGCATGACGTTTTAGATGTAGATTCGCATCCGGCAATAACTTGAGCGCGAGTGAATTGCTTTTTGCAAACTTGTGCTTAAGCTGCTGATAGGTTAGAAGTTTTCAGATATTGGAGCAATGTTGGAATAAGCCGGATAAAGCGGCTAATTTTTGGAATTGAGGATATCGATCCCGATTTTTCCTTGAGACAATTCGCGTAATGCAATGACTGTCGGCTTGTCTCGCCCCGGATCAACAAGCGGTGCAGAACCGATAGCGAGTTGCCTTGCCCTTGTCGTTGCTGTTAATGTCATTTCAAATCGATTAGGAATCATTTTTAAACAATCGTCTACTGTAATGCGTGCCATGGATCTTCCCTTTTAGTTAAAAAAATTGATGATAAATTTTACTATATTATCAATGTAAGCATGAATTAATGCTTGAGTAATACTGATTGTCCGTTTGTGCGAATTTTCTTCGATGCCGGGGTAATAATGGAAATCCGCTTCCTCGACTATTCCGGAGTTGCAAGTCAGGAGAATTGCGCGATTAATTCAGAGCAATTGATTAATTGACGGTTTTGTTTTAAATGTTCGGCTTTTACAATGCTTGCCAGGTCGCTGAGCGCGTGCTCAAGGATATCATTGATAATCACATAATCATATTCGGCGATATGACTGATTTCCTCACGAGCGGCCGCCAATCTTTTTTGGATAATTTCCGGATTGTCTTGCGCTCTCGTTTTTAATCGGGTTGCCAGCACCTCGACAGAAGGCGGAATAATGAAAATTCCAACGGTTTGTGGAAATAGCCTGCGTATTTGCTGAGCACCCTGACAATCAATTTCCAGCAGAATATCTTGCCCGGACGAGATGATTTTATTGACCCACTGTTGCGAAGTACCATAAAGATTGCCATAAACCTCAGCACTTTCAATAAATTCTCCATTGAGCTGCATTTCACGGAAGGTTTCCGTAGTGACAAAATGATAATCGCGGCCATTGATTTCTCCCGGTCGCGGCGGCCGGGTGGTATGCGAAATCGAAAGGGCGAGATTGGGATTTGATTGCAGTAAGGCTCTAACCAGGCTTGTTTTTCCGGTACCGGATGGCGCGCTAATGATAAATAAACAACCGTCTGTTTTAATCATTTGAAGTATTGTCGCTAATGACCGATTCCGGAGTTAATTAGAATTAAAAGCGGTAAGCGCTTGACCTTTCAATGTTCTGATCAATCTTGTCTCTTCTGAAGAAATACCTTCCGGTGCTTCGACATCACGATCAGCATAGAAAAGCCCAATTGGTTTCTGACGGGTAACTAAAGGAAGAACCATAAAACTGCGCGCGTCGGGCAGTGAATCCCTATGCCATTGCGGGATAAGCTTACGTATTTTGCAAGTAGAAGCATCGGAAATCAGCAAATCTGCATTTTTCTTCAGAGCGCCGTGAAACAAATCAATGGAGGGCGTGGCCGGAAAATTAAAGGCTTTTTGATAAATCATGTTGTTTTGTCCGAGTGAGCTTCGTGCGCGATACTGGTTAATTTTAGAGTCTAGCAAACAAAACGTGATAAAGCGGAATCCCAGGCTATTATAATAAGTTTCGAGCACAAGCATAACCAAATCATCAAGTTTATAATAACCGGAAGCCATGATTTCCGCTACGTCTTGAATTCCCGATAGAAGCAAGGTGGATGCATTATAGGGCTTACCGCTGGGATATCGTTGAGTAATTTGATGATGATCGTTTTGGTCCGTTCCGAGTATCAAGTCTGTCAATGCATCTTCTTCATTCTCCGGGCTAAATTCAGTTGGCGACGAGCTCGGTTTGTTCGTTCGTTTATTTTCTAATGCGATTAGATCCGTATCCATTAATAGCGCATAGGTTTCTTCACCGGCATTGGCAATCAATTGATCCAGTTTTATAGTGTCGAGACACAATGCTTTACCAAAACGGCCAAGAAGCTTTTCTTTACAGGCCGGATCGTTAGTCTGCGTCCATGTCAACACAAGCGGCGCGGCTTTTTCACTGAATTCTGCGGCTTGCTGCATCCATTCGTGTTTGCTTTTTGCTAGATTGAGATTGCCGCCGGGCCTGTTTTTGAGCGCCTGGATAATACTGCCGGGAATATTCCAGTTTTCTAAAATGTTTTCGGTCAACGTTTCCAGATTGAAGCCTAATATTTGCATGGCCGCCTGCCACGGCGTATGGGTGCCTTGTGCAATCAATGCCGTCATTTTTTGATAGTGCTCGGGATCATAAGCAGCGAGTAATAACCGGCCAAGATTTTTAAAAAGCGCAACCACGACTATTTCTTCGGCATCACTAAATTGGCTGTGTTTTGCTAATTCCCGGCTTACCATGCTGGCAGCCAAAGTATGAATCAACTCGGTTCGAACATGCTCAACTTGCTTTCCTGACATGCCATCGACAAGCAGCATGGCTAGCGCACAGTTTCTGACGGAATTAAAACCCATCAGAAAAATTGCTTTAGTAACACTGGTGATAATTTTATTGGAAGACGATCTGAATGCAACGGAATTGGATAAACGCAGAATCTTTTGTGTCAATGAAACATCGGATAAAACAAAATAGGATAGCTGGCGGATGGATTCATGATCGGAAGATGATAGTTGCACGATACGAGAAATGGAACTGCCCAGCGTCGGAAGATCGGGGTCGTTAGCAATAGCTTCAAGTAAGCTGGTTTTAATCGTTGCGGTATTCGCGGCGGTTACAGCCGGATCATGCGATGAGCCATGCGGTGTAAAGGATGTATGTATTGATCGCATCGTCGTATTCTTATAGAAATATGCTTAATTGAAATAACAAACCTGGATAAACTGAATCAGCCAGTGTATTTAAATAACTAAGAAGTCTAAATATTTAATGCCATTAGATATCGGCATGACGATCTGGTTATTAATAAGAAATGTAGGTCGCGTCTCGATAAGTATCGTCAAAAAGAAAATACAAACGCACGCGCCAGAAGAAATTCCGCAGGTGAATCTCCGTCTTTTGGGGAAGTATCAGAGTTAAAGGTTTTTAAAATGGATTCGCGGCTTTGCGCGATTGCTGCTACACGGCATCGAAAAGCAAAGCGGAAATCAGAAATAACGCAATTGCAGTTGTCTTGAAACAATTCAGCACGACCTTCGGAAAGGCCGTGCTATTTTTAGAGACTGACGATGCTTGAAGAATTTTTTTCCTGGAATGCCGTTAATAATTGAAGATGGATGCTATCAGAGTTCTTTACGGGCTTTTTCTATGAGTCCGTTCAGAGTCTTGATGGTATCTTGCGGGGTACCGCCCATTCGTCCGCTGGTGATGTATTTGCCATTGACGATCAGAGCGGGAACTCCATTGAGTTCGTATTGACGCGTCATTTGTGTCGATTTGGCAACGAGATTCTGCACTGTGAAGGACTGATAGGTGTTCTCAAATTTTTTCCTATCGAAACCTTGTTTTTCAATCCACTCGAATAATACCGAATCGTTATTCAAATCAATTTTATCGCGATGGATCGCATCGTAAACTTTATCGTGCAAAGTACCGGTAATCCCCATCGCTTCAATGGTGTGAAATATTTTTGCAGCCGGAACCCAGTTAGCGCGCAGAATCGCGGGAACATAGCGGAAGTTAACATCCGCCGGAAGATTGGCCAGCCAGGCGGCAAGATGGGGATGCAAGTTATAGCAATGCGGACAACCGTACCAGAAAAACTCCAGAACTTCGACTTTGCCGGTATTTTCAACGGGTATCGGCTTGGCGAGAACAGCGTAATCTTTTCCTTCGATGATTTCGGATTGGGCGCCAGGAACAAAAACAAAAGAGAAACCTAACAACAAGAAAGCTGAGAGAAACTGACGTCGCTTCATTTTTACTCCTTTAATAAAGTTTGAAAGTAAGAGAAAAGTAGTTATCGGTGAGGCGTATTTTGAAACAGTGCGCTAAAAAGATTAGTTACGGATTTATTGAATTCTCACAAATTGAGCTTCTATTCCATTCTCCTTCAATGAGACATTGGCTCGATCGGCGTCCGTCCGATTATTGAAGGGGCCAACTCGAACCCGGTACCACATGCCTCTATCCGCCAGATCGATCGGTTGAACCGTGGCGAATAAGCCCAACAACGCCAATCGTGCTTTAAGGTTTTCAGCTTCATCGTTTTTCCGGAACGACCCTGCTTGCAGAAAAAATTTCTCATGAGACGGCGGCGTAACACTGACAGGAGGAATAGCCGGTGGCGGCGCAGGCTCCGCAGGAACAATGCGCGGCTGAATTGCTGCGACTTGCGGAGCAGGTTCCGGTGGTGTTATGACCGGCGCGGGGCGCGGCGGCGCCAGTAGCGGTGCTGGCTCAACAGGTTTAGCGGGTTTATTGATAACCTCCGGCGTTTTGACGCTGACGGGCGGCTCAACCGGCGGCGGCTCGGCAGCCGGCCGGTAGTGATGATCGATTTCCGGTTCGTCTACGCCGGGTAATATTTTATAGAAATCAAACTTCGGTTTTTCTTCGACTAAATGAACCGGTTCTTCTTTCTCTGCTTTTTCCGGAGGGGCGGACGCCTCTACAGTCGATTGTTTTTGATGGATCTCTGCCGAACTGGGCACTTTCTCAGTTGCGAGAAAGGGATTCGGGCCGTAGTTAAAATACACCCAGATACCGATGGCGCTGGCAAGTCCCAATGCATAACCCACAAATCCGCCCAAGAATGCCGAGCCGCTTTTTTCCGGTGATGATCGGGCAGGCTTGCGGGATTTATAATCTCGACTCATGAATATCCTTCAGTAATTTTTGGTTACATTTTATCAGGCGCGCTGACACCGAGTAATGTCAAACCATTATTTAACACTTGGCGGACGGCTGCGATTAATGCCAAACGAGCGTATTGCAATGGAATTTCCGGTACCAGAAAACGCGTTGAATTATAGTAGCTATGAAATTCGCTCGCCAGTTCGCGGAGATAGAAGGCAATCAGGTGCGGCGAGTATTCGCGTGCAGCCATCTCTACAGTATCCGGAAAATCGATGAGTTTTTGTAACAGCGCCAATTCAAGCGGGTTCGTCAGAATCGTGGTATCCGCCGAGACCAGTTCGTCTACTTGACCATCCCACTGCGCCAGAACGCTGCATACCCGCGCATGTGCATACTGCACATAATAGATCGGGTTTTCGTTACTTTGCGATTTGGCTAAATCCAGATCAAAGTCCAGGTGCTGATCGCTTTTGCGCATGACATAGAAGAAACGAGCCGCATCTTTACCGACTTCTTCGCGTAGCTCCCGCAAAGTGACAAACTCACCGGAGCGCGTCGACATCGGTGCTTTCTTACCGTCGCGATAGAGCACGGCGAATTGCACCAAGGCAATTTCAAGTTTTGCCGGATCCAGTTCAAGTGCTTGCAAGGCACCTTTTACCCGTGGAATATAGCCGTGATGATCCGCTCCCCAGATATTGATGACTTGATCGAAACCGCGTTCAAACTTATTCAAATGGTAAGCGATATCGGAAGCAAAATAAGTGAATTGGCCGTTTTCCCGCTGCACTACGCGGTCTTTCTCATCGCCGAAGTCGGTCGAACGGAACCAGATCGCGCCATCTTGTTCGTATAAGTATTTTTTGTCCTCGAGCAATTGCATGGTGCGAGCAACGGAACCATTATCGTACAGCGATTGTTCCGAAAACCAGATATCGAATTCGACGCCGAACTCCATCAAATCGTTGCGGCAATCCCCAAGTTGCTCGGTCAGCACGAAATTATGAAAATACGCATAATCTTGCCCCAGGATTTTTTTGGCATTGGCGATTAATAGATCCAGATGTTCATCGGTTGAGACTGCGGCCTCCAATACTTGAGTAGGCAAACCATCCAATAATAATGCCGGTTGGTGGACATACCGTTCTGCATGTGCCTGGAAGATTAATTGCGCCATGGCGCTCACATAGCTTCCTTGATACGCGTTTTGCGGGAATGGTATGTGGATATCGTTGAGTTCCAGATACCGCAACCAGGTTGAAAGCGTCAGGATGTCCATCTGCCGTCCCGCATCATTGACGTAGAATTCTCGCGACACATTGAAACCCGCTGCTGACAGAACATTTGCAAGGCTCGCGCCATAGGCGGCGCCGCGGCCATGGCCGACATGCAACGGACCGGTCGGATTCGCGGATACAAATTCCACTTGAATTTTTTTACCTTGCCCAGAATCGCCGTGGCCATAGGCGGCTTTGCTTTGCAGTACCTGATGCACGTATTGCTGCTTGGCGGCGTGGGTTAAAAACAAATTGATGAAGCCGGCGCCGGCGACTTCCACCTTATCCAGATACGGCGATGAGGGGAGAGCAGCAATCAGCAAACTGGCAACTTCGCGGGGATTTTTGTGCAATGATTTGGCCAATTGCATGGCCAGATTGCAGGAATAATCGCCATGACTGGCCTGTTTGGTACGGGTTAATTCTATGCGCAGCACCGTATCCGGGGATGTGATGGCGCGAGCCGCTTGTTCTAAAAGTCCGGAGAAATGGGTTTTGAAATTCGGGCAATCACAAGAAGTCATGGTTTAGGGAATAGCGTTATCAATTTGGTTGGTATAGCCGGAGATTGGAATCGGTTGTAGCCGGTATTTTACCAGGTCGCGGTATCAAGCCAAAGATTGTTGGCGGTGGGTTTCAAATAAACAGATCCCAGCGCTGACCGCAACGTTCAAACTTTCCACTCCGCCGAGCATGGGAATGCGTACCAATTGATCGCAATTTTCCCGTGTCAAGCGGCGCATGCCTTTCTCTTCGGAGCCGAATACCCACGCAACGGCGCCTTTCAATTGAAAATCAATCAGATCGTGTTCGGCGTCTTCTGCAGTTCCGTAAATCCAAACATTCCGGTCTTTCAATTGCTTGAGCGTGCGCGCAAGATTGGTGACCGCGATATACGGCACGGTATCGGCGGCACCGCTGGAGACTTTGTAGACAGCGGGCGTCAAGCCGACTGCCCGGTCTTTGGGAGCAATCACGGCATGAACACCGAATGCATCGGCCACGCGCAGGCACGCACCTAAGTTATGCGGATCCTGAATCCCGTCCAATACCAGCAATCGCGCTGGTTCGGTCAAGCTATCGAGAATATCGTCAAGGTCGAAATGCTGGTGTGTCGCATCAATACTCGCAACCACACCTTGGTGACGATGACTGCCGGTAATCTCGGCCAGTTTCGCGCTGTTACTGGCGGTAATACGGATTTTGTGGTTTCCGGTAAGCTGCAACAGATTTCGCGCACGATGATCATCGCGCGTTGCATCGATGATGATTTCTTTGATACTGCCGGGATTTTGCCGCAAACGGCTGGTGACGGCGTGAAAACCAATAATAAAGCGGATGCCTGACACAGTTCGGTTAATTGAGAGTTGGAAGCGGTGAATGCGTGATCACGAAAAATTGCTGGGTAATATTGTATGGTAAATTCAAGCGATTAAGGAGCTTTCTTTTTTTTAACGCGCTCTTTTGCTTGAGATCGCTTCTGTTTCTTCTCAGCCTCGATCAATACAAAATCAATTTTACTGGTTTCCAGGTCGACGCGGACTACTTGCACGCGCACCCGGTCGCCAAGCCGGAATTGCTTGCCGCTGCGTTCGCCAAGCAACATGTGCTTTATCGCATCGAAGTGAAAATAATCGCTGGGCAGATCGGAAATATGCACCAGTCCTTCGACATACACTTCGTCGAGCGCCACAAACAAACCGAATCCGGTTACGCTACTGATAACACCATCAAAACATTCGCCGATTTTATCTTGCATGTAAAAACATTTGAGCCACGCTTCGACGTCACGCGTGGCATCGTCGGCGCGCCGTTCGGTCATGGAGCAATGCTGACCGAGCATATCCCAGTCGCCCGGTTGATAGATTTCACCATTCAAAACAGCTTTGATTGCTCGGTGAACGAGTAAATCGGGATAACGCCGGATCGGTGACGTAAAATGCGTATAAGCATCGTAAGCCAGACCGAAATGTCCGGTTAGATCCGGGCTGTAGATGGCTTGCCGCAAAGAACGCAGCATGACTGTTTGCAACAATTGCGCATCCGGTCTGTCTTGGATTTTAAGCAATGTTTGCGCATAGTCTTTTGCGCTGGGTTTATTTTTGCCGCCGAGTGGAATGCCGAATTCTTTCAAGAAATTCCGCAGTGTTTCAATTTTCTCGGGAACCGGACTTTCGTGAATCCGGTATAACGTGGTCTGGCCGTTCTTTTGCAAAAAATCCGCCGCGCAAACATTGGCTGCCAGCATGCATTCTTCGATTAAACGGTGCGCATCGTTGCGTTGTACCGGTACGATTTTTTCGATCTTGCCTTGATCGTTGAAAAACATCTGTGTTTCAGTCGTTTCGAAATCAATGGCGCCACGTTTTTTACGCGCTTTCAATAATGCCTTGAAGAGTTTGTCGAGCAATTGCAAATGCGGCAGCAATTCCGCATATTCTTCGGCTTCTTGGCCACTGTTGTTTGCCAGCATGGCGGCGACTCGGGTATAGGTTAACCGGGCGTGAGACCGCATCACGGCAGGATAAAATGTGTAATCGATAATCTCGCCGCTGGTTTTAAAACGAATTTCGCAAACCATGCATAGCCGTTTCTGGTTTGGATTCAGTGAACACAATCCATTCGATAAAACTTCGGGGAGCATTGGGATTACGCGCCGCGGAAAGTACACCGAGTTGCCGCGGGTATAGGCTTCCTGGTCGATTGCGTCACGTGGTTTGACATAGTGGCTGACATCCGCGATGGCGACGAACAACCGGTAACCTTTGCCATCCTTTTCGCAATAGACAGCGTCGTCAAAATCTTTCGCAGTCTCACCGTCGATGGTCACCAGCGGTAACTGACAGAGATCCCGGCGCCCCGACCATTCTTTCTTCAGCACATTTTTCGGAAATTTCGCTGACAATTTGTCGGTTTCGGGAGAGAACTCGTAGGGGAGATCGTGTTTGCGCAGCGCGATTTCAATTTCCATTCCCGGCGCGGTGTAGTTACCCAGGATCTCAACAATTTTGCCGATCGGTTGTGCATGTTTATTGGGTTGTTGAATGATTTCCACCATCACAACCTGACCGGCTTTGGCTTTTAACGAATGTTCCTTGGCAATCAGGATATCCTGGCTGATACGTTTATTTTCCGCGACGACAAACAAAATCCCGTGATCGATATGCAATCGGCCAACCAATTTTGTATTAGCCGATTCCAGTATCTCGACAATTGCCGCTTCACGGCGGCCACGCCGGTCCAAACCGATTTCGCGCACGAGAACCCGGTCGCCGTGTAATGCTTTGTGCATTTCCTTGGCACTTAGATACAAATCGCCGCTGCCATCATCGGGGATTAAAAAACCAAAACCATCCGGATGTCCTTGCACCCGGCCTTTGATCAAATCCAGCTTTTCCATTACGCAAATATCGTCTTTGCGGTTGCGGAAAATCTGACCTTCGCGCATCATTGCCGCCAATCGGCGGCTGAACAATGCTTGCTCTTTTTTTGTAATCGATAGCAGTTTGTATAGTGTTTGCTCGGCAACCGGAATGCCTTGCTGCTTCAAAATCTGCAAGATATATTCGCGGCTTGGCAGGGGCTGCGGATAACGTTCTCTCTCTCGCTTGAGAAAGGGATCCAGATCGCGCAATTTTTGCTTCTTGTTATTTGACAAAACAGTGATTTCCTATAGAATGACGCGCTTTCCTGCAGCCTGATCTGGCTGCATCTTGCCCAGATGGCGGAATTGGTAGACGCGCATGGTTCAGGTCCATGTGCCTTCGGGTGTGGAGGTTCGAGTCCTCTTCTGGGCACCATAAAAAGCAATTAATTCATTAGATTTAATAGAAAATATTTCCATAAAAATTTTTTCTATGCCTAAATGCCTAAAGCTACGCCTAAAAAATTTGCTGGGCGGTTTTTGATCAATTTTCTGGAAGAATTTTATCTTCCAAATTCTATAAATCTTATATCACATTCTGATGAATTAAATTTGAAAATGGAATCAATCGGCGATTGCTGCCCACAAGGTTAATGCAATTTTTGCTTTAATGGTTTGCAGACTGGTTTCGTTGTTTCCAGCAGACAAAAACCTTGCCATGTAAATACAAGAAAAATATTAGGGTAATGGATCAATGTAATGATAAATTATGCAAAATCACAAAATTTCAAGCAGAACTTATTGATGATTACATCTGATCTTCGAGCTTTTTCAAAGCAGTCAAAGAAATATTAGCAGCCCGTGCTATGCGGATTGCAGGTGGGTGTTTGTATAGTATTGGTGGTGTTACTTTTTTTGTTTATTGATTCAGTGGCTGCAGATCCCGTTAAGTCAATCCGGCTAAAATAATAAAATGACTGATTCATGTGAATTGTTTCGCATTGGCTATCTGATGTTGAATCCGGTTGGCCAGATTCAAATAATAAATCCGGTTGCTTGCAAGATTTTTGGAATCAAAAAAAACGAATTGCTGCAGCAAGATTTTTCCGATTTTATTCTCACAGAAGACAAATCTTTATGGAATCGATTATTTTCAGGTAGAAATGAAGATGAATTGAAAGGAAATCTGCAATTGCGATTGCTGCGCTGGGATGGTTCTATTTTTCTTTCAAATCTTCACTATTTTTATCAAAAAGATGAATTGGGCTTGTCCGTATTTCGCATATTCATTATCGAAGATTCTCAGCAAAATCCGGAAGCCGTTGCCGGTCGCTCAGCAATTCAGCAGAACGATTATTTGTTCGCATTCTCCCCCGTGATTGTCTACAAATGCGATGTTTTTTCCCCATTTACAGCAAACTATATCAGTAGCAACTTAACCAAAATTCTTGGGTATTCCGTGGAAGAATTTCTTTCCGTGCCAGATTTTTGGATTAACCGCATTCATCCGGAAGATCGCGATAAGGTATTCGCCAACCTTTCGCTGTTGTTTTTTTCCGGCAGACAACTCCATGAATACCGGTTTAAACATCAGAATGGGCAATGGAAATGGCTTAGGGACGAACTTTTTTTGATTACGGATTCAAGTGGCACGGCCGTGGAGGTTGCCGGTTACCGAAGCGATATCACCGAGAGCCGGGAAAAAGAGGCTGCATTATACGATTCGCGGAATTTGCTGAAAACCATTATTGATACCGTGCCGCTGCGCATTTTCTGGAAAGATAAACAATCGCGCTATTTAGGTTGCAACCCCGTGTTCGCCAAGGATGCCGGCGTGAAATTTCCGCAGCAAATCATTGGCAAGAATGACTATGATTTAAGCTGGACTAAAGAACAAGCCGATCATTATCGCGCCGATGACCGGCAGGTAATCGATTCAGGCGTATCCAAGCTTTATTATGAAGAACCGCTGAATACCCCGGACGGTAACACGATTTGGCTGCAAACTTCTAAAGTTCCGTTGCGTAACACTCACCATGAGGTCTTTGGGGTGCTCGGCATTTATCAGGATATCACCGAGCAAAAACAATCCAACGATACCATGCGGTTGGCATCCGCTATTTATCATTATAGTAACGAAGCCATCATGGTATCGGATGAGAATAATCTGATCATGGCGGTTAACCCGGCTTTTACTCGCATGACCGGTTATGAGCTGGATGATGTAAAAGGGAAAGATCCGCGAATTTTTAATTCCGGCCGGCAAAAAAAATCCTTTTATCAGAAAATGTGGCAGAAGCTGCTGGCGGAAGATCACTGGCAAGGAGAAATCTGGGATCTTCATAAAGACGGTAGCGTGCAAGCAAAATGGATGAATATCAGCATCATTCGTCAGGCGGATCAACGGATTTACTGTTATGTCGCGCAATTCTCCGATATCACTGAAAAAAAGAAATTGGATGAATTATATTTAGCGCAGGCAAATTACGATGATTTAACTAATTTGCCGAATCGAAGTTTATTCAAGTATCAATTGAATAAGGAAATCAAGAAATCGCGTCGTAACAATTTGCTGCTGTCTTTGTTGTTTCTGGATTTGGATCATTCCAAGGATATCAACGATACCTTAGGACATGCGATCGGCGATAAATTGCTGGCGGAAGTTTCGTCACGCATCCTGAAATGCGTGCGGGAAACCGATACCGTGGCGCGCTTGGGTGGTGATGAATTTGCAGTCATTCTCCCCGATATCACCAAGCCGAGAATTGAAATGATCGCCCAGAATATCATTGCAGCATTGAATAAGCCGTTCATTCTGGATCAAAATAAGGTTGAGCATTTTATTTCGACCAGCATCGGTATTGTGTTATACCCGGCGGATGGACTGGACTTGGAAAGTCTCATGAAACACGCCGATCAAGCCATGTATAAGGCAAAAATAGAGGGACGGAGCCGCTTTTGCTATTTTACGCGTTCCATGCAATTTGAAGCGTATGAAAAAATGACGCTGACCCATCAACTCAGAAGTGCATTGGCAAAAAACGAATTGCAGGTGCATTACCAGCCGATTCTGGATTTATCCAGCAAACGGATTATCAAAGCGGAAGCGCTATTGCGCTGGAATCACGCAAACCGGGGATTGATCGATTCCTCAATCTTCATTCCAATTGCTGAAGAAAGCGGATTGATCAACGAAATCGGCAATTGGGTATTTATGCAAGCTTGTGCTTTGATTAAGCGCTGGCTGGATGAATTTGGAACCATCATTCAAATCAGTGTCAACGTTTCGCCTATTCAGTTTAAATATTTCAACAAGTACGCCTGGTCGGAGAAACTGAATGAGCTCGGGCTGCCGGGAAATTGTATCAACGTTGAAATCACCGAAGGGTTGCTATTAAAAGATACTGCGGATGTCAAGGATCGCCTGCTGGAATACCGCAATGCCGGCATTGAAGTGTCGATTGATGATTTCGGTACCGGTTTTTCCTCGCTGTCTTATCTGAAAAGATTCGACATTGACTATCTCAAGATCGATCGTTCGTTTATCAGCAATTTGATTAACAATGAAACCGATCGCGCGTTGGTTGAAGCGATTATCGTAATGGCCCACAAACTGGATATATTCACGATTGCGGAAGGTGTGGAATCCAAAGAGCAACAGGATTTATTAATTCAATTCGGCTGTGATTACGTGCAAGGCTTTTATTATTCTCCTGCTATTCAAACAGATGAGTTTGAGCGCCTGCTGGCGCATCAGAAAATGTGAAGATCTTGTGCATAAGCGGCAAATCATCCGTTCCGGACGGTATCATCCGGTTGAAATACTGCCTGCTACTTTACTAAACTGGCATTAACCAATTCAAATGTCAGTGCCGGTGCATCAGTAATCTGTTGCAATACTACGGCATACGTAGCGATGCTTCCGTTGTCATTGGTGACATTGATAAACGGAATTTGCAACTGACCGGTGGCTTGCGTGAAAACTGTCGCGTCGTCACGGAAACGTTCAGCCAGCGGTTCGACTTGTGACACTTCAAATCGAAGCGGTGCGCTTCCGGCGATCATTTGCATGCGAGCGCGATAAACAGCATCGTCACCGCCGGAGAATCTTGCGGTGATTGCGGGAATATCGACAGTGCTGCCGTCGAATCCGGCATTGGGAATCAGTTTGTAGACGACGCCAGTCTCGCCGAACGGAGTGCCGGTGGTATTGCCAAGCACGTAAATCTCGCCGTCTCCGTCTTGTCCGAACCCCAGCACCCAGAAACCCGATTGTGCGCGATCCGCAAAGTCCAATTCATAGATGGCGACACCATCGGTATAAAAGATCCGGCCATCGCCACTGCCGGTTTTGGAAGCATCACCCAATACATATTTTCCTTGCAGATCGGTGATGGTGTTGCCGCGGTAGACAAATCCGCCAATGACGGCGGTGCCTTCGTCGTGGTCATATTGCACTACCGGATCTTTGAAATCACCTGAAATCGCGTCATTGGTGACAAACCCGGCATCGGTGCCATTCGGATCAAAGCGGAAACTGCCTTCCTTTAGTCCCCAGCCATAATTTCCACCTGATTGAATCAGATTGATTTCTTCGATAGCGTTTTGTCCGACATCGGCTAATACCAATGCGCCGGTTTGCAAATCGAAAGAGAAACGGAAGGGATTGCGGAAACCGTATGCATAAGTTTCGCGCAGAACAGTCGAAGATTCGGCGAAGGGGTTATCGGTAGGAATGCCGTAGCTGCCGTTGTCTGAATTGGATCCCAGCGGGTCAATCCGCAGCAAGCTGCCGAGTGGGTTAGCTGGATTTTGCCCATTGCCGTTGATGCCGTGGCCGATCATCGGGGCGCCGATGAACGTTTGTCCATCGCGATCATCAGCACCGCCGCCGTCGCCGAAAGCAATGTATAACCGGTTATCCGGACCGAAATTAAGCGCGCCGCCGTTATGATTGAATTGCGGTTGATCGACAGTCAGCAGCACGCGAACATCCATTGGTTCGGGTTCTGTGGCGAATTTTGAGAAATTCATCTTCCATTCGCGAATGACAGAACGATGATTGGCCGAACCGCCGGGTGGAATAGTTGAAAAATCGCTGCTCGCGCTGGCGGGTTCCGAAGTATAGGTATATATCAGCTCGTTGTCGGCATACTGCGGATGAAAAGCGAATCCGAGCAGTCCTCGCTCATCGTACGATTCACTGCCGAAAGCGCCCAGCGGCACCAGCAAAGCGGATAGATCGAAGAACAGTTTGCTGCCGTCAGCCAGGTTAATCCGCCACAATTTACCGTTTTGATCGCTAACATATAAATACTCAGAATCACCCGGCGCTGGAACGCCCCAATTCGGCGCGGCCAATCCGGATGCAATGGTTTTTAAGCGTACGCGGATGGTGCCTTTTTCGATTGTTGCAGGAATCGGATTATCCAGTCTCTTGGCTAAAGCCGCGTCACTGGTAGCGGTGTCCAGCGCGACTGCCGGACATGTCAGGCCTAGTAATGCAACAAACACGATCAGTTGGGTGGTTTTCATACGAGACCTCCTGTTGGCAAAATGAGGGTTCGAGAGGTTTAATGGTGGTACGATTTGCTATCGCAAATGGGAAGTTTTATAGATGTTGTGCCACTGCAAGGTGACACGATAAGCTATTTAGACTGATATGACAATGCAGTCCATTGCTAAAGTGCGGATCGGCGCTAATCCGGAACATTCATCCAAATCAATCGCCAATCATTTGGTTTTTTATCAAAAACGACGATGAAAAATTCGACGATGGCGTGCCGGGTAAGAAAATCCGTCTTAGTATTTCCCGCTAACTTCGGACCATGATTAGATTCGATTAATTTTGCAACGCATTAAATCAATAAGCATTATCTTTTTTGAAGACGACGAGGATGGTTTTGAAGATGATCCAGAGGTCGAGCCAGATGGACCAGTTTTTGAGGTAGTAGAGATCGTGTTCGATGCGCGCTTTCATTTTTTCGAGGGTTTCGGTTTCGCCGCGCCAGCCGTTGACTTGGGCCCATCCGGTGATGCCGGGTTTGGCTTTGTGGCGCAGCATGTAGCCTTTGATGAGTTTGCGATAGAGCTCGTTATGCGCGACGGCATGAGGCCGCGGGCCGACGATGCTCATTTTGCCTTCGAGCACGTTGAAGAATTGCGGCAATTCGTCCAATGAAGTGCGCCGCAGGAAACCGCCGATTCTGGTGAGCCGCTGGTCGTTTTGTTTGGCTTGCTGGATATTGGCGCCGTCTTCGGTGACGGTCATGGAGCGGAATTTGTAAACAATGATTTCTTCGCCGTTTAAACCATAACGCCGTTGCTTGAAGATAACCGGGCCGGGAGAGGTGAATTTCACCGCTAACGCAATGCACAGCATGATCGGGGATATTAGCAAGATAATCAGCAGCGCCAGCACAAAATCGCTGGTATTTTTGACCACGCCGTCGATACCGGTGAACGGTGATTCGTTCATGGCGACCACCGGAAGATCGCCGACGTATTCGAAGCGCGCCTGCATCAAATCGAAAATATAAATATCCGGCAGGAAATAGATCGACGTGGTGGTATCCGGCAGTTCATCCATCAGTTTTTGAATGCGCGGTTGCGATGCCATCGGCAGGCTGATAAAAACCATTTCGATATTATGTTTCTGCACGTACGGCACGACATCGGTCAAACCGCCTAACCGCGAACCAAAACTGCCGGAGCGGGTAACCGCTGCAGTCAATTGCAAACCGGCTTGCTCATCGGTATGGGATCCTGCAATACCGGCGATCCGCGAGCTGCTGCGTTCATCAAAGAAACCTTGATAGCTGATCAGCAAGAAGGGCAGATCGGCGATGTGCTTGATGAATTGCAGACTGGTTTCGTTGGCGCCGATGACGACGGCCGAGCGTAATTCGCCTTTGTTGTAGAGATTGGTGACGATGCTGCGCACGGTGATATGGCTTGCGATCAGCATCAACGGCGTGACCATGAACCAAGTCAATAACACCTGATTGGAGAACTGGTTGTGAAATTTGGTGGCGTAACCGAGAAATATCAGAATGGCGACAATCAATAGCCAACCCATGATGGTATCGCGTACATATGCAAGCAGCCGTCCCTTGCGCCAATTGCGATAAATCAGAATACGCTCGTAAATATAAGTGGAAACAAAAAAGGTGATGATGACCAGCACCAGATAGTAGCTGGTGAAGTCTTCGTGATACATCCAGGTGGTCAGTATCAGCATGCTCCAAATGATAAAAGGGTCGAGCAAATGCTTGAAAAAAGCGACGATGGGTAAATCGTTGACTGTCATGGTCTTCCGTAAGTGTATTGCAGGCCGAGGGTGGCGCCATTGGCGTTAAATCCGCCCAAAGCATTGTCTGTCTTCAGATCATTATGATAAGCCGTAGCGGTGAGTTGCAATCCGCGATAAGGCGCGTAGATGAGCCGCATGGTCGCATTGCGTATGGTATTGTCGGTACCTACGGGCAATAAGCTATCGGTAAGCAGCACGAAGCTATTAAATTTCCGCGTTTCATAGGAAAAATCCCCCTCCAGCCTTACTTTGCGCGAGATATTCCAGGACGGCACGACGCTGACGCCGGTATTAAGGCCAAAACTGGCGGTTAGCACTTGCATCGCTGAAGTTTCGCGCCAGCCATTGATAGTCAGGCCAATTTTTTCGGTCGGCTGCCATTGATAAGCCAAGCGGGCGTTAAACCCGCTGAAATCCCGCTCCGGGAAGCTGGCGTTGGTTCGTTCGACCCACCCGCCGCGCCAGTTAAAATTGGATTTTCCCGTGATCGCCCAGACTGCCCGGCTCATCACCTCTTTTTGATCGTAGCTGTTGTCTCTGGCGGAACCATCCGGCGCTCTTACCAATACCGGAAAATCGCCGATGATATAACGAAAGTCGACACCGAAAGTATTCTGGTGAGCGGTGATGTAATCGATCCCGCCTTCGAATCGATCCTCAATCCGGTTAAGAAAACGGAATATGCCGTTAGAACCACCCGTATCCAGATCATAGCGCAGATAATCGCCGGTCAGGCGCCAGCTCGGATGAAAGCGCCACGCGCCATTGAAAAACGCGGTTTGCTCGGTACGGATATTTTTTAACCCCGGTTGAAACAAGAATGGCGCTAACGATTGCACATAACTGGCCCCCATATTGCCTTCCAGCCGGTTGCCGAGAAACCAGTTCCAATTGCCGTTGAAGCTTTTCAGATCATTGTTGATTTGACTGAATCGCTCATAACGCGTATGGGTAAAGTTCGCATTGGCGCTCAAGCGCTGCCGGCTGATTTGCTTTTCAAACATCGCACCGCCGGTGAAGCGGTGGGAAATATCAAAAAGATTCGTTGTGCCAAGCAATGGCAGGGGGTCGGCTTTGTCGCGGATGCGCAACATGTTGTCGTCGGCAGTGAAGGTGTAGTTGCCATAAGGCTTCACGACACGGCCGATCACCGAAGCAAGTACCATCGGGCTGGAAAACAGTACAATCAATGAAAATAGCAGGCACAAAAAGAGCCGCGCAACGCGAACCGGGTTGCGCTTAAAATACTGTTGCATGTAGTTGGGTTTTGCTTCTATGAATGAGTACCTCATTGACTTGATCTCGGATCTTCCCGTCATCGGATATCAGTGACTCCCGGCAGAGCATATCGCTTTTGCACGACATGTTCTTATAAACTATTTGATACCAACACTTTTTGCAAATCTAATTCTCGCCTTTCGTCTTACTTACAACAGTTTGACGATATTTTCAGTTCGGCATTTTTAACTTTCAATGATCAATAACTCGAATAGCTAAGTTAAATTACATGAATTGATTAAAAAATTAGGTATAATCAACACTTTTTAATTTTTCTTGACAAATTATGAACGACTATCTTTTTACTTCCGAATCAGTTTCCGAAGGCCATCCGGATAAAGTGGCAGATCAAATTTCCGACGCGGTTCTAGATGCAATTTTGAGTCAAGATGCAAATGCTAGGGTTGCGTGCGAAACTCTGTGCAGTACAGGTTTGATTGTATTATCCGGGGAAATTACTACGCATGCATCGGTTGATTACAATATCATTGCACGCGAGACGGTGAAGCGTATCGGTTATACCAGTTCGAATATTGGCTTTGACTCGACGACTTGCGCCGTATTAACGGCTTTTAATAAGCAATCGCCGGATATTGCGCAAGGGGTCAATCGGACCAAGGAAGAAGAAATGGATCAAGGTGCCGGTGATCAAGGGCTTATGTTTGGTTATGCTTGCGATGAAACGCCGCAATTGATGCCAATGCCAATTTTTTATGCGCACCGATTAGTGGAGCGTCAAGCTGAGCTCAGGAAAAAAGGCCAATTATCTTGGTTACGTCCTGATGCGAAATCACAAGTTTCGGTGCGTTACGAAAATGGCAAACCGAAGAATATTGAAACGGTTGTAATTTCAACCCAACACGACCCTGATATTTCACACCAAGCATTATCAGAGGCGGTTATTGAAGAAGTTATCAAGCCGATACTGCCGGCCGAAATGATCAGTAGCCATATAAAATACCTGGTGAATCCTACAGGACGGTTTGTTGTTGGAGGTCCGATGGGGGACTGCGGTTTAACCGGACGTAAAATCATTGTCGATAGTTATGGCGGGGCAGCACACCATGGCGGCGGTGCTTTTTCAGGAAAGGATCCATCCAAAGTTGATCGTTCCGCCACTTATGCTGGCCGCTATGTTGCTAAAAATATTGTGGCTGCCGGAATCGCCAGTAAATGTGAAGTCCAGGTGGCTTATGCAATCGGTGTTGCGCGACCGGTTTCATTAATGGTCAATACATTCGGAACGGGTAAGATCGCTGATGAAAAAATTGTTCAATTAATCGAGAAACATTTCGATTTGCGGCCGCGGGGGATTATTCACACATTGAACTTACTGCGTCCAATTTATTCACAGACAGCAGCTTACGGCCACTTTGGCCGTGAACTGCCTGATTTTACCTGGGAGGCTACGGATAAAGCGGCGCAATTGCGTGCCGATGCCGGGCTTTAAACTTTCCTCAATAAGTGCCGTCAACCATCGATCTTATTATTTCCGCTATGCTGAGGAGCGCTGCAACGGTTTTTTCCGTGAGGCTCAGCATAGACGGGGCATATCACAACTGCGCTCGTTCATATTTTTAGGAGATGATTATGAACGCTGTGCCAAATTCAAATGGCGGTTTTTTTAATGACTATAAAGTAGCGGATATTTCCCTTGCGGAATGGGGACGGAAGGAGATTGCGATTGCCGAAACGGAAATGCCCGGATTGATGGCGTTGCGTAAAGAATATGCAAACCAGAAACCGTTGGCGGGAGCCCGGATCGCGGGTTCTTTACATATGACGATTCAAACAGCAGTGCTAATTGAAACATTAGTGGCGTTGGGCGCAGAAGTGCGTTGGGCATCATGCAATATTTTCTCAACGCAAGATCATGCAGCGGCAGCTATTGCGGCCAAGAATATTCCAGTCTTTGCTTATAAAGGCGAATCTTTGCAAGATTATTGGGAATATGCGCACAAAATTTTTGAGTGGACCGTTGACGGTCAACCAAGTGGCGCTAATATGATTCTGGATGATGGCGGTGATGCCACGTTATTACTGATTCTAGGCACCAAAGCGGAGAAAGATCCGGCAGTTATCGCTCATCCAAATAATGAAGAAGAATCTGCGTTGTTCGCAGCGATCAAAGCTAAGCTGGCTACTCATCCTGATTGGTATTCCAAGAATCTTGCAAGAATTCGCGGTGTAACGGAAGAAACCACAACGGGTGTGCACCGGTTGTATGAGATGCAGAAAAGCGGTGAACTTCCGTTTCCAGCCATTAACGTCAATGATTCTGTTACAAAATCGAAATTTGATAATCTTTATGGCTGCAGAGAATCGCTGGTGGATGGCATTAAACGGGCAACGGACGTTATGATCGCTGGAAAGATTGCAGTGGTATGCGGTTATGGCGATGTCGGTAAAGGTTGCGCGCAGTCGCTGCGGGGCTTGGGAGCCACTGTCTGGATTACTGAAATTGACCCGATTTGCGCGTTACAAGCGGCGATGGAAGGTTATCGCGTGGTTACCATGGACGATGCTTGCAGCCAAGCGGATATTTTTGTAACTGCAACGGGTAATTTGCGGGTAATTACGCACGATCATATGTTGCAAATGAAAGATCAAGCAATTGTTTGCAACATAGGTCACTTTGATTCGGAAATTGATATTGCATCGGTACAGAAATATTCCTGGGAAAATATCAAACCACAGGTTGATCATGTCATATTCCCGACCGGGCGGCGCATTATCGTGCTGGCACAAGGCAGATTGGTGAATCTTGGTTGTGCAACAGGACATCCATCTTTTGTGATGTCCAGCTCATTTACCAATCAGGTATTAGCGCAACTGGAGTTATGGCAGCATGGCACAAATTATCAGAAAAATGTCTATGTGTTACCCAAACATTTGGATGAGAAAGTTGCAAGACTGCATATCGGAAAGCTTGGTGTAAAGCTGACAGAATTAACCGATGAACAAGTTAAATATCTGGGTTTAAACAAAGAAGGTCCTTATAAACCTGAAATGTATCGTTATTGATGAATGCATGTTGCGGGAATTAATTGAAAGGTTTCGATTTGATTAATTCCCGCTTCTTTATGATTAACTTGGTGTTAGCATAGTTATCGATGACATCCAATTTTAGCTAAACTTGTGAAATGGAATCACAGAAAAAATTTTCTCCTGCGTTCAGTTTTGAACTTTTCCCTCCCCAAACCCCACAAGGGATCGAAAAATTACGATTAACCCGGCAGCAGTTGGCAAAGCTGAATCCGAAGTTTTTTTCAGTAACTTTTGGTGCGGGAGGTTCAACCAGGGAAAGAACACTGGAAACGGTATTGGAGATTCATGCAGAAGGTCATAATGTTGCGCCTCATCTGTCTTGTATTGGATCGACACGCCAAAATATCCACTCCATCTTGGAAAAATATTACCAAGCGGGTATCCGGCAAATTGTTGCTTTACGGGGCGATTTACCTTCCGGCATGGCACAACCGGGAGAATTCCGATACGCAAGTGAATTGGTTGCTTTTCTCAGAGATGAATTTGGTTCCTCATTTCATATCGATGTGGCAGCTTATCCGGAATATCATCCGCAAGCGCGGAACGCGCAATTCGATTTCGAGAATTTTAAACGAAAAGTTGAGAGTGGCGCTGACTCGGCGATTACGCAATATTTCTATAATGCCGACGCATATTTTCATTTTGTTGAATCTTGCGAAGCCGTTGGCGTGAATATTCCCATAGTCCCCGGGATCATGCCGATTAATAAATTTTCACAACTTGTTAGATTCTCGGATTCCTGCGGCGCTGAGATCCCGCGCTGGATTCGAAAAAAACTCGAGGGGTATGGTGACGACAGCGAATCGATTCAAGCATTCGGACTTGATATTGTGACCGATCTTTGTGAAAGACTGCTTACTGCCGGTGCGCCAGGCTTACATTTCTATACGTTAAATTCCGCGAATCTCACTTCCATTATTTGGCAGCGGCTACAGCTTTCTAGCCGTATTTAGCTTCATTTGTCACGTTCCTGTTGCTTTTAAAGAAACGCTTATTGCAATTGATTTGGTGACAATCGAGCAATGAATCAGAAATGATCTTTTTCCTGATTATCTGACTCGGATATAATGTAGGCCATCACTGTGAAAGTAAAATTTGAAAGCACGAGGCTTCGATATGACAGATAAAAACACAACTGACAATACTTTAGTGGCAGAGACACCGGCTGTAGAAGCAATAAACTCCGATGTGTCAACAATAGACGCTTGTATCTCGCATGCCCGAGAAATAAAAGATGCACAACTCGAACTGATCAAAAGTAAAAATTATGATTTTGCGCCAGAGTTCCGGGATTTAACCATTCAGCTCTACTTGCTCGGAGTTATGTGGAAATTTGCGGAAAGCTTAGGCAATGTTGAAAATGCGCGTGAACTGGCATTCTCTGCTCTGCAGACAATGATGATACAAGATAAGCTGCAAAAACAAAAAGCGCTCAAGCGAATCGAATTTTTGAGAAAAATGTCGAAACTTGAAGATGATCACAATGCGCTCGCGGTGGCGATCGGGTACGAATCCGAGCCCGATGATAATAGTCTCGCTGAAGTTTTTGATCATTATGTGGATGATTTGCAAGTATCGGGTGCATTTTGGCGTTTATACGACCGCGGTAAAAAAATTATGTTGTATGGCGGGTTAGGCATCGTTTTTCTGGTAATTTGGTTCATCACATTATTCATGCCTGGGAATAGTGCGATAGCAATTCTTGCGGCAGGACTCATATCTGCTGCGATCTTTGTAATCCCGGTATTCTTGATCGGCGTTTTTATCTATCACACCAAGCTAAAAAAAACTAAACAAGCAAGTTAATATTTCTGGTTCTTTCCAGAACGGTTTTTTTGATTATTGACTGAAAGGTATTCAATAAATAGCAAACAATGGCTATTCTTCAATAAATGAGCACGCAGATAATTGATGGCAAGAAGATAGCCGAGTCAGTTCGGTTAGAATGGCGGGTGCGGGCTGAGAAACTGGCTCAGTTAGGTATTAAACCCGGGTTGGCTGTCATTATTGTCGGTGATAATGCGGCTTCTGCTATTTATGTCAGAAATAAAGTCAAAGCTTGCAGTGACATCGGCATTTACTCCGAAGTGCATAGCTTTCCCGAGAATGCTGATCAAAATGAAGTTTTGGCTTGCATTCAAGCATTGAATAATAATCCTCATATTCATGGAATTTTAGTCCAATTACCATTGCCAGCGCATTTTGAAAATAATCGGATAATCACTGCTATCGCGATTGAAAAAGATGTAGATGGTTTTCATTTCTATAATGTCGGTGCTTTAGTAACCGGTAATACCATCTTTTCCCCCTGCACGCCGTATGGTGTGATGGTAATGCTGCAACGTAATTTGATTAATGTTGAAGGGCAGTATGCAGTGGTAGTCGGGCGCAGTAACATCGTCGGCAAGCCGATGGCAATGATGCTGTTAGAGCAAGGCGCGACTGTCACGATCTGCTCGTCCAAAACCCGCGATCTTTCCCAATTTACTAGAAATGCGGATATTTTGATTGTTGCAATCGGAAAACCTCGTCTGATTACGGCTGAGATGATCAAACCCGGCGCGGTCGTAATCGATGTGGGTATCAACCGGCTGGCGGATGGGAAGCTATGCGGCGATGTTGATTTCGAGTCCGTCAGCGGTACTGCCGGTTATTTATCGCCGGTGCCGGGAGGTGTAGGCCCTATGACAATTACCATGTTGCTTTGCAATACTATTTTAGCGGCGGAACGTGCTCAGGCTGGCGTTAGGGTGAGCTATTCGAAATAACCTTTCACAATAATACCTAATATGGAATTACAACCGGATATTGACCCGCAAGAAACTCAGGAATGGCTGGATGCGTTGGATTCGGTGATTACTCATGCGGGTGGCGAGCGTGCTCATTTTTTGCTGGAAAAATTGATCGAGAAAGCACGCCGTTCAGGTGCTTATCTGCCTTATAGCGCCACCACCGCGTATATCAATACGATACCGACCGGAAAAGAAGAGCGCTCACCGGGCAATAACGCCATTGAGCACCGCATTCGCTCATATGTCCGCTGGAATGCCATGGCGATGGTATTGCGCGCTAACAAAAAAACAAACGTAGGCGGTCATATTGCCAGCTTCGCATCGGCTGCTACCTTATATGATGTCGGTTACAACCATTTTTGGCACGCGCCATCCGAGACCCATGGCGGTGACTTGGTGTATGTGCAGGGACATTCGTCGCCCGGCGCTTATGCTTACGCATTTCTTTCCGGAGAACTCAGCGAGGCGCAACTGGACAATTTTCGCCAGGAAGCCGGCGGTAACGGATTATCGTCGTATCCTCATCCATGGTTAATGCCGACATTCTGGCAGTTTCCCACCGTTTCAATGGGATTGGGTCCGTTGATGGCGATTTATCAAGCCCGGTTCATGAAGTATCTCGACAGCCGGGGATTGATCAATCGCACCAACCGCAAGGTTTGGGCTTTCATGGGCGATGGCGAAATGGACGAACCCGAATCGCTCGGTGCTATACCTTTGGCTTCGCGGGAAAATCTCGATAATCTGATTTTTGTTGTCAATTGTAACTTGCAGCGATTGGATGGCCCTGTCCGCGGCAATAGCAAGATCATTCAGGAATTGGAGGGCGCATTTCGCGGCGCGGGTTGGAATGTCATCAAGGTGATCTGGGGATCCTATTGGGATCCGCTGTTGGCGAAAGACACCAAAGGTTTGCTGCAAAAACGCATGATGGAATGTGTCGACGGCGAATATCAAAACTTCAAAGCCCGCGATGGTGCTTATGTGCGCGAACACTTTTTTGGCAAGTATCCCGAGCTGCTGGAAATGGTCGCCAATATGTCGGACGATGACATCTGGCGGCTGAATCGAGGCGGCCATGATCCGTATAAAGTTTATGCGGCCTATGCAGCGGCGGCCAAGCACACCGGACAGCCAACCGTGATTTTAGCCAAGACGATCAAGGGCTATGGCATGGGTGAAGCCGGAGAAGCTCAAAATATCACGCATCAGCAGAAAAAAATGGGAACGACTTCGCTTAAGGCGTTCCGGAATCGGTTCGGTTTGGATATACCGGATGACCAAATCGACGAAATACCTTATCTCACCTTCGCTGAAGACTCTCCCGAATTTAAGTATATGAAAGAACGCCGGGATGCGCTGGGCGGTAACTTTCACCGGCGCAAAACTTCGGCGCCATCATTGCAAGTGCCGCCATTATCGGCTTTTGAACCGTTACTCAAAGCCAGCGGTGAAGGGCACGAATCATCGACGACCATGGCGTATGTGCGCATACTGAATATCCTGGTTAAGGATAAGCAGATCGGCAAGCATATTGTTCCCATCGTAGCAGATGAGTCGCGTACTTTCGGCATGGAAGGGATGTTCCGGCAATTGGGTATTTGGTCTTCAGTCGGTCAGCTTTATACACCGCAAGACGCGGATCAGTTGATGTATTACAAAGAAGACAAGCACGGCCAGATTTTGCAAGAAGGAATCTGTGAAGCGGGCGCCATGTCATCCTGGATAGCCGCGGCGACATCGTATAGCACGCATGGTGTTCAGATGATCCCGTTTTTTATTTTTTATTCGATGTTCGGCTTTCAACGCATTGGTGATTTAGCCTGGGCTGCCGGCGATATGCGCTGCCGCGGCTTTCTGATCGGCGGTACGGCGGGGCGTACGACATTGAATGGCGAAGGATTGCAGCATGAAGACGGTCACAGTCATATCGTTGCTTCAACCATTCCTAACTGCGTATCGTATGATCCGGCGTTCGCTTATGAACTGGCGGTGATTGTTCAGGACGGCTTGCGACGGATGTATCAAGAGCAACAAGACATCTATTATTACATCACCGTCATGAACGAAAACTACTCGCATCCTGCTATGCCAAACGGTGTGGAGAATGACATTCTCAAGGGCATGTACTTGTTCAAGGAAGGCGATAGCGATGACGACAATCCGCGCGTACAGTTGCTCGGGGCCGGTACCATTCTGCGAGAAGTCATTGCGGCCAGCGAGATTCTCAAATCCGAGCACCAGATCCATGCCGATATCTGGAGCGTAACCAGTTTCAATGAATTGCGGCGTGAAGCTTTAAGCGTGGCGCGCTGGAATATGCTCCATCCCGCGCAACCAAAGCGGTTATCGCATGTGCAAAATTGCTTGAATGACCGATCCGGACCCGTTATCGCGGCATCGGATTTTATGAAAATATACGCCGATCAGATCCGGGAATTTATACCGGGAAAATACCGCGTATTGGGAACCGATGGCTTCGGACGCTCGGATACAAGGGAAAAACTGCGGCATTTTTTTGAAGTGGATCGATATTATATTACTGTCGCAGCGCTCAATGCGCTCGCGGAAGATGGAAAGATTCCTCAACAGCAAGCGGCCGACGCAATACAACGCTATGGCATCAATCCGGAGAAACCCGATCCGGTAATTAGCTGAATACATGAAAAAGCAGACGAATAGCGTTTCTTGATTGAATTAACGAGGAGCTTCGTTGTTAGATGAGTTTTTCGAGGGATAACCTGTGGCGGAAATAAAAAAAGTTTTAATTCCTGATATCGGTGATTTTAAAGACGTTCCGGTTATCGATATCCTGGTGAAGCCCGGCGATGCCGTCAGTGTGGAAGATTCGCTGGTAACGCTGGAATCCGACAAAGCCACCATTGAGATCCCTTCGCCTTATGCGGGAGTTATCAAGGAGATATTTGTCAAAGCCGGCGATAAGACATCCGAAGGTAATGCCATACTCGCCATTGAGATAGCCGGTGATACGCAAACGGAGACTGCTGGACAACCTGAAGCCAGTGCAATTTCTGTGCAAACGGATATTGCTTTACCCGCACCGGCAAACCTGCCGGAAGCGGCTCAAGAAATACCCAAACCGCTAACGCAACAAGTCGCAACCGCCCGCATTGTTCCTTCCAAAGCACATGCCAGTCCGTCGATCCGGCGTTTTGCGCGGGAACTTGGCGTGAATCTCGACTTGGTGACGGGCAGTGGTCCTAAACATCGCATTCTAAAAGAAGATGTTCAAGCGTACGTGAAAGCCGAGCTTGCAAAATCCAAGACAAATGGCAATGGAGCTGCACTGGATTTGCTGCCGTGGCCGCAAGTTAATTTTGCGAAATTCGGTGCGATTGAAATCAAGTCACTGACGCGCATCAAACAAATTTCCGGCGCCAATCTGCATCGGAATTGGGTGATGATTCCTCATGTCACCCAGTTTGATGAAGCGGATATCACGGAACTGGAAGCTTTACGAAAAGAATCGAATGAGCATGCCAAAACCAGCCCAGTGAAACTGACGCTTTTGGCTTTTTTAATGAAAGCATTGGTGGCGCCGCTGAAGAAATTTCCGGAATTCAATGCATCGTTGGATAGAAATGTCGAGGGTGAACTCAATCTGATCATCAAACACTATTATCATATCGGTTTTGCAGTCGATACCGCCAATGGCCTGGTTGTTCCAGTGATTAAAGATGTCGATCAGAAAGGAATTATCACGATTGCGGAGGAATTGACCCGGTTATCGTCGCTGGCCCGTGAAGGAAAAATCAAGCCGGCCGACATGCAAGGCGCCAGCTTCACCATTTCGAGTCTCGGCGGCATTGGCGGGACTGCGTTTACTCCGATTATCAACGCGCCGGAAGTTGCTATTTTAGGGATTTCAAAAGCCGGTATTAAACCGGTTTTTCGTGACAATCAATTCATCCCGCGCTTAATGCTGCCATTATCGCTATCGTATGATCACCGCGTCATTGATGGCGCTACTGCAGCACGGTTTACAACGCATTTGTCGGAAGTACTGACCGATATGCGCCTGGCTTTACTCTGATGATTTCGCATTGTTATTGATAAAAAGTGCCAATTATCAATAAACTGCCTTTAACCGGCATCTATGGCGGCACATTCGATCCGATCCACTTCGGTCATTTGCGGATTGCCGAAGAGCTATGCGACATGATCGGTTTTTGCAAAATTTCCTTTGTCCCTTCAGGCGTTCCCCGTTTGCGGCAGGCGCCTGCGGCATCCAGAGATCATCGTGCGGCAATGGTGCGTCTGGCAATCGAGGATAATCCGAGATTCGAATTGGATAACCGGGAAATCAACCGGCCGGATGTCACGGCGACGGTGCAAACATTACGGGAATATCAACAGGAAGCAGGGGATAATGCTGCGCTTTGTTTTATTCTGGGAATCGATGCCTTTACTAAGATCGATCATTGGACCGAATGGCCGGAATTATTCAATTTGTGTCATTTTATTATTGTTCCTCGCCCAGGCTTTACTTCATTGAGAGAAACCCGGCAATTGTCTGCCGCCGTTCAGCAGGAACTTTTCTCCCGCCATATCGTGAACGGCTTTGATTTAGCCCTTCAATCCAGCGGTTTCATCTATACTGCACAGACTTCGATGCTGGAGATATCCGCGTCGCAAATCCGAACATTGCTCTCCGCCGGTAAAAGTGCTCGCTACCTGCTTCCGGAGAAGGTGCTCGGCTATATTAAAAGCAACCGGTTATATACCTGAACAATATGAATTCTAAAGAACTTATTACCCATGTAATTGATGCGCTGGAAGAAATCAAGGCGCGCGATATTGAGGTGATCGATGTCGCAAAAATCACCTCTATGTTTGAATACATTGTCATTGCCAGCGCCGATTCGACCCGGCAAGCAAAAGCGCTCGCGGGTAACGTGCAAGAAAAAATCAAGGCCGCCGGCGGAAGGGTCTACAGCGTGGAAGGAGAACAAACCGGAGAATGGCTATTGGTCGACTTGGGAGACGTAATCGTGCATATCATGCTGCCGGCTATTCGTGATTATTACAACTTAAAGGCTTTATGGTCGGGCCAGGTTGCGGTTTCATCCGATACTGCTTGATAATTGGCAATCATGAAACTATTCATCATTGCCGTGGGAAATAAGTTGCCTGACTGGATCAGCAGCGGTTATAACGAATATATCAAGCGGCTGCCAAGAGAAATCATGATCAATCTGATTGAAGTGAAGCCTGAAAAACGGGCCACCGGAAAGTCGATCGAGCAGCTATTATCGTCAGAATATCAGCGAATCAAGATCGCGATGCCGCCGCAATGCCAAATCAAAGTACTCGATGAACGCGGTCAACATCGGTCCACCAAAGAATTTGCGCTCGCTCTGCAAGAGTGGATGGTTCGCGGCGATCCGGTGGCGTTTGTGATCGGTGGCGCCGATGGTCTTCACCACGATATCAAAAGCGCCGGTAACGAATTGATCGCGCTGTCGAAACTCACTTTGCCGCACGGACTCGCCCGGGTATTGCTGGCGGAACAACTCTATCGGGCGGTATCGATTATCAAGAATCATCCCTATCACCGGGATTGATTATTGGCAGTTACCGTGGATCACGAACAATTCTCTTCATTGTAAGATGCAAAAACCGATTGATCGCAACCGTAACTTAATGTTTCTTTGATTGTAACTTGCTCTCTTTATGTTTACTGATAATCAAATATATCTCGCTTCACGAAGCCCCAGAAGGCGCGAATTGTTGAGACAAATCGGCGTGAAATTTAATTTATTGATGATGCGTGAAACCGCTGGCCGCGCTATCGATATCGATGAGCAACCACTCGATAACGAAGCGCCAACGGATTACATTTATCGGATTACACGAACCAAAGCCAGTGAAGGCTGGAATAAAGTGTTGCAACGGCGTCTGCCGATTTTTCCGGTGCTCGCGGCCGATACCGTTGTGGCGATAGACGGTTGCATTCTCGGGAAACCGCGCGATAAAGAGGATGCTGTGGAAATGCTGAAAACCTTGTCCGGCCGCTCGCATCAAGTGATGACAGCGATAAGCGTCGTGATAAACGATGTTTTGCAAATCCGGTTATCCACATCGACAGTCCGCTTTCGTGAACTCAGTGAAAAAGAAATCCGGAATTATGTAACCAATCACCATGTGCTCGATAAAGCGGGCGCTTACGCCATTCAAGGGATGGCGGCAGCATTTATCGTCGATATTTCCGGCAGTTACAGCGGCATTATGGGGTTACCCCTCTATGAAACCGCGCAGTTACTGGAGGAAGCGGGTATAACGATCATTTGATCAGGCAATTTATTGCACGTTATAAAATACCAAGAATTGAAATGCACGCTCGAAATTACTCAATTGATTTATTGGAAATAATTCGTCACTGGCATGAGTAATGAAATTCTGGTGAATATCACACCGCAAGAAACCCGGGTGGCAATTCTGGAACAAGGGGTAATTCAAGAATTACATATCGAACGCACCAGCGGCCGGGGTATCGTCGGGAATATCTATAACGGCCGCGTCAGCCGGGTTCTGCCGGGCATGCAATCGGCTTTCGTCGACATCGGCCTAGACCGGGCGGCATTTCTGCACGTAGCCGATATCCGCAATTCAGCGCAAGAGGGAGATGCGGTCAAGCCGATCGAGAAACTCCTGTACGAAGGCAATTCCATTCTGGTGCAAGTGATCAAGGATGCGATCGGCACCAAAGGGGCGCGGCTATCGACACAAATCAGCCTGGCAGGGCGGCTGCTGGTCTATTTACCGCAAGAATCCTATATCGGTATATCGCAGCGGATTGAAGACAACAGCGAACGCGAAATGCTCCGCGAAAAACTGCAGCAAATCCTGCCTCCCGAAGAAAAGGGCGGGTATATCATCCGCACCATGGCGGAAACGGCGGATGAAGATGATTTGCGCGCCGACTTCGAATATCTGCATCGGCTGTGGCACGATATCGAGCAGCAATCGATCCTGATTGCGGCGCCGATGCTGTTGTATCAGGACCTGGACTTAAGTCACCGGGTGCTTCGTGATTTTGTCGTCGGCGATACCGGCCGCATTCTGGTGGATTCGCGTGAGAATTATCACCGCCTGGTGCGGTTCGCCAGGAATTACATGACTAATATCGCCGAAAGAGTGACGCTGTACACCGGCGACCGGCCGTTGTTCGATCTCTACGGCGTCGAAGAAGAGATCGGCAAATCGCTGGCGAAGCGCGTCAACTTGAAATCGGGTGGCTATGTCATCATCGATCAGACCGAAGCGCTTGCCACGATGGATGTGAATACCGGCGGATTTGTCGGCGTCCGCAATTTTGACGATACCGTTTTTAAAACCAATCTCGAAGCCGCGCAAGTCATTGCCAGGCAACTGCGGCTGCGCAACCTCGGCGGCATCATCATCATCGATTTTATCGACATGGATTCCGAAGAGCATCGTAACGCGGTTCTGGCGGAGCTGAATAAGGCGCTACAAAAAGACCGGACCCGTATTACCGTCAGCGGATTCAGCGCGCTGGGGCTGGTCGAGATGACGCGCAAACGCACCCGCGAAAGCCTCGCACAGGTATTGTGCGAAACCTGTCCGACCTGCCAGGGGCGAGGGGAGATTCGAACCGCCCAAACCGTCTGTTACGAGATTCTGCGCGAATTGCTGCGCGAAGCCAGGCAGTTCGAAGCCAACGAATTCCGCATACTGGCATCCCAGCAAGTCATCGACCTGTTCCTCGACGAAGAATCGCAAAGCCTGGCGCAATTGGGTGACTTCATCGCGAAACCGATCAGCCTGCAAGTTGAAGAATCGTATACGCAGGAACAATATGATGTCATTTTGATGTAGCGGCTGGCGTTATGCCAGCCACAAAGCTGAAATCAGCGGATCGAGAACTGTTTCATAACCCGGAGGCAGATCGGTTTGGCCGGTTTCCGGGCGCGCGAGAGTCGCCATGACCGTCACCAAATTTTCAACATTCTGATGTTGTAACGTAAAATCATTCGCAGTCGTGAATTGTTCAATGAGAGAATTTGATTTTAAATACCAATCGTTGATGATCAGTTTGTCATGGGTACCGATGATGCTGACTTCCAAGTCATCCCCAATATGCTGGAACCAGATTTGATCCGGATTGATAGCCGGTAAAAAAGTCACTCGATCGGTGATATCAATCGCAGAATCATCTTCGATGATCGTATCTTTTCCATATCCGCGCCCGAAAACATAAGAATCACTGCCTGCACCGCCGATAAGGGTATCCTTGCCGACTCCGCCATCCAGTGTATCATTTTCAGTTTCACCATATAGCGTATCCGCGCCGCCATCCCCAAAAAGCGAGTCGTCTCCGGCCCGGCCCCATAAAACATTAGCAGCCTTATTCCCTGTGATTGCATTATTTTCTGAGTTACCAGCGCCGGCAATCGCTGAAGCACCGGAAAGTGTAAGATTTTCCAAATGATCACCGAGAGTGTAAGCAACCGATGCAATTACCGTATCATGGCCGCCGTTAAATGGTTCGACTGCTAAATCACCCGGGTGATTAACGATATAAATATCATCGTCATCGCCGCCATACATGATATCTGCGCCGCCCTTGCCGTCGAGCTTGTCGTTGCCGGCATTCCCAATTAGTACGTTGTCAGCGCTGTTTCCGGTCAATTCATTATCCAGTTCATTCCCGCTGCCGGTAATTTTCTCACTTCCGGTAAGTATCAGATTTTCGACGTTGCTTGTAAGTGCGTAGCTAATGCTTGATCTAATGATGTCAATTCCTTCAAGAGGATATTCGATAACATTATCTTCTAAATGATCGGTCCAGTAGATATCATTTCCGGCTCCGCCGGTCATAATGTCGATGCCTTTCCCGCCATTCAACCGGTCATCCCCGCCTTTGCCCTCCAACACATCATTACCGGCGAAACCACTCAGCATGTCATTTCCATTTCCGCCAGTCAGGATATCCGGTTTTGAAGTACCGCTCAGCGTAAGATTTTGAGCCGCGATGTTGATATCGAAGGTGTCTGATACTGCTAAATTTTCAACATCGTCAGCTGTGATCATTATGCTCAATGTACCTGATGTAATCGGTATTCCACTGAAAGTACGTGTGATTTCATCGAAATGAAGCCAGGCAGGCAATGGATTGCCGTCCGTCAATGAAACACCAAATTTTAGTATATCGCCATCCGGGTCACTAAATGTGCCGGGATCAACCGAAAAATCAAATGCTACTCCTTCAAAAGCGGATTGATCCGGAATAGCAGCGAGTAACACAGGCGCTCGATTGCTACTCGCCAGTTTGTTTTTAACAGTCACCAAATCCCAGGTTGCACCATTTTCGTTAAATGTGATTTGCTCAACGGAAAAGGGCGTGACGCCATCGTTTTCCAAGTAATTCTGGACAATGAGTGTATCGTTGGTACTGATAATGTTAAGGATTAAATTATTGCCGGTACGGCTGAGGCGCACATCATCGGGGAAAACTCCGTAGTCCAGCAAAATCGTATCTATTTTACCGGCACCCGTGTCATAGCTGTTAACCGTATCATGACCGGAATTCTTGCCGAACAGGTAGACATCGTTGCCGGTACCGCCTGTTAGAGAATCACTACCGGTACCGCCATTCAGAACATCGTCGCCGTCATTGCCATCCAGCGTATCGTTTCCACCTTCGCCATAAATCACGTCATTTTCATTCCGGCCAGCGATAAGATTATCGGTATCTTGTGAATTCAGTTCCGGTACAGGAGCGGCAAGCGCTAGCAATTCCGGTAAAGTGAGTGCCGTACCGTCATCAAACTGTACGCGTTCAAGCCCCATTCCGGGCAAATCGGTCGAGTTCGGTAAAACGATTTCGACGCCGCCGCCTGCCCACGACATGATAAGAGTAGTGTGCGTGGTTTGGCTGTACAATACGTCGGCAAATTCCTCGACAGCACCTTGCCAGTAATCACGCGCTCCTTCGACCACACGTTGTCCCCAAGCGAAGCGAATGTGATCCAGGTCAACACCGAATAATTTCAAAGTATCCTGTGCGATCGGACGTGGCTCGAGCCGATTGCTCAAATATAGATAAGAATCGAAGGTTTCGGCACCAGTGTTTTTGATTTGCCATAATTGCGTTCCGGAGTCCCAGATGGTATCGACACCGGAGTCATCTGCAAATACTCCATAAGTATCCTGGCTGAATCGGCCATCCAGGTAATCATTACCGTCACCGCCGATCAAAGTGTCTCTCGCATAGTTTCCATACAACTTATCGCTTCCTGAATTGCCGTAAAGGAAACCGCCAAGATTCGGCGCTGCGTCGGCAAAATAAAACACTTCATCATTTAGCCGAATTGTTCCGGAAGCGTAGAGGGTATCGTTCCCGTCACCACCGTCAATCAGTGAGATTTCGCTTCCCCGGATCAAGTCGCTTTGGCCGGTACCGTTATTAGATCGATAAAAATTCCCTTTCTTAAAGCCTTCAATGATATTGTCACCGGCGCTTCCCTTTATATGCTCGATCTGTGTATCAACAGTGACGGTTGTTTGCATGAAACTCCGGATCGCATCAGGCGTTTCCGGAAACCGGTTGTCGGCAATAAAGCCTATCAAGATATCGCCATCGTAAACAGGATACATGCCGTTGATGCTTGTAACGCCTATCGGCAGGCCTTGATTGTTGGTGATCCGATGCCATTCGACAATGGAAATGAATCGCTGTTCGAACGGCGGTAGGTCTTCCGGTATCTCCAGAGGCGGTGATTGGACGAGATTGACTGTCGTGACGGAAGAATCCAAACCGTCAGATAGACGGCGAGTCGTGGGCGTATCAGTTACGGTGTCGATTATCGTAAAGCGTTGTTCGGCAATGCGGATTTCATTTTCTGAAATCGAACGCCCACGGTAAGTTGTATCATCGATTCGTGTATATAAACCGAAATGCGGATCTTCCGCATTATTTCTCAGATCTTTTACCCATTGCGCGCGCGCTGCATCCAGAAAATCCGTTTTGAGTTGCGTGATGTCGATGATCGGTTTCGGTTTGGATAACCATTCGGCCAGATCCACGACAGCATCATTATCTGCGTGAATGTTCCAGATTTGTTCTGATTGAAAATAATCTTTCAGCGTCAATGTCGTACCGCCGCCTCGTAGCATCAGGATCAAATCATCACCGGCTCGCATGTGCCGTAAATCGTCCAGTAATGTATCTGCGGTCAATTTTATAGTGTTCGCACCGGTTGGATCCTCGACGACTACATCGTCACCGAGTGAATTCCAGCCGAACGGATAGCCATCAACACCATCGCCGCCGAGTAATAAATCGTTACCTTCATTACCTTCCAGGCTATCGTTACCCGCGTATCCTTCGATATGATCATCGGCAGCCGTGCCTGTAAGAATGTCATCGCCCATTGTGCCGCCTAGAATACCGGTTGCGAGCATCGTCATTGTGTTGGCATCGATGAGCGAAAAATCGCTCAGTCGCAATGCTGCGACATTGGGTCCTTGAGTAAACCAGTCTTTGAAAAGGATACTGTCCTGAGTACCTGCAATCCGCATCATTAGACTGCTATCGGCCAGCTTGAAGAAACGAAGATCCGTTGCAGCGATACCAGCTCCCAATTGCACCATATCGCCGGCAGCATCATCCGCGATTGCAGTAATGATAGTGTCAGCGCCGTCTCCGAGATTGAACATAAAAATATCATCGCCGCTGCCGCCGGTAAGAAGATCGTCACCAGTATTGCCTTGCAAGGAATCGCTGCCGGTTTGCCCGAATAACGCATCATTGCCTGATCCACCCATAAGTTTGTCATCGCCGCCGCCACTAAGGAGATAATCGTCACCGCCGTAGCCGTTAATGGTATCGTTGTTGATGCCGCCTTGGATTAAATCAGCGCCCTTGCCGCCGTATGCTTTTGTAACCGGCTGTTCAGTATTTCCGGCAAAGGTGGATAAATTCAGGACAACCGCTTGATACAAGTTCTCGCTGACCCAGGCTTCCAAATCGATTGAACTGCGGCCATGATCAAACTGGAGTTGCGCATTCATGCCATACAGGGCATTTTGCAGATCCAATGTGCCACCGGTGTTAAGGGAAATTTGCAAGGTGCCAGTTTCACCTGACCAGGCAAGATCCTTAAACCTGTTAGAAGTTGTGGCACCGGTAGTTGAGGCAATCAGGCCCTGAGGATCAGCATTGAATTTAAAGGAAAAATCTGCTTGAGGAACGGCGGTATTAACCTCGGCAAGCAAAATCGTATTCTGGCCTTCCAGATCGCTGATGAAATCGCCGGCTTCAACATCAATGTAAGTATCATTGCCGACGCTACCAAATAATCCGTCGTTTCCAGCGCCGCCAACCAGCGTATCGTTACCGCCGCCGCCTATGAGCAGATCATCATCGTTGCCGCCGTCGAGATAATCATCGCCTTGGAATTGCAGCGAAACGCCAATATCATCCCCAACCAGAATATCTTTTCCAATACCCCCGGCCAGATAATCGGAGCCTCCAGATCCGGTCAGATGATCGTTACCGTTACCGCCGCTTAAATAATCGTTGCCATGCAGTGACGGATCAATTCTGCTATGGTGATTATCGCCGAATAGCGCATCGTCGCCGTCTTGCCCCATCAGTGTATCGTTACCGGCGTCGCCGAAAATAACATCACTGTCGGATCCGGCATCGACAAAATCGTTACCGCCGCCTGCGAAAATCCAGTCGTTACCGGTGCCGCTTGAAATCACATCGTCACCACCCGAAATCACGGCGGTTTCGGCAGGCGATGCGTTGAAATTATAATCCCGGTAATAAGTGGTTAATTTATCCTTAGTGTTGGTCGATCGCGTGATTTTCCAATCGCGATCCGCCAGCTCAATGTTCCGATCACCCTCAATCGTATCGTTGCCGCCCAATCCAATCAAAATATCGTTGCCGAGGCCTCCCATCAAAATGTCGTTGCCGGCATCGCCGATGAGCGTATCGTCGCCGGTATAACCATCCAGCAAATCGCCTCTTTTGCCGTTGCCGGCTTGCGTGTTGCTGAGCAAATAAGCCGTATCCAAATTGTATTCGTTATCTGCGTATAGTCGATCATTGTGCAATTGCCCTTTAACGATATCGTTGCCGTCGCTTCCCAGCATGATGTCGTCGCCAATGCCGCCTGCCAGAATATCGTCTCCGCTGCCGCCTTCAATTCTATCTTTGCCGTCTTTGCCATCGATTTCGTCATTGCCTCCGCGGCCCCGGATATGATCGTTTTCAGCGCTTCCGTACAGAAAATCCTCGAGGTCCGGATCTTCTTCCGTGCCGACGATGACATTTCCCAGCTCGTCATAATTAAAGGGGTCCTTAGGTTTCAAATCGCCGGTAATAACGCGGTCCAGAACCGGCGTGTCGGCAGGGGCATTACCGCCAAGTGCGATACCCAATTTGCCGTCACTCCAATTTTTAATTCTCACTCTGGCGCTGTTACTGGAGCCGACAAAACTTACAAACAAGTCATTGGATCCGCTCCCTTGCGCTACGAGGAGGTAGACCAAATTGTTTTGCAGATCCATCCATGATTCCCCCACCTTGATCCAGTTGTTATTGTTATTGACGCCGCTTCTACCTTGTGCGATCAAAGAACCGAATTGAATGACACCAAGTCCATCGATATCCAATATCGTGTCGGTGCCATGACCGGGGTTGATGATATAAACATCCGAGCCGTTACCGCCTTCCAGGTAATCGTTGCCTTCGAGGCCTTTCAGCGTGTCGTCTCCGCCGCCGCCGTACAAGTGATCTTCAACGGCGGAAGCAGCCGGATTGTCCGCATCCTCTCCGCCAAAGAAATAACGCGGCGTATTAGCGGTTAACTCGCCCTGGGAAATCTTGTAACCGTGAGTGACATCTTCAAAATAATCATTGATGTTTTGAAAACTATGGTTGCTCGAGCTGAAGGTAACCGATGAATCCAGCGGATTCTTGTCCTCGGTATTGAACCAATTCTTGCGGATCAACATCGTCATGCGATCGACCAGGTACGCAGATGTCAGCGCGCCGCTCCCCGATACCGGATCAAAACGCGCCAATGCATCGTTGCCATTAAAAACACTGTAATCGAGATTTTCCCCTTCCAATACGAAAGGATTCAGCGCAACCAGCGCGAAACGTGCCGCGAGCCCCTGTTGGTCGTTGCTTTCCAGTTTGGCGATAAAATCGCTTGGAGAGAGATCGGATAGCAATGTCAATTGAGCTTTTCCCGCCAATTCTTTAAATTTGGTGCTGTTTTGCAGCTCATAAAGATTTGAATAGAATTTGTCGCGATTACCTGTTTCCGTTTTCTGATTCTCAGCCAACGCGATCTTGCCGTCCGCGGGATTTAAAATAACGATGCGCAAAGCATCGAGCGCGGTTTCCAGCGTTTTATTGTTCGATGCCCCAATGACATCCTTGGTCGAACCGAACGCATCGATCAGCGTGGTGAGTTTCGGCAATTCCAGATTGGGCGCAAGCTGCGAATAAACCGAGTAAATCGCCAAGGCATCAGTTAATACTTGCTGGCTATGATTGCGCGCTCCAGGAGGATCGCTGATATCGGAAGCCATCTGGTCTTCGATTAAGATATCAACCGGTGGAGCGGCATCGAAACCCAAGCCCGCGATGGGACTGACACCTGTTGCCGCAATGATATTGCTGATTTTTGATTGATCGTAGTTAGGCGCAAGGCCCATCCAGTCAAACACGGTATTGATGAAAGGCCCGGCGAAACCGCCTAATCCCGGTGCATTAAAAAGATAAGCGTGAGAAACATTATCAGTAAAAAGTGGATCGTCGACCAGACCGATTGCCAGAAAACCACCCATGCTGTGGCCGGTAACAGTGAACGTTGGAGATAACGTGCCATCGTTCAGCCATTCTGTAACTTTGGCTTTAAGGCTGTTATATTGCGGATGCAATCGAGTACTGCCAAATAGCATAATGTCAAAGACTCCAGTAGCAAAGTCTCTGACATCGTTAATCTCGGTACCACGTACGGCAAGAAAGGTTTCTCCGGAAACTTTGTCGGTAAATACCGTTGCTGATAGGCCGGTTATTGGGTCGTTATATTGACGATCGGCTATGCGGTAGGTGGAGGCGAAAATATTTGCTTGACTAGTAGAAAAATCGGCATCTCTCAACTCAGCTTGAGTTGGTATATCGGAAGTAAAGTTAGCATAAGCAGCTAATGCCAATTCTGCTTGTTTAAAATATTCAATTTGTTGCCCCATGACCTTCTCCTGGTTATTTTGTGAAAATTAGCTTGTTTAAATTTGCATCCGTTTCTTCGGGGCAACGAAATGCTGGCATATGCCACGGTCCTGGCACGCCTCCACCACGTCTTGCATAATGGGTAATTTCTCCGAGTAATTTGCGATCGAATTGCCGATAAACTAAGTAACGATATTTGACTAATTCTGGATTTCCTCTTATTAGATAGTCTGTATATGATTCGTAATAATATTCATCTTCAGGCTTAGCAATCTCCTTGTAAGGAATGCTTATAGAGCCGAATTGAGTAAACCGCTCCGCCGGCAACTTTGCCGTTTCATAAACTTTAATCCCCCCATCAATCGCACAAAGTCGTTTTACTTCCCTGTCCAGCCGGTCTTTTTCTGTAAAAAAAGAGGCATAGATCAGAGTCGAAGCGAATACCAGCCAAAAAATGATTCTCATAGAGATAATTCCTTGATAGTGTGAGGTGATATTAAGCGGAGCGCCGTGTGCCGTTGCTTATCCATTCAAACCGGGATGCAATGCTAACGGCACTAACTCAAATTAAAGTGAATATATTTTTCAATGTAATATTTGTACGGCTGTTATGATGAATGATTTTTTTATCAATGGCTTGCCATGGCAAGTTATCAAATTTGCGCAGGGATGGTCTCCGTAATGGAGCACTGCCGCAATCGCTCGAGTTTTCTTTTTCGCTGTCAAGCGCTATGACGCGACAAGCCATTCGAATTTTTCTTTCACTGGCATTTTTCTAACCCCATCGATGCGCGTCTATCTATCATCGACATTAAACGATCTGCTGGTCGAGCGGCAAGCGGTTAAGGATGTGAGCAGGGAGTGCATCGTGGTCGAGAGTTATACTGCCGGCGAGCGCAGCGTCGGGTTAGTTGCCTCGTCGATGTGGCCAGCTGCGATTTGTATATCGGGATTGTCGAGCGGCATTATGGAAGCAAATCGTCCTGAATAAGTATGATTAATTGTGAACTTATCAGTAGGGTTAATTGTCTTTGTCACCAGTAACGTCGTTAACCTAGTTCCCGAGATTGAATTGGATAGGTATACTTGATTTGTTGTGTCATTATGTAACCGATAATGTAACAAGTATAAAATTTAAATTCATTCAAAATGCTCAGGGATCAAGTTGTATGGGTGATCGGGAGATCGATCAACAGTTAGTAGAAAGAGTTCAAGCCGGGGATAAGCATGCATTTGATCTACTAGTTATTAAGTATCAACGTAAGCTCGCACGTTTATTGTCGCAATTTATACGTGATTCGGCCGAAGTTGAGGACGTTACGCAGGAAGCTTTTATAAAAGCCTATAGAGCGTTACCCTCATTTCGTGGTGATAGTGCTTTTTATACCTGGCTATATCGGATTGGCATTAATACCGCCAAGAATTTTCTAGTATCTCAAGGTCGTAAATTACCAACCTTGCAAGGTTTTGAGAACGAGGACGGTGATGACTTTGAGGATAGCGGTTTATTAAAGGAAATGAATACTCCTGAAAGTGAACTGATGAGCCAACAGATTGCTCAAACAGTCAATCAGACTTTGGATTCATTGCCTGAGGAGTTAAGAACCGCGATTGTCTTAAGAGAGATTGATGGGTTAAGTTATGAAGAAATTGCAAATATTATGAATTGTCCCATTGGGACCGTACGTTCGCGTATTTTTCGTGCGCGAGAAGCGATATCTGAACAATTGCGTCCTTTGCTGGGGACAAGTAAAGACAAGAGGTGGTAAGGTGAAAAATAAGTTATCTTCATTTATGGATGGTGAGCTTGAACAGAAGGATATATCAAATGTTATTACTGCAATCAAAGAAGAAGGTGAATTGTATGAGCAGTGGAAAATTTATCATTTAATTGGAGATTCACTGCGGCAATCATCACGACTATCGATGAATATTTCTCCTAGCGTCAGTAAGAAATTAAAATCCGAGTCCACCGTCTTCTCTCCAGTTGCTTCAATGACCTCAACCAGTAATACTAAGAAACAAAGATATAAGGTATTTGCTTTTTCAATTGCAGCTTCGGTCGTTGCCATGGTTTCCGGATGGTTGGTGATGCAAAACATATATGAACCACCAACTTTATTAATTGCTGAACAAACCAATCGTGAAAGTAACTTGAATGTTGCGCCTGCCATGGTTTCAACTCCACCATCTATTCATAATTTCTCGCATCCGCCCATTGAAATGAATGACTATCTGTTTGTTCATCGGGAATTTTCACCAGGGGTAACTCCGCGAGGACATGTAACCACTGTAAACAGTGCTACTGAATATCATGAAAGATATGGGAGATGATGGGGGCATAATAGTCGGATTGTTTTTATTCTTTTATTATTTGTTTACATGCAGCATGGGCACAAGAGTTACCACCTTCTTCGGAAGGCCCGTTAGCTTGGATAAAAAATGATCAGTGCACTCCGCCAATACAATTTCTCGAGCACATCTACGTATCATACGGATCATCCAGATAGAAGCCTTTCGTATTTCTCACAAAATTGATGTCCGGTGAGTATCAAAGAATCGAAGTTATAGGTGAGCGCGTGCGCCCGCAATGTTTTTCGTCGTAATGATGAAATCAAATATTTTTTACCGGCGAGCATGATTCACACGAGAAAACACGGGTTTTGAAAGTTTCTTCTAAATTACATTCCACATTTGCTTGATGATATTGATGAGAATTACTATAAGGATGAATATGGCATTCTCGATATAGATTGTTGGATTGAATGTTCAATTACTGCTAAATCTTTTCATAAAATAACTGCTAGTTCCGTACCGTAAGGATCAGTGCCATGTTTCAGTTTCTATTATTTCCATTAGTATTATTCTCAACTTTTGTTTATGCGCAAGCTAATGAGCTTCCCGACTTTACAGGACTTGTTGAAAAACATGGAGCTGCAGTAGTTAATATTAGCGCCGTACAAAGCGCGAGCACATCAAATAATCAAATGATTCCTGAGTTACCAGGAATCCCGGAAAATTCTCCTTTTTATGAGTTTTTCAAGCGGCATATGCAGCCGTTCCCAGGGCCGCGAAAGTCGGAACCGAAATCTTTGGGATCGGGGTTTATCATTAGTTCCGATGGTTACATTCTGACGAATGCGCATGTAATTGAGACTGCGGATGAAATTACCGTAAAACTCAATGATAAGCGTGAATATGCTGCAGAGATTATCGGCACCGATCGAAAAACCGACATTGCGCTGATCAAAATCAATGCAACCGATCTACCCGAAGTGACACAAGGCAATCCGGATAATTTAAAAGTCGGTGAATGGGTGATTGCCATCGGCTCTCCATTCGGTTTTGAACACAGTGTAACGGCAGGGATTGTGAGTGCAAAAGGACGTTCTTTAGCTCAGGAAAATTATGTTCCGTTTATTCAAACCGACGTGGCTATTAATCCCGGCAATTCGGGTGGACCATTATTTAACATGAAAGGTGAAGTGGTGGGAATTAATTCCCAGATTTACAGCCGGACTGGCGGGTTTATGGGACTATCATTTGCCATACCTATCAATGTTGCAACTGAAATCGCTGATCAATTGAAAGACAGCGGTAAAGTAAGTCGTGGAAGAATCGGCGTGATGATTCAGGAAATTACCAAAGAATTGGCGGAATCTTTTGGATTATCCGAAAGCAAGGGCGCTCTAGTGGTATCGGTTGAAAAAGGCAGTCCAGCAGACCGGGCTGGTATAAAAGCACGCGACATTATTCTGCTGTTTGACGAGAAAGAAGTTGCGACATCTGCTGACTTGCCGCGGATAGTCGGAAATACCAAACCAGGCTCAAAAGTGTTCCTGCAAGTCTGGCGGGATGGTGCTTTGAAAAAAATCAAGATCGAAGTCGGGGATACGCCTTCTGATAAAGCCGTGGAAAAACGTAAACAAAAACCCGACATAAAGACCGAACGACCGAATCGTTTGGGATTAATATTGAGTGAAATCACAGTCGCGCAAAAGAAACAACTGGAGATCGCAAATGGATTGCTGGTCGAGGATATGCAACCGGGAACTGCCAGCCAATCAGGAATACGTATCGGGGATATTATTATGGGTTTTAATAGTAAAGATATTAGAACCCTTGAACAGTTTAACGAGCTGCTTAATCAAGTGAAGAGTGGAAAAAATATCGCCTTATTGGTTAAGCGAGGCGAAATGACGACTTTTATTACGATGAAACTTACTGACGATGACAACAAACCATAAATCGGATTCGGATGTTTCTGAACCTGCAAAGACATTGATATTGTATGGGCGTGAGGAATGTCATCTTTGTCAGAACATGATACTTGCATTACGAGAGTTGCAAACGCAAGTATCATTTGATTTTCAAGTCATTGATATTGATAGCGATCCAAGGCTGGTTGCTTTGTATGGAGAGAAAGTCCCCGTGCTGATGTCGACGGCTACCGATCAGGAAATCTGCCACCACTTTCTGAATTTAGCAGCATTAGATGATTATCTCGCTAAATTTCGTTAGAATGCTGCCTCTTTTATCTATTGATACAATATTTTAATTTCCGGATTGATTTTTTCGTTTGCTCTGGAAGTTAATTTAAATAATTTCATATTCCGATGCAGCATATTCGCAATTTTTCCATCATTGCCCACATTGATCACGGTAAATCCACTTTGGCGGACCGCATTATCCATTTATGCGGTGGTCTTTCAGACCGGGAGATGGAAGCGCAAGTGCTGGACTCTATGGATCTCGAGCGTGAAAGAGGCATCACCATCAAGGCTCAAACCGCAGCGCTGCAGTATAAAGCAAGAAATGGGCAAGTTTATCTATTAAACCTGATCGATACACCAGGGCATGTCGATTTTTCTTATGAAGTTTCACGTTCGCTGGCGGCCTGCGAAGGTGCATTGCTGGTAGTTGACGCGTCGCAAGGCGTGGAAGCGCAGACAGTCGCCAATTGCTATACCGCAATTGAGCAAGGTGTCGAAGTCATTCCAGTGTTAAATAAAATCGATTTGCCGGCGGCGGATCCCGATCGCGTCATCCAAAACATTGAAGATGTCATTGGAATTGATGCACAAGATGCAGTGCGTGTCAGCGCTAAGACCGGGCAAGGTGTTGAAGATGTGCTGGAAGCTTTGATCGCAAAGATTCCCGGTCCCACCGGCGACCCAAATGCGCCGCTAAAAGCGCTGATTATCGATTCATGGTTTGATAATTATGTCGGTGTCGTGGTTTTGGTCAGAGTGATGGAAGGCACGCTTAAGCCGGGTGAGAAGATGTTGCTGATGGCGACGAAAGCCGAGCATCTGTGCGAACAGGTGGGCGTATTTGTTCCCAAATCCCTGCAACGCGAATCCCTCAGTGCAGGGGAAGTGGGATTTATCATTTCCGGTATTAAAGAGCTCGATGCGGCAAAAGTGGGCGATACGATAACTTCTGTTTCGCGTCCGGCGGATAAACCGCTACAGGGCTTCAAGGAGATCAAGCCGCAAGTGTTTGCCGGGCTATATCCGGTTGAATCCAATCAATACGATGCATTGCGTTCAGCGCTTGAGAAACTGAAACTAAACGATTCATCGCTGCATTTCGAACCAGAAGTTTCGCAAGCGTTGGGTTTTGGTTTCCGTTGCGGTTTTCTGGGGTTGCTGCATATGGATATCGTGCAGGAACGGCTGGAACGCGAATACGATATGGATTTGATTACCACTGCGCCAACCGTGATTTATCAAGTGCTGATGCGAGACGGGTCGGTCATTGAAATTGAAAATCCATCCAAGATTCCCGATCTTTCAAAAATCGCTGAGATACGTGAACCGATCATCACTTCGACCATTATCGTGCCGGAAGAATATCTTGGCGCCGTGATCAAGCTGTGCGTCAGCAAGCGTGGTAACCAAACCAATATGCAATATATGGGCAAGCAGGTGATGTTGACCTATGAGATGCCGCTTAATGAAGTCGTCATGGATTTTTTTGATCGCTTGAAATCCACCAGCCGCGGTTATGCATCGTTGGATTATGAGTTCAAAGAATTCCGGGCTTCCGATCTCGTCAAGCTCGATGTATTGATCAATGGCGATAAGGTTGATGCGCTGTCACTGATAATCCATCGAAGTAATAGCCAATACCGGGGCCGTGAATTGGTACAAAAAATGCGCGAACTAATCCCGCGTCAAATGTTTGATATCGCCGTTCAAGCTGCAATCGGAGCGCACATCATTGCACGCGAGACGGTTAAAGCGTTGCGCAAGAATGTGTTGGCAAAATGTTACGGTGGCGATATAAGCCGTAAACGAAAGTTGCTGGAGAAACAAAAAGCAGGTAAAAAGAGGATGAAGCGGGTAGGTAATGTGGAAATTCCGCAAGAAGCATTTCTAGCAATTTTGCAGGTTGATAATAAATAATGTTGAATAAAAATGTTGACCCAATCTCCAGCTTTAAACAGAAACTGGCGTGCGTAAATGAAAAACAAACTCAAACAAAATCAAGGGATTTATCATGAATTTTCCCTTGATTTTGTTTGTATTGCTTGTCGTGACAGGCATAATCTACTTATTGGATTATTTATTCTGGAGTAAGACGCGCGCTGAAGGTGAAAGTGAACCTTGGTGGATCGAGTATCCGAAAAGTTTCTTTCCAATTATTCTGATAGTTTTCAGTTTACGATCGTTTGTGATTGAGCCATTTAAAATTCCATCCGGCTCGATGATTCCCACACTGCTGGTTGGTGATTTTATCTTGGTTAATAAATATACCTATGGAATCAGGTTGCCAGTAATCAATAAGAAAATCATCGATGTCAATGAGCCGCAACGCGGTGATGTTCTGGTTTTCCGGTACCCGGAAGATCCAACAATCGATTACATCAAGCGCGTGATCGGAATCCCCGGCGACACCATCACGTATCATAATAAGCAATTAATCATTAATGGTGAAGTTGTTAAACTGGAATATGAAGGCGACTATAAATATATCGAGTCGGGATTGGGATATATCTATGCCGATCGATTCACGGAATATCTCTCTGAAAAAAACCACTCTATCCTGATTAACCAGGATGTGAAAGGAATTCAGTATGCGAATGTCAGGCAATTCGAGTTTCGCGATAACTGCAAATACCGGCGATCGGGATTTACTTGCGAGGTGCCTCCCGGAAGTTATTTCACGCTTGGAGATAATCGCGACAGCAGCAGTGATAGCCGATACTGGGGATTCGTTCCGGAAGAAAATATTGTCGGGAAAGCTTTCATGATTTGGTGGAATTTCAGCGATCTAAGCCGTATCGGGCTGTCTATTGATTAATGCTTGATGCATTTTCATTAAAAAGGAGCAAGCATGAGATATCACAATACGCTTCACAAGCAAAAAGGTCTGGGGGTTTCAGACCTGTTGCTGTGGGCGGTTGTCATCGTAATGCTCGCTATTTTCGCTTTAAAAGTTGCGCCTGCTTATTTCGAGTATTTCTCGATAAAAAGAAATCTCACATCCATTTCCAAAGAAACCAATCCGCAAGCTCCGGATTTACAGCAAATCAGGATGTCTTTCGTCAAGCGCGCTTCCGTCGACAATATTAAATCCATCGGTGCTCAAGATATCCAGATGAAAAAAGAAAACGGACGGCTTGTTTTAAGCGCGAAATACACTGCAAAAATACCGCTTGCGGCTAATATTTCATTAAACATTGATTTTCAGGCTGAGAATGATTGATATTTGGAAACACCATGACTCATGGAGCCATGCAGACAAATAATCAATTTTTAGCGGCATTTTGCAAGCGTCTTGGTTATTCCTTTAGCGATCCTAAATTATTGCAGGAAGCTTTGACGCATCGAAGTCATAGCGCGCCTCACAATGAACGGCTTGAATTTCTTGGCGATGCGGTGTTGAATTGCGCCATTGCTGGCTTAATTTATAAAAATTTTCCGGATTTACCGGAAGGGCATTTGTCGCGGTTACGTGCAAATTTTGTCAATCAAGCGGCTCTTTCCAATGTTGCACTAAATTTGCAAATCGATAAACTGATGAAATTGGGCGAAGGCGAATTGAGAAGTGGCGGGGCGAACCGACCTTCAATACTCGCGGATGCATTCGAAGCCATCTTAGGTGCTATCTATTTGGATAGCGGTTTCGAACAGGCGGAACAAGTTATCGGCCAGTTATATTTGCCGCTTTTCCAGACTATTGATTTGAAGACGCAGGGAAAAGATTCCAAAACATTGCTGCAAGAATTTCTCCAAGGCCGCAAATTAGCGTTGCCGGAATATAATGTCGTAACAACAACAGGTAAAGCGCACAAACAGAAATTTCAGGTTGAATGCATGATCCCATCGTTTGACATCCGCACGATTGGAGAGGGTGCAAGCCGGCGGGGCGCGGAGCAAGCGGCCGCCAAACTAGCGTATGAAAAAATCTGCTTGCCTCATGAACGCCAATCCTGAAGCGTTGCATCCGGTAATGCTGCACATTGAATAAGTTTTTCCCGAATGATTAATGATAATGAGTTTCGTGCTGGCTATATCGCAATAATCGGCAGGCCGAATGTTGGCAAGTCAACCTTGTTGAACAAGTTATTACATCAGAAAATTAGCATCACATCCAAAAAAGCGCAGACGACACGTTTCAGGATTCATGGGGTTCTAACGGATCAACAAGCGCAGTATATTTTTGTGGACACACCGGGTTTTCAGACTCAGTATACTAACCGGTTGAATGCATTCATGAACCGGGTCGTGACTCAAAGTGTGCAGAATGTTGATGTCATATTGTTTGTCATCGAGGCAATGCGCTTTGATCAAAGAGACCGTGATGCGCTCAAAATCTTACCGAAGGATATCCCGGTCATGCTGGTGATCAATAAGATTGATAAGGTTGCAGATAAAAATCAGCTGCTGCCTTTCTTGAAAAGCATGGCGGGAGCTTTTAATTTTTCCACCATCATACCGGTCAGCGCCACGCATAAAATTCAATTACCGGAATTGCTCAATACGATCCGTGGTTTCTTGCCGCGAAATCCGCCTATCTATGAAAAAGATGATATAACAGACCGCAGTGAACGATTTTTGGCCAGTGAATTTATCCGGGAAAAATTGTTTCGCTTGGTTGGTGATGAAATACCTTATTCAACTAGTGTCGTGATCGATCAATTTAATGTGGAAAATCATTTATATAAGATTTACGCCACGATTCTTGTCGATAAAGCGAATCAGAAGACAATTTTGATTGGAAAGAAGGGTGAGAAACTGAAACAAATCGCGACCGAAGCGCGTAAGGATATGGAACGATTGTTCAGTGAGAAAGTGTACTTGGAAGTTTGGGTAAAAGTTAGAAACGGTTGGGCGGATAGCGAAGCAACGCTGAAAAGCCTTGGATATGAGTGAGGGAAAAAAGATTGATATCACGATTGTATGGGAAATTGCAGCACCATGATTGAACTGGGTGTCAATATTGATCATGTTGCAACACTAAGGCAGGCACGGGGAACGGCTTATCCGGATCCGATTGCCGCAGCGCTGATCGCGGAATCTGCGGGTGCGGATGCCATTACGCTGCATTTGCGCGAAGATCGCCGTCATATTCAAGACCGTGACGTGGAGATATTGCGCGAGCGGTTAACGACCCGGATGAACCTGGAAAGCGCTGTAACCGACGAGATGATCGCCATCGCGTTAAGAATTAAACCGCATGATATTTGCCTGGTTCCGGAGAGGCGCGAGGAACTAACGACGGAAGGCGGACTCGATGTGATCCGGCACTTTGATCAAGTCCGGCATGCGTGTCTGCGATTAAAGGAAGCAGGAATACGGGTTTCGTTATTCATCAATGCCGATCCGCGGCAGATCGAGGCGGCTGCGCGCGCGGCTGCGCCGGTCATTGAAATTCACACGGGCAGTTATGCCGATGCACCCACGATTGAAATGCAGCAGCTGCAATTCTCTGCGGTGCAAAAGGCAACTGCGCTAGGACTTGATCTGGGGCTGAAAGTCAATGCCGGTCATGGATTGCATTATGAGAATGTGCAAGCGATTGCCGCACTTCCCGGAATCTCTGAATTAAATATCGGTCATGCCATCGTAGCTCGGGCGATTTTTACCGGTTTCAAGCACGCCGTTGAGGAAATGAAACGACTGATGATCGAGGCGCGGCAGTGATCTACGGTATCGGAACCGATATTGTCGAATCCACCCGGATTGCGCAGTCGCTGGAACGGTATGGCGATCGCTTCGCCCGGCGCATTTTAACGGATCCGGAGTGGCGGGAATATCATAACAGCAGTAAACCAATCGCATTTCTGGCGAGCCGGTTTGCCGCCAAGGAAGCTCTATCCAAAGCAATGGGCACCGGACTCCGTCACCCGGTCAGTTTGACATACATCACGATAAGCCACGACAATTTAGGGAAACCTTTTTTTCAATTTCATCCGGAACTGAACCAACTGATCAGCGATAAAGGTATTATTCAGCATCATCTGTCGATTAGTGATGAAATCAACATGGTTTGTGCATTTGTAGTATTGGAGAAGTAATTGTGGCGCTTGGGCCCGTCATGCTTGATATTGCCGGTACGGAACTATCCGGGGATGACATCAAAAGGCTGACTCACCCGCTCACCGGCGGCGTTATTCTTTTTACGCGTAATTACGTCGATCACCGGCAATTAACCGAATTAACCCGGCAAATTCATGCGTTACGTACCCCTCACCTGTTGATTGCAGTGGATCATGAAGGTGGGCGTGTGCAGCGTTTTCAACAAGATTTCACGCAATTGCCGGCCATGCGCGAACTGGGTAAAGTGTGGGATAAGCAACCTGCCAAAGGCCGTCATCTTGCAAGACAAGTTGGTTATGTATTAGCCGCTGAATTGAATGCTTGCGGCGTCGACTTCAGTTTTACGCCGGTATTGGATATCGATCACGGCCAGAGCAGCGTGATCGGCGATCGCGCTTTTCACAGCAGCCCGCATGCCGTGTCGGATCTGGCGCATCAATTGATGCTGGGACTTAAGCAAGGCGGTATGTTGGCAATCGGCAAGCATTTCCCCGGACATGGCTATATTCGCGCCGACACCCATCTTGAAAAAGCTGTCGATCAACGTTGTTATAGCGAGATCGAAGCAAATGACTTGATTCCGTTTCAACATCTGATTGATAGCGGAATTGCCGGTATTATGCCGGCTCATGTGATTTATACGGAAATCGATCCCAATCCGGCCGGGTTTTCTAAAATCTGGCTACAAAAAATTTTGCGGACGACGCTGGGGTTTGAAGGATGCATTTTTAGTGACGACCTCAGCATGCGCGGCGCCGGAATAATCCTCGATTCAATGCTGTCACGAGCGCAGACTGCTTTGACCGCAGGATGCGACATGATATTGGTGTGCAACAACCCGGCGGGCGCGGACGAAGTACTAAATGGGTTGTGCTGGGAGATGCCGGCGGCGAGTTTGGCTCGGTTGGCGCGTTTGCATGCAAAGAACCAAACCGGTTCGATGACGAAGCTGCGCGAACGCGGAGATTATGTGCAAGCTGTCCGGGAAATCGGCGGCATCGGGCGTGAAAACGGCGAATTACCCTTGCAGTAAGGTTGCCACAAAAAACAGCGAATGACGTAGAAGATCAATATCACTCAGGTTTTTTATTTTAAAATTACTTTTTTTAAGCTATTTACGTAGGATGAATTATGTCAGAAACATTTGATGTCGCGGTCATTGGCGCAGGCCCCGGTGGTTATGTTGCAGCTATTCGGGCTGCGCAGCTTGGATTGAACACTATTTGCATTGACGAATGGAAGAACTCAAAGGGGAAACCAAGTCTTGGCGGCACTTGCCTGAATGTGGGTTGCATTCCTTCCAAGGCGTTATTAGAGTCTTCAGAAAAGTTTTTTCAGATTCAGCATAAAGTTTCCGCGCATGGGATTACCGCGCAGCAGGTTACAGCGGATATTCCCGTGATGATCGCGCGCAAAGACAAGATTGTTACCACGTTCACGACCGGTATCGCGTCGCTATTTAAAAAGAATAAAGTGAAGTCGATGCATGGGCGCGGATCGTTATTGGCGTATGATGCGTCGAACAATCTCTGGACAATTAAAGTTGACGACAATGGCGCGATGGAAACGATTCAAGCGAAACACTTGATCGTGGCCACCGGCTCGACACCGAGACCCCTGCCGTTTGCATCCATCGACAATGCCATGATTCTGGATAACGCCGGCGCTCTGGCGTTAACGGAAGTGCCCAAACGATTGGGTGTCATCGGCGCGGGAGTGATCGGCTTGGAAATGGGTAGTGTATGGCGCCGCCTTGGATCGGAAGTGACTATTCTGGAAGCCATGCCGGGTTTTTTGATGGCTGCGGATGAACAGATCGCCAAGGAAGCTAAAAGTTTGTTCGCCAAAGAGCCGGGGTTGCAGATTAATACCGGTATTAATATCAATTCGGTCAAGCTGTCCGGAGACTCGGTGGCGGTGAATTATAGTGACGCCAATAATCAGGAACAGCAACTGGAAGTGGATAAATTGATCGTGGCGATCGGCCGGATTCCGAATACCGCCGGTTTAGGCGCTAAAGAAGCAGGCTTGGCTTTGGATGAACGCGGTTTTATTGTGGTCGACGATTATTGCCGGACCAATTTGACGCATGTGTATGCCGTGGGAGATGTGGTGCGTGGGCCGATGCTGGCGCACAAAGCATCCGAAGAAGGTGTCGCGGTCGCAGAAATGATCCAGCAGATAGAACAAGGTCATGCAAATCCGCATGAAACGGTCGATTTTAATACCGTACCTTGGGTGATCTATACCGTACCGGAAATAGCTTGGGTGGGAAAAAATGAACAGCAACTTAAGGCAGCGGGTATTGCCTATAAAGTCGGCCAGTTTCCATTCATAGCCAATGGACGCGCCCGGGCAATGGGTGAAACAAGCGGTTTTATCAAAATTTTGGCGGATGAGCAGTCGGACCGGATATTAGGTGTTCATATGATAGGCCCGCATGTTTCGGAGCTGATTACAGAAGCGGTCGTGGCAATGAAATTCTCGGCCAGCAGTCAGGACATTGCTTGTATTGTCCACGCGCACCCATCGTTATCCGAGGTTTTTCACGAAGCAGCACTTGGCGTGGATAAGCGCGCCTTACACATTTAAAGTAAACACCAGGCAGATTTTTCGCTCTCTTACCCGGGCTTAGTGATACTGGACTGGTAGTGGAAGCCTGATTGACTGCGCGAGCCGATTGCTTTATTTGCGCGGAACTCGCATCCTTGTTTATCGGATCGATATAGTTTGGTTGCGGTGTTCCGGGCATCTCGCGCTTATACTCACCGGATTAGCCGGTGTTTTAGCTTAGAAGCATTTGGCTTTATCCGTATCGACGCTGCAAGACCAGCGCAGATGCTGCATGCCCGCGGATTTATTGACCAAATAATCGGCTCTTAGGTGTTTGTTTTGCTCGGTCGTCAATGAAGCTTTTTCAGGGATATACTTTTCCTGACTCCAGAACCGGATTCGGCAAAATTCATCGTCAGGGCGGCAGAGTCTGTTGATAGCGGCGCTATATACCGTTTTATCGGTGTAGACAGCATGGTCAACAAGCACCATGTGAACAAATTTCCCGGAATTGCCCATTTCTAGGCTACGGACGAGCTTCCATCCGATGCCACTCTCCTGGTTCGTGGCTGATGTATCTTCCGCTGCCTCATCGTGATCATGATCTTCGCCCTCATGCGCTGAAATGCTGCACGGCAGAGTGAAAATAGCGATAAAAAACATGCTGATTACTAGTTTACGCATAAGTTCTCCTGGTGGTTAACAATTAAATTTTTTAATTCAGTGTGTTGTATTCCCAAGTTATTCTTCAACCCGGATAACGCTGACAGCCGGGCAGTATACTCGAAAATAAGCTTTTGGACATTATTGTCCCGCATCAGAAAAGAACGGATACGGACGAAGCGGATATGCCGAATCGAGTGCGGTATGCGCCAGCATTTTTTCACAATTTCTTCAGAAAGTTACGGATAGCGATCGGAGCGTAATGAGAGATCGGCGCGCTTTATTGATGACCGGAAATGATTAACGCTGTAAAGGAAACGCTGATTAATTCAACGAACGTGATGAAGGGCGAGGCGCACGGAACGCAACAACCGGGACCTATCAATCTGATAGGTGAGGGAGTGAGTACCGCGCAACGAAGCAATTCGCTCGTGAAGTCAATTAATCAGCGCTTCCTAAATTAACCGGATGCGATTGCGTTTCTGAAAAACTAAGAAATTATGGAATTCGGCACGCGCCTGAGGTTGATTTGATATACTGCTGAATTCAATTGTTTATTTCTCTCCAGCGACGGTTCTTGATCGGTATGCTGTAACCTCAAGCTTTTCAGGTGTGTTTATGAAAAAATGGCATGTACAATTATCACGATTTATATTTTTTGTGTTTGCTCTCGTCGCAACCGCCGCAACGCGGGCAATGCCGGAGGATTGCAATGGTTTGACCGCGCCAGCGGCATTTTTTGAATCCGATGGGTTAGTCTGCTTGCAAAATATCAAAGTAACGGACGCATCGGGTGAACAGTTCTATAAAGCCGCGCTTCAGTGGCTGGGGGCTGAAAACCCCAAGCAATTCAAACTGATTAGCGTGGCATTTGATGAAGGCCCTCGTGCGGATAGCCCAGCTTTCTCAATCGTAAACGGTGAACTCAGATTGCCCAAGATAGACGTGCCCAAGCTTTATGGAATCGAGCGTTTTGACGTCAGCCTGAATTGGGTTAAAGATGCCGATGACATCGTTTCTGTGTTTGAACTGGCCGATGTGGCGTTGTACAACAACCCCGGATATGTACCCAATATCACATGGAAACCTTACGGGATGCTGCTTTCCAACGAACGCCGGGCGGTGGATCTGATGATCCGGTCGATTCCATTTGCGAAGCTGGCGGATGCGATTTACGATTTTGATAATGTGACAGTCGATAACTGGGTTCTGATTGAGTCCAATGGCAAAAGCTCCGGAATGGACGCGGGCGTTTTCAGGAATCGCGATACAAATGAATTAGCGCTAGTTTTTCGGGGTACTGAAACATGTGATTTTCCTTGCTCATTTAAGGAATTGGAAGATACAACCCGAGACGCCTTAGCGGATGCGGCAATCGGGATTGGCAGGGTCAGCGATCAATTTAAAGATGCCTTCAATTTTGCACAAAGTGTAATCAGTAAGCATCCAGGCGCAAAAATTACCGTAGCAGGGCATTCGCTAGGCGGCGGATTGGCGCAAGCGGTGGGTGCGACATTGGGTTTGGAGACGTTTGCATTCAACTCTTCACCGGTTCCGGATCATTTTTTCGATACATACAGGATTACACTGCCTTACGAGGAACTCGAGGATTTGATTTACGTGATTGCCGATGTGCATGATCCGGTATCGAATACCAATGAGATCGGCGATATCTATCGGGATTCCCATCATGTGACGACACTGCTTCAATTCAATTTTGATCTAAAAGAATTGCTGACCAGCCGCAAAGTGGATCTCGAGGATTTACGCATCGACCGGCATAGTATTACGCGTTTGACCGATAATGCCATTAGGCTGATGAATTTGTACCGGGATGGTTGGTGATCGGAACCGTACCTTCTGGTTAAAAATTGCACGGAGTGGTTCTACTTTTACCCATTGATGTACTCATTAATCCATCTTGAAAGAAGTTGAATGAAATAAAATTTGTTTCTTGATATTTATCTATTACGCCCATATTAAACAAATCAATGTATCAGTAGGGGCCTCAACAATTCAAAGTTTTTAATAAAACGAGGCATGTATCTGTACAAACAAGATTCAAAGCAGCTTGTGAATCGTGTTTGTATTTGAAAGTTTTATTCGAAATTTGAGTTTTGTGGAGGTTCAATGGCAATGATTCGATCACCTGCGGTCGCAGGTCTGTTTTATCCCGCAGATATTCAGCAATTGCGGCACGATGTGCAGCAATTGCTATCACACGCAAAATTTCACGATACCAAACCCAAGGCATTGATCGTTCCTCACGCCGGGTATATCTATTCCGGTGCCATTGCCGCAACGGCTTATATCAGTTTGAAAACAATCGCGGCCCGGATTGAACGGGTCGTATTACTCGGGCCGGCTCATCGGATTGCGGTCTATGGTATGGCACTGCCAAGCGTGGATGTTTTTGCGACGCCATTAGGTCCGGTGCAACTGGATATAAAGTTGATCGAAGAAATCGAGCACTTACCGCAGGTAATGGTGAGTGACGCCGCGCATGCGCTGGAACATTCGCTGGAAGTACAACTGCCGTTTTTGCAAAGCACGCTGGGTGAATTTTCTTTACTGCCGCTGGCGGTTGGCATGACGTCGGCGGAAGCGGTGGCGGAAGTACTGGATCATGTGTGGGGCGGCGAGGAAACTTTGATCGTTGTCAGTTCCGATTTGTCGCATTATTTGCCGTATGACGCGGCGCAGCAAACGGATTTGGGAACGGTGCAATCGATTTTGCAGTTCAACCGGCCCATTGAGCAAGCGCAGGCATGCGGCAATATCCCGATTAATGGCTTAATCCTGGCAGCCCGGAAACATCATCTGAAGCCGCAGCTATTGGATTTAAGAAATTCCGGAGATACCGCCGGTTCGCGCGATCATGTGGTGGGTTATGCCGCGATTGCATTTTCCTGATGAGGAGGAAACAATGACACCGGACAAAAACGAGCAGGGAAAAGTTTTACTGAAAATCGCCCGCGCAGCCATTGCCGATGCGTTGCGGCTGCCAACGGAACCGGTCGTAGCCGATGCGCATAGCATTTGGTTATCGAAGCCGGGTGCGACGTTTGTCACGTTGACGCAGCAAGGAGAATTGCGCGGTTGCATCGGTTCCTTGCAAGCGCTTTATCCGTTGATCGACGACGTCACGAACAATGCGGTATCGGCGGCGTTACATGACCCTCGATTCAACCCCTTAGCGGTTACTGAACTTGGAGCCGTCGAAATCGAAGTTTCACTGCTGTCGGAATTGGAGCCGCTGCATTGCGCAACGGAAGCGGATGCCCTGCGGCAACTGCGCCCGGCAATCGATGGTGTGGTATTCGAGTGCGGTCCTTATCGCAGCACGTTTTTACCGCAGGTATGGGAAAGCTTGCCGCAGCCGCGGCAATTTCTTGCGCAACTGAAGTTGAAAGCCCGATTGCCGCAAGATTTCTGGGCGGGTAACGTTCAGTTATCCCGCTACACCATAACCAAATGGCGTGAAGCCGATTTTCGTGAGGAGTCAGTTCATGGATGAACCGATTAGCGCCGCTCAGCGGCATCCGGCAAGGTATTGGCACAAACTCGACGATGGCCGCATTCAATGTGATTTGTGTCCGCGCGATTGCAAATTGCACGATGGCCAGCGCGGTGCTTGTTTTGTCCGCGGCAGGGTTGGGGATACAATGGTATTGACGACCTACGGGCGTTCGTCTGGATTTTGTATAGATCCGATTGAAAAGAAACCGCTTAACCATTTCTATCCGGGCAGCAGCATTCTGTCGTTTGGAACAGCCGGGTGTAATCTAGCGTGTAAGTTTTGCCAAAACTGGGATATTTCCAAATCGCGCAGTTTCGATAAACTGATGGATCAGGCCAGTCCGGAGGCGATTGCGCTGTCTGCGAAAAAGCACGGTTGTAAAAGCGTGGCATTTACCTACAACGATCCGGTGATCTTTGCCGAATATGCCATGGACGTGGCGGATGCTTGCCATGCGCATGGCATCAAAACCGTTGCGGTGACGGCGGGTTACATTCATGCGCAACCGCGACGCGAATTTTTTGCCAAAATGGATGCCGCGAATGTCGACCTTAAAGCATTTACCGAGGAATTCTACGTTAAGCAAACGGGTTCGCATTTGCAACCCGTGCTCGATACGTTGCGTTACTTGAAACACGAAACCGATGTGTGGCTGGAACTGACGACGCTTCTGATTCCGGTTTTAAACGACTCCAGCCAGGAAATCCGTGCGATGAGTGATTGGATCATCCAGGAGCTCGGGCCGGACGTACCGTTGCATTTCAGCGCTTTCCATCCGGATTATAAACTGACCGATATTCCACCCACGCCAGTTGAAACCCTGATCCGCGCGCGTCAAATTGCACGGGATGCGGGATTGCATTATGTCTACACCGGCAATGTGCATCACGTGGAAGGCGATACGACGTATTGTCCCTCCTGCGGCAGCGAATTGATCGTGCGTGATTGGTACGAAATCAAGCATTACCATTTGACGGCGGATGGTCATTGCAATCATTGCAACGCGATGATTGCCGGGCGTTATGAACAATTTACCGGTCAATTCGGCAGGCAGCGTATTCCGGTTAGAATCGGAGCATCGGCATGACATCGGTTAAGATTCCAGCGGGTTCTGCGACACTAAACGGTGAATTAATCGTGCCACCGGATGCTATGGGTATCGTGCTGTTCGCGCACGGCAGCGGCAGCAGCCGTTTCAGTCCGCGTAATATGCATGTCGCCAACGTATTGCAGCAAAACGGTATTGCCACGCTGTTATTCGATTTGCTGACACGTGCGGAGGATCAGGATTACGACGCGCGGTTTGATATCGGGTTGCTGACAGAGCGTTTGCTCGCCGCTACCCGCTGGTTGCAAAATAATCCCGCAACGAAATCTCTGAAATATGGTTATTTTGGCGCGAGTACCGGCGCGGCTGCGGCGTTACAGGCAGCCGCCGCCATGGGGGATGCGATTGCCGCCGTCGTTTCTCGTGGCGGCCGCCCCGATTTGGCGGGGAAAAGCGCTTTGAGCCAGGTAATCGCGCCGACGCTATTGATCGTGGGTAGCGAGGATTACGGTGTGATCGAATTGAACGAACAAGCGTATGCGTTGCTGAAATGTGAAAAGAAGCTGACGCTCATTGCCGGTGCAACACACTTGTTCGAAGAACCGGGCACTTTGGAGCAAGCGGCAAAGCACGCGGCCGATTGGTTTTCTGGTTACTTGTCTTGAATGAATTTTCTATTTAATTTCATTTGGATACCGGTATAAACTTATCCATAACATTAAGAAATTATCAAAAAAAACAAAAAGATAGCTTGCAAATGCGTTATAATTCACGCGCGCGAGTACTAACTAAGTAACAGAATTAATCTCGCGCGATTAGACAATTGCACCACATTGAGACAGGGCAATTGTACTAATAAATCAGGCATTATGAGCTATTGTATTTAATTGCTGTAATTGTTAACTTAAAGGCAGCATTACATTTTCTCGGAATGCCACGTCATAGAAGTTTTTTTGAATAAAACAAATAAGTTGGAGGAGATTATGGAATTTAGAAAATTATCAGTATCGATAGTTGCTGCTGGCCTTTTGTTTATGGGCAGTAACGCGCAAGCTGCATTGACATTAACCGGATGGGATTGCTCGAATACCAGCATGGTTGGTTATGATGACTGTGCAGGTTCTTTCGATGGCAATAATAAAGGCAACCCTGGTAGGGTAGCTGATGTGGCCGCAGAGATTCTGGCTGACTTCGGTTTTGCAGTAGGTAGTTCCTACGAAATCAGCGGAGGCGGATTAAACAATGGGGTATTAAATTTTGGACCAATAACTGGTGTATTTGCTATTGCTTTGAAAGCCGGCGATGCATTCAGCTTGTATAAGTTTGATGGTGGCGTGAGCGGTATTTCATCTATTAACTATGATACGTTAGGGGTAGGTTTTTTTGATAATAAAGGAGGCTTACATTATGGCCAAGATTTATCACATGCCGATATTTATCTGCCAGTTCCAGAACCAGAAACCTATGCCATGCTGCTGGCTGGTTTGGGATTGTTAGGTTTCTCACTACGTAACAAAAAAGCATAATAAAACTTTTTTCTTGCTTTTTAGTAAGGAAAGACTCAAAGAGGGATTCAAGACGTAATTTGAATCCCTCTTTTTTATAAGATTGTCATAAGACTCAAATCAATTAATTCGTATTCTGTTCAAGCCTCGCATCTCCTGTTACATCCATTTCTTCTTTCTAAAATAGATCAGCAAGCCAGCGCCGATTGTAATAAATACGCCCCAGATGGCGGGATAAGCCCAGCGCCATTTCAATTCCGGCATATATTCGAAGTTCATTCCGTAAATACCCGCAATGAATGTCAGCGGGATGAAAATGGTCGCGAAAATGGTTAGAAATTTTATGGTTTCATTCATTTTATTGCTGATACTCGACAAATAAAGATCGTGCATGGCGGAGATTCTTTCCCGGTACGATTCGAGTGCGTCGCTGACGCGCAATACATGATCGTAGACGTCGCCGTAATAGTGCAATGTTTTGGGTTGCAGCAGCGGCGAATCGATGCGCTGGATGGTGGCGAGCAACTCGCGTAATGGCGAGATATTGCGTTTCATTGAAATCAACCCCCGGCGGATTTGCTGAACAGTCTGCAGCATTTCTTTGCCGGAATTGAACAGAATATTGTCTTCCAGCGGATCCATGATGTCGTCGAGATTGTCTTCCACGACAAAATATTCATCGACGATGGTGTCAAGGATGACATATGCCAGATAATCACTACCGAATTGCCGCATGCGGCCATTATGGTTCTGCAAATGAACATAAATCGGATTGAAAGTGTCATCGGCCTTTTCCTTGAACGTTATCACGTAATTGGCCAATAACAGGATGCTGATTTGTTCGTACTGCAAGCAGAAGCTTTTTTCGTAATCAAGACTGATACCTTTGATTACCATATAAAGAAAGTTATCGTATTCTTCCAGCTTAGGGCGCTGGTGAGTGCTTAAAATATCTTCCAGCACCAGCGGATGGATATCCAGTTCCTGACCGATGTTTTCAATAATTTTTGTGTCGCTGAGCCCATCCACATTGATCCAGGTAATCATCCCGTCATTCTTGAGTTGCTGCAGTTCCGCAATTGAATTGATTTCCCGGCGTATCAAAGTACCGGCATCGTATTGCGTGACTGTGATCCGGCAACGCGATTCGAGTTTTTCGCCGATATGCACCAACGTTCCGGCCGGAAGTCCGGACTTGTCCGCCGGACTGGTATATTCCGCTTTATCGGTAAGTGACTGGCTTTGATGGGGCGGCTTGGTTGCAGATGGATTCATAAAAACTTCCTGGCGTGACAGAAGGTGTTTATTTTAGAAGCTTTACTGACGCTTTGGGGAGATAAGCGAGAAGGGGGATTGGATGTCGCACTATTACAGTGCTCTAAATTAAGGCGGATTGACTGCGCGGCGAGCGTTATTGAAATTGTTTCTTGCCGCGGTTAAACCGATTCGTTAAGGCCGGGCATGGGTATCGGGGAGTGTTTGCCGTGCAGCGAACACCAATCCTGCCAGACCTTACGGGCTTCTTCAACGTTACTGAAAGTCCAGAGGACTACGCCGTCTTCGGTCATCAAGGTTGCCATTTTGTTCGGCCATTCTTTAATCAAGCATTGCATAATTTTCTCCTTTGTAATTTTCATGCAAAGTATACCGATGCAATATGAAGATTTTATGACAGCAGTTGCATGAATTTTGCGTGATACGTTTTTTTGCGCAATACGTGTATGATTGAAGACGATAGCTTGGCAAAAATACTTTTATTTGAAGGAGAAAACAATGGATAAGACCTTATGTTTAAAATTTAGCGGTATCGTCGCGGCAGCAATGATTGCCGGTTGCGCCGGTACAACACCACAGCAAAACCCACTTGATACGGTTGGTCAAGGTTTGTCAACGATCGAAAGTGCCGCGCAAAGCGGCAGGCAAATGATTGATGCCGGCACGGCGGCAGCTAATACCGCAGCAACGAACCAAATCGGATTGGTCGACATTCTGATGCGCCAGCTCGGCGTATCGCAACAACAAGCACTGGGCGGCGCCGGTGCTATTTTTCAAGTAGCTCAGGGAAGCATGAATCCACAAGCATTTGCTACCTTGTCGCAATCCATTCCCGGCATGAATGCCATGCTGGGCGCCGCGCCGGCTTCGCCGATTGCCGGCGGATTGTCATCGCTGATGGGGGGCGGCAATAACACATTAGGCAATATGGCTGTGCTTGCCGCTTCGTTTCAACAATTAAACCTGTCTCCGGATTTGGTCGGTCAATTTATTCCGATCGTTACCAATTATGTCAGTCAGACCAGTGGGCAAATGACGGCCAATTTGCTGCAAACCGCATTGACCGCGCGCTAACGGATACCTAGTAACGCCGGACCGATACAAACGGTTTCCGCTCCATCGACCGGTTCTAAATTCTCAAAAGCTCGGTGGAGTGTTGTATGCCTTGGACGGCAGCGCATTTTCCGGCTGCGATGCAAAATTTGATGCCAGCGGTGCGCCTGAAAGCGATCGCGATCGCCAATGCGCTGCTCGAAAAAGGAATGGATGAGGGGCGGGCGATACGCATTGCCATTGCCCAAGCCAAAAAATGGGCCATTCGATCCGGCTACGGTTAATATAAAAAAACATCGGTCTTTTAATTATCATGCAATACCTGATGAATACTTTATCAGATAACTTTAACCAATTTTGTAGTATAGTTCCTATTCTTATTTAAATAAGTAAATTAATTTACATACATAACTAGCTAAATAGATATAATTTATTGTTGAAAAGTAAAACGAATTGATACAGTCCGCAACCAATTATTTGGGAAAAGCTAAGTAACAATAACCGTATGCTTATATTTTTTTCGCAAGAAACCAGCAATATCCCAGAACTATATAAGATCCCTTTCGATGTTCAGCAACTGAGCGATTTTTCCGAGTGGGAAAAAAATAGAATCATTCCATCAGCCTTTGTCATTGAAGGAAACGATCATCCATACGTTTCCTCCATCCTCGGGAAAATCCGTAGAGATAGTGAAGTTTTTGCATCGCTGTGTTTCTCGACAGCACTGCTTCCTTCCTCGGACAACAGTCTGTTCGACGGCATCCTGCCGCCGCCTTTGGAGTTGCAGAAACAAATTGAAGCCACACAGGATTTATCAAGATCCCTGAAAGGGAAAGACAATTATTTGACGCATCAGGGGCGATTAATCAACTACCTGTGGTTACGTCCCAATTATATTGTGCAGCCGTGGCATGAATGGAAGAATCCGCGTTTTTACCGGTATTCGCTTCTGGAAGCCATGAGTTTGGATCAATCGGATTCTTTTGAATGGCTCAGAAATCTTGCCAATTCCAAAATTCTGGAACCGGTTTCGCTGCTTGACCGGCAACGGGAATGCATGTATTGCCGGTCTTCGCATTTGAGTTTTGTCGATATCTGCCCTAACTGTTCTTCCATTGATATTAAGTTGCAACCGTCGTTGCATTGTTTCACGTGCGGTTGTGTTGATGCGCAAGACAAATTCATGCACAGCGGTACCCTGGTTTGCCCTAAGTGCCATACGCATTTGCGGCACATCGGCAGCGACTACGACCGTCCCTTGGAGAATTATTCCTGTCACGCATGCCATCATGCATTTGTTGAAGGCGATGTGCAGGTGCGTTGCGCGATTTGTGAAAAAGACATGAATCCGAATGAGCTCATTTTGAATGAAATCCATTCCTGGCGCTTGAGCGACAAGGGCAGGACGATTGCATTCCGCGGTGAAGTGTTCGACCTGTCGTCAGGATTCAATCAGCTCGATTTTATTTCCAGGGAATTGTTTATTCATGATCTGGATTGGATGATGGTCATGGCTCGCCGTTATCCGAATATCAATTTCAGTTTATTCGGAATTTATTTCGCGAATCTGCCGGATTTGGTGGAACTGTTCAATCACGCCCGGTTGCTGCAAATGCTGGAATCCTTTGCGCAGCGATTGAGAAATTTGTTGAGAACGCCGGATCTTTCCACGCGCACCGCGGAGAATATGCTGTGGCTATTGCTGCCGAATACCGACGAACAAGGGCTCATGGGCTTTCAAAAGCGTATCGAGAAGAGTATGGATATGCTGTTGGAAGAAAGCGAATACAAACTGGATTTCCGCTTTATCACCGTTAATTCGCAGAAATTATCCAATAAGGAAAATGCTGAACTGTTGCTGGCTCGTCTTTTTGGTGAATTGCTATAACCGATGGAATCGCTAATCCAGGCTTGGTATGTTTTTCGCGTCACATTCGCACATTATCCGGATGTGCAGTATGTGCTCATGCTCATTCCTTTTGTATTGTTTTTTGAATTGCCGCTTTATTTTGTCAACTGGATGGGGGTTTTCCGTTTTGTCATCAAAGAAGCCGTGGAAGCGCCGCATACTCCTCCCTACTATCCTCAAGTAACATGCGCAATTACCTGTTATGCCGAAGGGAAAGCGGTGCAAAATACCGTGATTTCGTTGCTGGAGCAGATCTACCCGGGGCATATTGAAGTGATCGCGATGGTCGACGGCGTTCAGAAAAATATCGCAACATACCGGGCGTTGAAGGAACTCTATGCAATCATGCCAAGATACAGCAACCGGACCTTGACTATCCTTCCGAAAATTCAACGGGGTGGCAGAGTTTCTTCATTAAATGCCGGATTAAGCCGCGCCCGGGGCGAGATTTTTCTGGCGTTGGACGGTGATACCTCTTTTGATAACCGGATGATCCATTCGGCTGTATTGCACTTCCAGAATCCCGATGTGGTGGCGGTGACCGGTCCGATGCGTGTGCGCAATGCCAAGAAGTCGCTCATAACCAGAATGCAAGACCTCGAATATATGCTCACCATGCAGATAGGAAAGTTGGGGTTTGCCAAGCTGAATGTGATCAATAATGTCCCGGGCGCTTTCGGGATTTTCAGGCGAACTTTTTTGCAAAAAATCGGCGGCTGGAATACCGGCACTGCCGAAGATCTGGATTTGACATTGCGCATCAAAAAATACCACTCTCGCTATCCGCACCTGCGGATTGATTTTGAACCGCTTGCGGTATCGCATACCGATGTGCCCGAAACCTTCAAAGATTTTCTCAAGCAACGGCTGCGATGGGACGGCGACCTTTGGTATATCTATTCGAATAAGCATAAATACGGCATTTCCCCCGCCACGATGGGTTGGAAGAATTTTATCTTCTTGCTGTGGTACGGAATTTTGTTTCAAATCATCATGCCTTTTGCCATCGTGATTTATACGGTCTATATGGCGATCGTACTGCCGTTGCATATCTTCATTCTGAGTATGGGTCTGGTTTATGTGTTTTATATGTGTTTAGTGCTAATCCAGTACATCTTGTATCTGATGGTCATTTCCGACAGGAAGTGGCAGGATTGCAGTGCTTTTCTGATTCTTCCGCTCTATCCTTTTTTTCAGTTTATCGCTCGCGTATGGAGCGCATTCGCCATTGCCAACCAGATATTTAATAAAGGGCACTTGGATTCGGCAATGGCGCCTTTGTGGGTACTAAAAAAAGGCAAACAGTGAAAATATTGCTATTTTTGTTGCTGCTGTTACTGCCATTATCAAAAAGCGCCGCTGCCGGAGTCAGGTTGCTTTCAGAATTCTATCCGCATCTGGATCAAGCGGCATCGGTATTGAAAGCACAAGCGGATTTGGAAGCGGAGCGTTCCAATTTGCTTGCGCAAGAATCGCTAAAAGGCTGGGAGGTGTTCGGTAGCGTGTCGGGAGGCTATCAAAGAAGTCCCTTTGCAAGAGAGCCGTTCGGACATTTCTTCGATCCCATGGCGCGAATCGGGGTGCGTTACCCGCTGCTTGGCAGTGCCGAAAGAAGACAACGTGCCGTGGAAGACGCAGCGACGCAGGTACGGATCGAAGGTATCCGTCTGGACTGGAGCAAACGCCTGGCGGCATTGTTCATCGAAGAAAACTATGCGGCTTATTGGAGCGCCCAAAAAATGCTGGCGTTGACCGATGCCTATACACGCTTGCGAAATGACGGGGTTGACCGGTTATTGCTTAACAGGCAAGAAGCCGGTTTACTCTTTAAATCGGATTATTTTGAATTCCTCTCAGCTTTCGACCGGGCCGATCGCACCCACATTGAATTCAGCAATAATAAGAATCAAGCATTGATGCGATTGGCGCACTTGACGAATACAGTGGTCTTGCCTTTTGAAGCGGTTAAACCGCCATTGGCGGAAATTCCGAACACAGCCGCGCACGATATCGAACAGCCGGATCTGCGGATATTGCAAGCTCAGATTGATAATCTTCAAAACATCCGGGAAATTGAAAGTTGGCAAGGTATCGATTCGGATATCTCGATGACGGCTTTCGGCGGCCCGGCGATTCCACATCCGAGCCCGCCCGGTGACGGGATGCAGTGGGGATACGGTGGAGCGGTTGGTTTGAATTTCAGAATGCCGCTGGAAATCGTCAGCTACCGGAAAAATGAGCAATCGCGCCTAAACAGCCAATTGATCAGCTTACGCGCGGACTATACGAGACGGGATCAGGAGCTGCAACATGAATTTCACGCGCTATTGAGCAGCTATCAGCAACTGGTGCAACAGATCAAGTTCCAACGCACCAGGCTGGAGGCAGCGCATGAATTGATCCGTGAAAGCGGGCTTCGGTTGCGGGTGATGGATGGCGATGTCATCGAGAAATATTTTAAGGCGATTAATGCCTATTATCGTGTCGCTATCGAGAATGTCGAAGCGGAATCAGAACACTGGAAACTGCATATCCGTTTGCGGCAATTTTTAACAGTAGCGGAGACCCAGGGAAAGGATTACTACCCGGCGGTTGAAACTGCAATGCTGCTTGAGCCGCTGCATTCGGCCGGTAATTTCCTTGGAAATAAGGATGCAAAACCGATTCCGGTAAAACAAGTAAAGCTGCCTGAACCGGCGTATCCGGCGATTGTTTCCAGCCAGTTCGCGGTTTATGTGTGGAATTTTGAGGCATTAATCAATCGCACCGATTTTTGGGGAAGAAAACAATCGAACGCGATAAACCGGTTGCTGATTTCCCTGAATGCACAGGAAATTTCGGCGGCATCTACAAATCCCGCGAGATTGACAAACTTTATCCGGGATTCGCGCCAGCGCAAGAAAAAAGTGGAATTGTTGTTAGGCGATCCGGATTGGATTCTGCCGCAGTTTCGCGCGAACTTGCTCAATCACATTGGCGCGCTTAAGCAGTTCGATTTCGACGGTTTACACCTGGATATCGAACCCGATCAGCTTGAGTCGGAACTGGCGGGTGAAAAGCGCCTGACTGAAATGCTCGAAACCATCCGGCAGGTGACGGCGATATCGCCGTGGCCGGTGGGTGTCAGCATCCATCCCCGCTATCTGCAGCCGGAATCATCTCATGGGTTATGCATTCCCTGCAAACTGCAGGAGATCGGCGTCAAAGAAATTGCTGTCATGTATTATTCGATGAATATTCAGGCAATTGTATCGATTTTACAGTCAGTGATGCAGCGATATCCAGCACTCGTATTCAGTCTTGCGCAGAGTCTGGAACAAGAACTGGGGCCGGAAAACAGTTACGCTCATAAACCGCGAAGAATTTTCAGTGACGCGATGCAGCAACTGCAGGATCAACTGCAACGGTCCAATTTTGGTGGTCTTATCATTCAATCATGGCAAGATTGGGAAAATTATCTCTATGAAAATTCGCTTTAATCAGCCCGAAAATAAAATCCCGAATGATGATCGAGGGTTACGGATTCAATATAGCGATGCCAAACGCCCAGGCAGGCCGTGGCGCTGGTATTTTATTCTAGCGATTGCCAGCCTGCCGTTGGTGTATTTGATCGGCAAAATTGTGTGGGAAAGTTTTGGCATTGAAGCCCATGGGCGGATCAAGGTCACCAATTTTATCGTTCGCGCTCCGGTGGAAGGCTACGTGCAGCAAATATTCTTCAAACCGCTGGAAATGATTCCTGAAGGCGCGCCGTTGGCGCAAATGGTGAACGTGGCGCTACAAGACAACCACGACCGGATCGGCATTGAAATTGAGTTGCTGAAAGCTGAGAAACAAAAGTTGATGACGCTGGCTGCACAATCTCGCGCCAGTTCTTTGCAATTATTAAAGTACGCCCAAGAGCAAAAAGATTTTGCACATCAACGTCTGCGGCAGTATGAAAAACTGTTTCAACAAGGAGCGGCGACACAAGCGGAAATCGCAACCGTTCGCAGCCAATACCGGTCGGCGCTTGAAAATTTGGCGGTGCTGGAGAAAACCGAACGCCTGGAATACGAGAGAGTACGCAATATGGAGCTGGGAACTGCACCGGAGATGCGCCAGCTTACTAATCAAATTGGTCAACTGTCGCTAGAGTTCGAGAAAATTGAAGATCAGTTGAAGCAATTAAATTTGTTTACTACAGCCGAGGGGATGATCAACGAGTTATTTGTACAACCGGGAGAATATCTGTCACGAGGGCAGGCGTTGCTGGAGATGATTTTTCCCGGTCAAGTCATGATCGATGCCTTCATTCCGCCTAAGTATCAGGATTACGCCGAAGTAGGGCAAATGGTGCGGGTTAAATTTCCTAACGGCGATACCGCGAAGGCCAGAATTATTGCAGTACCCGGTGTCATGCAGAAAACTTCAGCCGCCGAAATTAATCCGCTGGAAGTGGTGAGATCCGCGATTCTGGCGCAAATGGAGTTTGTCGATGCCGTCGATACGCGGTTGATTAACGGCATGCCGGTCACTTTGTATTTTGACTGATCCATTCACGGCGCGCTGGTGAGCGAACCGTTTCTGCAAGCTAAGGAAACGCTGATTAATTGACTGCACGAGCGAATTACTTCGCTACGCGGTACTTGCATCCTCGCCTATCTTGTTGATATGCCCCGGTTGCTGCGTTACGTGCGATGTGCTTCATCTCATTCGTTGAATCAATCAGCATTTCCCTAAGTTACCATTACCAGTTTTCCCGGCGGATGATGTTGTTCCAGATAACGCTGTGCAGCAGCAGCTTCCGCCAGTGGAAAACTCCGCGCGATTGTCACGTTCAACTGCTGGCTATCGAATAACGTAGCGCATTGCCGCAATATGCCGGCTTGATGGCGTTTGGCTTCTTCCAATTCGAGCAATACCGGCGACAGCATCAGCTCGTGACTAAAGCGCACATTGCGTTTGCGCGCTTCGCTCCAGTCGGTCTCCGCCGTGGCTTGCAGTATGGTGACTACATCGCCGTACGGTTTAACGCAGCGGAAACAGCTTTGCAAGACGGCTGGACCGACTGTATCAAGTGCGATGTCCACGCCTTTTCCGCCAGTCCAGCGCAGCACTTCCGCGACGATATCCTGGGTCCCGTAATTGACGATGCAATCGGCGCCCAGGTTTTTGACGAACTGTGCTTTTTCCTCGCTGCTGACGGTGGTGATGACTTTAGCGCCGGCAAGTTTGGCTAACTGAATGGCGGCATGGCCGACACCGCCGGCACCGGCGTGGATTAATACCACTTGATCCCGGGCGATACGCGCCCGGTCATGCAGTGCTTCCCAGGCTGTAATAAAGACTAATGGCGCTGCGGCTGCTTGCTCGAATGTCAAAGACTGCGGTTTTAATGCCAGCAAGCTGGCATCTACCAGCGCATACTCGGCGTAGGTGCCTTGACGGTTATTAAAACCGGGTTGCGAAAAATAAACTTCATCGCCCGGTTTAAATTTGTCAACCTTAACGCCGGCCTTTTCCACGATACCGGCGCCATCGCAACCGGGTATGACCGGAAACGTGATTGGAAATCGCTCCGGCGCTGCGCGGATTTTACAATCGATCGGATTGATGCCGATGGCCTTGATGCGAACCAGTACTTGATCGTCCTTGCAATCGCCTGGCGAAGCTGGATCGCCGTATTGCAGCACGTCGGCTGCGCCACCTTGATGAAAAAAAACGGCTTTCATGATTGTCTCCAGTCGTTCTCAATTTTGTAAAAGCGTTGAATACGCTGTTATTCAACGATTGCTAAAATTCCAATGGATCGACGTCCAGTGTCCATCGTACTTTGTGATTCGTTAACGCATGAATTTGCGCACACCATTCCGTCAGAAATGCTTGCAATTGTTTGCGAGAGGTTGATTGTATCAATAACTGCGCACGTTCCAAACCTTTCAAGCGATGCATTTGCGCTGGCACCGGATCGAATAATTCAACCGCTTGGGGTGGTTTCGCCAGATTGATTGCTTGATGGAGAAAATTCAGCACCGGATTGAGATCATGCGCTTCGCCTCGCAGCAAGGCTTGAAAAACGTAGGGCGGAAATCCCGCAGCCTTTCGTTCGGACAGCAAGATTTGCGCTAAACCATCGTAATCGTGGTGCTGCAATGCCTGATATAGCGGGTGACTAGGAAATTCCGTTTGAATCAGCACAGTGCCGGCGATTTGGGCGCGTCCGGCACGTCCGGCTACTTGCATCAGTTGCGTGAACAAACGCTCACTTGCCCGGAAATCGGTACTATACAGCGAATTGTCGGCACTCACGATTCCGACCAGGGCCAGATTGGGAAAATCATGTCCTTTGGAGAGCAATTGCGTGCCGATCAGGATATCGACCTGATGCCCATGGATGGCCTGCAGCATGTCGTGCCAGGCGTTTTTCCGGCGTGTGCTGTCGCGATCGATGCGTAGAATTCGCGCGGCTGGGAAATTGCTTGCCAAAGCCTCTTCAACGCGTTGCGTGCCTTGTCCGAACGGCGCCAAATCTTGATTGCCGCAGTGCGGACAAGCTCGCGGAAACGATTCCTGATGGCCGCAGTGATGGCAGCTGAGTTGCTTGTCGCGCAGATGAACAACCAGCCGGCTGGAGCAGCGCTGGCAAGCGGCTGACCAGCCGCAGAATTTACATAACAGTACCGGTGCATATCCGCGCCGGTTAATAAAAACCAGGCTTTGGCTTTTTTCGATCAGACATCGACCGATAGCGTTAATCAGCGGCTCGGTTAAGCCATCCTGCATTTTGTGAGTGCGCGTATCGATCAAATGAATGCTCGGCAATCCGGCATTGCGGACAGCCCGGGATTGCAAGCGGAGCGTATGATAGCGTCCGTTGAGCGCATTGTAATAGCTTTCCAGCGATGGTGTTGCGGACCCCAGTATCACGGTAACCGCATGTTGCCGTGCACGAAAAATGGCCATGTCGCGAGCGGAATAGCGTAAGCCATCTTGTTGCTTGAAAGAACTGTCTTGTTCTTCATCGACAATAATTAATCCAAGATCGGGGAGCGGGGTGAATACGGCCAATCGAGTGCCGAGGATAATTTTGGCAACACCGCTTTGCGCTTGGATCCACCCTGATAACCGTTCGGAATCATTTAATCCGCTGTGCAGGCTAACGATCGGCGTTGCAGCAAAGCGTGAGCGGAAAATTTTTTCGAGTTGCGGCGTTAAATTAATTTCCGGAATAAGTACCAGGGTTTGCTTGCCTTGCGCCAGCACGGATTCAATCGTGCGGAGATAAACTTCGGTCTTGCCGCTGCCGGTTATCCCATGCAGGAGCCAGATATTGAATTGCTGGAGACCGGCAGTGATCGCATTGACAGCCGCCGCTTGCTCCGCTGTCAGGATTGGAATTGGCCCGGTGACGGTGGCGGATGTGTCCGCTGGAGCTTGTTTTGCCGCGATCCATCCGCGATGTAACCATTCCGGCAGCCATTGATTGGCGCGCGGTGAAATTTGTTTGATTTGTGTTTCAGTCAGTGCCGCGGATTCCAAAAAAGCACTGAACAAGCGCCGGGCAACGCGATTCCGTGCCGGAATGACCGATCGATCGATTTGTTTTCCGACCGGGGTGAGTTCGAAGCTTAGATCGCTGGCCGGTTTTTTTATTTGAATGGCTTTATTGCAACGCATTGCGGCAGGCAGGCTATTCAGGATTACCATACCGAGTGGATGATGATAATACTCGCTGCAAAATCGAAATAATTCCAGCAAGCTCGCAGGCAGCGGCTTGGTTTCTCTAAAGATGCAGTAAGCCGATTTGAGCTTTCCGGGATCTATTTGTGTTGAAGCGCTGATCGCGATGATGACGCCGACCACTTTTTTCTTGCCGAAAGGTACGCTCACGCGCAAGCCGATATCATCGGGAGTGGCATCAACGGTTTGATAATCGAACAGCGTGTCGACCGGGATATTGATTGCGACACGAACGATGGGCATCAGCGGTTAAGATGAGCGGGCTAGGAAGTTACTCACCGGGATCCGCTTAAATACCGGTGAGTCATGGATTAAGAAACAAGCAGTGTGTTACTTGGAAACACGGTATAGCGTGACCGATGTTTCGCCAGGTTTATCAAGTTTTGCAGTACTGCCATCCGAGCTGATCAAGAAACCGATATTGCCATCGACATCTGAGAAGCCAGCACAGCCGTTGGTGTTATAAGTGAAACTCGAGAGTTTCAAGTTATTGGCGCCTTTGTTAAACGTGTAGGATGAGAACTCAACACCCGGTTTGCTGCATTTTGCCTGATCTTCCCGCTGGGTTTCGCCGGTAGGATCGATCATCAGGAATTTGCCATTCGGAAAAAATACCAAGGTTGAGGTGTTGATCGCTTCGCTATCGTAAGCCCAAGCCCCGACAATGCCGTTGGCTTCGTTATCGATTTTTGCATACCGGGTTTCTTTGATTTCTTTTTCGGCAACCTCGTTTTCATCGCTCAATTGAATCGGTTTGGCGATATGGAACAGTTCTCCGAATACGCTGCTTTGTTCACGCGCTCTTTGCACCGTCACGATATCGGAATGAATCAATTCAAAACCATCGGTGCGCAAACGCCGGGTCGGTCCTGGATTTGACAAACCTGCTTTGATATTCGTGTCCACAGAAGGCGTTCCAATCAACTTAAATCCGCGGTTATCAAAATCAACCGCTTTCGCGACACCGTATTCAACGCCTGCTTGGAAGACTGTTCTGCCGCCGCAAACCCGGTTCTCGTCACAAGAATCATCCGGTCTGGCTTCGCCATTCAAGTATTCTCCAGAGTTGTCCGAAGCAACTCTCAATACACTGGCAGTTTGGTTACTATAGCTAACCCAGATTTGGGCGCTGAGCAGTGCAACACCTTGCGACATAAAGTGATTACGGGCTTCTTCCTTAGTCTTGACATCGCCGCTGATGCCGCTTGCTTCCATGAGATCTTGCAATTTTGCCGATTCGGCAAACGTTTCCGGATTGGTATCGAGATTGATAGAACCTTTGACGGCGGCAGCTGTTTCGGGTGAAATGGAAATACCGTTCGAAAGATCACTGTCGGAATCCAGAGACTGTAGCAAGATCAATAAATTATGCAATTTGTTGCTGCTATCGCCGGCAAGTTCGATCGGTGTTACGATTTGAGAACCTGGAATGTTACCGAGTGTCAAACCGCCCAGTTTGAACTCGATTTTGTCGCCATGATTGAAATTAAAAGATCCTTTTTCGTCAGTGGTGCCCGATTTGCCAGAAGAAGCATTAAAGCTTACACCGGCCACCGGAGAATCGACCAGGATACCGGTTGCAGGACCAGTAGGCATGACCTTTCTGGTGTTTGTTGCGGAATTGGAAGCTGATGACGATGTCTCGACTGATTTTTCTCCACCGCTGTCACAGGCTGCTAGACCAATAATGAATACTGCAGATAATAATGTTATCCCTGATTTCTTTCTTAATTGTTTGTTAGATTTCATTAAGCGACTCTCTTTTGTTGATTATTCAATTCCTTGAAATTGACATTTCTTGAAATTGATAAATGGGTATAGTGTATCCTTGGATATTTATATTCTACTATCAAGATTGCTATTATAGCCAAGCAATCCGTTTTTCGTTCTGTTCTTATCTTATAAATATAGGTTTTAAATTTTTGTCTTTTCGTGTATTTTCGCCGCTAAATTTTATTGGAGAGATATAAGGTATTTTTTATGTCTAGCATGGCTGAGATCTCGCAACTGACAGAAATGTCAGCGCAGCTTCCCATTGAATGGTACTTGGATCCGAAAATTCTGGAAATCGAAAAACGATTGTTATTTGACCAGGGGCCAGGTTACGTGGGGCACGAAGTGATGGTACCCAATGTTGGGGATTATTATGTCCCGGAATCGATGAATAATGCAAAGGTACTGGTGCGTAATGAGCAAGGAATAGAATTGCTATCCAATGTTTGCCGGCACCGTCAGGCGTTATTGCTGAAAGGCAGAAGCAATACCAAGAGCATTGTATGCCCGATTCACCGTTGGACTTACGCGCTTGATGGAAAATTGCTCGGAGCGCCGCATTTTGAACGTAATCCTTGCCTGAATCTGGATAAAACATCACTGCAAAGCTGGAATGGAATGCTGTTTAACGGTCAGCGTAATGTCGCTAAAGATTTAGCTAGAATTAGCGCGCAAGTGTGCAAAGATTTAGACTTTTCCGGTTATGTCCTGGATCGCGTGAAAGTCGATCATTATCAATGTAACTGGAAAACATTTATTGAAGTGTACTTGGAAGATTATCACGTGGATCCATTCCACCCTGGATTAGGACATTTCGTGAATACCAAGGAACTCGAATGGGAATTCGGCGATTGGTATAGTGTGCAGACCGTTGCTATCGATGACGCGCGATTGCAGAAGCCTGGCAGTCCGGTTTATGCGACATGGCATCAGCAAGTATTGCAGCAAACGGAAGGCGAAATGCCACCGCATGGTGCAATCTGGTTACTGTATTATCCCAATATCATGCTGGAATGGTATCCACAAACGCTGGTAATCAGTACGATATTGCCAACGGGTGTTGAAAGCTGCACCAATATCGTTGAATTTTACTACCCGGAAGACATCGTACTGTTCGAACGTGAATTTGTGGAAGCAGAGCAAGCGGCTTATAAAGAAACAGCGCGCGAGGACAATGAAATTTGCCAACTGATGACTGCCGGCAGGCGTGCTTTATACCATCAGCATCTTAATGAGACGGGTCCTTATCAAATTCCGATGGAAACGGGCATGGAACATTTTCATCAATTTTTGCGGCGTGAAATCGGACCGCATATTTGATATCGATTATAAATTTTGCATTTAAAACAAACTCAGTATGCTTCGATGTGGATGCTGGTGGCTGCATTCATGTTCGCCGGTATGGGCGTGCTTGTTAAATTAAGCGCTTCTTATTTTTCCAGCATTGAATTGGTTTTTTATCGGTCGATGTTCGGTGTTTGGATAACTTACTGGATCATCCGGTATTATCGATTATCGGTGCGCACACCGCATTGGCAGATGCATTTTCGCCGCAGTATTACGGGCTTGGTCAGTCTGTTGATGTTTTTTTATTGTTTGACGCAACTGCCGCTGGCAACGGCAATTTCGCTCAATTACACTTGGCCTCTTTTTGCGGCATTCTTGTCGACAGTTGTTCTGAAAGAGCATTTTCATTGGCCGCTGATTTGGGCAATCTTGCTGGGTTTTATCGGTGTCATTTTGTTGTTGCGGCCAAGTTTGCCAGAAGATCAATGGTTTGCCGGTTTGATGGGCATTGCATCCGGTTTTTTTGGCGCATTGGCCTATATGCACGTGAAACAGTTGGGGCGCTTGGGAGAATCCGAATGGCATGTGGTGTTTTACTTTACCCTGATTAGTACTCTGATTACGGGAGTATGGTTGTTGTTCACCAAATTCAGTCCTGTATCCTGGGATGGATTTTTGTTGTTATTCGGTACCGGCGTTACCGCTACTCTGGCGCAACTGGCCATGACACGCGCGTATCATCGTGGTGCTACACTGGTGGTGTCTTCGCTGGGATACAGCACAGTGTTATTTGCATGTGTTTGGGGAATTTTACTCTGGAATGAAATCCTGCCACCCATTGCATGGTTTGGAATGGGGTTGATCATTCTAGGTGGATTGCTTAGTGGGATCTTGGGTTTCAAACAACTGCCGGTTGTTGCGCAGAAGTAACTTTGATACCGCTTGCGCATTGCGAAATTTGCACCGTGCTGTCAAATTGCCTATGATGAAACTGTTATCACGAAAGGGGGAGTCATGATTACGATTCAGAAGAAGGACAATCTCGTCATTGTTGCGATCATCGGTGAATTTACGCTGACTGACTATCACGAATTCGAGCAACAAGTGTTATATCAATCGCACTTTGATGGTAAGGCAAACTTATTATTCGACTGGCGCGACATGCTCAGTTACACGGTCGATGTCGCTTGGGAGGAGCTTAAATTCATGCGCGACCACGGCAGTGAATTCAACAAGGTAGCGATCGTAACGGATGATGAGTGGCAAACTTGGGGAGCGTGGGTGTTTAATTTATTTAGTAATGCCAATGTGGCGGCATTTCATGACTATGATGAGGCTGAAACATGGGCTTCTGCAGGCGAATAGCGTTTTGAGTCTGTGTTGCCGGATAGCACAGCAAAATTGCATCATGGTTTATGTTTTTCCGAATCGTTTGCTTTGAAAATTTTCGAGATTTAGAAGGCAGCAAATAATTTTTATGGATGAATTGGTTATTGCCAGAGCATTACATGTGCTCGGTGTCGTTTTTTGGATTGGCGGGGTAGCAATGGTAACGACAGTGCTACTGCCGACACTGGCAGGCATGCAATCCGCTGCCGAAGCGATGAAGTTTTTTTCCAGATTCCGCCAACGGTTTGCTGCGCAAGCGCGAATTTCGACGTTGCTGGTCGGCGTGAGCGGTTTCTACATGGTGCATGCGCTGGATGTGTGGCAGAGATTTACCCAATGGCAGTACTGGTGGATGCATGCGATGGTACTGGTCTGGCTGTTTTTTAGTGTGATGCTGTTTATTCTGGAACCGCGCAACCGCCGTCAGATGACTGCATCCACACAATTGCCGGAACAATCCGCGATAATGCCGGAGACATTTATCCGAATTCAGCGGAAGCATCTATTCTTATTGATTTTGAGCTTGTTGACGATTGCCGGTGCTGTGGCGGGCAGTCATGGCTGGTTGATCGGATTCTGAGCATGGATTACGCACTCCTGAAAATGGTTCATGTCAGCAGCGTGATTCTGAGCTTTTCGCTGTTTTTCCTGCGCGGTATTTGGTTGATTCGGGATTCAGCGAATCTTCGTCAGCGTTGGGTAAAAATCCTGCCGCATGTCATCGATACCGCGCTGCTGTCCAGTGCGATCTTTTTGGCTATGGCCATTCAGCAAAACCCGCTTGAGCATGGCTGGCTGACTGCCAAGGTGTCGGGATTGTTGTTGTATATCGGGTTGGGAATGGTGGCGATGCGTTTTGGTAAAACCCGGAGAATCAGAATCATCGCTTGGGCAAGCGCGCAATGTGTATTTGTCTATATCGTATTGGTGGCACTGACCAAGAGCCCGGCGTTAGGAATCGGTTAACAACGACTTGAAAATCGATATCGATTTAACCACCCCGCAAGTGGAAAAGGCCGCTTTACATCAAGCGCAAGCTATCAGTGACCTGATCAATTTAACGTATCGCGGTACCGGCGGATGGACAACCGAGGCGGCCATTATTCAAGGCGATCGTACCAACCGTCAGGAAATTGAGAAAGCATTGAATAATCCGCATGCATGCTTTCTCATCGCGCAGTTATCCCAGCAACTGGCTTCGTGCATTTATGTTGCGCGCGAGAAAGAACATGCCTTCATCGGTTTTTTTTCAGTTCACCCCAGTCTTCAGCAGCAGGGACTCGGAAAATTCATGCTCGCACAGGCAGAAGCATTGGCTTACCACTCGTTGGGTGTGCAAAAGTTTGTGATGTTTGTAATTTCGCAGCGACCTGAGTTGATTGCATTTTATCACCGCCGCGGTTATCGCAGCACCGGCCGGATCGAAGCTTATCCATCGTATCTCGGTATTCCCAAAATTTCAGACTTAACAATTGAGTATCTTGAGAAAGTTGTTTAGTTTATCAAGATTATTGTATGATCTGTATACGTATTCACACGTATAGTATTCTTCCGATTTTTATCTAAAATCCTCCTGAGCAGTTTTTTTGTTGCTCCAATGTTCAATAAATGATCAATTCTTCGATGAGGAAGCCATGCTTTTGAAAATTTTATTAGCCGCAATTATAAGTATCAGTGTGTCCTGTTTCGCTGAAACAGGCGACGATAAAAAGAAATCATCCACCAGTGAAAAATCAACAGTAACGACATCCTCGCCGGACGCGTCAACTCCCAAGGAAAATTCCGGGTCTTCACCGGCGGTAAGTTCGGATAAAAAACCTTCAATGGTTGATTATTGCAAGAAACATACGTGTTGAATCACGGTTGATCTAACCAGGAGAGCTAATCGATGACAAATAAAACATTCGGCCGTTTGATCGCCATGATGGTTACATGCTACGCATCCGTAATTGTTGCCGCACCTCATTGGAGTCATGAAGAACAGGAACAGTGGGGAGCGATTGAAGATCCTTCGCAAGCAGTTGTTCCTCTAAATTATCCCTATGCGGAATGCAGTATCGGTACACATCAATCCCCTGTTGATTTTGCTGAAGCGAGAGTTGATAACACAAGAAAGTTGAATGATCTTGAGGTTTGGTATGATGTTGATAAACCGGTTTTCTATAATACCGGTCATGCGATACAGGTCAATACCTCGTCTAACTATAAAGGCGAATTGAAAATCGGTGAAGAATCTTTTCCTTTGGTTCAGCTTCATTTTCATGAACCCAGTGAGCATGCGGTGGGTGGGAAAAAGTTTCCAGCCGAGTTACATTTTGTTCATGTCGGGCAGGATGGCAGACTAATCGTTCTGGGGGTGGCGATAAACGTTGGTGAAGAAAATCCAACTATGCAAACGATCTTGAACAATATGCCGGCAACCGGAGGGGAACAGAATCCTAACACCGGCGGCATTCAGATAGATCCTGCAGCATTGTTGCCTTCGATACACCACCAGTCATTTGATTACTTGTCTTTAGCAGGTTCTTTGACAACACCGCCTTGTAGCGAAGGGGTGCAATGGTATCTTATGCTGGATCCAATATCGATTTCTGCGGCACAACTTGAACAATTGAAAGGATTCTATACCGGTAATGCAAGGGAGCCCCAGAATCTGAATGGTCGAGTCGTTTCTTCAACCAAATGATTTAAGGCCCTGGCCAATCCACGCTTAGCTGATGCTAGCGCAAGCGTGACCGGCGCATGTTTTGATAGTAAATCTCCACCAGGTAGCTTTGCTCATCTTGCTGATACAATCAATTGAAGCGGGATTGGGCGAGCTGATCAGGTCTGTCGCCAATCATTTGATATTGATGTATTTGTATTAAATGCACTCGGTTCTGCAACCCAATAGCCCTGTGCGTAATCAACGCCGATATTCTCTAAAGCTTGCAACGTTTGGCCGTTTTCTACCCAAACGGCGATCGTCTTGAGACGCATCACATGACCAATATGATGGATTGACTCCACCATGGCTTGGTTAACCGGGTCTGTAGCGATGTTCCGGATCAATCGACCGTCAATTTTCAGGTAATCTAATGGAATATTTTTTAGGAAATTAAATGTTGACAGGTTGCCGCCAAAATCGTCGATGGAGAATCGGCATCCGATGTCCTTCAAGGCGGTGACAAATCGCACCACATGATTGATATCGGTTAATGCAACATGTTCACTAATTTCAAAACAAATGGATGTTGGATTGACTTGGCTCGACTTAATCGTGCTGATCGTAAAATCCAGGAACTCCGCATCTTCAAGTGCGCGTCCTGAAATATTGATGGTATAGACCGTTTGCGACTTCGTGGCAGCATGAACTTTAATCAATTGCAGCGATTGTTGTACTACCCAGCGATCAATCAGCAACATTTGATCGTGACGGTCAGCGGCAGGAAGGAATGCGCCGGGTATAATGAATTGGCCTTGTTCATCTTTTAACCGCAGTAATATTTCGCCATGCTGTTCGTGATTGCCATTGGTTGAAATTAGCCGGATCGGTTGATAAAAAAGGCAAAAACGCTGTTCCGCCAGAGCCTGCTGAATACGCGGCACCCATTGCGTTTCATTGGGTTCTTGCCGCTGACTGGTAGCCTGATAAACATGCACGCGGTTACGTCCTTGTTCTTTGGCCGCATAACAAGCACTGTCCGCAGCATTCAATGCCTGCGTCAATCCTTGGTTTGAATGCGTGATTGGAAATAACCCGATGCTCACACCGATTGTGAATGTTTGTCCTTGCCACTGGAAGCGGAAATTCTGAACCAGCTCCCGTAGAATGTTCGCCACTTGTATGGCTTCATTTTGCGGACAATGCTCCAGAATGATGCCGAACTCATCACCGCCTAGGCGAGCGAGGGTATCCCGGGTTCGCAGCTTGGCGTGCAGTAATGCCGTGATTTGACGTAATAATTCATCACCTGCGCTGTGTCCGCATGTGTCGTTGATAATTTTGAACTGATCCAAGTCGAGATATAGTAATGCGTGCGTATCAGTTTTGCGGGTCGATTTTAAAATTTTGCTAAGCCGGTTCTCGAATTCCTTGCGGTTGAGCAAACCGGTCAGAGAATCGTGCGCTGCTTGATAAGCAAGCTTCTGAGTCAGCTTACGTTGCTCCGTTACGTCGCGGAAAGTTAATACCGTACCAATGATTTCCTTGTCTTTATTCCGGATTGGCGCTACTGCGTAATCGATAATCCATTCCTTTTGATCTCGGCGGATCAGAAGACATTCGTGATGAATATTCCCATTTTCTGCACCATTAAAATGCCCGGCCAATGGATTGATTATCGGTTCCCGTGTGGTTGGATTCAGAATGTTCAATACTTGTGGTAATAATGCGTTTTGTGCCTCCTGATTACTCCAGCCGGTAAAAATTTCGGCAATAGGGTTCAAAAAAGTGATTTTCCCGGCGGCATCTGTTGTAATGACTGCATCTCCGATGCTTGCCAAAGTGACCTGAAATAATTCTTTTTCCTGATGCAGGATATTATTGGCGGTTGTAAGCGCTTCGGTACGTTCTGTAACACGCTGTTCCAGTTCATTTTTTGTTTGGATTAAGCGTTTCAGGAGATCAAAATTATCAAAGCGAAGTTTCAGTGAATCCACCATTGTGCAATACAGCCGGTAAGAGATACTCGACATCGCTCCGGCGAATAGCAGAAACGTCAGCACGATAACCATCTGTGTTTCGGTCTCATGAATCAGGACTTGATAGGAGAACGGCAGCACAACAGGTACGGAAAAAATCAGGAAGGCTCCTTTGTAATACGATAAGGTAGCCATGGCGCCCGCAATCATGCCTCCAAGCAAATATGCCAGGAAGAACTGGTGCGTTTCACTATCACTCACAAAAAAAATACCGCCCGCAGCGCCCCAAAGTAAGCCCGATAACGCCACTCCGATCATAAACCATCGCCCCCAGCGGACTGAATCAGTCATGAGTGGTTTAATACGGAAGTATGATCGGACTAACAGGAATCTGACCGAAGTCAGCAAATAGATAGCTGCAAGCCAACCGACCAGCCACTCTCTAACAACATAATCCCAGTAGACATACACCAATGCCGTTGCGACGATTAAGGTAACAATTAACGCTTTGGGAGTCTGCTGATAAAGCAGTTTAACTTGTTCGGTTAACAGTGCGAGAGATTGATTGGTTGGAGGCGGTTGGTAATTCACATTATTGTTATTTAGATTAAAGGGCTTGTGATTTGCTTAATACGGAAGAAGATACAAGTTGTTTAGGTTTAAACAAATCGACACGGAAAGAGTTCTTGCTGGCTGAGTATTTCATTAATTGACTATGCATATTGAGTCATTGAAGCTACAGGAACGAGTATACTGCCTGCTTTTGACCTGGCTTGTTATTCTCTTAAGTTGAATGAAAATCAGCTTTATATTTGATGTCAGAAAATTCTTATCCGCTCGTGGAAAATTATACTTAATATCCTTTTTAAGTAAAACTATCTTTAACGCGGAATTCAGCGCTAATCGACCATGCAACTAAAGCAACTTTGCGATATCGTTTACAGTCTGCAGAGATAGGGAGTATCGATCAACCGGGTTTGCAGAGTGTTCGCTGTTCATTATTGGAGGTAGATTCATGGATAAAAAAACGCATCTTAACTTCTGGTTCGTCATCGTGGCGTTACTCAGTTTAATGATGATTCAGAGTTTTTATCAACGCTATACTCAGATTGAACCGATACCTTATAGCCGCTTCCAGCATTTGTTGGAGCAAGGACAAATTGCTGAAATTGCCATTACCGAAAATCAAATCATCGGCACGCTCAAAGAAAAGCATGCCGATGGCTTCAAAGAATTTGTAACCACCCGGGTTGATCCTGAATTTGCCGAGATGCTGGACAAGTATCATGTAGTTTATACCGGCGTGGTGCAAAGCACCTGGTTGCGTGATCTGCTTTCCTGGATTGTGCCGACTGCAATCTTTATCGGCATTTGGTTATTTATCATTCGCCGGATGGGTAGCGGCATGGGCAGCGGTTTAATGTCGATCGGTAAGAGCCGCGCCAAGGTTTTTGTCGAGAAAGAAACCAAAGTGACATTCGACGATGTTGCCGGTGTCGATGAAGCAAAAGACGAACTGATGGAAATCATCAATTTCCTTAAGAATCCCGCAGATTATGGACGTTTGGGCGGACGGGTGCCGAAGGGTATTTTATTGGTTGGACCACCGGGTACCGGTAAAACGTTATTGGCGCGTGCTGTCGCCGGCGAGGCAGGCGTGCCGTTCTTTTCCATTTCCGGTTCGGAATTTGTGGAAATGTTTGTCGGTGTCGGTGCCGCCAGGGTACGTGATTTGTTTGAACAAGCCCGGCAAATGGCCCCAGCGATCATATTTATCGACGAGCTCGATGCCTTGGGCCGCGCCCGTGGCGCTTACGGAGGATTAGGCGGCGGACATGATGAAAAAGAACAAACGTTGAATCAGTTATTAGCGGAATTGGATGGTTTTGATTCGAGTAGCGGTATTGTTTTGCTGGCAGCAACCAATCGTCCGGAAATTCTGGATCCGGCATTACTGCGGGCGGGACGGTTTGACCGGCAAGTCTTGGTGGATCGCCCGGATAAAACCGGTCGTGAGCAAATTCTTGCTGTACATATCAAGAAAGTGAAATTGTATAACGATGTGAAAATCGAACAGATTGCCGCATTAACTCCAGGCTTTACCGGTGCGGATCTGGCGAATCTGGTCAACGAGGCGGCGCTGCTCGCGACACGCCGCGCCGCGCCAGCGGTCACGATGGCGGATTTTAATAACGCGATTGAGCGGATTGTCGCCGGTCTTGAAAAGCGCAACCGGTTATTAAATCCCGATGAACGGCGGGTCGTCGCTTTTCACGAATTAGGGCACGCCATGGTTGCTTTGGCTTTGCCCGGTAGCGATGAAGTCCACAAAGTGTCGATCATTCCGCGCGGAGTGGGAGCATTGGGTTACACCATACAACGCCCGACAGAAGACCGCTATTTAATGACACGCGCGGAATTGTTGAACAAAATGGCAGTGCTGCTGGGTGGCCGCGCAGCCGAGCAGGTTGTGTGTCACGAAGTTTCGACCGGTGCGGCCGATGATTTGGTGCGGGCAACCGATATCGCTCGTGCAATGGTATTACGCTATGGAATGAGCGAAGCGCTGGGTAATGTGGCCTACGACCGGGAACAATCCGCTTTCCTGCAACCGAGTTTTCCGTTGCCCCAAACCCGGAATTATAGCGAGGAAACCGCCAATAAAATCGATATCGCGATACGAATGCTGGTTGATCAAGCGTTAGAGCGGGCAATCGGCATCCTGCAAAATAATCGGGGGTTGCTTGAGCAGACTGCCGGGGAATTATTGAAAACCGAAACGCTCAATCAACCCGAAATCCTCAAACTAAAACAGGCAATCACAACTAACGCGCAGCAACATCGCGGATCCGCTAACCTGGCAGAATGATTAATAATCAGCCCCTGTTTTATTCTTCATCGATCGATTTTCTCTGAATTTCGGTCGTAGGCAGCGTATCTTTCAAAATCAGATCAATTTTTTGATTGAGCTCTTCCGCCGTTGCTCCGCTGTTGATAATTTGTTGAAGCGTAACCAGATTGGATGCCATATGCATTTTTTCCTGATTGTGCTGAGCCGCAAAATCATTCTGTAACGCTTTTTTCTTATTGGCCATTTGGTCTCGCGGGCTGCCGGTAAAAAGCGAACGGATAGTTTCGACCAAACGGCTCAGCACCGTATGCGTCAGATCCGCTGAGAAACCGCCCAGCATTGCAAGCAATGGCCTGATGATACCTTTTTCCAAAAAAGGGGTTTCGCTTAAATGTTTGCTGAAATATGCTTCGGAAACCATAATGGCGAGAATGAGACCGGCGATCAACCCCAAAAAAAATTGTATCCAGTAAGAAGCGTGGTAGGTCGGATCGAATGTTCCGTTCGCGATATAGGTATTGGCTTTATAAAGCGCGGCAAACGAAGCTCCCAAGCCGGCTGCTGAGAGATAAAACATTAAATTCAGCAATAACTCATATCCATCCTGCATCATGATGTTGCCGCTGTCGTGGCTAACTTCCTCGGTCAACGAAAGACCAATGAACAAAATTAATGAGACGACCGCCGCGATCATCATCTGGCGGATCAGCGATACCGGACCAAGGAATTTCATAAAGCCGGTGACGCCTTGTTCAATATCCAGTAATAGAATTGTTTTGGGTTTCGCAGGCTCGACAATTTTGGCCAAGGTGCAATGCGCTACCAGCAATTCCCCAATATCCAGATCGGAACGGACATTGATTCGATCGTTTAACACTTGATCATCCTGAATAGCGAATGCATCAATGGTCCGTATGACTGTTTCCGGGACCGTTTTGCCGTTAGCCAATGCATACTCCGCCATTGCGCGAGCTTCCCGGTACAATTGATAGCGGATGTTTGTTTGTTTATAAGGATCAAACGATTTCGAATCTTCCATGCACGCTCCTAGCGTTTTGCGGGATTAAGAAAAGAGAATGGCGGTAATCAGGAAAATCCACAGCAATAATACCGGCCAATAAATCAATTTGGGGATGAAATTATCCTTGAATGCCAGTATTGGCAATGGCGGATCATAAGAGAATAATACCGTGTTGACGGTGACCATTAAGATCGTAACATAGGAAATCAGATAAAAATATTCAAGGTACACAATGGTGTTTACAGCCAGCTCATCCCTCAGTTGCACATGCATGATCAATAAAATGAAGAAAAGCGCTGAGCAGGCTGCAATCACAGCGGATACGTTAAAACCGGTGATGGTTAAATTGGTTTCCTGTTTCGATATGGTCAGTACGATTCCATAGAGCATCAGCAATACAACCGCTAAGGGAAATAGATGCGCAATGAACGGGTTTAAGATATTGCGGGAAATTTCAATGTTGAAATAGAGTTCCGGCATCTTGTCGTGACTGGTGAAACGGGTATTGCCGAAATTGCTGTTGTATTTGTTGATGCGGATGTCGAAATATGCGCGTGATAAATTCCATTCCGATAAAACGAAATCTTTCTCGACTCCCGGTAAAGTGCTTGGGTTGAGGCTGTCAAATGCTTTAAAGTCGGGTACGAGAATGATATTTTTGGTAAATTCCTTATGCCATAACCGGATCCAAAGGAATTGCCTGTCAAAAGGATAACCTTGATAGTCAAACGTTTCTCTTAAAGTCACTTCGAAATACCAGCCTTTGACGATTTCGTTATTTTCCTCATGGGTATACGCCTCGGTAAGGGCGGTTTGGATAGCTTCAGGAAAAATGACGCCAGGCTCGATGGATTCTTCATAGCTCTTGGGATAGCGTTGCCAGACATAACCCGATACAGCGGTATTGCTGGCATTTAGAAACTCGATTGACTGAATGAACAGGCCGGTAGGCACATAGAAAGGCGGATGCTTGGATTCATTGAGCGTGCTGATCGTATAGTCATCCTGAAATTGCTCAACGATCGCCCGGTTGGATAAAGTCAATGAATTGTTTTGTACCGGGGATGCGGCGAAGTATTCGTTGATCCAGATAGTGATAATGCCCAGCGTCAGCAACAGGGAGAAAATAAACGCGTGACGCAATAAATGTGTAATCGAGTGTTGATGTTTTATCAGCGCTATCCAGCTGTAAATCATTAGCAGTAATATCACCGTCGTGAGGATCCAATAATGAATATCGGACTTATGGATAACCGGATGATCCGGCTGATTGTGAAACAAATTTTTGTTGCTGAGTTCGGTATTCATGACGGTAAGCACGTACCAGCCGGTTTCACCGATCGGAAATTTGTGCAGCCATGCGGAACGTCCGGTCAGTTCATTGATTCCGGGGGAACCAGTGGAAAAATCAGCCAAGTATGACGGTGAAATGGACTGGTGTAACTCGCTGATTATTTTTTTGGGGCCTTTTAAGCCATGATAAATGATCTGTCCGTTATTGTTGACTATTATGGCGTAGCCGTTATCACCGACGTCATGATTCTCAATGTGGTGCCTGAACCATTCAATCCCGATATCCAGGAAAACGACGCCTTTCTTTAAATCCTCCGATTGTGCATGTGCACGTAATGGTGTTACATATTTTATAGTGACTTGTTGATAAGCTAAGTCGTAATAGGGCTCAAGCCATCCGCTTCTTCCGATGGATGCGTGTTGATACCAGTTGCGCGCGCTGGAGTTGCGATCGCCGTATACGGCATTACCCGTATAGTCATAGTGCTGATCGAGGCGATCCAGTTGATAAGTTGTAGCGTTTTTGCGGAGAAACGGTGCGAACAAGCGTAATTGCGGACTGATTTGGTACAAGTCAAATGCGACGCCCAGTGCGTAGTAGCCGGCATGGTTAAGGGCAGATTTTTTCAGTGTGAATTCAACTGCTTCTTGATCCAGGGGCATTCCGGCCAGATTTTCCGCTAGCTCATCTGCCGCAAGGATCAATTCTTTCAGATGATCATGAATCGAGTACGCCATCTTTTCGGTCGTCAAAATGGCTTGTTGCTCAGATAAATACAAAGTATTGCGGGATTTATGCATCAGGTCAAAGCTGGACCAAATAAAGAAGCAGAAAACAATCAGTGTGCCAACACCCAGCAAGTTTCTCAGCCACGCGCTTGTATCCCGGCTGAAAGGGGAAGCATGAGGCGATTGCTTTAATTCGCTCATTTGCTCACCCGATCGGATCGAACTTCTTGCCATTTGAGCGAATGGTCGAAGCGGGTTAACCAAACGAGATCACTAGCCTGATGATCGTTGGAACCAAGGGACAACACACCGAAGTCTTCCAGGTGGAAGGTGCCAAGAGAGTTCAATGCTGTTTTCAATTGATCACTGGTTATCTCTTCATCGATGTTTTCCAAAGCTTTCACCAAAACTTGTGCAGCAAAATATCCCTCGCGCCAAATAAAATTTGTTGAACCGGCATTTTCTGTAGAAGCAGTTGCCGCAGGCGGTACAACTTGAGTCATATAAATCCGTCCTTGAATGCCTTCAAGCGCATCGGACAGCAGTGAGGCACCCGCGAACGATAAATTATAAAAACGGGTATTGGGAAAAATCCGGTGTGCAAAGCGGATGAATTGGGCAATCGGCTGGTAAGCGCCGACGATGATGATGGCTTCTGGCTCCGGCTGAGCCCTGACGAGGGTTTCTATCGCACTCTGGATAGCTAAGGTATTCCGGGGATAATGTGTTACCAGTAACTGATCGTTTTGGTGAAAGCCGGTTTTTTCCAATGCGGCTTTGGTAATTTCAAATCCCGTTTGTCCGAGAGAATCGTCTTGTAAGAAAAGCGCAATCTGCTTGGGGGAAATGCCTTGATTAATAATATCGCGCACAATGACCTCCATTTCCTGCCGGTAGCTTGCGCGAAAATTAAAAACATAGGGATCGGACGGTGTTTTGCGCAATAGATCGGCGCCGGTAAATGCGCCATAGAAAACCACGCCGCGTGAATTCGCCAGAGGCGCCGAGATTGCAGCAGTCGGAGTGCCGGCGTTACCGACGATTGCGACGACTTTCTGCTGATCGATGAGTTGCAGGGTATTGGTAAGGACGTTATCGGGCTCATAACCGTCGTCAAGCACCGTTAAATTGATCTTGCGCCCCCGAATGCCGCCACGCCGGTTGGTTTCGTCGAAACAAGCCTTCATACCTTGATACATTGCTTGTCCCAGTAATTGATTGGGGCCGCTAAGCGCGGTGCTCATTCCAAGTTCGATGGTTTCCGCTCGCGCCAGGCTAGCTATGATTAATACGGTAATGCCTAAGAAGAAAATTTTCTGCAGGTAGCGTTTAGGCGGCATGATATTATTCAAGAATTATCATAGGATCAGTTATTTAGTGCGGGTCGATGACTGATGAAGGTATTGGGATTGTACGCTTACGATGTGATTACCCTGTAGTTAAAATGTGTTCGCAGCAGATGATATCTGCTTTGATCAATTAGTTAAATGGTTTTATTATAGTCTTTTCACATAGAAATCTATCAAGTTACCTGTTTACAAAGGAAAATATGGGAACAGTCAAACACAAATTGTTATTGATCGCCGCCGTGATGCTGCCGATCCTTCTAATGATTAGCCATGCGCCTGATGAAATTTACCGCAGTGAATATTCTTTATGCATCGCGGATGCCAGCGACGATTGCAACAAACATAACGTGCAATGGCATAACAAAGGTAAGGACGACGAATACATGCTTGGATTTGTCGAAGTCAACGACCAAGGTCAAATGCGCGATCGCGCTCAGATGGCGGCGATACTCGATCATTACTACACGGTTGCGGCACAGGATAGTTTGCTCATCACTGTTTATGTACATGGCTGGCAACATAATGCATCGCCGGATGATTCCAATGTCGCAAGTTTTTCCGGATACTTACAAAAACTCAGTTTGGTAGAAGCGGATCTGGCTAAACGCCAAAATCGCCCGCCGCGCAAGATCGCCGGCGTTTATGTCGGATGGCGCGGTCAATCGGTTGAGATTCCCGGTCTTAATTTGATTACTTTCTGGGAACGTAAAAGCACTTCTCTGGATGTCGGTTACTTGGGGATTACCGAATTGTTTCTGAAGCTGGAAGAAATCAGTAATGTCAGAAATAGCTGGAGTCCGCCGATTAAAAGCCGGCTTATCATCATGGGACATAGTTTCGGCGGTCAGGCCGTTTACGGAGCCACTGCGCAAATCCTTGCCAGCCGGTTTATCGATAGCCGTGAACACAAAACCGTTCAAGATGATGCCAAAGGCTTTGGCGATTTGGTTGTTTTATTAAACCCGGCTTTTGAAGCATTACGTTATTTACCATTGCACGATCTTTCCAATAGCCGTTGCAGTTACTTTGAGAGCCAGCGTCCAAGATTGGCGATATTGACTTCGGAGACCGACTATGCCACTAAGCTGGCTTTCCCAGCCGGACGTTTTATGTCGACCTTGTTTGAAGCGTATGGCACCATAGACCGCACTTTTTGCAGCGGAAAACACAAGCGTGAACTTGTTTTGGACGAAGGCGATGCCGATCGAACCACGGTAGGGCATTTCGATCCATTGATCAGTCATGAACTGACGCCGGTATTAGTAGCGGAATCGCTTTCAATCGAAGCATACGACAACATTGATAATGTCTGGGGGTTGCAAGCTCCTGGTGCAACGACCACCTATGGCCGTACCGCGTTGAAGCATTTGAATCGCACCGAACCGAGAAATCCCTATTTGAATATTCGTGTCAGTCCGGAGCTGATTGCGGATCACGGTGATATTTGGCGGGATGAAGTCCAGGAATTCATTCGTTTGCTGGTAGTACTGGCTGCGCATGATGAAGCACTTGACGAAGGCGGTGCGGTTGCCGGAAAAGGGGATTAACCATGTCGCAGATAAACCAGGATCAGGATTCTATAGATAATGCGTGATTACGAGATTACCGCCCCGCAGTTTCGCCTGACGAGCGGCTTCGGCAGCAGCATTCAATAACTCTGAAAATCCCGCTTTAAGATTCTGGCGTAGTTCGGCAACGCCGAAACTGGCGGAAACATTGAGACCCGCCGGTTGTTGTTTCTCAATAAAGCTGCGTATTTTCTCCGCGATAATCAAGGCATTCGCGATATCACAATGCGACAGGATCAGAACGAATTCGTCTTCGCCATAGCGCGCCGCAATGTCTTCCTTGCGAATCGATTGCAGGATTGTCGTGGCCATTGCCTTGAGCACGCTATCACCGTGTGTATGACCGTGAAACTCATTGATCGATCCGAATTTATCGATATCGACCACGATCAGACTAAACGCGATGCCATGCCGGGTGGCTTCGCTAAGCCTGGATGGCGCAGTTTCAAGCAGATAAGTACGGTTATACAGACCGGTCAGCTGGTCTTTTAACGCCAATTCCTGCATTTGCTGTTGCTGCGCGGTTGTTTTATCAACCAGCTTCTTGCTGGTAATCAGATTGTTGGCGCGTGTTAACAATTCTTCATGGATAACAGGCTTGCTGACATAATCGTTAACGCCGCACCGCAGTAATTCAACTTTGCTAGCCGCATCATTGAGCACAGAAAATACCAGCAGCGGCACATATTTTTTGTCGTTATCCAGGTTGCGTATCGTTTTAATAATGCTGTGCCCGTTCAGCTTGCCTTTGAGCAATATATCGGTCAGCACGAGATCGTAAGCGTTGTCCTGGAAAGCTTGCAATCCCTCTTCGCCGCTGGTGAAGTGATCCACAGCATAGCCGCAGTCGGTCAGAAATTGGGTTGTTGAGTTTGCAGACGAGAAATTGTCTTCAAGATACAGAATGCGGCCACTTATGGTTTTTTTGTATTTCTTTCGTGAGAATTGGGCGGTGTAGCTGGTAATTTTATCCAATTCATGCTTGGCGAATATTTCTGTGACACCGGCTGAATATGCCTCATCCAGAAGTTTTTTGTCTTCATTGGCGGTAATCATGACCAGTGGTATTTGCCGGGTTCTGGAATCAGCGCGCATTTGTGACGAGAACATAGCGCCATCCATATCTTGCAAATGAGTCGCAATAAAAACCAAATCAAATGGTTGTTGCTTAAGCAGTATTAGTGCTTCGTTGCCGGTTGAAACCTGTTTGGTTCCGAGTCCGCCTGATTCGATCGCCGAAGATAGAAGTTTCTGATAGGTCCTTGAAGGCTCAACAATCAATCCTTCCATATTCTAACGCTCCTTTTTCCTGAATGAGGGGTATAAATGTCAATAGCAAAGCGGAGTGTTATAGCGACATCACTTTCTTTTTTTTTAGAAAATTCTGAGAAATTCGGTGCGCGCCAATTGCTGCGCAATCGCGCAACGGTGCGCAGTCATTGCAAGGAAGGTCCGGTCATGTTTGACCGGACCTTCCTATTATCAACGAGTTATCGGTTTGTTAGCGGGCGTAGGCGTGGAATGCTTGGGTAGAACTTCGGATGGCGGTGGGACTGTTTCAGTAGCAGGAGCGGCTGGTGTGCCATTTGCTTTGACAGCCTCTGGCTGAATGATTGGTGCAGTTGTACTGGGATTCGTTTCGACCGGCTGCCCGGTGGCAGGAACAGTATTTTTCGTGAAGATTTGTGCCAATTGATCAAAAGCGCCGTGATGCCACAGCAGCACAATAACTGTCAGCAACGCCAAAACGAAGAGATACAGCTTCCAGGGGCGCTGTTTTTCTGCATAAGGATCAGACAAGGAACGTTGTGCACCGGGCGGCAAAGTAGCAAGTTTGGTTAATGAGGCGCCGAACGGAATATTGATAATGGCACGAGTATTGACCGCCCAACCGCTACCGTCGAGCAGTGGCGCCAGGTTGCGTTTGCGCAATTTCAGATACGCCAACAGCATCGACGGACCGGAGATCGCCAGAATGATTCCCAGGATAGCCAGCGGCATTTGCCACCAAGTCAGGCCGATGAAACCCGTGACAATTGATGCAATGGCAGTACCGATTGCACCGATGGCCAACCCGATGGCGGCGAAAATCCCGGCAAACTTGCCGACATCGAACGGTGCTACTGGTGGTTTACTGGCATCGGCAGCTTGTGCGGTACCGCTGATACCGGCAGCAGCTTGATCTTGCACTGCCTTTTCACGAGCGCTGGCGAATTTCTCCAGTTGTTCCCCGATCATTTTACCGATGCGCTTGAATGGGTACCAAAATGATTGCCGTACACTAATCGGGTGTTCAATGATTTTAACGATGGTGGCATCCCAATCCTGGTTGTTGCGATCATAAAAAATACCGTTGCGCCCGATCATCAGGTTATCCGCGTCGCCATCGGTGAAGGCCGCGACGATATTGATTTTCTCGTTACCACCTTTACGCTGGCACTCGCAATAAGCCAGATAGATACCGCTAAGATTCGCCATGCTGCTGTGCTTGTTGATGTCGCTGACGCGCAGGCAAAAGTCGCAGGTACGACCGTCGAGATACAATGATCCAGCCTGGAAGATGGCTTTATATTGGGCGGTATAGAAGTCCCGGAATGATACGAAATTATTCAGCAGCCGGAATAAATCGCGATGTAAACGGATCAATTTCTCGACCGAATAAATCGCATCGAGTGTGCTGGTTAGCGATTTGTCTTGCTCGATCAATTGTAAGAGTTTCTGCTGGTAACCGCCCCCGAGGATTTCACGCACGCGTTTGATACCGAGTGATTCAACCAGCACACCTTGTTTCGTTTCCAGCCAGGATTGGTGCGCGGAAAATAGCTGACACAATTGCCGCCATTGCTTGTAGCTGAGCGTGGTTTGGTTTCCAAGCACCGGTTCGACAATAATTGTCTTGAATTCCGTGATGGCATCGAACCAGGCCGGGTTAATGCCGCTCTCAAGCGGCAACGGTTTGTTCGCGGCGATGGTGGCCAGCGGCAATGCTGCAATTTGTCCGGAATGAGCCGATAAGTCGATTTTTGTCAACGTCTGATATTCGGTCAATGCCGGATTAAGCGATTCAGCGGCGCGCTGATCATATTGGGCGATTTGGCAGCGGGTAAAATAATCGTCGATTTTTGCGTGCAAGCGATCCAATAGTTTTTTGGCGGCTTCGGTGGATTCACCTAATGGCAGGATGGCTTGCGCATTCTTTTCCGCAATTTGCCACCAGCCGGAATAAGCGCGCGCTTCGGTAAAAAATTGTTCGATCTTTTGCTCGGAGATTCCTGGCTGGCCGGAACGATCCAGCTCCGAACCAGTGCATTGCATGATTTCTCCAATGACTTGTTGAACATCAGCTTTATCGGCCGAGTTTGCGGGAATGATACCGTCGCCGTTAAATTGCGTGCTGGCGTAGATTTTGCTGAGATCGGCGGTGTCTTCAATAGAAATAACCAATTCGCCGCTTTTTCCGATGTTTTGCAAAATGTGCCGGGCTGATGCCAATACGATAGCGCCTTCGTTTGTACCGTCATTGATTGCATCCAGCGGCAAGACCGCGTGGCCATAAAGTAAATCTTCCGGGTTTTTCAGCAAGGCAACCGCCCAGTTCGTGGCCGCGATAATCTCCGGTACGCGGATATGGCCATCACCATCAGTATCAATGAGTTGCAATGTTCTGGCATCAAATTCGAGATTGTCGACCGGGCAACTCAATGCCGCCCAAAGTTTAGGATCCAATTCGCCAAGCGCTTTCAAATCGGCGGCGGTATCCAGCCGTACTTGATCAAAACCGCCGGAGCGGAAGAAACGCCATTTATGGGAAAAATTCATGATCGATTGTGGTTATTTGGTTGATTGAAAATGAGAACCAGTGGTGATCGCCGCTCGTGCATCAGAAGCAGCCTGACGTGGAAATTGCCAGTGCGCTGTGAATTTCCGCTCCGCCTGGACATATTGATCTTCTTGAATACGTACTTTCGCCAATATTATAAAAAGCACCGGAATTGTAAGAAAAATAATCGCTACGAATGCTGGCAGGCTTCCGCAGTAGTGAAACGCGGTTGCGGTTGTCAGTTAGAATTTTGCGCCTGTTCCAATCAATTCCCCTGAGGTAATTTTGTATGAAAAACTTTCGGGATCCAAACTATCTAAAGAATGACCGTCGATCTCGGCATGGGGGTACATAAAAAAAGGTATTTTTCCGGTATTCGGAGGATTTAAAGTCAAATCGTCGGCATGGTTATACGTTAGCCAGTTCATTTCCCAACTACCAAAGAATTGCTCTTTTAGTCGTGCGATTCTCGGATCATCCAACGCGATAGCTTCCAATTTTGAAACTTGTAAAATATCGGCTGGATTAACCGGCACCCAGCCTCGACCGGCTAAGAAAAACTCAGCGCGGCAGTGCTGCGAGTTACTGATGTCGCCATATTCACCGATACTGGGATGCAATTTAGATTCGCTGATGCGGATCCCGTACTGGTTGCGAGCAGGAATATTGGCAGCTTTTGCCAGTGCGACGAATAACGAATTGATATCCACGCATTTCCCGCTCAATTCATTTTTTTCCAGCATGGATTTGATGTTGCCTTGCCCGCGGCCACGCGTATTTTCATCATATTGCGCATTATTGATTACCCAATCGTAAATAGCTCTTGCTTGCTCCAAGGGGGTATCGGCTTTTTTATCGCGGATGATGGCATGAACAGTTTCTCGCACAATGCCATTGGTCGGTTTCAAATGCGTCGGATTGATATAATTCCTGATACTGGCAGGCAAGGCGGTATGTTTACTGGCATGATAATAAGCCGGATCAATGGCGTGATGCGATGTTTTTACGATGCAGCTGACGGTGACATGGCGTTGATCACTCTTTGGTTTGCCATGCCATTCGGCTTTAAAAACCGGAAAACGGCCTGTGCCCAGTGTTGCAAAGGTTGCTTTGGTGGCATTACCATGCCAATTGCTGCCTTGCGTAAATTGGAAAACGGATTCATTGGTATCGGGAAGCGGTAGCCATAAGTGCGCGGATTTCCCCTTGGCAGGCAGATCAATCTGATAAGTTAACCGATAGCTGGTCCAATTACTGTAATCCGAAGAAAGAAGCTGTGAAGCCATTGAAGTTGAAACCGGGAGATACAGTGCGCTTGATCCAATGAGTTTAATAAAATCCCTGCGTTTCATGACTTCCTTCAAATGTAATGGAGTTTTAAAATGCCGTTGATTCTATCCGATCAATTTTTAATGTCAATGTAATGCAAATTCTCATCTCTTATGACTCGTAACCCCGTCCATTTTTTGCCCGCTATTGAAATTGAAACTGGCCTGACACAACCGGATCATGCAGTTATTTGGCTGCACGGCTTGGGTGCCGACGGCAATGATTTTGTGCCGGTTGTCAGAGAATTGGAGATACCGCCAGAAGTATCGATTCGCTTTGTTTTTCCGCATGCGCCAGAGCGGCCTGTCAGCATCAATAACGGCTATGTCATGCGAGCTTGGTATGATATTTATCAAGCTGCAATTGACCGGCAGCAAGATGAAGCGGGAATTCGCGCTTCACAGAAAGCTATTGATCAACTGATTCAACGGGAAGTGGATCGTGGGATATCTTCGAAAAATATTTTTCTGGCCGGATTCTCCCAAGGAGGGGCAATGGCTTTGCAAGCCGGGTTGCGGCAGACTCTTCCATTGGCCGGCATTATTGCCTTGTCTTGTTATCTGCCCCTCGCTGAAATGCTTGATTCAGAAGCAAGCGTTGCTAACGCTTCAATTCCGATATTGATGATGCATGGCACCTATGACTCTGTCGTGCCGCTAGCGCTCGCCATTTCTTCCAGGGAGAAATTGTTATCCGCAAAATACTCACTGCAATGGCATGAATATCCGATGGCCCACTCGGTATGTACCGAAGAAATTAACGATATCAGCCGCTGGTTGCAGCGCAAATTGGATCCGCAGATTGAGTAAAAAGGGATTGCAGTGGATAAACTGCCTAGAATTTAATAAGCATTATCTTTTTTGAAGACGACGAGGATGGTTTTGAAGATGATCCAGAGGTCGAGCCAGATGGACCAGTTTTTGAGGTAGTAGAGATCGTGTTCGATGCGCGCTTTCATTTTTTCGAGGGTTTCGGTTTCGCCGCGCCAGCCGTTGACTTGGGCCCATCCGGTGATGCCGGGTTTGGCTTTGTGGCGCAGCATGTAGCCTTTGATGAGTTTGCGATAGAGCTCGTTATGCGCGACGGCATGAGGCCGCGGGCCGACGATGCTCATTTTGCCTTCGAGCACGTTGAAGAATTGCGGCAATTCGTCCAATGAAGTGCGCCGCAGGAAACCGCCGATTCTGGTGAGCCGCTGGTCGTTTTGTTTGGCTTGCTGGATATTGGCGCCGTCTTCGGTGACGGTCATGGAGCGGAATTTGTAAACAATGATTTCTTCGCCGTTTAAACCATAACGCCGTTGCTTGAAGATAACCGGGCCGGGAGAGGTGAATTTCACCGCTAACGCAATGCACAGCATGATCGGGGATATTAGCAAGATAATCAGCAGCGCCAGCACAAAATCGCTGGTATTTTTGACCACGCCGTCGATACCGGTGAACGGTGATTCGTTCATGGCGACCACCGGAAGATCGCCGACGTATTCGAAGCGCGCCTGCATCAAATCGAAAATATAAATATCCGGCAGGAAATAGATCGACGTGGTGGTATCCGGCAGTTCATCCATCAGTTTTTGAATGCGCGGTTGCGATGCCATCGGCAGGCTGATAAAAACCATTTCGATATTATGTTTCTGCACGTACGGCACGACATCGGTCAAACCGCCTAACCGCGAACCAAAACTGCCGGAGCGGGTAACCGCTGCAGTCAATTGCAAACCGGCTTGCTCATCGGTATGGGATCCTGCAATACCGGCGATCCGCGAGCTGCTGCGTTCATCAAAGAAACCTTGATAGCTGATCAGCAAGAAGGGCAGATCGGCGATGTGCTTGATGAATTGCAGACTGGTTTCGTTGGCGCCGATGACGACGGCCGAGCGTAATTCGCCTTTGTTGTAGAGATTGGTGACGATGCTGCGCACGGTGATATGGCTTGCGATCAGCATCAACGGCGTGACCATGAACCAAGTCAATAACACCTGATTGGAGAACTGGTTGTGAAATTTGGTGGCGTAACCGAGAAATATCAGAATGGCGACAATCAATAGCCAACCCATGATGGTATCGCGTACATATGCAAGCAGCCGTCCCTTGCGCCAATTGCGATAAATCAGAATACGCTCGTAAATATAAGTGGAAACAAAAAAGGTGATGATGACCAGCACCAGATAGTAGCTGGTGAAGTCTTCGTGATACATCCAGGTGGTCAGTATCAGCATGCTCCAAATGATAAAAGGGTCGAGCAAATGCTTGAAAAAAGCGACGATGGGTAAATCGTTGACTGTCATGGTCTTCCGTAAGTGTATTGCAGGCCGAGGGTGGCGCCATTGGCGTTAAATCCGCCCAAAGCATTGTCTGTCTTCAGATCATTATGATAAGCCGTAGCGGTGAGTTGCAATCCGCGATAAGGCGCGTAGATGAGCCGCATGGTCGCATTGCGTATGGTATTGTCGGTACCTACGGGCAATAAGCTATCGGTAAGCAGCACGAAGCTATTAAATTTCCGCGTTTCATAGGAAAAATCCCCCTCCAGCCTTACTTTGCGCGAGATATTCCAGGACGGCACGACGCTGACGCCGGTATTAAGGCCAAAACTGGCGGTTAGCACTTGCATCGCTGAAGTTTCGCGCCAGCCATTGATAGTCAGGCCAATTTTTTCGGTCGGCTGCCATTGATAAGCCAAGCGGGCGTTAAACCCGCTGAAATCCCGCTCCGGGAAGCTGGCGTTGGTTCGTTCGACCCACCCGCCGCGCCAGTTAAAATTGGATTTTCCCGTGATCGCCCAGACTGCCCGGCTCATCACCTCTTTTTGATCGTAGCTGTTGTCTCTGGCGGAACCATCCGGCGCTCTTACCAATACCGGAAAATCGCCGATGATATAACGAAAGTCGACACCGAAAGTATTCTGGTGAGCGGTGATGTAATCGATCCCGCCTTCGAATCGATCCTCAATCCGGTTAAGAAAACGGAATATGCCGTTAGAACCACCCGTATCCAGATCATAGCGCAGATAATCGCCGGTCAGGCGCCAGCTCGGATGAAAGCGCCACGCGCCATTGAAAAACGCGGTTTGCTCGGTACGGATATTTTTTAACCCCGGTTGAAACAAGAATGGCGCTAACGATTGCACATAACTGGCCCCCATATTGCCTTCCAGCCGGTTGCCGAGAAACCAGTTCCAATTGCCGTTGAAGCTTTTCAGATCATTGTTGATTTGACTGAATCGCTCATAACGCGTATGGGTAAAGTTCGCATTGGCGCTCAAGCGCTGCCGGCTGATTTGCTTTTCAAACATCGCACCGCCGGTGAAGCGGTGGGAAATATCAAAAAGATTCGTTGTGCCAAGCAATGGCAGGGGGTCGGCTTTGTCGCGGATGCGCAACATGTTGTCGTCGGCAGTGAAGGTGTAGTTGCCATAAGGCTTCACGACACGGCCGATCACCGAAGCAAGTACCATCGGGCTGGAAAACAGTACAATCAATGAAAATAGCAGGCACAAAAAGAGCCGCGCAACGCGAACCGGGTTGCGCTTAAAATACTGTTGCATGTAGTTGGGTTTTGCTTCTATGAATGAGTACCTCATTGACTTGATCTCGGATCTTCCCGTCATCGGATATCAGTGACTCCCGGCAGAGCATATCGCTTTTGCACGACATGTTCTTATAAACTATTTGATACCAACACTTTTTGCAAATCTAATTCTCGCCTTTCGTCTTACTTACAACAGTTTGACGATATTTTGATAATCACGGTTTGTCAGTATAGATTTGCTGGGTGGAATGCTATATTCAAATGTATCTATCAGTGCAGCAGATGTTACGGCATAAGGATTGAAATCTAAATTTGCAATAGGTAGGTATATCGTGCGGTATTTGTCTGATGCAATTGATTTGGTTTTCGATAGCAATGATTCTTTTGAATAACGAATTGATCAATTGCATAATTGAATCATAGGCTGAATGCGTTTTCAAATAACAATTTGGTTTGATGCAAGGAGAAACCGATGAAATTCACTTCGCTCACTCAGCGTTTTGCTGTCTGGTTTACATTAGTTTCTCTATTGCCCATCTTACTGATCGGCAACAGTTTATTACACACATTCGAGGCTGAAATCAAGAAAACTGCTATCGGCAATGTTTCGGCCATTGCCGATAAAAAGGTCGAGCAGATTGACAGTTACTTGCAAGAGCGATTGCTTGATGCCAGCTTACTTCGGGATGCGAGTACCACCTATGAAGCGATGATTAAGTTTTCAAGAATATTCTATGAAAGCGGAGTCAACTCGGATGAATACCTGCAATTAGATGCTAGCTATCGTGAAAACTTCCGCCGCTTTGTTCAAGAAGCCAAGTATTACGACTTATTTTTAATTTCATTAAAAGGCGATATTGTTTATTCGGATGCGCATGAATCTGATTTTGCAACGAATTTATTCACAGGCCCTTATCGTAATACCGGTCTCGCAACAGTGGCGCGTCAAGCGCTGGAAAATTTAAACAGCAGCATTTCCGATTTTGAATACTATGAACCGTCACGAGGAGCGATAGCCGCTTTTGTGGGAACGCCGATCGTTGTGTCCGGGGAATTAAAGGGCGTGCTGGCATTACAAATCTACAGCGAGCGGGTATTTGCGGTCATTGCAAATAACGTGGGGTTGAGCAGCAGCGGCGAAACGCTTGTTGCCCGTATGGAAGACAAACATACAGCGCTCATAATGGCTCCGCTGAAATATGATGCAACTGCAGCATTGAAACGCACCGTTCCGCTCAATGATTTACCGTCATCAGCAGCCATACAACATGCATTGGACGGTAATTCCGGCGGTGCAATTACTGTGGATTATCGCGGCAAAGAAGTTGTTGCGGCATGGCGCTACTTGCCGAGAATGAAATGGGGAATTGTTGTTCATATCGATGTCGATGAAGCATTTGCTTCCGTTTATTCCGTTCATTTCATGGGGTTGATGCTGTTAGCCATTACATTGTTAGCGGCACTGTTTGGAGCGGTGTTGTTTAACCGCCGGGTTGTAATCCCCCTCAAGCATTTGAATCAAAGCGCTTTGGACATTTCGGCAGGCAATTTTCATCAACGGGTAACTGTTGCGGGCTGGGATGAGATGCGGCAATTAGGCGAAACCTTCAATGTCATGGTGGAACGTTTAAACGCCAGTAATCTGGAGCGTGACAAAGCGGAAGATAATTTGCTGCAACTGAATCAGGAATTGGAACAACGCGTAACCACCCGGACTGCGGATTTGCAGCGCGTCAACACGGCATTGGCGATCAAGGAAGAGGAAATGCGCTCTGTGGTTGAGCATATGGTCGACTGTGTAGTGACCACTGACGAACGAGGCACGATTCTTTCAGCAAACCCGGTGATGGAAAAATTGTTCGGTTACAGTCACGACGAAATGATCGGGCAAAATATTGCGATCATTATGCCTGAGCCTGAACGGAGTCAACACGAAAGCTACATGGAAAATTATTGCAAAACCGGACATGGCCAGGAGTATGTCGGCCGTCCGTATCTTTCAGGTTCTCATGGTATCGGGCTGGGGCGCGAGGTCGTGGGCGTCAATAAAGACGGAGAGCGGCTGGAACTTTATCTGGCGGTTAGTGAATACTTCGTTTCCGGGAGAAGGCATTTCACTGGTGTGATGCGGGACATTCGCGAGCATGTCCGCATCATGCAAGACTTGAGGCAGGCTCAAATTGATGCCGATCAAGCCAATAAGGCCAAGTCGGCATTTTTGGCCGCCATGAGCCACGAAATAAGAACGCCCATGAACGGCGTAATCGGCATGATTGACGTGCTACGGCAAACCAGTCTCAGCGGTTATCAAATGGAAATGGCCAATTTGATCAGGGATTCCGCCTACGCTTTACTGGCTATCATTGAAGATATTCTGGATTTTTCCAAAATTGAAGCCGGCAAACTGGAAATCGAGAAAATTCCGATGTCGATCGCCAGTATTGTTGAGAATGCTTGCGGCATGCTGGCGCATTTGGCGCTTAATAAGAAAGTCGAATTAACCTTGTTCATTGACCCCGCGATTCCGGAAAATGTGCTGGGTGATCCCCTGAGGTTACGTCAGGTACTGGTTAATATTATCAATAATGCAATAAAATTTTCCAGCAAGCAGGAGAAACAAGGCAAAGTTTCAGTGCGGGTTCTATTGACCGAATCCGATTCAGAGAAAATTGTGGTGACGTTTCAAATATCCGATAACGGGATCGGTATGGATAAAGTGACCCAGGAAAAGTTGTTTAAATCTTTTTCCCAGGGAGATCCATCGACAACTCGGCGATTTGGCGGAACCGGTCTTGGCTTGGCGATTTCCCATCATCTTGCCGAATTGATGGATGCCGAGATTTCCGTGCAAAGTGAACCGCAGCATGGTTCCGCTTTTATCATTCAGATGCCTTTTATTCCTTTGCCGGATAAAACGAGCGCCATACCGACCATTGAAGATCTCGCGGGTTTGAATTGCCTGATTCTGGGAGATAACGAAGGATTAAGTAATGATTTAGCAGTTTATTTGCAAAGCGCGGGCGCGGAAGTTGTGCAATTGACTGACTTTTCGCAATTGCATCAGTTAATACAACGTTTAACGCCAGGGCTTTGGCTGGTTGTGATCGATGCAGGGCAGCAGGGGCCATCGATTGACGAACTTCGAGCCGCATTCAATGAATGCTCGGAGCGGATTAAAACAGAGGCGCGAAGTACTGCGGATAAATCGACAGCGTTTATTGAACCCCGGTTCGTGGTAATCAAACGCGGCCGCCGCAGGCAAGCGCGAATTGAAGATATCGATATTATTACGTTGGACGGCGATGTGATGTACCGCCAATCATTGCTGAGAGCGATGGCCATTGCTGCTGGCAGGATTGATGCGCGCGAGGAAAAAACACCAATCGTTGATTCCTTCAAGCATAGGCCAATTGCGATGTCACGTGAAGAAGCGTTGCGGCAAGGCAAATTAATTTTGGTTGCGGAAGACAATGAAATCAATCAAAAGGTTATCCGGCAACAACTCAATCTGCTCGGGTATGCGGCTGATATTGCAAACGATGGTGTGGAAGCGCTGAAGCGCTTGCAACAATGTAATTACGGGTTGCTGCTGACCGATCTGCATATGCCGGAAATGGATGGGATCGATTTGACGAAAACGATTCGAGCAGCGGAAACCGGTCAAAAACATTTGCCGATTGTTGCATTAACCGCCAATGCATTGAAAGGAGAGAAAGAGCATTGTTTGAGTGTTGGCATGGATGATTATTTGAGTAAGCCGGTACAACTGGATGAATTGCGTGAATTATTGGAAAAACATTTGCCGCTTTCCAATCCCGAGTCAAAAATGTTGATAAGCGGCGGACTGACTGAATCCACCGATGATATTAAAGTAACCACGGCTATAGTGGATTCCGGCGTATTAAGAAAGCTGATCGGCGATGATCCGGCGGCGATTCAGGAATTACTTCTGGAGTTTCGTAGCGACGCCGGGAAAATTGCAGTAGAAATGCTTGCCGCCTACCAAGCGGGGCAATTCGCAACAGTCGGATCGTTAGCGCATAAACTCAAATCTTCATCGCGTTCGGTCGGTGCGTTAGCACTGGGTAATGTATGCGCTGAAATTGAACAGGCTGGCAAAAATAATGACGCAAAAGCACTCGCGGAATTGATGCCGCAGTTTAATACCGAAATGGCTGCGGTTAAAACTTATTTGGAGCGGGATGGAGATGGGTTAGTCATGGATAAATTACCCGGTTAATTTCCACCGTTAACCGGCTGTTTTCGGATACTTTCCGGTTGCTGGGGTAATTATTTATCGTGTTTCCTCCAAATTAATAAAAAGAGGGCATGGACATTCCCATCCAAAGCATCATGAGAACAATCATCGTAATACCAATCCCGATAGTTCCAATAATCATTCCGATCAAAATCGTTACGCCATCTCGATTAAGAAGCCCTAAAGACATCACCAGGATTCCCCAGCCGGGCGGAAAATTTGTCAAGGGGATAGGGAGCGCGATGGATACGGTGAAAACAAAAGCAAAAATTCCGATGATCCGTTCCCATGTATGGACACTGATGTAAGTCATCCGAGGCTGCATTCTGTGTTCAATTTTTTTCAACCAAGGGCTTGCTTTGGTAACGATTTTTTCCAGACTCTCTCTCTTAATAACTTTCTTCTCCATCCAAGCCGGAAGCCATGGGGCCCGCATACCTAAAATCATTTGTACTGAGAAAATGAATAATGGAATTGAAAAAAGGGTCGTGTAGCCTGGCGGGACCGGGATCGGTATGCAAAGCGGTAACGCTCCGATGGCCATCAGAATGCCGAAACCTCGTTCATGCAGCGCATTCTTGATTTCTCCGACGGTCATGGCTTCTTTTTTATTTTCAACGACAACAATAGCCAGAAAATCCGAAGTAGGGCGCTCTTTAGTTGTCATCGTCAACTCCTTTGTTTATTTCTGCACAAGTATTGTAAGAAGAATGGATTATTCATAGCGGAGCGCATCCACCGGTTTTAACGAAGATGCTTTCCTCGCCGGATAGAATCCAAAAAAAATCCCGACCGCGGAAGAAAATAAAAAAGCCAAGCCGATCATCCCGAGCGTGATCACAATCAACATATCCGCGAACCGGCTGACAACCCATGCCCCAGCGATTCCTAGCAACAATCCGATGCTACCTCCCAGGATGCAAATCATGATCGCTTCCAGTAAAAACTGTGCCAGGATAGCGCGTTGATTGGCGCCCAAAGCCATTCGGATGCCGATTTCTCGGGTACGTTCAGTGACCGATACCAGCATGATGTTCATGATGCCGATACCGCCGACCATTAAAGAGACCGAAGCAATGGCTCCCAGCACAATGGACATAATTTTTGCGGCGTCCGTAGCAACATCGGCAATCGCCGTCAAGTTGCGTACGGTAAAATCGTTTTCCTTACCCGCTTGAATCCGGTGACGCTGGCGCAGTAACTGGGTGATTTCTATTTCCGCGATATCCATATCCTCGGCGGATTTTCCTTGCACCAGCATATAACGGATAGAACCTGGAAACTGATTGCCAGTGATTTGTCTTTCGCTGGTGGTAATCGGGATAAAGACGTTATCATCCTGGTCGCGCCCGGTCAGACTCTGCCCTTTGGCCATTAGTACGCCGACTACTTGAAAGGGCCGGTTGGTGATGCGAATCGTTTTGCCGACCGGATCTTCATCGCCAAATAGATTCTTCGAAGTAATCGAACCTAAAACCGCAACACGCGCGGCAGACCGTAAATCGGATTCGGTAAACGCGGTACCGGATTCCATTTTCCAGTTCCCGACAACGAAATAATCCGGCGTAGTTCCGGTGATGATGGTGCTCCAGTTCTTGGAAGCATAATTAAGTTGAACCGTTCCTGATGTAACCGGCGAGGTTGCTGCAATCGATGCTAAATCCGCGATGGCGTAGGCATCATTGATGGTCAGTGTTCTGACACTGCCGCTGCCGAAACTGAAGCCGCCGGATGAAGTGGCCCCCGGTACCACGAGGAATAAGTTGCTGCCCATTGCCGCAATGGTTTCATTGATTTTCGCGCGCGCTCCTTGTCCAATGGACAACATCAGCACCACCGCAGCGACACCGATAATCATGCCCAGCATTGTAAGCCCGGTTCGCAAACGATTTTGCCGCAAGGCGCGGAATGCTTCACCGAATATTGTGATTAAGTTCATTGGATCCGATCCATTCGTAACAGCTCCATGTTATGACTAAACCGGGCGGAATCAAACAGAGCCGGACTTAGTGATCGCCGGTGATGGTATTTTTGTCGTCATAAATGACACACCCGTCTTTTAGCCGGATTAAACGCCTGGCATACGACGCGACGTCGTCTTCGTGCGTAACCAGCACGACGGTTATACCTTGATCGCGATTGAGCTGCTCAAACAATTGCATAATCTCCTTGCTGGTTTGCGTATCCAGATTGCCGGTTGGTTCATCGGCGAGAATGAGCGGAGGGTGATTGACTAAAGCGCGGCTGATCGCGACGCGTTGTTGTTGCCCGCCTGATAATTGATTCGGTTGATGCATGGCGAATTTTTCCAGACCGGTGCTACGTAACAACGTAAGTGCTTGCTGACGGCTTTTAGACCGGCTGATTCCAGCATAAAGCAATGGAACGGCAACATTATCCAAAGCTGTCATGCGTTTTAGAAGATTAAATCCCTGAAATACGAAACCGATACTTTGATTGCGAATGCGTGCCAGCTCATTTTCAGACAATGTTGAGATATTTTTGCCGGACAACCAGTAAGATCCGCTAGTTGGAATATCCAGACAACCCAGGATATTCATTAATGTGGATTTCCCAGACCCCGAATGTCCCATGATGGCAACAAACTCGCCTTGATTCACGGTGATGTTGATGTCAAACAGAACCTGACTAATAATGGTTTTGCCGTCGGCGCCTTGTAAGCTATAGCTTTTGCACAAATTCTCAATTCGTATGATGGCTGTGCCAGCGTTATTGTTTTGAGCCAACATCGTTAGAAAAACCTTAATCGGAACTTACTCTCGGATTCCTTCTTGTCAACCGCTTCGCTGATAATGATGGGATCACCGGGATTAATTTCACCACTGATGATTTCTGTATGATTTCCATCGGAAATCCCGGTCACAACGTTTATCAGTGAAGGCTTATTTTCTTTAAGGATATAAAGTTTGGAGGATGCGGTTTTGAGTGAGGCTTTGCCGGAATCGCTCAACTGATTGTCTTTCGGTTGAAATCGCAATGCAGCATTGGGTACACGGAGCACGTCATTTTTTTGCGCTACGACAAAGTGAATGTTGGCGGTCATACCGGGTAATAACTTTTCATCTTCATTGTCAACGATCGCTACCACATTATAGGTCACAACATTTTCCTGGATGGTCGGATTCAGCCGAACCTGCTTAACAGTACCGGTAAATTGGAGATTCTGGAAAGCATCGACAGAAAAATTGATCGACTGTCCGATGTGCAATAAGCCGATATCCGCTTCTGCAACGCTGATATTGATTTGCATCTGCCGTAAATCTTTGGCGATTTTGAACAAAGTCGGTGTCTGAAAATTGGCTGCGACGGTTTGCCCGATATCGACATCACGTGCAATGACAACCCCGGAAATTGGAGAGCGGATGATGCTGTAGTTAAGATTGGTTTGGTCACGATCCACTTGTGCTTTAGTGACTGCCATTTGCGCTCGTGCCGCTGCGGTTTCTTGCTCAACGATTTCAAGCGCTTCCGGTGAGATGAATCCTTGTTGCTGTAACAAACGATGGCGTTTCAATTTGTTTTCCGCAATTTTTAAGGCTGTTTGCGCGTTCAGGTGGTTAGCCCGGGATTGTTGTAATTGCGCGCGTAACAACGCCGGATCGAGTTCGGCTAACACCTGACCGGTTTCGATACGGTCATTATAGTCGGCATATAATCTGGTCACGGTTCCTGATATCTGGGTGCCGACATTGACTAAAATGAGCGGCGTTAACGTGCCATTGGCGGAGATCGTTTGAATAATATCACCGCGCTCGGCACTTCTGGTTTTATAAGGGTTAGTATCGGATTCTTTCTGATCAGTACCGTACCAATAAGCAATAATGGCAATCATCAGTACGAATATCAGAGCTGTCTGTTTGCCATTCTGAGTAAGCATCTGGAAATATCTTTTTATGGTGAGTTGGCGCTAGTACCGGTTACATTCACGTAAGCCAGGAAAAATTGTAGGCGAAGCGTATTTTAAACTTTATTGAGTGAGAGCAGTACCGGAATATGCTCGCCGATACCCGGTATGACGCTCTAGTATGGGATTGGTTTTCAGATGATGCTATCAGGCTCGAGAAAACCTGAACGCCCGGTTTTATTGAAGGCTTGGGAAAAGCAATCACCAGCAAGAAACTGGTGATTGCTTGGCGGGACTAAGGTTGCAGTTTTTTCATCATCGGCTGCAGGCGTTTAACCGTAGCCGGTGAAATCAAGTCTTTTCTTTCAATTGATTTAATCGCTGATGCCGGTGCGCAGTTAGTTACTTCCACCAACCGGACAATCAAGGGATTGAAAGTGACATCGACACCGGTATAGCTGCCTGCATCGTCGCCGTTCCGGTCACCGCGAAATACAAACTCTTTCACCGGGCCGTTGGGGCCACCGCCTTGACGGTCCTCGTTATGATCGGTATCAATATAGTGCGCAGTGCTTTCTGTGCCGCTAATGATGCGATCGATGCGCTTGCCAGGCGGGGCAGTGTAATACTGGATAACGCGTTCGCCTTCAGCAGTCGTCCAATCTTTGCGTGTTTCCTGTGCTTTCATCCATAACCGGAAATTGATATGCGTACCTTCATTAATCCATTTTGCATTGGCCCATACTTCCGGCCCATGACCGCTATATTCCCGATCGCCCCGGGTATGCGGCGGCGTGTAGGTTAGCTTAGCTTGAGGCAGCACGGTATGATCTTCTTCTTTACACACCGGTGTTGCTGGCTGGATAACGGCAATGCTCGAAATCTGGCGGTTTTGCCATTCCAGAGTAAGCCGGTCGCTGGTTTTTGACAAAGGAACACCGTTACCGCCCAGGTTGAGGGTCATATGATAGTGCGTTAAACGATCGAGTTCGGATGATACGTCTCGCGTGCGCGCGCCTTCGTGCAACGTGACTTTGATCGGCGTAGTATCGAAATCGTAACCAAAAAATTCCAACTTTGTCCGCCGGCTCGGATCCAGCGCCATGTCGACAGCGGCGGGCGATACTTGACAAAGAGCTGGCTCAACAGCAGGCACGGGCTGATGCATCAAGCGCGCGCGAATTCTAGCCAAAGCCTGGCGCACACGAGCCCCGACAAAATCCATATTGCAACGCAATTCACCACCGGTTGCGGCGACACTGCGATTCAATAAATCCGAAACTTCATTGCGAACGGTAGACTGTGCGTCACCGGTTAACTTCGAAGTGGTATCCTGTAAAACCGATTGCCAAGAGGCAGAATTCCGGTCTAATGCATCGATGGCGTCATCAAGAGTGGCTAATGTATCTCCGGTAACATCGCTGACGGTATCGGTGATTTTTTCAATCTTGTCACCGATGCTGCAACCTGTGATTAAGATCGATAAAAAGAACAAAGATAGAGGAAAAGCCGTAAGGATTTTCCGGCCGGTTCGAAAAAAACGGATGCGTGGGATTGAGGTTGCTGACATGCTGTTATTCTCCTTTTGGTTGTAGGGTAAACTCGCATTGCTACGGTGCGCAGCCAGTTTTAGCTAGCCGTCATAGCTATATAAAGCTATCTCAATTTAAAGTCAAATATGAATATTGAAGTTTAATTTGTTATTGCAAAAAAACTTTCCGCGAGTTGGAGTATTCCGCGATGCAAGCGGTCGCGTATTTATTTTTCTTTTTCTTCTTCATCAATCAGAATCTGGATTTGCTTTAATCGCGCCTCCAGGCTTGAGAGTTGATAAAAATCACCATTGTCGTTCTGCAGTGCGGTTTTCAATTGATCAGCCGCTGCTTTGTAGTGGCCTTTCAGAAAATACACTTCGGCCTGTGCGCGATGCTCCAGCATTTTATTGCCCAGCAAAGAATAGCACTGGGCTTGCAACTCATATAGCTTTGGATCATTCTGGATCAAGTTTAATTGCCGGGTCAGAAATTCCAGCGCAGTGTTAACTTGTTTTTTCTGAATTAAGGCTTGCGCATAACCATGAGTCAAAGCGCGATGTTGCGGGTATATTTTTAAAGCGCTTTGATAAATCTTGAACGCCGCGTCCATTTCTTTATTGGCAAGTTTTACGCTGGCTGCGAGTGTTTCGATCATGGCGCCGGCAATGACATTCTTTGATTCAATCCGGATGATCGCGCCTAATTGGTGGCCGCGCAGTTCCGGCGTTGTTGAGTCTTGCTGCAAGAGCTGATACAAGTGCGTTAGTTCAGCGTTGGCTTGCTTAAATTTTTTATTACGCATCAATGCTTGGATATAGCCGTAACGTTCTGCAATTTCATTGCTATAGCGTCGCTCTTCCAAGCGCATCTTGAATTGCGCAACCGCATCATGCGGTTTTCCCTGCAGGGCTCGTAACTTGGATCGAATCAACAGGAAATCGATGCTATCGGAGACCTGGCGATAAGGCATGTCGCGGATCCGGTTCTGAATATCTGCGATCCGTTCGTATGTGATCGGGTGGGTTCTCAGGTACGACGGTGCGCCGGTTTCGTGAAAGCGTCCGGATTTTTGCAGACGTTCAAAGAATGTCGTCATTCCTTGCGGATCAAATCCGGCATCGAGCAAAATATTCAAGCCTATGCGATCGGCTTCTTTTTCGTGATTGCGGGTAAAGTCCAGTTTGGATTGGATCATGCTGGCCTGGGAAGCTACCAGGACCGCCTGACTCGCCTGCGGACTGGAACGTGCCGCGATAATCGCAACTGCTAATGCCGTAATGGATTTAATCCAGTCGTATTTTTGCGCGGCGATCATGCGTGCGAGATGTTTTTGTGTGACATGCGCAATTTCGTGAGACATTACGGCTGCCAACTCGGATTCGCTTTGAGCCGCGATAATCAGGCCACTGTTAAAGCCCATGAATCCGCCAGGTAGTGCAAACGCGTTAATCGCCGGATCCTGAATGGCGAAGAATTCGAATAGCTGATCGACACTGGCCTCATTGGAATTGCTGATCAGTTTATGACCGAGATTGCTGAGATAGCTGGCAATTTCCGAATCATCCATATAGCTTGGGTCTGCACGGATCTGACGCATGATTTTCAAACCAAGCTGCCGCTCTTGATACGGCGTGATGGTCACTTGCGATATGTCGCCCAAGTCCGGAAGTTCATGGGCAATAACTTTGCCTGGCAACAACAGCGACAGAGCAATGATCAGGCAAAAAATTCTCATGAATGTTATCTGCACGCTGCAAATGTGAATGGTCAATTACTAAAAAACACTGAATTAATTCAACTTGGCCTAAGCAAATCAATTGCTTATTCTCAGTTAAATTTTTTTAATTGTTCTTGTACGCTACATCGAAATATTGTACCCTCCAATGAAGATAAGACAATAAAGAAAGTTCCGGCATACCATCAAAACTTACCATTTTCCTTTGCTTCAAGTAGAAGCAGGATGCCGTAAAAACTTGATTGCTGTTTTCATCTTTAGCAATGATCTTCAACAGGAACTCAGACAAGCTTATTTAAAGATATCGACGAAATTTTTGAGAGGAAATTAAAATGAAAATTAAATCACTGGCATTGATTGCAGGGTTGACAATGTCTCTCGGCGCACAAGCGGCGGTAACCATCACCTTCGATGAATTCCCCGCAACCAATGACAACGCGCCAATTACAAACGAATACGCCGGATTGGGCGTTACATTCGGAGCAACTAACGCAGGCACTTGGGGAGGTTTATCCGCTGGCGACCCTGGTAATTGGGATCTGGAAGGCACCAACGGACCGGCATTTCTAGGTAATAACGACGCAGGTTATATAACCAGCATCTTTTTTTCTTCGCTGATTAACAATGTTTCATTTGATGCTTCCCGGTCGTCGGGTTCCGATGCTGGCCAAACTTTGACGATATCCGCTTATAACGGTGCGGCCTTGGTTGCATCACAAACAATTACGTTTGGCGACATTAATAACTGGACTTCCGTTAGTTTTGCAACAACCGGGATCGATTCCTTGATTCTGGATGGCTCGGACGCGGGATTTTCACCTTATGGTATCGATAATTTAGTGGTTGCCGTTCCGGAACCTGAGACCTATGGGATGTTGTTAGCCGGGCTTGGATTGATAGGATTCATAGCTTATCGCCGCCGCGTTTGATTAATCCGGTTTAGAAAATAAAAAGGGAGTCAGCTGGCTCCCTTATTTATTTCTAAGAGTCTGTTTTTTTATTGGTAATGATTTTCCGGTCTTAAACTAGAAAGGTAATTGCGCATCAGGCTTCGCTTGCAGGATATTGCGGCGAAAATCCTCTTGAATACGCTGCAGCGCAGCCGGATTATCCGCTTCAAAGCGTAATACCACCACCGGCGTGGTATTGGAAGCTCGCGCCAAACCGAAACCATCCGGGTATTCCACGCGCAAACCATCGGTCGTGATGATTTGTTGCGGATTGTCAAAAACGGCATTTTTCTGCAACTGTGCGATCAGCGCATGATTTTCTCCTTCGGCGGTACGGATTTGCAGTTCGGGCGTATTGAGACTATCAGGCAAATTATTCAGCGCCGCATTGATATCGATTTCACGGCTTAGCAGTTCGAGCAGCCGCGCTCCGGCATACAAACCATCGTCAAAGCCATACCATCGTTCTTTGAAGAACAAATGACCGCTCATTTCCCCGGCTAATAGCGCCTTTTCTTCGATCAGTTTGGATTTGATGAAAGAATGACCGGTTTTCCACATCACCGGTGTGCCGCCATGTTGCGTGATCCATGGTGCTAAATTCCGGGTGCATTTCACATCAAAAATGATTTTTGCGCCAGGATTGCGCGATAGCACATCGGCGGCAAACAGCATCAACTGGCGGTCGGCATTAATGATATGCCCCGTTTTCGTGACGATGCCAAGCCGGTCGCCGTCGCCGTCGAAAGCCAGGCCGATTTCTGCGTCCGTGGTTTTTAATGCTTGGATGACGTCGTTCAAATTATCCGGTACGGACGGATCCGGATGGTGATTGGGAAAAGAACCGTCGACATCGCAGAACAATTCGGTTACTTCACAACCGAGACTTCGATACAGCGCCGGCGCAAAAGCACCCGCAACACCATTACCGCAATCAACCACGATTTTTAAAGGGCGAGCCAATCGCACGTCGCCGGTGATACGTTTTAGGTAAGCATCAACGATGTTGTGTCCGGAATAAGCCCCCGAGCCATGCGTCAGATCATTCGTTTCGATGCGGATTCGCAATGCCTGAATAGTTTCAGCGGCCAGGGTCTGGCCGCCCAAGACAATCTTAAAGCCGTTGTATTCAGGGGGATTATGGCTACCGGTCACCATCACGCCGGAATATTGGCATAATTCATGGGCGGCAAAATACAGCATCGGAGTGGCAACCATGCCAACATCGATGACATTGATTCCGCTTTTTTGGATACCCCGCGCCAACGCTTGCGATAATTCCGGCCCGGATAAGCGTCCATCACGGCCAATCGCGATGGTTGTCAGATTTCTGGCGCGCGCTTCGGAACCGATGGCATGACCGATCTTTTCGACATTCTCGACAGTAACCGTCTTACCAACGATGCCGCGGATATCATAGGCTTTGAAAATTTCATGAGGAATGACTGACATCATGTTAACAATCCAGTTGAATGATTAATTAATAAAACTTCAATTGTGGTTGATCTAAAACCTTCTGTAAGGCGCAATCTCGCAAAAAGTGGATCGTCCTAGTGATGCGCAGCGGTGGCTCCGCCCTTGAGGATATATTGTGTACCGCAATATGGACACAATGCTTCGCCGGTTGCCTCAATCGGTAAAAAAACCCGCGGATGCGAATTCCATAGCATCATTGCCGGTGTAGGGCAGTGCAACGGCAAGTCTTCTGCCGTTACTTCAACGACCGGTGTTTTATGTTTTGTTTGTTGATTCATCTCCGTTACTCCCGTATTTAATGATTAAACCAAAGTGAGCCAGTTTTCATGATCCTTGGCTTTGCCCTTGACGCAATTGAAAAATAAAGTTTGTATTTTTGCGGTAACCGGTCCGCGCTTACCCGCGCCAATAATGCGATTGTCCAGCTCGCGAATCGGTGTCACTTCGGCGGCTGTGCCCGTGAAAAATGCTTCTTCGGCGCAATAGATTTCGTCGCGGGTGATGCGCTTTTCGATGACCGGTATTCCCAATTCAGTTGCAAGCTCCATAATCGATGCCCGGGTGATGCCTTCCAAACAGGAGGTTAGATCAGGCGTGTACAGTTTGCCTTGTTTCACGATGAAGATATTTTCGCCGGATCCTTCGGCTACGTAACCTTCGGCATCCAATAACAGCGCTTCGTCATAACCGTTAAGCGCGACCTCTTGATTCGCTAAAATCGAATTAGCATACGTTGTCACCGATTTGGCACGACACATATTAATGTTGACATGATGGCGAGTGAACGAAGAAGTTTTAACACGGATGCCGTTCTCCAACGCTTCGGCTCCCAGGTATGTTCCCCAAGGCCAGGCTGCGATCGCTACGTGAACCGATAATGTTCTCGCCGAAAGTCCCATTGCTTCGGCACCATAAAACGCGATTGGGCGAATATAACCGGACGTCAACTTGTTTTGCTTGACCACATCGCACTGCGCTTGCATCAGCGTGGCCTTGTCGTAGGGCATTTTCATCATGAATATATGCGCTGAATTGAACAAACGATCGGTATGTTCTTGCAAACGGAAAATCGCCGGGCCTTGCGCGGTTTCATAGGCCCGCACTCCTTCAAATACCCCCAGCCCGTAGTGTAGGGTATGTGTTAAGACATGCGTATTGGCATCCCGCCAGGGAACCATTTTCCCGTCATACCAGATTACTCCGTCACGGTCAGCCATCGACATTCAATTACTCCCGGTAAATTTCTAAAGGTTCATATTCTAACTTATTTTTCATGCGGCGTTGAATTACCCCGGCTGTTGTGTATTGAGCAAATAAACTGTCTGGGTTTGTAACGCAAATGATCTGTTCGGTTTTACTTGCATTTTCTTACGTTCCAAATTATTTGTTCCAATGTTTCAAAGTAATTGTCCGCTGTCACATTTGATAATAGGTTATGAATTTTTTGCAATGCTTTAAGCAATATATTATTAATTTTACATAATACAAATTATGCGCAATTATTTGTTAAGGAATTATCGAGCTTTTCGAAGTTCTTTGTCATCTTTGCTCGATATGCTTTCAAACTCTTTTCAGCGTGTATATTCCACCTGGCAGCCAAATACCGACATAACAAGCGCAATTCTTCCGGATCGACGCCTGCTTCAAGCAGGCGTTTTCTTCGGCTGCTGCATAGCGATAGTATCGACACTTTGTCGATTTATTTCGACGATGATGACGGATGAACCAATAAAGGTTCATGAATTTTGAAAAATCAAGCATAGAAATTCCTAATATGAAGGTCTCGGGAT
>JAIETK010000010.1 GCA_019745325.1 Nitrosomonas sp. | reverse complement strand
ATAAGTTGTCTGAATTTCGCTTCTCTGATTCGAGAACGAATATAGTATCTATTTTTAACATTCATCTCAGTAAGTTAACACACTTTAATAAGTGCTTAACTTCCTAAGACCCAAGCATAATAGGGTTCTGTATAATAACTGATGACAATAGCGTGATGGATAATGAAGTATTGCACATGTGAAGAAAAGATATTCCTCGTAATTCTACCTGCCTGCAAATACACTGCTACACGAATTTTATTCTTTCAGAACTGTCCCAGGCAGTAAATTCCGGCTATTGGAATTGACAACTAAGTTAAAAATAATTGCACAACCTGATTATTATTTATTTTTTGTGATTAGATTAATTCTAAAGGTGCGTTGATATGCCTACCCATATATTTTTTGCCCTATTGACTTCCTTTCTCATGTCAGCGGCAATGACCGCGCAAGCATCGCTGAAGTTGCCCAGCACGGTAAAAGTTGATCGAGCCGCGTTAACCTTCGAAGAACCGTGCGATCCGATTATTTCACCCGCTTGGCGCGAAGCGCAAGAAATCGAAGGTGTGAAAATTGAAGCATCCCCCGGTTGCAGCCCTGATAATCCCGCGTGGATCGCAGCGGCGGTCAAGGGCACTAATAATATTTCGATGGATACCCTGATGAAAACCGGCTTGTCGCCGGATGCCATCATTAAAACCGATGATCTGGACGGCGATGGCGATCCTGACCGGATCATTATCAAACTGGAAATTATGGAATTAAACGGCAAATCGCCCGACTTTCCAGGACTGGTGCCGACATTCGACATCGCACCGGGAATACAACCGGGTGCGTGGGTATTCGCTCCGAAAACCAGCGGTATGTCGACTGAAAATTTTGAAAGCGTGCGCGCCAATCCGCTGTTGAGACTGCCATCCCCGGTCATCCGGGTTGAAGTCGGCGATATTGTGCAAATCGTACTGGAAAACACGCATTACTTCCCCCATAGCATTCACTTGCACGGTGTCGACCATCCATTTTCTCACGGCGAGCATGGCGGCCAAGACGGTGTGCCGCAAACCAGCGAAGTTGAATTGATGCCCGGCGAGCGCCGGATTTATCAGTTCCAGGCGCGCCAGCCGGGAACCATGTTCTATCACTGCCACGTGCAAACGCATACCCACTTGGCAATGGGGCTGGCCGGCATGATCGTCATTGAGGAAAACCGGCCGAATAACTGGCTGCAAACTTTGAACATCGGCGCCGGTCATGTCCGTCACCCATCCGTCGCGGTTAAAGAGCAATACGATCAGGAATACGATCTGCATTATCACGCAATGGATAAAGAACTGGGCGAAATCATTCAGAAATACAATGACCCCCGGTTGATCGCGCGCGATATGAATCAACGCTACGACATTACCGATGCCAGCGAGGATTACTATACGCTGAACGGCTTATCGTACCCTTACACACTCAGGGAATCGCTGATCATCGTGGAGCAGGATCAAAAAATCAAGCTGCGGATGTTGAATAGCGGTGGTGAACTGATCGCCGTCCATACCCATGGTCATCATGCCACGATCACGCATTATGACGGCGTGGAACATAATCCGATTGCGCAGATCATGCGCGATGTCTTTGACATGGCACCAGCGCAACGCCTCGATCTGAAGCTGGAAACCATTGACGACGGCAAACATAGCTATGGCGAGGGTGATTGGCTGATTCACGATCACCGTGAAAAAGGCATTACCACCAACGGCATGGCCGAAGGCGGCAGTATGAGCTCGATCGTTTATAAATCCTATTTGAACGGTAACGGCTTACCCAAAGTCAGTCATTTCGGCATCGACTTAAGTGAATATTTCACCAAGGAATATTACCAAAGACGCTATCCGATCTGGCAGGACCTTGACGATTGGTCAAGCCTTGGATCACCGGGTGAACGTGAAGGATTGATGCCTGCGACGCAAACCTCACTGATCTATGCATTGATCGGTTTACTGGCAGGACTGCTGATCTACCTGATTTTCGCCAAGCGGGAACAAATCAAATTAAGCACGGTAGCAGCCGTTTCACGTTTAAGAAGCCCTAAAGGGGGTAATCAATAATGGTTAAGACTACGACTATCACTTTCCTGCTTGCCGGTATTTTTGCCTTGAGCGCAAACATCCATGCGCAGCAACCGGCAAAACCCAGCGAACACGATCATGCGCAACATGATCATAGCGATCAAAAAACAACAAAGCAGGATGCTCATGACCATAGCAGTCATGACATGAGCCAAGATCAGCACGACCACAGCGGTCACGACATGAGCAAGGACAGCGGCGCCGCCGTCGACCATTCGAAAATGGATCACAGCGACCATGCGCACGATCATGACGTCGATCACAGCACACACGGCGTGCAAGCAACGGAACACGGCGATATGCAACACCATCACCACATGGATCACGACCATATGATGGATCACGAAGGCACGATGATCATGGGGCAAAACCTGGATCAATTACCCAGCAGTTGCCGCAGCATTTCCGAAGAAGTGGAGATTACCGTCCGGGCCGGCAGAAAATATTCCGCAAAATTTCCCGGAACCGCTTTCGCTTTCGATCAGCAAGAATGGCATGTCAAGCCTTGCGCAAAAGTCACATTTCACTTCATCAACGAAGATAACATTCGCCATCAATTCATGATGCACGGCTTGCCGAAGTATCTCTATAAATATGGAATGTTCCACCTGGAAGTGACCGGTCCGAAAACGGTATCCGGCACGATCATTGTTCCCGGCGGAGACGACACTTACCTTGTTCACTGCGATATTTCCCATCACATGGAAAAAGGCATGAAAGCACAACTGGTCGTTGGAAAAGGTGGCGCTGATATACCGGGCATTCCTGGATTGACGCCTTACAATATCAACGATACTTACGAAGCGGAAAATCTGCCGAAACTCGCGGATAAAGCCGATCAAAGCAAAATGGTCAGACAGATTACGCAATTCACGAACGACAATCTGCAAACGTATGGCATGATGCTGGCTGGTCTGCTGCTGGGATTATTCTGCGTTCCGTTGATCCGTAAAATCCCGTTGCGCCGCAATAAAGAAAATAAATCGTAAACAAAAATTACCGGATTTATTTGAACAACGGCCGGTTGTAATGTTGCAACCGGCCGTTGTTTTTTTGGAATCATTGAAGATACCGGTACCAAACAAAAAACCTCGCGGCCTATAGCGGCGAGGTTTTTTTAATGGTTAACAATTGATGAAAACTAACTTTTTCTCATCCGGCGTCCGGCAAAACCGATGATGCCCAAGCCCGCCAGCAACATGGCATACGTTTCAGGTTCCGGAACCGGTGCGCTGTACTCGACAATATAAGCGATTCCAGCATCCGGCCGGTCGTTCCAAAGCCCTCCGCCCCACGGGTTGTTATAAACCGCAAAATCCTCGTTACCGACGTTGTTCGGTTCTCCAGGACCCCAGTTGGAATAAGTCAGTAGTTGACCGGCTTCCGGTCCACTCATCCAGCGCCATTCACCTTCCACCGCCGCATCACTGGCGCCCAGCCAAGTAGCTCCGCCGCCCGTGAGTCCATGCACAAAGGCGTTTTCGTCAGCCGATGTGATGGTAACCAGATGCCCGCCCAGACCCAGATGTGATCGCGTCGATGCTTCCGCCACCGCATCGCCAAAGCTGAGCGGAGCCGTTACCAATTCATACCAATGACCGTTACCAGCCCATTGCACAGGCGCCGCTACGACACCAGTCGCCGAAAGTAATCCCAATGACAAAATAACTGTTTTTAGTTTCATATTGACTCCCAATTTTTCATTACATGATTGATCAGATCGAGTTGCGCGTTCATCGATATTTGCAGAGATCTTAAGCTCAGCGAATTGACTCGAAATTCCGGCGCTATCCAAAAGAACCCTTTGTCTGAACACTATTCATAATCCGTTCGCATATGAAAAAAAACTTTTCTCCATATAACCAGAAGTTTAACTTCTAGCTAAATAGCCGGGTTATTCATTTGTCCTAAGAAAATACTAATTTTGTCCTATTGCTTCATTACAACCATTCACTTTGAAAACATCCGCCGCAATCATCACCGGAAAAGCTAAACCCTTGAAGCATTCTTCAACAATTCAACGATTACCGGTACTCGATTTTCGACCATTTAATCGCTGTTGTTTTCAGCAGACTGTGCCGCGCCAGGCGGTATTTCAGATTCAATTCGGCCGCCACTTTGTCGGTGACCTTCGGGCCGATGATGATGCGCGTGCCTTCGTCCCGAAACAAAAACGCATCGGTCTCGACATACACGCGCGGCGGATTCTGGTTATCCAGCTTAAGCGCTTTGTTCGCAATATTGTGCGCCACGATCATGCGCGCTTCTTCCTCCGATGCGTATTCCTCATTTTTGTACAGATACAGGATATCGCTGATGACGATACGAACCAGCGAATTGATCATCTCTGTAACTTTGGGGTTGTTTACAGTGTTCTTAATATTCTTAATCGCCTCAAGCCTCGGCTTCAAAGTTGCCAGAGTTTTTTCCGCTTCGTCCGTCTGGTATCGAATGCGATATAACGCAGGCGCTTGGCTTTGGTTTGTTTTCACAGCCGCAAGAACTTCGTCGCCCCGGCGTAGTGCATCATGCATCACATGCAAAGGTTTGGATTCGGGTGCCGGTTGAAAGACTTTGGCTGGAATGACCACGCAATAGCCCGCCCCATCCCGGCCATAAGCACGCCACAGATCGAGCCGGTCGACGCGCAAGGTAAAGGAACCGCAATACACCGAGAACTCCTGATTTTCCCACAGAAAATTATGATTATTACCTTCTTCAGACGTGGCAAAAAATTCGTGTAACAATTCTGCGTCTTTATGCCGCTTCTTATCCAGCAGTCGTCGCCCTTCCTGCGGATCGTTCATATACGCGATATGGTACAACCGCAATACGCGGCTCTGACCGGAATAGCAGTCCGCTTCCGTTGATATTCCATCCGAAACCGGCAACATACTGTGGAGCGCATCCAGCGTCGTGAAATGCGCCACTTCCGTTATCGCTTTATCGTCGTCACGAATCAAATGCTGCTGTTTGATTTCTTCCACTTTGCCGCTCAGTCCAAAAAACGCCTCGCACAAATTACTGATCGTTGCCCGTTCAAGCGAATGACTATCCGATAAGCGCAGTAGCGAACCAAAAATAAAAGCACGAACATTGCCTTGACGTTCACCCTGTTCAAGCCAATGCCGGGATTTATCGTGATCGCCCTCCGCGTTGCGCGTCCAGTGCTTAATCGCCAGCTCTGCATAGAGATTGCCGTCGTCTATCACGGCTGCTCGCGTCAACCATTCGATATTATCATCCAGATCGACTGTCACAAATTTCTGCGACTGATACATCCATCGGATTTCATCCAGCGCAATTTCCTCTCCGGCTTCGGCTGCACGGAAAAACCAATGCATCGATTGCTCTGGGTCTTTTTTTACTCCAACTCCTTCATGATAAGCGTAGGCAAGCGCAAGCATTGATTCTTTATGGCCTGTTGCAGCTGCTTTTTGTATCCAATAGAAAAATTGATTATTGTCTTTTGATACTCCTATCCCTAAGAAATAAGTGAATGCTAAATCATGCATTGCAGTAACAGATCCAGATTCAGCTGCTTTCTTCTGCCATGCTATCCATTGCTTGTCGTCTTTTTCAAAGCTGATTCCGATTCGATACAAATCCGATAAAAAATGCATACTATTTGCATCGCCAGATTTTGCACTGCCTAATAACCAACTAACAAAGCTATTTAGTTCAGTCTGCTTTCTATCTTGGAAACTTAATAGTGATTTTATTTCTTCAAATTTGAGCAAATAACGCAGTCGTGCCAACCATTGCAGGAATTGCCCGTAATCCTGTGCTACGCCGTCACCGTCACGATAACGTTGCGCCAATGCGAACATCGCTTGCGTGTCGCCGCTCTCGGCTTTGTTGATCAGTTGTTCGATTTCAGGTGTGCTCATAGTTTTTCCTCAACCAAATTCTTGCCGCGCTCAAACCTTAAACCGCACCTGCACGTCACCGATCGCCTCCCAGGTTGCAACGGCTTGCCGCAGTGCCCGCACCAGTTCCGCGGCCTGATCGATGTTTTGCAATAGATTGATCGGCAGGTCGATGACGACATCGATCCGCCCGGCCAGGTAGTGCAACATCACAGCGTCGATCGCCGTTGGCGGTAATTGCGGCCAGCGTTGTTTGAGTGCTTGGATGACTTGATCGCGGGGCGGTAAATCGCCGCTGGGAGAGCCGGTTTCGTCGTTTTCCGGGTCGATATGAATGGTCACGTCGGTAACTTCATCAATCTGCTGGAGCAGGCGCTGGCGCACGGCATCGGCGATTTGATGGCCTTCCGACACGCTCAGGCGCGGATCGACTTGAATGTGCACGTCGACAAACGCATTCCCGGCGCTTTTGCGCGTCCGCAGCGTATGGCTCGAACGCACGCCGTTGACGGCATGAATATGTTCTCGAATCGCCGATACCTTATCGGGTTCGAGCGCGCTATCGATCAATTCCTGCGAGCTCGAACGCACCAGATCGAAGCCAATCTTGGCGATCATCGCCGCCACCATAACCGCCGCCACCGCATCGAGATAAGCATGACCCATCATGACACCGCCTAGACCGACCAACACCACGATCGACGAAAACGCATCGGAGCGGCTATGCCAGGCGTTCGCCATCAGCATTTCCGAGCGCAAGCGGCGCGCGGCAGCCATGGTATAGCGGTAAATCCATTCCTTCGAGACGATCGAAACCGCAGCAACCAGCGCGGCCACAGCGCTGAATTCGAGTAAAACGTCCGGTTCGTTGAGCCGCTGCACCGCGCTGTAGGCGATGCCGATGCCGATGCCGGTCAACACCAGACCCAGACTCACCGTCGCCAGTGTTTCAATCCGGCCGTGACCGTATGGATGCGTTTCGTCGGCAGCTTGATGCGAATGCTTGGCGGCGTACAGCACCATGAAATCGGTCAGCAGATCCGAGAAAGAGTGAATGCCATCGGCGATCAGCGCTTGCGAATTGGCCAGCCAGCCGACCAGAATTTTGGCGACACCCAACACAAAATCGAGCACCGAACCGATCAGCGTGACTTTGCGCACATCGCGGTAGCGTTGTTGTTGACTGACGGTTTCCTGCGAAGTATTCATCGTGCGATTACCCTATCGAAACGATCACACCAACGGCCGGTTCCCGGCCATGACCCAGAGCAACTATTTATCCAGCCTTGACGGCAGCCGCCGGTGCTCGGTTTTCGGATGTTGCGTCAATTGGCAAGCACGGCGGAAAGTCAATAGCGTTTTCTGCGCATGCCCAAGAACGGTATCGGATGAGTAGCCATGCGCATGCGCCAGTTCTATATTTCCCGCCGGTAAACCGGTTAGCAATTCCAGCCCTTGCGTGACATGTTCCATGGTGTAAATGGCAAACAATCCTTGTTTGACCGCTTCGACCACGGCGTGATCCAGCATCAAGTGCTGACGGTTTTGATAAGGGATCAACACGCCCTGCTCGCCGGTCAACCCGCGCTTCTCGCACAATTTGAAAAACCCTTCGATCTTATCGTTGATGCCGCCCACCGGCAGCACTTCACCGAATTGATTCAACGCGCCTGTCACCGCAATACCCTGCCTCAGCGGCACATCCGCCAGCGACGACAGTAATGCATAAAGTTCCGCGCACGAAGCCGAGTCGCCTTCAACGCTGGTATATTCCTGCTCGAACACAATCGATGCACTGAGCGCCAGCGGTGCAATATGCGCAAATAAACCGGTCAGGTAATTTTGCAGAATCAGCATGCCTTTATCGTGAATCGGCCCGGACATATCGACTTCACGAGCGATATTGAGCACACCGTCTTCACCGGCAAAGGTGCGCGCCGTCACCCGCACCGGCGTGCCGAAACTGTGATCACCCAAGTCGATTTGCGTCAATGCATTCAACTGGCCGGTTTCCTCACCGGCTAATGCAATCGCGATTTCATCCTCGAGAATCGCTTCCTGCAAGCGCAAGTCCGGATAATTATGACGCAGCCGGCGAGCCTGCAGCGCTGCCGAAATATCCGCCACCTCCACCAAGCGGCCACGACGGGCATTGCATATCGCCGCGCTTTCCAGAATCAGCATTTCAATTCGGGCAAAAATCGCGCTCTGGCGTTTTTGATCTTCCACTTCCCGGTGCGATTCTTCAAGCAGACGGGCAACCGCAGCAGCGGAGAAATGCGGTAATTTAGCAGCTTCGCAGGCATGCGAAACAAAAACCGCCGATGCCAGATAAGTATCCCGGCTGGCAACAAAACTGTCGGCAAAATCCACTTTCACCCGGAAGCGGCGCATGAATTCGGGATCGATTTCCTGTAAATCGTAGTATTGGTCGCGCGATCCGATGAGAACAATTTTGACGTTTACGTCGACCGCTTCGGGTTCGAGCGATGCCGGCGCATTGGCAGCCCAGGCCGATCCCGGTTCTTCGATTTGCAGTCTTTTACTGCGCAGGAACCGCCGCAACTTCACCCACAACGGACCGTCCGTCAATAAATCATTCAGATGCAACATCAAGAAACCGCCGTGCGCTTTCAACAGATTACCCGCGCGGATCCGCATGAAATCGGTCTTCAGCTTACCATTCTCGAATTGATAATCGATGCTGCCAAATAAAGCATAAGCGGAAGGATTGTCTTCGATCAGAACTGGCGCGCCGCACTCATCCGCATTGTCCACGACCAGATTGATTTGATAACGCGAAAATATCTGACTTAATTCCGCTTGCCGTTTCTCATCATCGCCCGGATCGGTTTCGAACAATGCCAGGTTGGCGAGAATATCGGTTTCCATCTGCTCGAAATAGGTTTTCAACCGGTCTTGCTGTTTGAGCGGTTTGTGCAAACCATTTTGCACTTTCTTTAATGCCTGGCTAACAACCGGTTGCACGATGCGCTGCCGCAACGAAGCCAGCGCCTGGTCTTTTTCTTTCTCAATGCGTTTGAAGTCTTCAAAGTACTGCAGAATCGCGTCCCGCAGCGCTTGTTCCGATTGCTCGATCGCGCTCCGCCGCGCCTTCGGCAGCTTCAACAAATTTTCCGCCGTCAATATCTCGCCTTTTTCGTCCAGCAAGGTGAAAACAATTTGCTCGTCTTCACGGTGTATCGCAAAGTGCAGCGATTCGGCGAATTTATCCAGTTTGTTATAGGCCTGGCCTGTTTCGGTTTTGAATTGTTTTTCGGCGCGTTCGCTTTTAAGTTTGAAATCCTGCCCGCTCAAGCACTGTGTGATTTCCGCTGGTAGTGACTTGGCCAGTTGCAGCAGCGATTGCCGTAACACACGCCCTTGGCCCGCGGGTAATCTCACGGCCAGCGGTTTGTCCGGCGCGACAAAGTTGTACAGATAACATAAATCGGGTGGCACAGGTATATTTGCCGCTGCTGTTAGCATCGCCTGATGCAACAGGGAAGATCGCCCCGATCCTTCTTCGCCGAGTACGAATAAGTGGTAATCCGGTTGCATCATGCTCAGTCCGAAACGTGCCGCCAGCTCCGCCCGCTCCTGCCCGATCCACGATAACGGATGTTGCAGTAGCGCCGAGGTATCCGGGAATCCTAACGCGGCAGGGTCGATGGTAAGGCGTAACTGGGAAGAATCAAGGGATTGGGTCGACATGTTGTTTAATTCACAATAACGCGAGGATATTTCGCCGCTTGTCGCTATTGTACCGATTTACGAGCGACACCGTTACTGCGAAAGTTCCGGACACCGCTTTTCCGTTTCACCACTGCTTAGAAAAACACTGAATAGTAGTCTGCGCCGGATAAATGAGATTGCATTTTCATGCCTTGCAATGTTTTCAGTGTAAACCATCAGGTTTTATCAATATCAGAAAACCGGTAAATATCACCGTAAAGTTTTTTATGATCTGTCCGAATAAGCCGTGGCAACAAAACATAAGAAAGCTCTGAAAGAATTCGATCCAGTAATAAATTGTTTGGGGAATGCCGATGAATCGTGTCCTGATTTGTAACAGTCAACGCAACGAACTTGAAGCCATTCAAGCAGCGCTGCGCAACAGCTACACACTGCATTTAATGTCGTCATGGGACAACACACCTTTGGACTTCCAAGGAATCGATGCGATTATTCTCGATGTTAATTTCACTCAGGCGCAGGGACTCGATTTTCTGATGGAAGTCTGCAGTCATCACTATATCCCGGTACTGCTGATTTCTCCGCCGGACGATCCGCAATGCGCCATCGAAGCGCGCCGCATCGGCGCTTTCAATTATTGCGTCAAAACCGAGAGACTTTATTCGGTACTGGAAATGGCCGTGCGGGAAATGATCTTTGCCTACAATGACCAGCAAGAATTGAAGCACACCATCATGGCGCTTAAAGCGCGGGTTGCAATCCTGGAAGGACAACTGAAAGAAAAAACGGCTCAGACTTCGACGCCGCCAGTAACTGCCAAGGCAAAGCCGGATAATCAGCAGCAACGCGCATCCATGTTGCAGGAAATTGCCAAACGCTTGAATAACGGAGAGATAAATCTTCCCAGTTTCCCTAACATCAGCTATGAATTAGAGGAACTGGTGCGGAAAGATGCCGGCATGGATGAAATAACCGCGTTACTAAGAAAAGACATGGTAATTAGCGCCAAACTGATCAGTGTTGCCAATTCACCGCGATATGGCGGACTTCGCCCGAGCAACACCGTCGAGCAAGCAATCAATGTCCTGGGTCTCAACACTTCGAAAGAATTCGTGGATATCATCGCGAACCGGGCTTTATATATGGCGCGAAATCCAAAATACCAGGAAATCCTTAAAGATCTGTGGAAACACGGCGTGGCCTGCGCACATGCTTCATACCTGATCGCGCAACTGGCAAAGCTCTCGAGACCGAGAGAAGTGTTCTTCATGGGCCTGATGCACGATATCGGCAAACTGTTTTTAATACAGATCATTTCGGAACTCCAAACCCGCAATGTCATCGATCCGCCTCCTTCGAAGAAATCACTGGATGATTTCCTGGAAAAATACCACGGACTTTTTGGCCGGAAACTTCTTGAAATCTGGAAACTGCCTTCCGAAATTGCAGTTGTCGCGCAATTTCACGAAGCGCTCGAGCAAGCAACCACGGTTACTCGCGAATTATTGGCGGTCGCATTAGGTAACTTGTTAGCAAAACGTGCCGGATACGGCGCCTACAACATGAAAAAAGATGATGCAGAAGTCGAGCGCACCGCCAAATCCATCGGAGTGGATGCCGCTAACGTTCAAGAAATTCTCAAAGAACTCATTGTATTTATGGAAGAAACCGGATTGAGCTTTGACTAGCGCCAGCCACTGCCATCAGCACCCCGGAAGCAGCAAAACCGCATGGATATCAAGCTGAATGACGTTGTCGCGCGTTTTCCGCATGACAGCCGATATAGCGCTGGAATTTTTTCTCCTTGATGGCATCGATATGCACCAGAATCAGCGCATCGACGCAATTTGAGAACTGTGGATCAATATTGAACCCCAGAAACTCGCAACCGCCGGGTTCGCACAATTCGACATACTGTTTATACAGCACCGGCACCTTGACATCGAATTCATCCAGCCTCTCTTTTAAAGCTACAATCGCCCGTTTGTACTGAGCTTCATCGGCTACTTTGCGGTATCCGGTAAATTCCCCGGCTGCGTCGAAACTAAATGGCAGTCTTGGTTCCACGAGCGGTTCGTTATTGCCGAATAAGGAATGATAAAAACCGGCGATTGTCTGCTGCGCCGCTTTGGGCAGCGATGTGCTCATCGATACCGGCCCGGTCAAATAACGGATTTCCGGATATTGATGCAAATAAGCGCCAATGCCGTACCACAAATAATCCAAACTGCGTTTATTCTGATAACGAGGTTGGATGAAACTGCGCCCCAGTTCCACCGATTGTTGCAGGTAGGGCAAAAAATCAGCGCCGAACTTGAACAAACTGTGCGTGTAAAGACCGTCTTCTCCTCGCGTCTTAAGAATTTCCGCGACTTCACCGATGCGGTACGAACCGATGATTTCCAGCTCGTCCTCGTCCCACAAAATCAGGTGACGGTAGTAGCGATCGTAACTGTCGATATCCAAGGCGTTACCGGTACCCTCCTGCACTTGGCGGAACGACAACTCCCGCAACCGGCCGATTTCCCGCATCACACTGGAATTCGGTTGATAGTCGAACAGGTAGATATGCTTGCCGTCCTGCGTTTTGCCGATCAACTGCGACGCTTTCAATTCCTTGCGGATCTGCTTGGTGCGCACCGGATGAATGATGTTCTCAACCGGCTTGAACAACTCCTTTTTCTTCTTTTTTCCGAGCAGATAAACTTGCTTGCGCATTAACTTCGCCGCGTCTTTTTTGGACAAATCCATCGCCGCGATCGACTCCCACGGAATCGGCTTGCCGATGCGGAACGAAATCTCGCCGCCTTGCTTATTGAACATCTCGTTGACCAGCATCATCGTACCGAGCGGCTTGTAAATGCTCGACAAGCCATAAAACATCGCGGAATTCTTGCCGCCGATATGCACCGGCACAATCGGCGCTTTGGTTTTCTTCGCCAGCGAAATAAAGCCGGACTTCCATTTGCCGTCGCGCACGCCCAGCGGTGAAATGCGTGACACCTCGCCGGTAGGGAAAACGATCACCGCTTGCTCCGCCTCCAGCGCAGCGACTATCTGATTCATGCTATCGCGATGTTTTGTAACTTGGGAGAAATTATCCACCGATAACAACAAGCTTTTCAGCGGATCGATGCAATTCAACAAACTGGTCGCCACGATTTTCACATCAGTGCGAATTTCCGACACCAGCTTCAGCAGCGCCAAGCCATCCAAGGAACCGAGCGGATGGTTGGCCACGATCAGCACCCGCCGCTGATCCGGAATCCGCACCCGGTCTTTGCTAGAAACCTGAAACGCGAAATTGAAATGCTCCAGCACCGCGTCGTTGAACTCCAGCCCTTCCAAATGCCGGTGCGTCTCGATGAAGCGATTGATCTCATCCTGGTGCAGCACCTTCTTCAACAACGAAGATGCCGCCTTCATCAGCGGCTTGCCATCCTGTGTAACCGCTCCCGGAAAGTAACCTTTCAACATCGCATCGACATCCAGCATTCAATGACTCCATTATGAAATTGAATGCTGGATAAAATAAGCGATTAATGTGACAAAATAATGACATCAAATATTTTGCTTCATACTGATCAACTAATCTTTGATTTGAAGATTAAAAATGATTTAGATATGATCGCAGTGTAATTAACCAACTATCATGCGCCCCATCCAGATCAATCGCATTTCTAGAATCAAAAATTCCGTCGCCTTAATTTCCTAACTTCATGACAATTATTGCCTATATTCTAGCAATCCCAATTTACTGGCTTGTTGAATATGCAGTACGAAAAGCAGGCTATCCCAAGAAAAAGGAACCAACAGGATTATTTCTCCCTGAGTGGAAAACTGGAAAAGAATGGACTCTTATTATTAGTCCAGGTTATTGGCTTGCACACTGCTTCAAGAACCGCATTGATAGTTTCCCAGAGCACAAGCTGCATGCACGAAGAAGATTTATTGTCTCGAATAACAAGCATAATTGCTATGTCACCATTGCTCTTTGTATTCTTGCACTATTTCCTGATCAACAGAATTGCCCCTCTTTTCTTGTTCAACTAATTTGGGCACTAGCTGCTATTCGATATATATCGAGAACATTTGAAATCAGCTTTGCGTTTGGGGGTGATGTTTTTGCTCGACCTCGGAATAAAAGCGGCCTTAGTAAGTATTCTCGAATTAAGCTCGCCTTTCGTAGTTATATAGAAATATTTTTTCTATCAATACCCGTTTATTATGCTCATTGCTTAGTCGTTGGAAAGTCTGAATCTATAACACTATCTTTATTTGTGGGTACATTGACAAATATTGGATATGCTTTTAAAAATGAGTACACACTACTTGCCAACTTTGTTTTCTTCCAAGTTTTTGCCACACTAAGCCTAGTTATTCTTAGTTTGACGATCTACATCTCGCGAAAAAATTAAAGAAATACACATATAACTAAGCATCGAAGTTGTTCTGCAAGCCGTTACTCAAAACACATATAAAACCACATCACAATTGACTCGAATGTGATTAATTCTTCGGTTGTATCTTGAATATCTATTTCCAAATCTGAATATCTATCCCCAAATCAAACCATCGTCTAATGATTTGAACCAACCACTCCGACTCATCCAGCGGCAAATCATGTCCGGCGGATTCATGTTCCACATAATCCGCATTCCAGATCTGCGCCAGTTTGCGGCTGCAGCGGTAATCCACCAGCCGGTCCGCCCGGCTGGTGACGACCAATAGCGGTTGCTGCGGTTTGACTATCACTGAAAATTTCATGGCGGCAAGCAATTGGTTTCTGGCGCTGACGGGCAACACCGGGTTTTGCCGTTGCCATTGTTGCCAGGATTCAAGCAGTTTTGTATCGTGCGGATGGCGATTGGAAGTCAGGCGCAGAATATCGGCTTCCCTTTGCGTAGCGGAACGAAAGATCATAGGTAGAGCAAAGGGATAAGCCGTCCAGCGCAAGCGATGATAAAACGGCGATAGCGGTCTGGCGCTGGTATTGATCAGCACGGCGGCTTCGATTTCGGCGGGATAGCGCGTCATCCAGTCGATCGCGATCATGCCGCCCATCGACAAAGCGATCAGCCGGACCGGTTGGCTCAGATTAACTTGCTGGCGCAGTGCATCGGTCATGCCGGCAATGGTATCCGGGCTGATTTCCTGATTACGCAAACCGTTGCCGGGAATATCCGGCGTGCTGATCAGCGCGCCGGGAAATTGTTGCTGCAAATGACCGGGAAATTCTCCCCAGTGCCGCGCTTCGCGCCACAAGCCCCGCAGCAGCACGAAATGCGCCGGACGGTTCATGGGTACCATAACGCCAGGGCTTGCTGCTCCAATTGCTTCGCGTCGCTGCGGTCGAGCCAGTTTTGGTATGACAATGTGGCGTGCAGCAAGAATTCCATTAGGATCAAATGGCTTCGCAATACCCGGTTGAGCCGGTGCGGTTTGATCGGATGGTACAGGCCGAGCAACTGCCGCAGTTGCAGCGGATTCTTGCGAATCCAGCGCCACGAACCCATTTCCAGCGTTAGCGGCAAAAAAGTTGAACCGTTTTCCAGCGACTGCAAATACAGATAATCCCATAAATCGCCGTGCACCAGATAATGCTGCGATTGCGGCTCGAACAGATAATCCTGATGCGGGTAGGTTTGCATGAACAAGTTGCGCAAGTAGCATACCTCCTTCAGATGCTTGATCGGCTCCAGCCGGCTGCGGGCATACGGAAACCAGATTTGATTGCGGAAACCGAAACCGGAGTGGCAATCGAGCACCAGACTGAACGGCGCCGGAAACACTTCCTGCGCGATGAAATCGCACAACGCTTGCGCTTCCAGTTGCATCGGCTCGTTGCGCTTGCCGCGGTACCACGGCAAAACCGGTGAAATCCGGTGTCCGCCAGCCAACAAAATGGTTTTCTCATGGCTATCAAGCGGCGCATTACGCATCAAATCGACGCCTTGTGAATTGGCGCGGGTGTTATTCAGCATTCCGGCGGGATTGACAATCGGCAGAAAATTTATCCGCACCCGTTGCAAAATGTCTGCAAAAATCCGATCCCACTTCAGCCGTTCCAGCAATCCCTCGAGATACGCAATAACAACCTGCGTACCGATACGCTCCAGTCCATGAACACCGGCGACATACGTCACGCATGGCACCCCCGGATCACGGTTGCCGAGTGTCAGCGCATACACCGGCAGCAGGTCATCACCACATGGCACCCAGCAGAGCGCCCTGCTGGTCAAGCTCGTTGCATTGCTTTCCTGAATAATAGCTTCAATTTGTTCCAGCTCGGGAAACAACCGGTTGATAGTAGAGGGTGCGCGCATTGTCGATAACTGATTCACCGGGATCCCGATGATTTGAAAATTCAGATGTTACTTGAAACCGCACTGTCGAACTACCGCACCGCGCGATGAAAACCGACTGCTACTTACCTCGACAGTCTGTTTGCATCCAGCGATACTTTAGGGAAACACTGATTAATTCAACGAATGAGATGAAGCACGAGGCACATGGAACGCAGCAATCGAGACATATCAACATGATAGGCGAGGATGCGAGTACCGCGTAACGAAGTGATTCGCTCGTGCAGTCAATTAATCAGCGTTTCCTTAGATTCTGGCGGCATGCTTACGGCTTAATCCCGAGAGATTCATTTCCAGCTTATGCTTCAACGGCGGCAACCGGTCCATGATGCGCAAAACGATGTTTCGTGCACGGCGTTTCACAATATTTTGCATCGTGGCCATCCCCATCAACCGCCCCGTAATCCGCAGAACCTCTTCCGCCGCCGGTTTGCGTTTGAATTCATAGCGATCAAGATGACGTTCGTCACAGCGTCCCGATATGACGTCGGCCAAAATGCGGCCGAGAAAACAGGCATCCACGAGCCCTGTGTTCATGCCTTGCCCGCCGGCCGGACTGTGCACGTGTGCGGCATCACCCATCAAAAACAACCGCCCTTCGCGATAGTGTTCGGCCACCCGGTGATGTACCCGGAAGCGTGAACTCCAGATCATGCTTCGGATTTCGATATCACTTTCCGGGCCGCGAGTATTGATCAATGTTTGTATATCCGCAATCTGCGGATGTTCCGACGCCACATCAACCGCCGCGACGATGCGATAACGATTTTCTTGGGGAAGCGGTGCCACCACGACCATGCCTTCAGGCGACAAGAACAGCGACACTTCGCTTTGCCCCAGCGGCCATTGTATGTCGACATCCGCGAGTATAAAAGACTCCTCGTAGGTTCCACCCGCAAAACCAATACCGGCCGCTTGCCGCACCAGGCTGTTCATACCGTCAGCACCGACTGCATACCGTGCCTGAATGATGCCGGAACCCGTACCTGCAATCCGTGCCGTCACGCCCTCCGGCGTCTGCTCTATCGCTTCAGCGGCGGAACCCCAGAACACCGCCCCGCCTGCTTCCAATAAAGCTTCGAGCAGAATCCGTTCAGTGCGATCCTGCGGAATCATCAGAAGAAATGGATGCCCGGTCGGCAGTTTATCGAAATTCAATTGCAACAGCTTCTGGCTGCGATCGCGCATACAAAAGCGAGTAAGTTTCAAACCGTTTTCGATCAGTGGCCGCGTTACGCCGAGTTCTTCAAGCACATCCAACGTATGCGCATGGATGACCGCCGCTCTCGATGTGTTCTGAATATCCAGCCTGCGCTCAACAACGATGCAATCGATACCTGCTTTTTTAAGCGATAGGGCCAATGCCAAGCCGGTCGGGCCGGCGCCTACGATGAGTACGTCAGTTTTCATGAGATATCTTCTCCTGGTTCAATTTGAGGTACTTGCCGCAAAATCACTGAAGACTTTTGCTGCGCGATTCACCAGTATCGACAGGTGTCCATCCTCCGGAAAAAATTTGAGACTGGCATCCGGAATCCGGGCCGCCATGTATCCGGCCATTGCAGGCGGAATATGCCGATCGTTACCGCCCTGATATAAATGAACCGGTATCCGTATCTTTTCCAAGGGATAACCGTGATCTCGCGCAATCAGCGCGGCATCCTGCATGGCGCCACCGATTCCCGGCGCATAGGCTTCCTTTAGGCTTACGCTAAAGCGAGTCAATGCCATTGTATCGCTCGCAAGCAATCGGCGGTCTGGTTCGGTCAGCATCCCGGCCAGCACCTTGACTGCTTTCTGCGCATCGCGCATTAACATCATGCGATCTATAAGCATCAAAGGGGCAATCAACCAAGGATGAATACGTGCAAGCGCGAACATCGCTTTGAGCATGGGCAATTCACCCTTGCGAAGGGCGGCATCTTGTCTCGGTGCCATTCCCGCCGCCACACCAACAAAGTTTAGCCGTGACGGAACACTGTAGGCGCACGCCAGCGCATAAGGCCCACCGCAGGAAGTACCGAGCACGCCAAATTTTGCGTGCCCGAGTGCATCTGCAAGCTGGCACATATCATTCGGCCAATCGGTAATTTTCCGCTTCGGCAGCAATGTTGATTTTCCAAAGCCCGGCCGTTCCGGTGCAACTACGAAAACCCCCGCGGATTTAGCTTGTTCGTGAATTAGTGCAGCTTGATAACGGCTGCCGGGAAAGCCATGAATGAAGTACAGCGGTTTCCCTTCGGCCCGGCCGTAACATGCATAAGCCAGCGTCCTGTCATCGTTTAGTTTAAGAGTATGCGTATCAATCATGTTGACCCTCTTAGTTTCGACACAGATCTTGGACGATGCGCACCGCCATCGCCAGACCATTTTCCTTGCTAATTGCATCGCCCAATGCAGCAGCGCGCGCTCTAACTTCCGCATGCTCGGCATACTCAATGGCTTTCGTCAGTACAGGCGCATTCAGTTTGGAAACTGTGACAGGGGCTGGTGCAATACCCAGTTTGGCCAGCTGGTCAGCCCAAAAGAATTGATCGCCGATGAAAGGCACGACAATGGAAGACTTTCCTGCACGTGTCGCTGAATGTGTAGTGCCTGCTCCGCCATGATGAATAACTGCGGCAGTCTGCGGGAATAGCCAATCGTGCGGCACATTACCTATCGCAAGAATGTTGCAGGGCAGCGCGCTTTGTTCCAAACCGTTCCACCCCGGATAGAAAAGCGCACGACGGCCATTGAGCGACCGTACCAAGGTATCGAGCATCTGCTTTTGATCAAATCCGCTCATGCTGCCAAACCCAATGTATAGCGGCGGCGGTCCTGCATGCAAGAAATCCTCCAATTGATTGGGCGGTATCCAAGATCCTGCCGGTTGCAACCACTGTCCGCACATGCGGATATGCGCCGGCCAATCGGTCGGCTGTGGCAGCAAACTGGGAGAAATGCCATAAAGCAGCGGAAAATCGATCCAAAGCTTGTTACGTGCAGGCAAGCCGCAAACCGTTGCTCTCGCTTCATTCAACTTGTCCTTAAATGCTCGCCAAAACATGCCATTCACGAGATTGTGACTGGCACGGTTCAACCGGTCCGGTACCCAATTAGGCGGCAGAAAGGGAGAAGGAAATTCACACGTCGGCGTCATCGGGATTAAAGCTGCACCAATCGCAGGAATATTCAGACGTTCGGCAACTGAAAGAGCCACGAAACCGGCCATCCCGGAAAAAATGATTGCATCGCTGCCACGCGCACTCGCCAAAAGCTCGGCCATCCAGGCTGAGGTGTTCTCGTTGGCAATATTCGCCAAAAGCTTGGCGGTATCCTTAAAACCGGATTTCCGCGGCATCGTGTTTGGCCCCGCCATGCCCGCGGCCAAGCTTTTCCGGATATCGCCGGACAGTGCTTGCACCGGCACATTCAAAGCGTGAATCGACTCGAAAGTACCGGGATCGGCCAGCATCAGCGTTTCATGACCATTATCCATCAGCGCACGACTCAGCGCCGCCAGCGGACGGGTATCGCCTTCAGTGCCATAAGTGACGACAGTAAATTTCATATCTCAACCTCATTGACCTTTGATAGGTATACGTCGTATACTTTAGCACGACGTATACTTTTTGGTCAACATGATAGAAATAACAAACAAAACGAGCAGACGAACCCGGAAGCGAGCAGCCATGCTGGAACAAATCTCAGGGGTTGCAGCCAGTTTGTTCGAAACCAAAGGCTTTGAATCGGTAACCATGGAGCTTATCGCAGCCGAAGCAGACGTATCCAAGCGTACGCTGTACAAACACTTCCAGTCTAAAGATGCAGTATTGGCCTATATACTAGAAACCGAACTGGAGCGTGACATGGCTACCTTCGAACTGAAACTGAAAAAAGAGTCGACTTTTCGCGGCAGCGTTTCGGCTCTGCTCGAACAATCAGCGGCATGGTGCGAAACACATCCCGATTACTTGCTACCGTTTATCCGCCACAAGTTCGCCACCTTCGATCCGGCGGCCGAACGGCTAAACCGCGGCGATATTGTGCAAACCTGGATCATGCTGATTGCACAGGGGCAACATATTGGTGAATTGAACAACCGTCTGCCAACCGAACAACTGGCAATCTATTTCCATTATCTTTATTTCGGAGCACTGATGCGCTGGATCACAAATCGCGATCTCAAGCTGAAAAATGAATTCGATGTCATCGTCGCCTTGTTCATCGAAGGAGCGAAAGCATGAGATGTGTTCATCCGAGTAATCAATCCGGTTCGTTAACACTAATCTCAGCGAGCACTTGATCGATCCAATCGATGGAAAATTTCTGGATGTTTACGGCAACGGCATGACGTTGAACGATTTCCGTTCCAACACCAGAATCGCAAAATTATCCCGCCGGCTGCTCGGCCGGGACATCACCGCAACATAACCGGACAACCCCGTTCGGCCATATCTCCCTGCTCTTTAGCCAGCAGCGCTACTTACTTTTCCGCAGAGATTATCCTCGCCTAGGGAAGTGCTATTAATTGACTGCACGAGCGAATCGCTTCGTTGCGCGGTACTCACTCCCTCGCCTATCAAATTGATATGTCTTGGTTGTTGCGTTCCGTGCGCCTCGCCCTTCATCACGTTCGTTGAATTAATCAGCGCTTCCCCAAAAATGAAATCCACAGTATCGCAAGTTTTGTTATACGAAAAGATGATAAGCAAATGAAAAACTATTAGTTCCAAGAATAAAGAAAGCTGTGTAAATTTGCGGCCTTCATAACCCTGATTGTTACAGAAATGACACAGCTTTCAACAACACACAAAAGCGGCCAGCTCAACGCAGAAGTCGTCCAGGAAATTGTGGATGCCGTCACCAGCATCGACTATGGCTCGGTTGAAGTGGTGATACATGACGGCAAAGTCGTGCAAATAGAGTGCCGCAAGAAAATCCGCGTCAATCACAGCGGATCAGGGCGTAAGGCATTGAAATCATGATCTTAGAAATACCGCCAAGATTCGCTTGCGGCAAATCAACCGGCACCAGCAATCAGTAATACCGGCCAGTAACACTGGAGGTAACAGCAAAAACAATATCAGTAACTCAACCGGTAGACCGGAGGGCTTACTCAGGAGAATACAGTGAGGTTTCTTAAGTTTTCTTTATCTATTGCGGCAGTCAGCTTATCAACTGCCATTCCGGCGGCAGCGTCTTCGGACGGCAAGCCTGCCTTAGACTTTCAAAATATCCAGAAAAGCATTGTCCAATTGGCACAGCAAATCGTTGCCGAACCCGGCAAACCGGCGGACCAAGCGAAAGAAGTTGAAAAAACACTGCCGGGGATAGTACCGCAAGCGCAAAAACCGGCAACAGCACCGGCGGCTGCGCAATCAACCAGTTTTCATCGCCGCTCGGATAGCTACGCAACCAATCCGGAATCGGATCCGCCGCGCTACGTGCGCCGGTTAAGCGACATCGGTGTCGACGCATTTAAGGACATTACCTGGCTGGATATCGGTTTCGAACACCGCACCCGCTACGAGTGGCGCAACAACGATCTCCGGCGTGTCGAGGGCGGGGAAGACAATCCGATCTTTTTCCGGCATCGCGCTTGGCTGGGTATCCGGGATATTTTGGATCCGTTCCGTTTCGCGGTGGAATTCCAGGATTCCCGTGTCGTCAACAATAAATACGTAACAACCGACCAGGAAAGAAACGAATACGATTTAATCAACGCCTACGGTGAGCTTAATTTCAAGAAAGCACTCGGCGCCGACGATCGTGGCAATGACCGTCCGATCCGCTTCCGCGTGGGCCGGATGGCTTACGAGACCACCGACCGGCGCTTTATCGCCCGTAACGAATGGCGTAACACCACCAATACGTTTGAAGGTTTTCGTCTGAACTTCGGACGCGAAGCCAATGACTGGGAACTGGATTTATTCGGTTATCAGCCGGTACGGCGCGCGCAAACCAAGTTCGACATGTCCAACGAACGGCTTTGGTTCTTCGGCGCCATCGGCCACTGGCGCCGGTGGTCCGACATCCTCACGATACAGCCGTATTTCATGGGGCAGAAACAAAATGCCGACCCCAATGGCTTCACCGCCGCCAACCGCCTGGACCGGGAAATTTACATGCCGGGTTTCCGCACCTATGGCAAGGTCGGCGATCTGTTTGACTTTGACGTCAGCTACAACCATCAATTTGGCTACAGCGGACCGCTGCGGCAGGATGCGCAAGGTTACACCATCGAAGTCGGCAAAACCTTCAATCATCCGTGGAAACCGCGCCTCACCGGTTTTTATGGTTACGCCAGCGGCGATAAAGATCCCAACGACGGCGTCGACAACCGTTTCGACCGCTTTTTCGGTTTCGCCCGGCCTTGGTCGGCGGATCACTATGTGGTCTATGAAAACTTGAAAGCCCCGAAAATCCGGATGGACTTGCAGCCAACGCAGAAACTGGGGTTTGAACTGACGTATGGCTGGTATTTCCTGGCGAGCAAACGCGATCGCATGTTCGATATTCTCGACGGCAACATCAGCCAAACCGTCAGGGATCCGGGCTTCAACCGGGACCGCACCGGCCAAAGCGGCGATTACGCGGGACACGCGCTCGAAGGACGGATACGCTATCAAGTATCGCCGAGAATCAATACCGTCTTGGGCTATACCCACTTTACCGCGGAAGATTTCGTCAAGAATCGTATTGCCGCAAGCCCGTCTTGCGCGACCGGACACGCGCATCCTTGCGTCGACCACCGCTCAGGAGACACCGACTTTCTGTACTTTGAAGTACTCATCAGCCTCTTATAAACCCTGTCTTTAATGGAGAAATAGCATGAATATTAAAAAACTTTTCACAACAAGCATTTTAATCGCAGGTCTCATCGTCAGCGGTCACGCGCTGGCTGAAAAAACCATCTTGAACGTTTCATACGACCCAACCCGTGAGCTCTATCAGGAATTCAACGCAGCTTTTGCCAAATATTGGCAAAGCAAAAACAATGAAACCGTCAAAGTGCAACAATCGCACGGCGGTTCCGGCAAGCAGGCGCGTTCCGTCATCGACGGTCTGGAAGCGGATGTCGTCACATTGGCATTAGCCAACGATATCAGTGCCATCGCCGAAAAAGCCAAATTGCTGCCGGAAGATTGGCAGCAACGGCTGGCGCTCAATAGCACCCCGTACACATCGACGATTATCTTCCTGGTGCGCAAAGGCAACCCGAAAGGCATCAAAGACTGGGAAGATCTCGCGCGTCCGGGCGTAGCCGTCATCACGCCGAATCCCAAAACTTCCGGCGGCGCGCAATGGAATTATCTGGCCGCGTGGGAATACGGCAAGCGGCGTTTGGGTGGCGATGATCAAGCAAAAGATTTTGTGGCCAATCTCTATAAAAATGTGCCCGTGCTGGATTCCGGCGCGCGCGGCTCCACCACCACCTTTGTCGAACGCGGCGTGGGCGATGTGCTGATCACCTGGGAAAACGAAGCATTCCTGGCATTGAAAGAATACGGCGCGGAGAAATTCGAGATCGTGATTCCTTCGTTAAGCATCTTGGCGGAACCGCCGGTTGCTGTGGTCGACAAAGTCGTCGACAAGCGCGGCACCCGCCAGATCGCCGAAGCGTATTTGCAATACCTCTATTCGGATGAAGGACAGGAAATCGCCGCCAAGCATTACTATCGTCCTACGAGCGCCAAGATAGCCGAGAAATATGCTGCGCAATTCCCAAAAATCGATTTGTTCACAATCGACGATGCCTTTGGCGGCTGGAAAAATGCGCACAAAGTGCATTTTGCTGATGATGCATATTTTGACCAGATTTATCTGAAATAACGATCCTATAGCGCACCTAAAGGTGCGCTTCCAGAAATAAGGAATTGAAAATGACAGTTCTAATTGTCGGTGGCGATTACATCACATCATTCAAGCATTTGCTTTCTACCCAGCAAGATAAACATATCGAGCATTGGGATGGCCGGAAAAAAGGGTTTATTAAAAAATCATTCCCGAACGAAACACAGCTCGTGATCGTCATTTGCGACTTTGTCAATCATAGCCTGACACATTCGGTTAAGAAAAAAGCCAGCCGTAAAGGCATACCGCTGGTGTATTGCCACCGTTCAATTAACGAACTGAAACATAAACTGCAAGGTAGCGATCAAGCCGATGAAAGTTGTTGTTATCCAAACAGCAATTCATTCAGGAGACTGCATTAATGATTTTGTTGTTTAACTGCAACCGGTCTCTCTTCATCAAAACATAAGGCAAGGAGATACACCCATGAATGCATCGGTCAGCTATTCAGCCAGCAATAAAGACGAATTTGAACTCATTCAATCGGCTACTGATTATTCGTTACTAAGAGACGAGCAGGGTTGGATCAGCGGACGTTTTTACCAGTGCGAACTAACCAGCGTCTTCCAACCGGTTTTCAATCCCGGCAGAAGCCAAATCATTGGACACGCAGCGTATATTCGTTCCAAATCCAATAGCGAACCGTCACTATGGCCATGGCAGGTTTTCTCCATGGCATCGAAAGACGAACAATTGGTTGAATTGGATCGTTTATGCCGGGCGATTCATGCACTTAATTTTTATTTTAATAGTACTTCCAAAACGGACAAACTGTTCGTCGAGGTTCATCCGCGACTGTTAGAGAGCGTCAAGGACGACCATGGCCGTGCCTTTGAAAATTTTCTCGACTTGATCGGCGTAAAAACTTCTCAAGTTGTCATTGAAATTCCACAGACGGTCAATCGCAACTGGAAATTGCTACAACACGTCATCACCAACTACCGCTCGCGTGGTTATCAAATCGCCGCCAATTACAGCGGTACACAAAGCGATTGGATGGTGGAACTTGGCAGTTTGTATCCGGATATTGTGCGAATCACTGCAGGAGACTTGACTCGCCATTCCGATCTCGTTTCACTGGTAGAAACTATTCACAGTTTCGGATCAAGCCTTCTGGTAAGGGATATCGAAACATCCATTCAGTTGGTTAACGCCTTACGAAGCCAAGCGGATTTTTTACAGGGAAACATGCTCGGCGAGCCGCAACGAGCCATTCATGCGCTTGAGTCGACATTCATTTCAAAATAGATCAACCAATGAAGGAGCCAATATCAACCGACACCAAACTGAATCTTTCTAAACAAGCCATCCGCACAATGATCACATTATTTAATCCGAGGAGAATGACATGACCGATATTCATCAAGCCCATACCGCATTAGGCGATGTCGCAGCAAGGACGCTTGCGAACGCCACTAAAACCGTTCCGATGATGGGAACTATCACGCCACGCTGGTTAACCCATCTGCTACATTGGGTCCCGGTCGAGGCAGGTATTTACCGCGTCAACAAAGTAAAAGACCCTGATCAAGTCGAAGTCGATTGCTCGGCCAAGGATGAACGTGAATTACCCGCGACATTTGTGGATTACGAAGAATGGGGCCGGGAATATGTCCTAAGCGCGGTCAATACCGTGCTGGATGTGCACACCCGCGTTTCCGACCTGTATAGCAGCCCGCACAATCAGATCCGCGAACAGTTGCGCCTCACGATCGAAACGGCAAAAGAGCGTCAGGAAAGCGAGCTGATCAATAACAAAGAATACGGCTTGCTCAATAACGCCGCAAAATCGATGCGAGTGAAAACACGAACCGGCGCCCCCACCCCTGATGATTTGGATGAACTGATTGCACGCGTCTGGAAAGAACCCGGTTTCTTTTTAGCGCACCCGCAAGCAATTGCCGCGTTTGGCCGCGAGTGTACCCGCCGCGGTGTTCCACCTCCGACTGTTTCGCTGTTTGGTTCACAATTCCTGACTTGGCGCGGCATTCCATTGATTCCGAGCGACAAACTCAATATCACCGGCGGCAAAACCAATATCCTGCTGCTGCGCACCGGCGAAAGCCGTCAAGGCGTGGTTGGATTGTATCAACCTGACTTGCCGGGCCAACAAGGCATGGGGTTATCGGTTCGTTTTATGGGTATCAATCACAAAGCGATTGCCTCTTATCTGGTGTCTCTCTACTGCTCGCTGGCGGTATTGACCGAAGATGCGCTCGGCGTGCTCGAAAACGTCGAAGTAGGTAAATATCATGAGTACAAATAATTTCGAGCAACCGGCCAGTGACGCACTAAACACGACGGCCGGCTATCTGCCGGATGTGGAGTTACTCACGCGGCTGGCGAATGAATATTTTTCTGCGTTACCGGCCACCGCTCCGGCTTCAACCGCATCGCCCGCTGCACCGGTTACTTCCCCGTCTGCACTGGAGATTCCCGTATTCCCGGCTGATCATTTCCATGCGGGGAATTCCGCATTTCCTCCACCGGGTACCGGAAACCTCTCCAGCGCAACCATTTCCGCTGTGTCAGCGGCCATCCCGCTACCGTTCGAGAAGGAATTGCGCAACCTGTTCCCGCCGGCACCGCTTAACCCTGATGCCTATGCCGGCATCCCGGGTCGCGCCGGCAACGGTTCATCATTCTATTTCATCGACAGCCTCGCATCACCGCGCGCGGATGAAACAACCGCTAAATTCGCACCGGCGCATCCACCATTTGATGTGAATGCGATCCGGCGCGATTTCCCGGTGTTGAAAGAGCTCGTGCACGGCCGGCCGCTGATTTGGCTGGACAACGCCGCCACAACGCAAAAACCGCAAGCCGTCATTGATCGCCTGTCGCATTTTTACCGCCACGAGAACTCCAATATTCACCGGGCGGCGCACGAGCTGGCAGCGCGCGCCACCGATGCCTATGAAGACGCACGCAAAAAAACCGGTCAGTTTCTCAATGCGCCGTCGGCTGACGAAATCGTGTTTGTGCGCGGCACCACCGAAGGTATCAATCTCGTCGCGCAAAGCTGGGGGCGGCAGCATATCCAGCAAGGCGATGAAATCGTGATCTCCTGGCTGGAGCATCATGCTAACATCGTTCCCTGGCAACAGTTATGCAACGAAAAGGGTGCAGTATTGCGCGTTGCGCCGGTTGACGATCATGGTCAGGTTTTGTTGGATGAATATCAAAAACTACTCAATTCGCGCACCAAGCTGGTTGCTTTCTCGCAAGTTTCTAATGCGCTGGGCACCATCACGCCTGCACAACAAATGATTGCGATGGCGCACCGTATTGGCGCGCGGGTGCTGGTAGACGGCGCGCAATCGGTTTCGCACATGCGCGTCGACGTGCAACAGCTCGATTGCGACTGGTTCGTGTTTTCCGGTCATAAGGTATTCGCACCTACCGGAATCGGTGCATTGTTCGGCAAAGCCGAATTGCTGAATTCGATGCAGCCCTGGCAAGGCGGCGGCAACATGATTGAAGACGTGACCTTTGAAAAAACCACCTACCAATCCGCCCCCGCGCGTTTTGAAGCCGGTACCGGTAATATCGCCGATGCCGTCGGACTGGGAGCGGCGATTGATTATGTGCAGCGCATCGGCATCGACAACATCAGCCGCTACGAGCATCAACTACTGGTATATGCGACGCGCGGTCTCAGCACGGTTCCCGGTTTGAAACTGATCGGCACGGCGCCGGAGAAAGCCAGCGTCTTGTCTTTTGTCCTTAAAGGATTCAGTTCCGAAGAAGTCGGATCGGCATTGAATCGTGAAGGAATAGCGGTACGCGCCGGGCATCATTGCGCACAACCGATCTTGCGGCGTTATGGCCTGGAAACCACGGTTCGCCCGTCATTGGCATTTTATAATACCTGTGCGGAAATCGACTTTCTCATTTCTGCATTACTTCGCATCCAGGGAGGCCGCTCCAGTTTTTAACATGAGTCACACTAATTTACTTTACGAGGTTTCTAATTGAGCACCTTCAAGCAACACAGCATTCTGCCAGGTTTCAATCTGGCATTGGGATTCACGCTGTTGTACCTCAGTCTGATCGTCTTGATTCCGCTCTCGGCGGCATTCATCCGCACAGCCGAACTGACTTGGCCGGAATTTTGGGCGATTGTCACGACACCACGGGTATTGGCTTCGTACCGTTTGACGTTTGGTGTGTCGTTCGCAGCCGCGCTGGTCAATGCGGTTTTCGGTTTGTTAGTGGCTTGGGTGCTGGTGCGTTACCACTTTCCCGGCAAGAAAATCGTCGATGCGTTAGTCGACCTGCCGTTTGCATTGCCAACCGCCGTGGCGGGGATTGCACTGACTGCGCTGTATTCCGGCAATGGCTGGATCGGTCAGCATCTTGAGCCGCTCGGCATCAAAGTGGCATTTACGCCGCTGGGTATTTTTGTAGCGCTGACCTTTATCGGTTTGCCGTTCGTGGTGCGCACGGTTCAGCCGGTGCTCGAAGACATCGAAGCCGAATTGGAAGAAGCGGCGGCGACGCTCGGTGCCAATCGCTGGCAAACCTTCTCGCGCGTTATTTTCCCCGCACTCTTTCCCGCCTTGATGACCGGCTTTGCACTGGCTTTTGCGCGGGCGATCGGTGAATACGGCTCGGTTATTTTCATCGCCGGCAATATGCCGTTAATTTCCGAGATCACGCCGCTGTTGATCGTCACCAAACTGGAACAATACGACTACGCCGGGGCCACGGCATTGTCGGTCGTCATGCTGGTGATTTCTTTCATTCTGTTATTAATCATTAATCTGCTGCAATGGTGGAGCCGCCGCAGCGCGCAAGCTTAAGGACACGATGACGACGACAATTACATTTCCGGTATCCGGTAAAACCTTCCGGCAACGCGCGACCGAAGAGCCTGCCTGGATACGATGGCTTTTGACCGGAATAGCACTGACATTTTTAACATTATTCCTTTTTGTACCGCTGATTTCGGTTTTCTATGAAGCTTTCAAGAAAGGCGTAGATGTCTATCTGGCAGCAATCATCGACCCCGATGCGGTTTCGGCGATCAAACTGACCCTGACGGTGGCGGCGATTGCGGTACCGCTGAATCTGGTTTTCGGTATTGCGGCAGCCTGGGCGATCGCCAAGTTTGAGTTTCGTGGCAAGAATTTGCTGATTACCTTGATCGATTTGCCTTTTTCAGTATCGCCGGTAGTTTCCGGACTGATTTACGTATTGGTATTTGGCCTGCAAGGCTGGCTGGGGCCGTGGCTGGCGGAGCACGATCTCAAAATTATTTTTGCCGCGCCTGGCATCGTGCTGGCGACGGTGTTTGTCACCGTGCCGTTCATTGCCCGCGAATTGATTCCTTTGATGCAGGCACAAGGCACCGAGGAAGAAGAAGCGGCGATCGTGCTGGGTGCCAGCGGCTGGCAGACATTCTGGCAGATCACGTTACCCAATATCAAATGGGGGCTTTTGTACGGCGCCATTCTCTGCAATGCCCGCGCGATGGGCGAGTTTGGCGCGGTCTCGGTAGTCTCCGGTCATATCCGCGGCAGCACCAATACCATGCCGCTGCATGTCGAAATCCTCTATAACGAATACAACTTTGCCGCCGCATTTGCCGTGGCTTCACTGCTGGCCTTGCTGGCTTTGGTCACACTGGCGCTTAAAACAGCGATTGAGTTTCGCACCCAACAACATCAAACACGACGAGGTGATGCATGAGCATTGAAGTCCTTAATCTTTCAAAACAATTCGGCAGTTTTACCGCACTGCACGATGTCAGCCTGCAAGTCCATTCAGGCGAATTGCTCGCGCTGCTGGGGCCTTCCGGCTCCGGTAAAACGACGTTGCTGCGCGTGATTGCAGGACTTGAAACCGCCGACAGCGGTCAAGTGCTGTTTCATGGTGAAGACGCAACCGATCAGCATGTGCGCGATCGCCAGGTCGGGTTTGTATTCCAGCATTACGCGTTATTCCGCAACATGACGATTTTCGACAACGTGGCCTTCGGTTTGAAGGTGCGTCCGAAGAAATTCCGCCCGGTGAAAGCGGAAATCCGCGAACGCGTGATGAAATTGCTGCATCTGGTGCAACTGGATTGGCTGGCGGATCGCTATCCGCACCAGCTCTCCGGCGGTCAGCGTCAGCGCATCGCCTTGGCGCGGGCACTGGCAGTGGAACCGAAAGTGTTATTGCTCGACGAGCCTTTCGGCGCATTGGATGCCAAAGTGCGCAAGGAGCTACGCGCATGGCTTAGACGGTTGCACGACGATATGCACATCACCAGCGTATTTGTTACCCACGATCAGGAGGAAGCGTTGGAAGTCGCTGACCGCGTGGTCGTCATGAACGAAGGCCGGATCGAACAAATCGGCACGCCTGACGAAGTCTACGAGCAACCTGCCAATCCCTTCGTTTATGAATTTCTCGGTAATGTCAATTTATTTCATAGCCGCTTGCATCGCGGCCGAGCCTGGATCGGCGATCTCGAAGTCGATGCGCCGGAACACGCCGAAGCCGAAGAACTGGCAGCCATTGCGTATGTCCGTCCGCATGAAATCGAAGTTGAGCGCATCCGCAATGGCGAAGCGGCTTTAGCCGCACACATCGTGCATATTTTGTCCGTCGGCCCGATCGTTCGCCTGGAAATGGTACGCGACAACGACGAACATAGGAATCCGGTACATGCCGAAATCAGCAAGGAACGTTTCCGTGAATTGCAATTGGTAAAAGGCGATAAAGTCTTTATCAAACCCAAGCGGCTCGATTTATTTCCAAACTATTCTCAAAGCCAGTTGAAACATTAATAAGGAGCTTCTCATTTCAATCCGGCATACCGGCTACTCATATGCAAAAAAGCGCTCATAAGGATTCACCGCATGACCGATGAAATAATCATGCATGATGATTCACAGCAGGAAATCAACCACCGGGAAATCGATAACATCGTGTCGAAGTTACGCACGCTGCGGCTGGCATCGCTGGAACAGCGGCAACGGCTCAACAACCCGCCGAAACTTCCGTCCCGTAAAGCACTGACCTCGATTCTCGAGCGTCTCAGCGCTGTATTGTTCCCGAATCGATTGGGTGCATCAAGCATCTCCAGCAACGGCATCGATTATTATGTCGGCCATACGCTGGATATTACGTTGCGCGACTTGCTCGATCAGGTCCATCATGAGTTGTACTTCGTCTCCGAGCAAGAAAACGACGGCAATGCTGCTCGTAGGCAAGCAGCAGATATTGCAAACGCTTTTGCTCAACAGTTGCCGAATATCCGCAGCCTGTTGGAAAGCGATATCCGTGCGGCCTACGAAGGTGACCCGGCAGCTCGCAGTATCGACGATGTATTGGTTTGCTACCCAGGCGTGACCGCCGTTATTCATTACCGCATTGCGCATGAATTGCATCAACTGGGAGTACCGTTGATTGCCCGTATGATCTCCGAAATCGCGCATTCACTAACCGGCATAGAAATTCATCCTGGCGCTCAAATCGATGACAGCTTTTTTATCGATCACGGTACCGGCGTGGTGATTGGCGAAACCGCTATCATTGGGCGCAATGTCCGGCTATATCAGGCAGTCACACTTGGCGCCAAGCGCTTTCCGGTCGACGAACACGGCATGCTGGTCAAAGGTATCTTACGTCACCCGATCGTCGAAGACGACGTGATAATCTATGCTGGCGCAACGATACTCGGGCGCATCACCATTGGTCGCGGTTCGACGATTGGCGGGAATGTCTGGTTGACCCATAGCGTTCCACCCGGCAGTCATATCATGCAAGCGCAAACCCGTAGCGAAATGTTTGAAGGCGGTGCCGGCATCTGACATCGATTCAAATGGTTTGCGTGATTGAAACTCCCTCTAATTAATTGAATAAAGATAGTAAATAACCTCACCATACTCAAAGATGACTGATAAATTTACAACCGATCGAACAACTTCTATTTGAACAATCACAATGAATTTTCAACAATTGCGCATCATCAATGAAACCGTGCGGCGGAATTTCAATCTGACCGAAGTGGCAAGCGCTTTATTTACGTCGCAATCGGGTGTCAGCAAACATATCAAGGATTTGGAAGATGAACTGAACATCGAGCTCTTTATCCGCAAAGGCAAACGGTTGGTAGGATTGACCGAACCCGGCAAGGAGCTGGTTAAAATCGTCGAGCGGATTTTGTTCGACACCCGCAATATCAAGCGTCTGGCGGAGCAATTCAGCAATCACGACCAAGGGCATTTAACGATCGCCACCACGCATACGCAAGCGCAATATATCTTGCCGCCGGTCGTCGCCGAATTCAAGAAAGCGTTCCCAAAAGTTCATCTGATCCTGAACGAATCGAAGCCCGGCGATATTTTATCGATGCTGATCGACGGCCAAGCGGATATCGGCATCGCCACCGAGGCTTTGGAAAATGCCGCCGATCTGGTTTCTTTCCCCTTCCATACCTGGCAGCACATCGTCATCGTTCCTGCCGGGCATCCACTGCAGTCCGTGCAACCGCTCACGCTCGAAGCCATCGCCGAATACCCGATCATCACCTACCACCAAGGACTCACCGGCCGGTCACGCATCGACCAAACCTTTGCCAAGGCTGGATTGATACCTGATATCGCCATGTCTGCCCTGGATGCGGACGTGATCAAAACTTACGTGAAATTGGAATTGGGTATCGGCATCATCGCGTCCGTCGCGTTTTCCACCGACCGCGATACCACGCTGGTGAAACTGGACAGCGAATACCTGTTTGAAAAAAACACCACTTTCATTTCCGTCCGCCGCAATCACTATCTGCGCGGCTACGCCTACCGCTTTATCGAACTGTGCACCCCGGCGCTCAACGAAGCGGATATCCGCTTGAGCGTTAATCCGTCGATGGATGCGGAATAAAAGACCGTTTCCTCAAGCAATGCAATTCCACTAAGAAAAATCTATGAATATTCCGGAGTATTCCGAGCGGCGGGAACTGTATGCCGAGTTAAATGCCATTGCGTACGAATTGCTGGCGCCACCCTTTGAGCTTTCGCATCTGGTATTGCTGTCGGGGCGCGGCTTGGTTGATCAGGAGCGCCTGCTGATTCGAGAATTATGCCAGTCTTATGGCGTCAATCCACCGAGTCCAAATGATAATGATTTTACTGCCGATTTTGGTGAATTCCGGTTGCGCTGGGAACGACATACCGAGTATTCGACTTATACCTTTTATCGTGCAGCACCCTTTGAGACTCCGTTCGCATGCCCGCCAGTATCGTATATACCTAAAGAATGGCTAGCTCGCTTGCCGGGAGAACTGTTGGTAGCGACGCATATTGCATTGGAAGACCGTGCGCAACCCAAGCGTAATTTGCAGGAATTGTCGACACTTTTTACATCGAGCACCGTGATCGGCTCCAAAGTAGCTGGCGGCGCTGCCAGCGTTTGGAGCGATCATCAGCTTCACCAGGATAATTTTGGCCGGATCTTGATTCACGATGAAAATCTGCGTGGTCGTCAGGTAGGACGATTGGTGCAACGTCTGCTGGAGATTGAAACGTATCGCATGCTGGCAATGCTGCCGCTGCCTGTTACGCGCAGAATCATTCCCCAATTGGCGCGTGCAGATCAGCGGTTAGCTGAATTGATCTCCAACAATGTCGAATTGACCAGTATCGAAGATGAGCAACGCTTGCTGAATGAGTTAACGAATTTGGCGGCGGAGACCGAGCAATTGTCGGCGCAAACCAGTCACCGCTTTAATGCTTCCAGAGCCTATTATGACATCGTGAAATTACGGATTACGGAACTTCGTGAAGAGCGGATCGAAGGATTGCAGATGTTGCAAGAATTCATGATCCAGCGTTTGTCATCGGCGATGGCCACTTGCGAATTGGTGCATACCAAATTGGAAATCCTGTCAATACGCTTAGGCCGTGCTTCGGCTTTGCTGCGAACGCGAGTCGATTTGTCGATGGAAGCGCAAATTCGCGACTTGCTGAAATCTATGGACAACCGCGCGCAAGTACAACTGCGCATGCAGGAAACCGTCGAAGGCTTATCCGTGGTCGTACTCAGTTACTATCTGCTTGGAATCGCCGGTTACGGCCTAAAAGCCCTTAAAGCCGCCGGTTATGGCATTGACACTGAATTGCTAACCGGCATCGCCATTCCTGTAGTTGTTCTGTGCGTTTTCTTTGTTATCCGGCGACTGCGCAATTCATTCAACAAGTTGCACCGAGACAAATGAAATAGATTCGAGAAATCGCCCTGCTGAAATTCCTTAGGGAAACGCTGAACAATTAGCGGCCTTCAGATTTCCGGGTAGTCCTGCCGGTTTTTTGAACAAAGATTCCCGGCAATTTATTGGCGGCATTTGTTGCCAAAATCCCCCTGTTTCTGCTTCATCGTCCGCCGCCGGAGGTATGGTGGACGAATTCTCCCTTCATGTAGGCAGCGATCGCAACCGTGCAACGGCCTCAAAACATATAACCAAACCGGAACACTGAATTCTTTTTGGTTTAGTTCATATTCCATAGATTTTAATTCGCATTATCAACCGCTGAATATACAACCAGTACATCAATAAACTTTGATAAAGTGTCATTTTTCTCAACGAGAAACATAATGGCACTGCTCGAAATCCGTAATGTGGCCAAACGATTCGGCAATTTTACCGCTGTGGATAATGTCAGCATAGAAATCAAAGCCGGTGAATTTTTTACACTGCTGGGTCCATCCGGTTGCGGCAAAACGACATTGTTACGCATGATCGCCGGTTTCGATGCACCCGACGAAGGGCAAATTTTGCTGGATGGTGAAGATATCGCCGGCCTTCCGCCGGAAAAGCGCCCCTTTCATACGGTTTTCCAAAGCTACGCGTTATTCCCGCACATGACGGTCGCCGGCAATATCGCATTCCCGCTAAAGATGGCAGGTAAAACGCCGGAAGAGATTAAAATCCGGGTTGCCGAGACCTTGGCGGAAGTCGAGCTGACACCATTCGCCGATCGTTATCCGCATGAATTATCCGGCGGACAAAAACAGCGCGTGGCTTTTGCCCGGGGACTCATCAATCAGCCGCGGCTATTATTGCTGGATGAGCCATTGGGCGCTCTGGACGAGAAATTGCGGGAAAATATGCAAAGGGAGCTAATTAATCTACAAGCCAACGCCGGTGTCACATTCATTTATGTCACGCACGCGCAAAACGAAGCCTTGGCGTTATCGCACCGCATTGCCGTGATGAATCAAGGCAGAATCGAGCAGATCGACGAACCATCGAGAATCTACAATTTCCCGGTCAACCGTTTCGTTGCCGATTTCATCGGCAAAATCAATATGCTGGATGCCCGGGTGATTGAAGTCTCCGTTTCCCATTTAAAATTAACAGTCACGGGGCTGGGAGAAGTTACGGTACCGGTCAGCGGCCATGTCAAAGCGGGCGATCAAGGCGTTTTCGCCGTGCGTCCGGAGCAAGTCCGTATCGTTGCGCAATCCCCGGAGACAGCGACTGAATCCCAATTACTTGGAAAAATAAAGGATTTCCTGTATATCGGCGATGTCACGACCTATATCATTGCACTTTCCAATAGCACGTTAATTGAAGCATTGCTTCCCAATTCCGCACCGGGTCATGCTAAGCTTTTTGAAATAGGCGATCCCGTTGCTATCAGCTGGCAGGAGCAATCGGCACAATTTTTCCCGACTGACTGAACACTGATTTTTCTCTAAAACATGCAAACATCAGGCCGTCTCGTCAAATGGCTCATCAGCGCGCCACCATTAGTCTTTTTGCTGATATTCTTTGCCGCACCGAGCTTGATCATGATCTTTACTTCATTCCGCTTACCAGGTGAATTCGGCGGATTGGCGCCGGTCCATGTCCTGCCGGGGGATGTGAGTGAAGATTCCGGTTTAACGATTGAAACGTATCAATTTTTCTTCAGCGATTTCATTTACTTCGAGGTATTTCTTAAATCGTTCACGGTGGCCGCCCTCACCACGATCATTTGCATCGCCATGGCTTATCCGCTGGCGTTGCTGATCGCCCGCAGCGAGAAGAAATTCCGTAATTTGATGATCATGTTGGTGGTGCTGCCGTTCGCCAGTAATTTTCTGATCCGTATTTACGCTTGGATGATTATTCTCGGCCCCGAGTCGGCGTTCAGTCATTTGATCAACAACGTGCTGGCTATTTTCGGCATGGCACCGGTCACGCTGCTCTTTTCTCCGTTTGCGGTGTTGATCGGGATGATTTATGTTCATTTGCCCTTCATGATCTTGCCGTTGTATACCAACCTGGAGAAGCACGACCCCATCCTGCTCGATGCCGCGCAGGATTTGGGTGCAAATCACTGGCAGCGCTTCTGGTATGTCACTTGGCCGCAGTCGCTGCCCGGCATATTTTCCGGTTCGGCGCTGGTTTTCATTCCCGTTCTCGGCATGTTCGCTATTCCCGACATTCTGGGTGGAACCGGCGATATCATGATCGGCAATCTGATCAAAGACCAATTCCTCGGCACGCGCGATTGGCCGTTCGGTTCGACGCTTTCCATCATGCTGACGCTGGCGGTACTGGGCATCGCCGGATTATTTTCCTGGCTCGCCAAGCCGGCCACCAGGATTACATAAAGCCATGTCCAACTTTCGTGCAAAACAACTTTCATCGCACCGTCTGACAGCTCTATGGATCGTCTCGATTCTGGTGTATGCCTTTTTGTACATTCCGCTGATCATTGTAATCGTGTTTTCCTTCAACGACTCCAAACTCAATGCCGAGTGGGTGGGGTTTACGTTCCATTGGTATACAGCGTTATTCAACAATCATGAAATGCTGCTGGCCGCGCGCAATTCATTGCTCATCGCCATCAGCGCCAGTTTTCTCGCCACCGTGCTGGGCACCATGGCCGGTTTGGCGATTCATCGCTACAAACTCAAAGTATTGCCGGTTCTGGCCTTTACCCCGGTGGCCATGCCGGAAATCCTGCTGGGCGTTTCATTGCTGCTGTTTTTTCTGCAAGTACTCAACCTGACGCTGGGTATGCTCTCTATCATCATCGCCCATACGACTTTTTGTATTGGATTTGTCGCCATTATCGTGCGCGCACGCTTGCAGGGAATGGATGAATCCATTTTTGAAGCGGCGCGGGATCTGGGCGCAACGCCATGGCAGACTTTCCGGCAAGTCACCCTGCCGTTGATCAGACCGGCCATCATCGCAGGCGCTTTGATGTCATTCACGCTGTCGATCGATGACTTTGTCATTACCTTCTTCACCAAAGGTATTGGTGAGCCGATTCTGCCGATTCAAATCTATACGATGATCAAAGTGGCGGTCACACCGGAAGTGAACGCCGTTTCGACTTTATTGATGCTGCTGACTTTAACGCTGATCATCATCGCCACGCGATTCGATAACAGCATGTTAGGTAAATCCTAATCGTCATGATCGATCCCTTGCCGCGTTGGATTCGCTTGAGTGTGGCATTATTCTTCGTCCTGGCGGCCGGATGCGCGCCGCAATCAGACGATGCCGTGCACGATCACGCGGCTACCCGCGTCCTGCAATTATTCAACTGGAACAATTACATCTCGCCGGAGACGATTGAACGCTTTGAAACGCAATGCGATTGCCGCGTCGAACAAGATTATTTTTCCGACAACGAGGAAATGCTCGCCAAACTCGCTGCGGGCGCGACTGGCTATGATTTGATCGTACCAACCGGCAATGCCCTGGATACCCTGATACGCCAAGGCGTTCTGATTCCACTGGATAAAGCATTGCTGCCGAATCTGAAAAACATTCATCCCGCTTATCTGAAAACGCGCTTCGACCCGGACAATCGCTATTCTGTCCCTTATGCTTACACGCTGACATTATTGGGATTCAATGCCCACAAAATGCGCGAACTGGGTTTGCCAACCGATACCTGGGCCGTTATCTTCGAACCGGAATACCTGCAGAAAATAAAAGGGCGCGTGACCGTGCTGGATAGTCCGCGCGAGTTGATGGCGGCGGCGTTGTTATACTTGGGTTACGCGGCAAACGATCAGGATGAGGCGCATTGGAATCAGGCCAAGGAATTGATTATCCGCGCCAAACCTTATTGGGCTGCATTCAGCAATACGAGCTACATCCGCGAAATCGCCATCGGCGATTTGTGGGTGGTGCATGGTTATTCGAACGATTTATTCCAGGCTGCACTGGATGCCCGGAAAACCGGGCGTCATTTTATCATTGATTATGCTATCCCCAAGCAAGGCGCGGTCATGTCATTGGATAGCATGGTGCTGCATAAGAGCGGAAAGCACCCGGATTTGGCGCATGAGTTTATTAATTTTATGCTCGACGGCAGAAACTCGGCGGAACTCACTAATTTGATTGGATCGGGCAATCCCAATGTGGCAGCAAAACCGTTCATCCAACCAGAGTTAGTACATAACAATGTGATCTTTCCGGATGAAGAAACATTATCGCGGCTGGAGATGATCACGGACTTGAATCATAAACAACGCCGGGTACTCAGCCGCATGTGGACGGAAATAAAATTGCGTTAAACAACGGAAATCTCTGCAACCAGCACTCACTTTGGATGACTGTCGTGATGATGGTGTTGATGTCCCTGAGCTTGCGCCGGTTGTCCGGATGCCGGTGTTGTACGGATTTGATAGGCGTCATGACAGGCAACGCACTTGGTCATGGCATCGCTCAACTGCCGCAGCGTGAGCTTAGAATCTTTTTTGGATTCCGCATCCACGGCAATTTGATCGAAATCCTGGTGCAGAGACATACCCAATTGCATAAATTCCTTGGGCAGCACGCCTTTGAGGTGATCCTCGGCTTTATGCGCCATGCCAAGCCCCAAAGGATGCGCATGCTTGGCAACCGATGCCATGTCATCGGTTGAAAGCGCTGCCAGTATGTTTCGCGTACCCGACAGCAATGCTCGCATTTCTTCCAGCACGTGGCCGCGCTGCGCTTCGGAAAGCGCGAGAATCTGGCGGCTGTCTTTTTCGGCTGCGATTGCAGACGTGGAAATCAGCAAACAGGCAATAATCATTCGTGTTTTTTGCACTTGATACTCCTTGATAGGAAAGACCGGAACCCGACTTTACCAGCTTGGCGCGTTTCGCCGCAACAGATCGGGATTCTCATTGAGCAATCGAATCCGCTTCAATGATTTTGTCGTCAGACTGTTAAGGCAACGCAGATTAATTCGGCGAACGAGATGACGCACGAGGTGCACGGAACGCAGCAACCGAGACATATCAACAAGATAGGCGAGGATGCGAGTACCGCGTTGATGCGATTCGCTCGTGCAGTCAATTAATCAGTGTTGCCTTAATGTGTCGCGTCATTTCATTCATCGTTGTTGCCAATTCCGCGGATTTTTTTGGTCTCACTCTCAATCCGCCCGAAATGTTCCTGAAATTTTCCCGAAGCAAGCTCGGCTTCGAAAGCGTCGGCTATTTTTTTCACTAACACCGTATGCTCAGGATTGGCATCGGCGTAGAGATGTTTGCTGAATTGCAATATCTGTTCATCTTCCTTCATCGTGACATCGAATTTCAACTCCCTGGAAGCGAAAGTGAGGATACGGCCGGTATATTCGTGAAATTTGTCTTCAACGATGTTGGCTTTTGCCCATCCTGTTTGTTGCTCCAAAAAAGCCAGGAATGCCGGCAACATCGCTGCTTTCACCGGATAGAGCGTGTAATAAGGAGAGGAATATTCAACTTTGAATCTACCGCTCCAATAGGGCGCTTTCTCGAGTTTTCGAAGGCGCAAGCGATCGCCTTGCGCCGATTTCTCCCACTCAAAAAACTTTTCAAACCATGCAAAATCCATTTCATCCACGCTGAGCAAGCGCAACTCGGTATCGTCAAATTTAACCGCGTAGCCTTTGTCCTGTTCAATGTCATAAACTACAAGGGCGCGCTCGGAATCGGGTAAATCTTCGTCCGGCGTGTTCCAACTCTGGAATGCGCCGCGGAAAACGATGCTTTTGCGATCAGGTGAGAACGCCAGCGCCCCATCCGGCGAAGGGAAGGAATAATTATCGACATCGTTATTGTCGGGATTAAAGCGCCGGATGCTGCGGGTCTGCACGTCGAGAACGGCGTGCTGACTGACTAAAAGAAACCGCCCGCCCTCGAGATTATCCAATTTGTCCAAATCGTTGGTATCGCTTCTGGCAAACACCTCCAGGTAGGGTCCGGGCTGCCCGTTTTCGCTGTCCAGGAATTGCAGGGAGGCAAAATCGTGGTGTTGCTCCAAAATAGGTTCGACGGCGGGTTCGCCATTTTTCAAGTAAATCAGGTACAAACTCTGGCTGCCTGCTATCAAAGCCGGATCGGGTGCGCCGGGAAGGGTATAGACACGCCACAAGTAAGGCAACCCCGTATTGCTCTGTAACGCGCGAGGAAAGACAATCGGCTTACCGTTATAGAAAATCGTGTAGGCCACGCTTGTCTGGTTGACCATGCCGTAATTTAGATTGAACTGCTTGCTCTTAGTCGCTGTGACACGGACGGTAAAGGGTCCGTAGGCAATGTCTTTTTCGATGTGATCGACGCCACCTGAACGGCTGGAGATCGAATAGGCTGCGATAAGAACCACGGCAACCACGATGAATGCTATTTTCATAGGTGTAGTTACTTTTTCTTTTTTCTGAAGTTTTTTAAGAAAACACTGATTAATTGACTGCACATGCAAACTGCTTCGTTGTGCGATATCACTCCTTCACCCATCTTCATGTCGAACACTCCTTGCCTCAGTTCAATCCGGCCCAAATATGAAGGTGCAATCGCTCGAAAGTATACTCGTAATTCAACCAGCATAATTGACACAACCAATATTTCCAATATAATGGAAATATGGAAATAAAAATTGCAATAAAAGCGTTGACAGCCTTGGCGCATGAAACCCGCTTGACGATATTCCGAACGCTCGTCCAGGCTGGCGAATCCGGTCTTCCTGCTGGGCAATTAGCGAAAGAATTGGGCATTCCCAACGCAACGTTGTCCTTTCATTTGAAAGAATTGTCGCATGCAGAGCTGGTGATTTCCCGGCAGGAAAGCCGCTTTATTTATTATTCGGCGAATTTTGCAACTATGAATGCGCTATTGGGCTATCTCACCGAGAACTGCTGCGCCGGTACACCTTGCACCCCAAACGAAGTTTGCTGTGATGAAAAAAATGACCTGATATTGGCTACTACGCATTTAACCAAGGAGACAACACGATGAAACGTTTTCATATCCATATCGCCGTCGATCATTTAGAGAAAAATATCCGCTTTTACTCGGCGTTATTCGGTACCGGACCATCCGTCAGCCAACAAGATTATGCCAAGTGGATGCTGGATGATCCATGCATCAATTTCGCCCTGTCCGCGCGAGGGGTAAAACCAGGGTTGGATCACATGGGAATTCAGGTTGATTCCGATGAAGCTTTGGCCGAAGTCAACCAGCGCTTGATCCAAGCCGGCCTGCCCGTTGCCGGACAGCAAAACGCGCAATGCTGTTATGCATCGTCAAACAAATACTGGACCGTCGATCCACAAGGTATTGCCTGGGAAGCATTTCGCACACTGACAACAATTCCGGTATTTGGGCAAGATACCGCCATTCCAACTAAAATCGAAAACTGTTGCGCGGCGTCATCATGAATGTACTATTTCTTTGCACCGGAAATTCCTGCCGCTCCATCCTCGCAGAAGCCACTTTCAATCATCTTGCGCCCGAAGGTTGGAAAGCGATGAGCGCAGGCAGCAAACCGACCGGAAAAATTCATCCACGCTCGCTCGCCTTGCTTGAACGCGAAGGTATTGCAATCGAAGGGCTTTCCAGTAAATCGTGGGACAACTTACCGGCTACGCCGGACATTGTGATTACCGTCTGCGGCAATGCGGCCGGTGAAACCTGTCCCGCTTATCTGGGTCCTGCGCTACGCGCGCATTGGGGAGTCGATGACCCCGCCGAAGTAACCGGAACCGAAGAAGAGATCAATGCGGCATTCACGCAAGCTTATCGAGCCTTGCGCGAAGGTATCGAGACCTTTTTATCGCTACCGCTCGATGATTTGCAGCAAAATCCTTCCGCCTTCAGAACAAAGCTGGACTACATCGGCATTTTGAAATTCAAACAATCACACGCGAAGTAATAACTACAAGCCAGAATTCAAGCGCTATAAGTCATTGACATGCTGATTGCCCTACTGATTTTCATCGTAACCCTCGTGCTGGTCATCTGGCAGCCGCGCGGCCTCGGTATCGGTTGGAGTGCGCTGATTGGCGCTACCGTTGCATTGCTTCTTGGCGTGGTGCAGCTCAGCGACATTCCGGCGGTGTGGCATATTGTCTGGAATGCAACGGCGGCTTTCATTGCCATCATTATTATCAGCCTAGTGCTCGATGAAGCGGGATTCTTTGAGTGGGCGGCATTGCATGTGGCGCGCTGGGGGCGTGGCAATGGGTATTCATTGCTTGCTTATATTGTATTACTGGGGGCGGTAGTTGCAGCGCTGTTTGCCAACGATGGCGCGGCCTTGATTCTGACGCCGATTGTGATGGCAATGCTGCTGGCGCTTGGTTTTAGTCCGGCGGCCACGCTCGCTTTCGTCATGGCGGCGGGCTTTATCGCCGATACGGCCAGCTTGCCGCTGGTGGTATCCAATTTGGTTAACATTGTCTCGGCTGATTATTTCAAAATCGGGTTTACCGAGTACGCTGCGGTGATGATTCCGGTCAATATCGCTTCGGTAGTTGGAAGTTTGAGCGTGCTTTTCCTTTACTTCCGCCGCAGTATTCCGGCTAGCTATGATGTCAGTCAACTCAAGGCGCCCAATGAAGCAATACGGGATCTGGCAACGTTTCGTGCCGGCTGGGTGTTGCTGGCATTGCTGTTGATCGGTTTTTTTGGCTTGGAATCTCAGGGGGTGCCCATCAGTCTTGTGGCCGCCGCCGGTTCGCTCATACTGCTCATGGTGGCAGCGCGTGGTCATGTGATTAACACGCGCAAGGTAGTACGCGAAGCGCCGTGGCAAATCGTTATTTTTTCACTGGGCATGTATTTGGTGGTATATGGTTTGCGCAATGAAGGCTTAACCGGGTACATTACCACCCTGCTCGATGTCTTCGCCGGTTATGGCGTGTGGGGAGCGACGCTCGGCACCGGTTTTCTGGCCGCTTTCCTATCATCGATCATGAACAACATGCCTACAGTGTTGATCGGCGCATTATCCATCGACGCAAGTTCTGCAACCGGTACAATCAAGGAAGCGATGATTTACGCCAACGTGATCGGTTGTGATCTGGGGCCGAAAATCACGCCGATAGGCAGCCTGGCAACCTTGTTGTGGCTGCATGTGCTGGCGCGGAAAAATACGGTTATCACCTGGGGATATTATTTCCAGGTGGGGATTGTGTTGACTGTGCCAGTATTGCTGGTCACGCTGGCCGCCCTCGCTATGTGGCTGAGCATTCCCTGAGATTATCATTGCAAGAATCGCAACATAACCGCGAAAGCCTGAAAACAGAATTAAATTGTATTGCAACCTTGTTAGTTTAACTTTATAGGAGAATCAAAATGACAACTATCCATGTATTTGACCCTGCTTCCTGCTGTAGCTCAGGTGTATGCGGTTCCGACGTAGACCAGGAGCTGGTCGGTTTTTCCGCCGATGCCGATTGGGCCAAACAACAAGGTGCCGCAATTGAGCGCTTTAATCTGGCACAACAACCGATGGCTTTCGCAGATAATTCTACGGTGAAAGCATTCCTGGAACGTTCCGGTGCTGAAGCGCTGCCATTAATTCTGGTAGACGGAGAAGTGGCATTGGCAGGCCGCTATCCGAGCCGCAGTGAACTGGCACGCTGGACTGGAGCTGCTTTGGAGGAAAAAACTGAAGAATCGAGTTGTTGTGGCGGCTGTTGCTAATGCAATCTCGCACCAATCGTATGAGGCAACTCAACTTTCTGGAAAAACCACCGCGCTTTCTGTTCTTTACCGGTAAGGGCGGTGTCGGCAAAACTTCCTTGGCCTGTGCCACGGCCATCGCATTGGCCGATGGCGGCCGGCAGGTTCTACTGGTTAGTACCGATCCAGCTTCCAACGTCGGCCAAGTGTTTGACATGACGATCGGCAACCAAATCACCGCGATCAACGCGGTACCCGGACTGACAGCGCTGGAAATCGATCCGCAAGCAGCAGCGCAAGTCTATCGTGATCGCATTGTCAATCCGGTACGCGGCGTATTGCCGGACACGGTGGTCAAAGGCATCGAAGAACAATTATCCGGAGCATGCACCACTGAAATTGCCGCTTTCGATGAATTTACCGCTTTGCTGGTCGATTCGACGCTAACAACGGATTACGATCATATTATTTTCGATACCGCACCGACCGGTCACACCATCCGGCTGCTGCAACTGCCCGGTGCATGGAGTGATTTTCTTGAGGAAGGCAAAGGCGATGCATCCTGTCTTGGCCCACTCGCCGGTTTAGAGAAACAACGCGCGCAATACAAAGCAGCCGTCGATGCGCTCGCCGACCCGCAACGCACCCGGCTGGTATTGGTAACCCGCGCGCAGCAATCCACGTTACGCGAAGTCGCGCGGACGCAGGAAGAACTCACGTCCATCGGTTTAACCAATCAATTCCTCGTCATCAATGGCTTATTACCTCAATCGGAAGCAAGACAAGATGATTTGGCAGCCGCTATTTTCGAACGCGAGCAAAAAACCTTGGCGGCCATCCCTGAAATTCTCAAACCCTTGCCGCGTGATCACATCGCGCTAAAACCCTTCAACCTGGTCGGATTGAACGCATTACGACAACTGCTGTTGGATGAATTACCTGCTTCTGGCGACAGCAATATGACGCATCGAGCCATGCCGTTTCCCGGCTTATCCGGCTTGATCGACGAAATCGCCCAGGATGGCTGCGGCCTCATCATGCTGATGGGCAAAGGTGGTGTCGGCAAAACCACGCTGGCAGCGGCAATCGCGGTCAATCTGGCTCATCGCGGCTTGCCGGTGCATCTCACCACTTCCGATCCGGCCGCGCATTTGAGCGAAACGCTCAGCGGTGCGATGGATAATCTCCAGGTCGACCGGATTGATCCGCAGGTGGAAACCGAACGCTATCGCCAGCGCGTTCTGCAAACCAAAGGCGCGCATTTGGACGCGCAAGGTAAAGCGCTGCTGGAAGAAGATTTACGTTCGCCTTGCACCGAGGAGATCGCGGTATTTCAGGCATTCTCACGCATGATCCGTGAAGCGGGAAAGAAATTCGTGGTGATGGATACCGCGCCGACCGGCCATACGTTATTGTTACTGGATGCCACCGGCGCTTATCATCGCGAAATTGCCAAACAAATGGATAACCATTCCATCGCACATTACACCACGCCGATGATGCAACTGCAAAATCCCAAGCAAACTAAGATACTGTTGGTGACATTGGCGGAAACCACGCCCGTGCTGGAAGCCGTCGGCCTGCAAGACGATTTGCGCCGTGCCGGAATCGAGCCGTGGGCCTGGATCGTCAATAACAGCGTTGCCGCTACGACCGTCCAGTCACCTTTGCTGGCGCAACGCGCCGCCAATGAACTCAAAGATATCGAAACGGTAGCCACGATTCACGCAAAGCGTTATGTCGTCGTTCCGTTGCTCAAGGAAGAGCCGGTGGGCATTGAGAAATTATTGACGTTGTCCGAAAGTCATCAGTCAACAACCAAACATTGAGAAATCCAAGCAAAAGTATCGTGCAGCGTATTGCCTAACCGCAACAACCATCGCCGCTGTTTTTACCCCGTATCTGGATAGGCGGACATGGTACGGTGCCATAGGAGCAATAGACACAACAGTCGCCGGGCTTCGGCTTAAGGACAGTGTGGCATCGCCCGCACTCGTAGAACCATTGGCAGGCATCCATGGGCATGGTTTCCGTCCTGGCATGGCCGCACACCGGACAGGTCAGCGTGGATTCCAGAATGACAGTGTTCATAAAGCATTCCTTTCAAGCTATAAATTTTCAGGTTCAGTCACAGCGGCGGGTGCTTCCTTGAACAAGCAATCCGGCAGCCACCACAGATAAAACACCATGCCGAATAGTTCCACCAGCGACTGGAACACAATGATCACCACGGTCGTTTCCCAGCCTGCTGGCAGCGCTAATGCGAATGGCAATACCACGAAGGAATTGCGCGTACCGAGACTGAAAGCCAGCGTGCGTCCCGCATCCATCGGCAACCGCAGCGCCCGGGTGAGTAGACGGGCAATCAACGCCGCTGTCAGCAAAAAGCCCGCGAATACGGGCAGCACCGTCAGCAGCACTGGCCCGGCATGGCGCACCGTGCCAACTTGCGCTCCGGCGATCAGGAACACCACCACCGCGAGTAAAGGCACCGGCCACCAGCCTAAACGTTCGCGCCAGACCGCGCGCGCGGGCTTGGCTTCGATCCAATATTCCGTGAATACCGCAGTCAGCAGCGGTATACCGATCAAAACGAGCGCGGCGGGCAGCATGTCTTCGATTCGCAGCGCGGCGCTGAAATCCGCCGCCGGCAGCATCAGCCACAGATAAACCGGCAGCAGCAGCAACTGCGCCAGCAAGTTCAGCGGTGTGACGGCAATCGCCCGCGCCGTGTTGCCGCGCCCTAGCTGCGCGAAGGTGATGAACCAGTCGGTACAGGGCACCAGCAGCACCAGCAATACACCGAGATGCAAAGCCGGATCATCGGGCAGCCATTGCAGCATGAACCAGACTACCAACGGTATCAGCACAAAATTACCGGTCATCGCGGCCAGCACGAAACGCCGGTCGCCAAAGGCATCGCGGATGTGCAGCAGCGGCACTTGCACGAAGGTAGCGTAAAGCAGCACAGCCAGCACCGGCCACAGCAACATTTCCAGATGCGGCCCGATACCGGGCCAGACGCCGCCCGACGCCAATCCGCATACGATAGCGGTGAGATAAACCCAGACCTGCCGCCGTTCGAGCGTTACGCGATCCATCAGCCGCGCACCCGCAGGATCAGCCAGGTACCGGCCAGCATGAATCCGGCCGCCAGAGTGAAGGCAACTTCCGGAGAAACCGCCGTCCAAACCACGCCGACGGTTGCACTCGACACAAACTTGGCGGTTCCGTTGACGGTGCCGAGCGCGCCGATGCCCATCGTCATGGTTTCCGCCTGCACCATCTCCGCGGTCACGGTCGATTCCAGCGCTTCCTGTACGGCCACGTATAACCCGGCGAAAAAGAACATGCCGGCCAGCGCTGCGATGCTGTCGACCGCGAACCAGAATGCCAGTGCCGCCGACATTGCCGTGGCGGCGCCCAGAAAATAACCGGCGGCGAGAACGGGCAAATGCCCGATACGGTCTGCCAGCCATCCCACCGGCCAGGAAGCGGCCACCTGCACGACGTTGCGCCATACATACAGCAACCCCGCCACCTGCGCCGCCTGCACCACGCCCATCGACGGAGTGAGCAGCGTGGTGACCGCCAGGATCAGCAGCGCATGAGAAAAATCACCGATGCCGAAGACACCGACCGCACCCAGATACCGTTTGAACCGCACCGGCAATCCGCGCAGCGTGCTGAAAAACTTCAGCGCCGGATTCGGCGAATGCTGCGGATCCTTGACCAGCCACAGAAACGCCAGCACCGCCAGCACCCCGGGAATGACCGACAGCCACAGTACGAAACGGAATGGCCCGGCGGCGTCTTCCCAATGCCAGTCTTGCGCCAATCCCAGCAACGCCACACCCAGCAAAGGGCCGAGCACCGCGCCCACCGAATCCGCCGCGCGATGAAAACCGAAGGCGCGTCCGCGCGTAGCCGGGCTTACCGCCTGAATCACGATGGCATCGCGCAACGGGCCGCGCAAGCCCTTGCCGAACCACGACACCATGCGCCCGAGCAGGATGAGCAACCACCCTGAAGATAGGGCAATCAATATCTGGCCAAGCGGCGTCAATCCGTAACCGATCAGCACCAGCAGCTTGCGGTGCCCGAGCTTGTCGGCGATGTAGCCCGAGACCATTTTGGTAAAACTCGCCACCGCATCGGCGATGCCTTCGATTAGACCCAGCATCGCCGCTGGAATGCCGAGCACCGCGAGAAAGCCCGGTAGAATCACGGTCGTCGTTTCGTAGCAGAAATCGCCCAGCGCGCTGGTAATGCCCGCGCCTGCGACCGTGCGGTTAAACCAACCTTTTGCACCGGGTGCTTGAGCATTGTTTTCCGGCATCAGATTTCTCCGGTCATGCCGAACTCGATCGGTGTTTTGACGTAAAACACCTTTACGCCTTCCTGTTCCAGATGTTCGAACATGCGTTCCGCTTGCTGCTCGCTGACGGCCATCGTCACTTCGACCGGCTGATCGGCCAGCTCGAAGAAATGCGCGGCATGCAGCTTGCGGTCACGCCCGAACCCCTCTGCGGCGACGGTCAATGTTGCGCCGCCGATACCCAATTTCATCGCTGATCGCAGCAACCATTCCCCGAGCGGCTGTTGATTGTGCTGGCGATCTTGCTGGGTGAAAAACGTCAGTTGATAGCCTTTCATGGCACTCTCCCTGGAATCAAACGGTTCTATACGCGGCCACGGTCGCCAGCCCCAGCATCGTCATCAATAAAGAACCGGTCACATGCGCGCCGATCGCGCCGAAGGCCCACAGTATGCGCCCTTCCTGGATCAGCACCGTGACTTCGGCAGAAAATGTTGAAAACGTGGTCAATCCGCCCAAAAAACCGGTGATAACGAACAAGCGCCACTCAGGCGTTAAACCGGGATGATGGGCAAAGACGGCGAGCGCGACGCCGATCAAGTAACCGCCGATCAGATTCGCCGCCAATGTGCCGGGCGGAATCGCCGGAAACAACGCGTTAAGCGACATACCCAGCAACCAGCGCAACACGGCGCCGAGCGATGCCCCCAGACAGATGGCTAAGAGGGAATTGAAAATAAATTTATCCTGGTTAATTAAAAGGAAACACTGATTAATTCAACGAATGAGATGAAGCACGAGGCGCACGGAACGCAGCAACCGAGACATATCAACAAGATAGGCGAGGATGCGAGTACCGCGCATTGATGCGATTCACTCGTGCAGTCAATTAATCAGCGTTCCCTTAAATTGGCCCGTCTTACGTTTTTGCTTCTCTCGCTTCGGCTTGTTTTCCTTTAATTTATTAGGCTGCCTAAACCGGTTTTTACCCGCAATCCGGAGAAGCCGGAGAAATTTCGGGCATTCGAAATGACTGGGTGCTTTGCAGACCGCAGCGTGACGAAGCCCATTCCGCATAGCAACCAGCATTTCAATTGTTCTATCCAGTTCATCCGCCTTGGCTAAAAGCAATGCACGATTAATGTCGAGCCCTTCGGGCGTAAACATTTCAGCGATCTCATCGAGCGAGAAACCGGCGCTACGCCCCAACGATATTAAAGCCAGCCGCTCAATGACATTGGCGCTGAATAAACGCCGCAAACCATTCCGGCCGCATGACTGAATCAATCCTTTTTCTTCATAAAATCGTATCGTTGAAGCTGGCAGTCCGGATGCTTTTGCGACTTCAGTGATATCCACTATTTCACCTGTTGTAATTAATACTTGACTTCAAGCCGACTTGAACTTTTATCCTAGCGCAGTACACAACTTAGTACAACACTTAAGGAAACACTGATTAACTGACTGCACGAGCGAATCACTTCGTTGCGCGGTACTCGCATCCTCGCCTATCTTGTTGATATGTCTCGGTTGCTGCGTTCCGTGCGCCTCGTGCTGCCTCTCGTTCGTCGAATTAATCAGCGCTTCTTAAGTCATTAAGCCGATGGCTTGTGATTAATCTTTTAAGAATTTAAGGAGCCGCTATGGAAGCAAGTTTTTGGCATCAGAAATGGGAACGAGGCGAGATCGGTTTTCATGAAAACGAGATAAATTCTTTTTTAATAAAGCATTTTGAAGCATTAAATCCACTCAGAGGCGGCCGGATATTCCTGCCGCTGTGTGGCAAGACGCGCGATATTGGATGGTTCCTTGCCAATGGATACCGGGTTGTCGGCGCGGAGCTAAGCGAACTGGCCATAAACGATCTGTTTACAGAACTTAGCATAACACCGGAAATCTCCAGAGATGGAAAATTGACTCGTTACCGCGCTGAAAACCTGGATATTTTAGCGGGCAATTTTTTCGACGTATCCGCTGAGTCTCTTGGACCCATCAGCGCGATATACGATCGAGCAGCTTTAGTCGCGCTGCCTGCTTCCATGCGCAAGCAATATTCCTCGCACCTGATGAATATAACCGATGCGGCACCGCAATTGCTGATCACGTATGAATACAACCAACTGCTGATGGACGGCCCGCCATTTTCGGTTAACGAGGACGAAGTCAAACAGCTTTATGCGGCTGCGTATCGATTGGAATCTGCTGAAAGCAAGATCATTGCAGGCGGATTGAAAGGAAAAGTGGTGTCGACAGAGACCGCCTGGCTACTTCATAAAATCAAGTAATAGGCTCAATTGATATGCCGGACATCGAATGGATTGTGTTGTACATGGCTTTGGGAGCCATTACTGGTTTTATGGCAGGATTGTTGGGCCTTGGCGGCGGCGGGATGCTGGTTCCATTGCTGGCATCCATTTTTACCATGCAAGGCATGAGCGCGGATACCGCCGTTCATTTGGCATTAGGAACGTCACTGGCTTGCATGATTATCTCTTCAACGGCAAGCATTCACGCACATGCTTCGCAGGGAGCCATTATGTGGCGGGCCGCCGGTGGCATGATTCCCGGAATCGCTGCGGGCGCTTTGCTGGCCGCCCACGCCGCGGCAAAGCTTAATCCAGTTCACATCGCCTTATTTTTTGTGCTCTTCATGGCGCTGGTCGCTTTGCAAATTTTTGTTAATTGGCAACCGGAACCCAGCAAGCAACCCATAACGCTTCGCGGATTACTCGTGGCCGGGGTTGGAATCGGATCTGTATCGGCACTGACTGCAGCGGGCGGCGGTTTTCTCACCGTTGCCTACCTGAGCTACAAAAATTCGGACATAAAAACAGCAATTGGCACGTCAGCCGCTATTGGATTCCCCATCGCCATCGCCGGAACTGCCGGTTACGTGATAAGCGGCTGGACTATCACATCGAGCGATCCCTATACCCTGGGATTCGTATACATACCGGCATTCTTAGCGATATCAATAGCCAGCGCTGTTTCAGCGCATTATGGCGCGCGTTGGACGCATCGTTTGCCTGAAGCTTTCTTGAAAAAAACACTGGCCGTTATCTCACTGCTTTTGAGCATAAAAATGCTGGCCGCATTGGTTTAGTTCTGCCCTGAAACATAAGCTTAGAATCGACTGTCAGTGTCGTACAAATAAAGAGCATCATTGTCGATCACTGGTGGTGATGATGGCCGGAACCATGCGAATGACCGGGCACGGCATGGCGGGCATGATCGCTTAGCTGCGCGTCAAACCATTGATGGATCGCCCGTCTGAGCTTTTCGATGTGAGTGGCATAAGTAATTTCCGCGCCATCCGGCAATTCCTTATAGACGATTTTTATTTGGCCGGGTTTGGCCGCTCTCAATTCCGCCAGCCCGGGCATCGTGGCGCCGTGGATTTTTTCCGGATTGGAGAAATCACCTTGCTTGAACGCTTTAGCAATTTCCGACAAATGCAACCGTATCAGGTTAACTTGTTCGCTATCCGATCGATCCTTCGCAATTATCTGCTGAATCCCTCCGACATCCGTTTTGGAAAAAATATGCGTGGTTTTTTCCAGATCGAACGGCATCACATGCGCGCCGCGCTCGGCGACTTCGTCCAGCCGTTGCTCGCTCGCCGGTTCCGCCGCAAAAACCGGTGCCGTTATCAACCAAGCCAACCAGCCAAGCACGATCAAGTAATTGTTCATTTCGTCTTCCCTTATCCGGCGGTTGCCGCGCCATTGATCACAAGAACTTCAATAATTCATTCAAATCATTAGGGATTTTCTCATATATGAAACCGTTAAATCAAATATCCGGCTTGACTCAAAAGCCCTGAATATCGCGATATTGGACGTGATTCCAGCCATCACGGCGACTACACCGTCGAACGCAGCAACACCTTGTGTGGGATGTATCCCATAACGTGCTGCCAACTGAGGAATGGTCCCACCCCCCTGTCTCGCAGCCAGTGCCACTTTTGCCTTGAATTCACTGGAATAATTGTGTGCGTTTCTTGCCCATGATTATGATCCTCCGATTGTCCATAGCAGAGCCTAACAGCCTATCCAGTTTTGCGGTACTGCTTCATTCGGATCTTCCAGCAATTCCGTCAACTGATCGACATACTCCGCTCCAATTACGATTTCGAATCTTTTCATTACGATTGAATCATCCATCGATTCCTCCCCAAAACTTCAATTAATTATTGCTAACCAATCCGGACGCCCCCGTGGGCATATTTCAATGATTTTCCGGGCACAAGCACGGGGGCGCAATCCACACTCCGTTTAGCCCGAGCTGTTATCTCTTATCGCTTCAAGAGAAACAAGATGACCTGTTTCCACCTGGGCAACCTGATAAACCCTGTAGTGTTTCTTCGTCGCAGACGGCCCTGTAAACGCGGCCAAGTAAAACGTAATCGTGTAAAGAATCGTGATTGCATAAACTACAACCAGTTGCGGTGCTTTTAATAACTCTTTAGTTTCCATTTATTACTCCTCTTTTAGGATGTTTACCGGTTATTCATACCAACCGGCAAAAAGCGCATCGCCGGCTCGAATAAATATCCAGGTTAATAATACGTTCTTTCAGGTTGACAATAAAACTACTGGCTTATCAACCAATCACCCGCAATTGCAGTGACCAAAGAACAAACAAAATAAGGATCGATATATAATAGTCATTTAAATGCAATGACAAAAACCCTATCAATTAAAGGTACAAATTAAATATCTCACCTTGAAATAGATCATATAGATTGAATGTCTCGAAGAGAAGTACAGTAAAACGAAACATTTTGTTTCCAAATTAGATACAATGACACGATGCAAGATCTTAATCTTTTCGTCATATTTGCGCGGGTGGTAGAAACAGTCAGTTTTGCCGAAGCGGCGCGGCGCTGCCTTGTTTTCTCGCGCGCTACCCCGAGATCAAAGTCGACTTAACCATCACCGATCATCCGGGTGATTTGATTGAAGAAGGGTAGACGTGCAAATCCGCGTGACCAACGAGCCCGATCCTAATCTGGTAGCACGCAAGATTGCGCCTGTCCGCCGCATATTGCGCGCAACCCCGCAGTATTTTCAACAATGGAGTACACCCCAAACCCCGGCGGAACTTGTAAAACACAACTGTCTCGATTGCGCGCTTTCACCCGAACAAGGTTATTGGCGCTTCGACGGACCGGAAGGCAAGATCAAGGTTCCAATATCCGGAACCCTGCGGATCAACGATAACGATGCGCGCGCGCAAGCGGTGTTGTATGGATTAGGCATTGCTTTGCTGCCTACTTATACGATTAGCATGGAATTACAAAAAGGGCGTTTGCAAATAGCGCTGCCGGATTACTTATCCGTAGAGCGCCATATTTACGCCTGCTATCTCCCCAGCCGGCATCTACCCATAAAAATACGCGCTTTTATTAATTTCCTAGCGGAACACGTTGGCGACATGCCTTATTGGGACCGGTCTTTGGTAAAATGAATATTGTGTTCAATCCAGAACCTGGCGGGTCTTTCTCACTTAAACGATGCGATGGCGCTCGCAGATTATTTTGCTGATGCTTGATGAAGCAATAATGTGTCGACGGCATTGTCAAATTCACTCACATCCTTTACCGCATGCATTTTTAAAAATAGATGATGAAAATTAATCTTTACTACAGCTGTACGACATTGCATAAAAGATTATTGGTAAATTATATATTACGTTAGCGGTCATCATGACCAACGCTCAGGACTACGCGACATTACTTGACCTTTTCATCGGACTTGTTGAATCTCAAGCCGGAAAGAAAATTGAACAGGAGGAAGCTTGGCTAAACGACGCTCAGGTGCTGGCTAACAAGCTATTTCGCCATCTCGTGTCTATGCAAACATTGGCAGCCGGAGCAACTCTCGAAACTACCCATGAACTGAAGATCTGCTTTGTCGATCATAGCTCAGTGAAGATCATTGCTCGTGCCGCTCTGGAAACCTATTTGGTCTTTTTCTACCTTTATGGCTCCCCTGATCGGTCGCTCTGCAGGTTCAGGCACATGACCTGGGAGCTTGGCGGCTTGACCGACCGGCAAAGCTTTCACACATCTACGCAGCAGGGTCATGAGGCCTTGGCTAAAGAGAAATCCATAATCACAAAATTGCAGACAGAAATTCAAGCATCTCCCTGGCTCAATGATTACACCGAAAAACAACAGAAGAAGCTTCTTGCTGGTGAATGGCGTATAGGAAAAAGCTGGATAGATCTTGGCACGCATGCAAGATTTCACAAGAAGTACTTCGAGAACATATATGGCTATCTCTGCAGTTACTCACATTCCAGTTATCTCAGCGCTCTTCAAGTGGAGCAGGCTCATTCCATAGAAGATCAACAGAAACTGACAGAGGTTATCTTAGATATCGGAGTTGTACTGATGGCTCATTTTGCATTCAGCTATTCCGAGACGTTTAGTGACGCCAAACGGATACTCTCTGCAAATCCAGCATTGGCAAGCATTGCTGAAAAATGGCGTTTCGACGCCGAAGATATGGCGACATTTTATGACCGCTAACCTCTTAGTCAACTGGATCACTCGCAAGCTGCACTTGCGGGTACCTTCCGTACCTCGTGCACTGGCAACCAGTCAATTCAAACATTAGGCATCGAAACTACGACTGATGCTGCATAAATCCCAGTTTATCGCAACGATTCACCATCATTCACTTCACCGCCCCCAAAACTCACCGCGCATGAATCAATGGACTCGGAGCAGGTACGGTTGAAGTCATTCTCGGTGCAGTCCATTGCGTGCTCCAGCGCAGAACCGGCATATCGCGGTTCACCGCGGTATGCGTGGTTGCCGCATACAGGTTGCAATCCACGCTTCTGCTGGTAATTTCATTGGTCCACTCTTCGCGGATTTTCTCGGGCGCCAACGTCGCGACGGTTAACCGCTCGCATAGCTCGTAGTTGGCTGACCATTGGTTGCGCAGTTGCCGCTGCGCAGGGTCGCCGCCGTAGATCGAGTAAGAAGCGCAACCGGCAAGCAGCAGGATGGGTACGATGAGAGCAGCCCAAACTTGATTAGGCCGATTTATTACCTGACCTTTGAGCAAATGAGGAATGGTCTCACCCCCCCTGTATCGCCGCCAACGCCACTTTTGCTTTGAATTCACTGGAATATTGCGTGCGTTTCTTGCTCATGATTATGATCCTCCGATTGTCCATGCAGAGCTTAACAACCTGTCCAGCTTTGCGGCACCACTTCAAATCTTCTGCTTAACGTAGCCATTGAGATACCATTGATAGAGAATTTCCGCGATTGCCTTATCGATGTTCCCGGTAGACGTTAATTCATAATTATCCGCCAAATCTGTCAATAACCGGCATGCTTCGACACTTCCAGTAAAAACTTCGCCATTGATAAAAAACTTATCGCGACGGCATAGCATTCTGCTTTTTAGATCAAGTTCCAAGCCTTTTTCACGAACCAATCTAACAAAATCACGCAACGGTACCGGTTTTTCAGGTTGTTCAAAAAAAACATGGGGCTTGGGTTCCGAAAGATAGATTCCAAGAAAATCTTCCACATCGTTTTGATTCCACTTTATTTTATTGAGTATGGCACGAACCTGCGACAACATTGCCGGGCTCAAAACCGATGGATGGGATTGCAATTGCAGATCAGGATCCGCATACCGGCCAGGCGCCGAAACCCGATCCTGCAAAAAAACCAGAAATTGGGTCATCAATTCTTCATGACTGGGAGCGCGGAAACCAATGGAATACGTCATGCAATCGTCCTCCGCAATGCCGTTATGCGCGTATTTGGGAGGCAAGTAGAGCATGTCGCCGGCTTCCAGCACCCATTCTTGTTCCGGATAAAAATTCTTCAGAATGCGTAGCGGCGCGTCCTCAATAAAAGCATCATCTAACTGGGCTGAAATCTGCCAGCGTCTCGCTCCAAGCCCTTGGAGCAAAAAAACATCGTAGGAGTCAAAATGCGGCCCGATTCCGCCACCCTTCGGCGCATAACTCACCATTAAATCATCCAACCGCGCATGTGGAATAAAACGGAACTTGGATAACAATTCCCGCGCCGATGGCAGAAAATGATTCACATCCTGAACTAATAAAGTCCACTGTTTTTCCGGTAATCTTGCAAAATCCCGATCATCCAATGGTCCATGCTTCAGTTGCCAGCGGCCATTTCTCTGGACAACCAGGCGGGACTGAGCTTCTTCGGAATACGCAAGCGAAATCAACGCATCGCGCGTCAACAAGCCTTTAAAACCCGGCAGCGCATCCCTTATCAACAACGGCTGCTTTTGCCAGTAATCACGCAAAAACACTTCCGGGGTCAAGCCTCCGAGAGAAATCATTTCAATCATTTAGTAATTCAACCTCGCAATCCAGGTAGCGGCTCCGATTGCAATACAAATTGCAGAGCCAAGCCATTATTACACCAACGCTCGCCCCGTGGTAATGGCCCATCTTTAAATACATGCCCTTGATGCCCGCCACAACGGGCGCAATGATATTCCGTGCGCATGAAGATCAATGAATAATCCGGTTTGGTTTCGACATGTCCGGCCACCGGTTGTGTAAAGCTAGGCCATCCCGTGCCGCTTTCGTATTTATGCTGGCTCTCAAACAGTGGCAAATAACACGCAGCGCAAATATAAGTCCCTTCCCGGTGCTCGCCATTCAACTCGCTGCTTCCCGGCTCCTCAGTGTGCTCCTCGAACAGCACTCGAAATGCCTCGGGCGATAAAAGTTCACGCCATGCATGATGAGATTTTTTCAATGGCCGGATCGCCCCTTGCGCGCCATCACTCGCCATCGCTTGAGAGGACAGCCATGCCGGAAAAAACGGTAATACCACAATCCGACGAAGAAATACGCGCCGTTTCATTGCAAATTGCTCCTTGAATTGATGCAAAAAGAAATAATTCTACTGTATCCGCAACCCATCCATTTTACTGGAATAACTTTACAAAACCCGCAAACAGAATCACCCGGTTTCGCTTTACTCGCCATGCAGATTTATGGACAAATCCTGTATCATCACACTTTTAGATTTTTATCCCAGTCCACATGAAAATCACTTTTCTGGAATTTGAGCAGAATATTGCAGAATTTGAATCCAAAATCGAAGAATTACGCTTTGCACAAGACGATTCGGCGCTCGACATTTCAGCAGAAATTGCTCGCTTACAGGCCAAAAGTCTCTCTCTGACAAAAAACGTCTACGCCAAACTGACACCCTGGCAAATTTCACAAGTTGCGCGACACCCGCAACGGCCCTATACGCTGGACTATATCGAGCATCTGTTTACCGATTTTGAAGAGCTGCATGGCGACCGTAATTTTGCCGACGATCATGCCATTGCCGGCGGGTTAGCGAGATTCAACGGTCAGACCGTGATGGTGATCGGTCACCAAAAAGGACGGGATACCCGGGAAAAAATTTTTCGCAACTTCGGCATGCCCAAACCGGAAGGTTATCGCAAAGCGCTGCGCTTAATGCGCTTGGCGGAAAAATTTTCAATCCCGCTGATTACGTTCATCGATACACCAGGGGCTTATCCGGGTATCGATGCCGAAGAGCGCGGACAATCGGAAGCCATCGGTAAGAATCTTTATGTACTGGCGGAATTGCGAGTACCCGTCATCTGCGTCATTATCGGCGAAGGCGGCTCCGGTGGTGCTTTAGCCGTGGCCGTCGGTGATGTCATCCACATGCTGCAATATGCCACGTACTCGGTCATATCCCCAGAAGGTTGCGCGTCCATTTTATGGAAAAGCGCCGACAAAGCACCGGAGGCTGCTGAAATCATGGGTATTACCGCCGACCGGTTAAAGGCAGTGAATCTAATCGACAGTATCATCAGCGAACCCATCGGAGGGGCGCATCGCGATTATCCGGCGATCATGCAATCCGTCAAAAGTGTTTTACAAGAATCCTTGCGCAAACTTCAAGATCAATCGATTGAAACACTGTTGGAAAAGCGTCTGGATCGGCTCATGACATATGGCGCATTCAAGGAAGTCAAAGTCGATTAGCTTGCTGTGTCATGTTCAAGCAGTATTACATACACATATCAAACCCGATGACCGGTTAGCCATCGCCTTGAGCGGCGGTGTCGATTCCGTTGTCTTGCTGCATGCGCTCTACACACTTTCCGGAGAAATTCCTTTTTCGCTCACCGCCGTGCACGTCAACCACGGCATCAGCCGCAATGCGCCGTTCTGGAGCCAATTTTGCAGCGATCTCTGCCGCAGCTACGGCATCCCGATCGATATCGCTTGTCTGCAACTCAACAAGGAAAGCGGTATCAGCCTTGAAGCGCTTGCCCGGGAAGAGCGCTATCGTATTTTCAGCCGCACGCAAGCCGACTATGTGGTTTTAGCCCATCATCTGGATGACCAAGCGGAAACACTATTGCTGCAATTACTTCGCGGAGCCGGAATCAAGGGTCTGAGCGGCATGCCCTGGATCAGAAAACAATCAAGCATTGCCGCGCCGCAACTGTTGCGGCCATTACTAGAAGTCACGCGGGGTCAGATCGAAGCTTATGCACAGCAGCATCGATTGAAATGGATTTACGATGAAAGCAACGATAGCATTGCTTACAACCGGAATTTCCTGCGCCACGAGATCCTGCCGGTACTAAAAAAACGCTACCCCGGTTATGGCAAGACTCTGCTGCGTACCAGCCGCCATTTATCCGAAGCTTCGCAATTGCTGGATGAATTGGCGGAAATCGACAGCACAGATTGCCTGGTATCGGGAAAACTGGCAGTCGACAAGATGCGCGCACTCAGTTCTTCGCGTGCGAAAAATTTATTGCGTTACATACTGAATCAACAGAACATAACGCTTCCCAGCACGGTGAAACTGGAAGAAATATTGAAACAGCTATTATCGTCGAGCAAGGATAGTCAAATCCATATCCGTTTTGGCGATACCGCCATTCGTTGCTTTAAAGGACTGATTCACATTTTCCCCGAAGAAGTTACTCTGCAAGCACCACGGCCTTCGCAATTCATCTGGCAAGGGCAGATACCGCTGACACTGAAACACCTGGGTGGTACCGTCAGCTTTACTGAAACCAGGTCGCAAGGCATCGATACGCAGAAAATCTTAAACCAGTCAATCGCATTACGTACCCGCCAAGGCGGTGAACATTTCAAGCCAGCCTGCAATCGCCCTACCCGGAGCCTCAAAAATTTGCTGCAAGAAGCGTCGATTCCACCTTGGCAACGCCGCATCCTACCGCTGCTATTTTGTAACGATCGGCTGATTTGGGTGCCGGGAATCGGTATCGATTGCAATTTTCAAGTAAAATCGGGTGAAACTGGAATCTTACCCATCTGGAGTTCTTAGTAGAAAAGCATATTGCTAACAACCAATTGTATTAACTTCGCCACAATCTAGGACATTCAACATGATTTTAATTACCGGAGGCGCCGGATTCATCGGCAGTAATTTTGTGCTCGACTGGCTGGCGCAAACCGACGAACCCATCGTTAATCTGGATAAACTGACGTACGCCGGCAATTTACAGAATTTATCGTCGGTATCCGGAAATACGCAACATATCTTCGTGCAAGGCGATATCGGCGATACGCAGCTGATATCGCAACTGCTGGCGCAGCATCAACCGCGCGCGATTATCAACATGGCAGCGGAAAGCCATGTAGATCGCTCGATTCATGGCCCGGAAGACTTCATTCAAACCAATATTCTCGGCACCTTCCGCCTGCTGGAATCGGTCCGGGCTTATTGGTCTGCGCTGGAACCCGGCACCCGCGCCAATTTCCGTTTTCTGCATGTGTCTACCGACGAAGTTTACGGTTCGCTAGAAAAAAACGATCCGGCATTTACCGAGACGCATGGTTATCAACCCAATAGCCCGTACTCCGCGAGCAAGGCTTCCAGCGATCATCTGGTACGCGCTTATCACCACACCTACGGACTGCCGGTGCTGACCACCAATTGTTCAAACAACTACGGCCCTTTCCAGTTTCCGGAAAAATTGATTCCGCTGATGATCGCTAACGCCTTGGCAGGAAAACCATTACCGGTTTACGGCGACGGCTTGCAAATCCGCGATTGGTTGTACGTGATCGATCACTGCCGGGCCATCCGCCGTGTACTGGAGGCGGGCATTCCAGGCGAAACCTATAACATTGGCGGCTGGAATGAAAAAGCCAATATTGAAATCGTCAACACGGTTTGCACGCTGCTCGAAGAATTTCACCCCGGCTCCGATTTCAAGCGTCTGATTACTTACGTCAAAGACCGGCCGGGACACGACCGCCGCTATGCGATCAACGCGCAGAAAATTGAGCGCGAACTCGGATGGAAACCGGCTGAAACCTTCGATACCGGTATTCGTAAAACCATCGAATGGTACCTGAGCAATCCGCAATGGATTCAAGACGTTCAAACCGGCGCGTATCGCTCCTGGCTGGAAAAAAACTATAACGGCCGGCAGTAAATATGAAAATTCTGCTGTTCGGTAAAAGCGGTCAGGTCGGCTGGGAATTGCAACGCAGCCTGGCGCCGTTAGGCGAGCTCGTTGCACTGCATTCAAGCAGCACAAACTTATGCGGTGATTTCCGCGATCTTTCCGGGATTCAAGCATCCATTAGAACCGTCAAGCCCGGCGTTATCGTCAACGCCGCAGCTTACACCGCAGTCGATAAAGCCGAACAGGAGCCGGGACTGGCAAGGACGCTGAATGCTGAAGCCCCCGGACTGCTGGCGCAAGAAGCCAAGCGATTAAACGCCCGGCTGATTCATTATTCCACCGATTATGTGTTCAACGGCAACGGCGACCGGCCGTTTGTGGAAACCGATCATCCGGAACCGTTGAATATTTATGGTCAGACCAAATTGGAAGGTGAAAGGAATATTCATGCAGCAGGTTGTGAATATGTCATTTTCCGCACCAGTTGGGTTTACGCAACCTTCGGCAATAATTTTATCAAGACCATGTTGCGGCTGGCGCAGCAACGGGATTCGCTCAAGGTTGTCAATGACCAAACCGGCGCACCAACCGGTGCGGAATTGATTGCCGACATCACCGCTTATACGCTGCTAATGCTGAAGCATCAAACGCTCGCCAGCGGTATCTATCATTTGACAGCGAAGGGTTACGCGTCATGGTTCGAGTATGCCAAGCTGATCTTGACTCAGGCGGAAACAGCAAACTTTTCCCTTAAAATGAACCCCGGCAATTTACAGCCCATACCGAGCCGCGAATTCCCGCTCCCCGCGCAGCGTCCGCTTAATTCGCGATTGAATACCGGCAAGCTGGAGCAGGCTTTGGGATTGCAACTGCCTGATTGGCAAACCGGCGTTCAACGGACGCTAACGGAAATCCTCAACAAATCAGATTTGTTACCGGGCTGATCACCACAATCATTTAAGCGACCAGAATCCGTTTTCCAATAGAAAATTCATCGCAATCTGACCGAAGCGTTTGGAAAACACATCCGCAAATCCCTCGCGCGGTGAGAAATCGACCAGCGTTTCCGCTTCGATCACTTCGCGGGCGACGTATTCGGCGCTACCGAGCGCATCGGCAAGCCCCAAATCGATACTGCGTTGTCCTGTCCACACAATGCCGCTGTATAACTCCGGCGCATCTTTTAATCGGTCTCCCCGGCCATTTTTTACTACTTGAATGAATTGCTCGTGTATTTCGCGCAATAGCGTCGCCGCATGTGCTTTTTGGGTCGGATCCAGCGGCGAGAAAGGATCAAGAAAACCCTTGTTTTCTCCAGATGTCAGCAGCCGCCGCTCAATACCTAACTTATCCAGTGTGCCGGTAAAACCGAAACCGTCCATCAGAACACCGATCGATCCGATCAAGCTCGCCTTGTCGACATAAATTTTATCCGCTGCTGCAGCCACATAATAGCCACCAGATGCGCAGATATCACCGACCACCGCATAAACCGGAATTTCCGGATATTTAGTGCGCAACCGGCGAATCTCATCATTGATATAACCGGCTTGAACCGGAGTCCCTCCAGGACTATTGATGCGCAAAACCACGCCCTTGGTATTTTTGTCCTCAAATGCCGAACGCAGACTCGAATTAACCTTGTCGGCACTGTTCATGCCATTGGGAACTATCATCCCTTGCAAATCGATAATCGCCGTATGTTTTTCCGAGATCCGCACCTTGCCGTCCTCGATCCAGCCCATTGCGACAAACAGCAACAGAAACAGATAAGCGAACGTGAGCAACTTAAAAAATATCCCCCATCTGCGAGCACGCCGCTGTTCCCGCAATGACGACAGCGCAAGATTCTCCAGTAAATCCTTTTCCCAACCCTCTTTTTTTACTTCCGGTTCCGCCATGATGATCGTTCCACAAACCTTATTCAAAGAGACTACATCCGCTGAAAACAGTGAGTCTCTATTTAATTAATCGATATATCGCTTTCATTTTATACCATTTTCTGTTTTGCCAGATTATGAAACAAATACGCTTTCACGAACTTGTTTGATATTTAAGAATTTTTTATAGGAAAAACCGCCGGTCAGCGCCCAATTCCAGCGCCAATCCGGATGCCCGGATGAGAGCAATTCATCGCCGATGGAACCTGCAAAACAGAATGTCGGATAAAATACCGGAATTGATCGAGTAGAATATGTGCGATCGCCACTAAAAAAAATTAAACCTATGCTACGCAAAATTCTTATTGCCAATCGCGGTGAAATTGCGGTTCGCATCATTCGCGCCTGTGCTGAAATGGGCATCCGCTCAGTGGCCGTCTATTCCGAAGCCGACCGCTTTGCGCTGCACGTCAAAAAAGCCGACGAATCGTATTGCATCGGCAGCGAGCCGATGGCGTGCTATCTGAATATTCATGCGCTGGTCGATCTGGCGCTGGCAACCGGTTGCGATGCAATTCATCCGGGCTATGGATTTTTGTCCGAGAACGCGCAATTCGCCCGCGCCTGCAAGGAACGTGGATTGATCTTCATCGGCCCCACGCCGGAAGTCATCCATCGCATGGGCGACAAAACCGAAGCGCGCAATGCGATGATCGCCGCCGGGATTCCGGTCACGCCGGGATCGGACGGCAATCTGCACTCGGTTGGCGAAACCTTGCAAGTCGCGGAGAAAATCGGTTACCCGGTGATGCTGAAAGCCACTTCCGGCGGTGGCGGGCGCGGCATCCGCCGCTGCGACAATGCGGAAGAGCTGAAACGCAATTACGACCGGGTGATTTCCGAAGCGACCAAAGCCTTCGGCAGCGCCAATGTGTTTCTGGAGAAATGCATCGTCAATCCGAAGCATATCGAAGTGCAAGTGCTCGCCGATCATCACGGCAACGTGATTCACCTGTACGAGCGCGATTGTTCGATCCAGCGCCGCAACCAGAAACTCATCGAGATCGCGCCGTCACCGCAACTGGATGAAGCACAACGCCAGTACATCGGCGGCCTGGCGGTGATCGCGGCAAAATCGGTCGGTTACACCAACGCAGGCACTGTGGAGTTTCTGCTCGACGACAACGACCGGTTTTACTTCATGGAAATGAACACGCGCGTGCAGGTCGAACATACCATCACCGAAACCATCACCGGCGTCGACATCGTCGAGGAGCAAATCCGCGTCGCTGCCGGCTTGCCGCTACGCTTCAAGCAAGACGAAATCGTGCGGCGCGGCTTTGCCATTCAATTCCGCGTCAACGCCGAAGACCCGAAAAACAATTTTCTGCCGAGTTTCGGCCGCATCTCGCGCTACTATGCACCGGGCGGCCCGGGCGTGCGCACCGATACCGCGATTTACACCGGCTACGAGATTCCGCCGTTTTACGATTCGATGGTCGCCAAGGTCATCGTCAGCGCTTTGACCTGGGAAGATGTCATCAAGCGCGGTCAGCGCACGTTGCGCGACATGGGTTTGTTCGGCATCAAAACCACGATTCCGTATTATTTGAAAATTCTAAAACACCCGCAATTCCGCAGCGGCCGATTCAATACCGGTTTTGTCGAACAAAACCCGAATCTGATCAATTATTCCGATAAGCCCCGGCCGGAAGTGCTGGCCAGCGTGATCGCCGCGGTGGTCGCGTCGCATACCGGCTTATAGCCGCGGATAAACGGATAACAAAGGAAAGTTCATGCAAAAAGTTCATATCACTGATGTCATTTTGCGCGACGCGCACCAATCCCTCATCGCCACCCGCATGCGCACCGAAGACATGCTGCCGGCCTGCGCGATGCTTGATGCAATCGGCTACTGGTCGCTGGAATGCTGGGGCGGCGCGACATTCGACGCTTGTTTGCGGTTTCTCAAGGAAGATCCGTGGGAACGCCTGAGCAAACTCAAAGCCGCTTTGCCGAAGACACCATTGCAAATGCTGCTGCGCGGCCAGAACCTGCTCGGTTACCGGCATTATTCCGACGATGTCGTGCGCGCATTCGTCAAACGCGCCGCCGCCAACGGCATGGATGTGTTCCGCATTTTCGACGCGCTCAACGACGTGCGCAATCTCAAAACCGCCATCGAAGCCGCCAAGGAAGCCGGCAAGCATGCGCAGGGCACGATTTGCTACACCACCAGCCCGGTGCACGATACCGCCAGTTTCATTGCGCTGGCCAAGGATTTGGCCGCGCTGGGCTGCGACTCGATTGCGATCAAAGACATGGCGGGATTATTGACGCCGTATGCGACCAGTGAACTGGTCAAAGCCTTGAAAGACACCGTTGATCTGCCGATCCACTTGCATTCGCACGCCACCGCCGGATTAGCGGAAATGTGCCAGCTCAAAGCCATCGAAGCCGGTTGCCGCCATATCGACACAGCGTTGTCGTCGTGGTCGGGCGGCACCAGCCACCCCCCGACTGAAAGCCTGGTGATGGCGCTGCAAGGCACAATTCATGACACCGGTCTGGATCCGCAAAAGCTGCAAGAGGTCAACGATTACTTCGCGCAAGTGCGCAAGAAATACCACCGTTTCGAGAGTGAATTCACCGGCGTCGACACCCGCGTGCATGTGTTTCAGGTTCCCGGCGGCATGATCTCGAATCTCGCCAACCAATTGCAGGAACGCAACGCGTTGGATCGGATCAACGAAGTCTACGCCGAGATTCCGCGCGTGCGTAAAGACCTGGGCTATCCGCCGCTGGTCACGCCGACTTCGCAAATCGTCGGCACCCAAGCAGTATTGAACGTGCTCACCGGCAAGCGTTACGAAACCATCACCAATGAAGTCAAACGCTATCTCCAAGGCGGCTACGGTAAAGCACCCGCTCCGATCGATGCCAAACTGCAAAAACGCGCGATCGGTAAGGAGGACATCATCGACTGCCGCCCCGCCGACCTGCTGAAACCGGAATTCGAAAACCTGCGCCGCGAAATCGGACATTTGGCGTCGAACGACGAAGACGTGTTGAGTTACGCGATGTTCCCCGAAGTCGGCAAACAATTCCTGGAACTGCGTTCGACCGGGCATTTGGTTCCCGAACCGTTAGAGGTAGCGACAACCGCATCCAGCGGCGTGCAGACAGCGCCGACCGAATTCAACGTGGCGCTGCACGGCGAGTCGTATCATGTCAAAGTTACCGGTACCGGCCCCAAGAATGACACGCTGCGGCATTTTTATTTCATGGTCGACGGCATGCCAGAAGAAATCGTCGTCGAAACGCTCGATGAAATCGTGCTCGATGGCGGCACCCAAGGCGCCGTCAAAAGCACCATCGGCAGCAAACGCCGCAGCCCTTCCAGCGAAGGCGACGTCGTCGTCAGCATGCCGTGCAACATCCTGGATGTGCTCGTCAAGGTCGATCAGAAAGTCACCGCCGGTCAACCGGTTCTGATCACCGAAGCGATGAAAATGGAAACCGAAATTACCGCCCCGATCAGCGGCACCGTCAAAGCCGTACACGTGATCAAAGGCGAATCGGTGAATCCGAACGAGGTGTTGATTGAGATTGTGGTGCAATAAGACAGATTCGATTACTTTCATTGACTATCTGAATCAAGCTTATTTTCTGCATTTAACTCTATTAAAATTCAGTAACATATGCTGATCGTCAAACTTGAGTGAGCAAAACCATGAATCCGATCGATGAGCTTTTACCGGAACTGAAAGCTTTTCATAACGCACTGCAAAACAGTAAGCCGTTGGAGTCCGGTGATCCTCTCTATGTGCCGATTCTGCAGCAAAACCCGGCCGCCGATCCTATCTTGCAATTATCGCAACGGATTGATTTCGCCGTATCGGAGAGCGTCAATTTACTGACCGGTTTTCGCGGCAATGGCAAAAGCACGGAATTACTGCGTTTGAAACATCTGCTGGAAAACCAGGGGCATATCGTCATCCTGACCAATATGCAGCAATATGTCCTGATGACCAAGCCATTGGAGTTAGCGGATTTTCTGCTGTCGCTAATCGCCGCCCTGGCCGACCGGACAAAAAGCGAATTCGGCATTGAATCAATCAAAGATTCGCCACTATCGCGTTTTTGGGATTTCCTGACGGAAACCCAGGTTGAACTTGAGCAAATTGAAATCGAAAGTGACTTGGATATGGTTACTGCCAAAGTTGGCATGCGCTTGCAACGCGACGCCAGTTTCAAGCGGCAAGTCCAAGAAAAGCTGCGCGGCAACCTGGATGGATTGGTGCAGAATGCGCAGGCGTATATTCTCGATTTAGTCAAAAGACTGCAAAAAGGCGATGCCAATAAAAAAATCGTCTTGCTGGTCGATTCCCTGGAGCAAATTCGCGGTGTCGGCGACGATGCGCGGTCGGTGTACGACAGTATCGTCGAATTATTTTCCGGGCAGGCAGCAAATCTGGCGTTGCCGGGTCTGCATGTTGTTTACACCGTCCCGCCGTTTCTCATTCCGCGCGCGCCCAACATCGCCCGCAATCTCGGCGGCAACCCGGTCTGCATCTGGCCCAACATCCACGTGCGCAAAAAAGACGGCACGGAAGATTCCGCAGGATTGGCCATCATGCAAGAAATCATTGAACGGCGTTACCCCGATTGGCGGCAATTTTATACGCAAACGCAATTGTTCCGGCTTGCAAAAGAATCGGGCGGCGATATCCGGGATTACTTCCGGCTGATGCGCGAAGGCTTGCTGGGGTTGAGCGCCGCGCGCACTGTCAGTCAAGAGACCAAACCCACCGCCGTGAGCGACGACATGCTGAACCGTGCGATTATGCAACTTACCAATGAATTTCAACCGATTCCGGAACAAGATAAAAAATACCTGGAAAAAATCCATCACAGTAAACATCATGCCCTGGACGGCATGGACGATCTCCCGACCTTAACCCGGTTCCTCGACGCCAATATGATCATGAATTACCTCAACGGCGAACCTTGGTACGACGTGCATCCGGTACTGATCAAGCTCTTGCGGTCATCGGACGATGCCCCGTGAACCGACCGCATCCATTCAACTGACGCCGGAAGGCGAGCAGCAGTGGCAGCGTCTGCTCAATCATTTGCGCTGGTCGGATGATTTCAGTCTGATTTTGATTTTCAGCCAGCATGCGCCAATCGTCGAACTATTCCGCACGCGTTTGGAACAGTTCTACCGCTTGCGCGTTTCCGGATTGAATCAAGTACGGCTCGAATCGCCCGCGCAACTGCTGAACGACGCATTGCCCGCAATGCTCGGCCAGAACATCGGCCACACTTTGGCCAAAGCGCCGGTATGGTTGAATCTCACGCATACCGATCACGAAGATCACTGGCCTGAAACACGCCGGAAATTCTACCGGCGCTTGAACGAAAACCGCGAAACACTGCGCCAGCAAAACCATGCACTGATTATCGTGCTACCGGCAGCCGAGAAACAATCTTTCCGCGAACTCGCGCCCGATTTATGGGCGATCCGCGATGTCACCGTGGAAACCCAAAACTGGCGCGCTCCTGTAGACGAAACGACATCACCAAATCGTGATCAACCGGCGGCGGACCAAGCGGCAACCCCGCTTTCCGCTGCCGATCAACAACTGATCGACGAGTGGCAGCGGGTAAAAGACACGGTCGATCGCGGCATGCTCCTGGCTGCGGACAGAGCTTTTGAAGCATGTTTGCTGCGCGGCCGCCTCGCGCAGGCGCAACACATTGCCGCCGCCGCGCTGGAACTGGCGCGGCAATTAATGATCGCGACAGAAGACCCGCCGCAAGCGCTGCGCGATGTATCGATTTCATTGGACAACATGGGCGATGTCGCGCGCAAGCTCGGTCAGCTCGAAGCCGCGCAAGGCTATTACGGCGAATCACTCACCATTGACCGCCAATTACTGCAACAGCTCGGCGAAACACCCCAGGCACTGCGCGATTTATCGATTTCATTGGACAACATGGGCAATGTCGCGCGGGAACTCGGCCAGCTCGAAGCCGCGCAAGGCTATTACGACGAATCGCTCGCCATCCGCCGCCAATTGCTGCAACAGCTCGGCGAAACACCCCAGGCGCTGCGCGATCTGTCGATTTCATTGGAAAAGATCGGCAATGTCGCGCGCGAGCTCGGGCAGTTCGAAGACGCGCAAGGGTATTTCGGCGAATCCCTCGTCATCCGCCGCCAATTGCTGCAACAGCTCGGCGAAACACCGCAGGCGCTGCGCGATTTATCGATTTCATTGAACAACATGGGCGATGTCGCGCGGGAACTCGGGCAGCTCGAGGATGCGCAAAGCTATTTCGGCGAATCGCTCACGATTGCCCGCCAATTGCTGCAGCAGCTCGGCGAAACGCCGCAGGCGCTGCGCGATGTGTCGGTTTCATTGAGCAAAATGGGCAATGTTGCGCGGGAACTCGGTCAGCTCGAGGATGCGCAAAGCTATTTCGGCGAATCGCTCACCATTGACCGCCAATTACTGCAACAGCTCGGCGAAACACCCCAGGCGCTGCGCGATTTATCGATTTCATTGGACAACATGGGCGATGTCGCGCGCAAGCTCGGTCAGCTCGAAGCCGCGCAAGGCTATTACGGCGAATCACTCACCATTGACCGCCAATTACTGCAACAGCTCGGCGAAACACCCCAGGCACTGCGCGATTTATCGATTTCATTGGACAACATGGGCAATGTCGCGCGGGAACTCGGCCAGCTCGAAGCCGCGCAAGGCTATTACGACGAATCGCTCGCCATCCGCCGCCAATTGCTGCAACAGCTCGGCGAAACACCCCAGGCGCTGCGCGATCTGTCGATTTCATTGGAAAAGATCGGCAATGTCGCGCGCGAGCTCGGGCAGTTCGAAGACGCGCAAGGGTATTTCGGCGAATCCCTCGTCATCCGCCGCCAATTGCTGCAACAGCTCGGCGAAACACCGCAGGCGCTGCGCGATTTATCGATTTCATTGAACAACATGGGCGATGTCGCGCGCGAGCTCGGGCAGTTCGAAGACGCGCAAGGCTATTCCGGCGAATCGCTCACGATTGCCCGCCAATTGCTGCAGCAGCACGGCGAAACACCCCAGGCGCTGCGCGATGTGTCGGTTTCATTGAGCAAAATGGGCAATGTTGCGCAAGAGCTCGGTCAGCTCGAGGATGCGCAAAGCTATTTCGGCGAATCGCTCGCCATTGACCGCCAGTTGCTGCGACAGCTCGGCGAAACGCCGCAGGCGCTGCGCGATTTGTCGGTTTCATTGAACAGCATGGGCAATGTCGCACGGCAACTCGGCAAACCGGCGGATGCCGATAACTATGAATCGCAATCGCGGCAAATCGTTGAATTGCTGAAAAATCTCCCTGCTCGCAACCCGCCGTCCGATTAAACAGTGCAACCGTCCGTGAATTACACAAAATGCAATATTCCAATCAGCGACACGCCGCCAACCGCATAGATCAGCGGACTATCCCAGGTATGGGGAGAAAAGGCTTCAGCCAGGGTAATCAGAAGCGGCACGGTGAGCAAAGCGGCGATGAGTTGCGTGGTGTTGAAATATTGGTGGAATATGAGGATTGCGATGAAAGCCGTTACCCATACGCAGGCACTGCCGATATAGCTGCGCACGTATTTTTGCTGGGTAAATAGCGCATACGCCGTATATTTTCTTTTGCCGAATCTGATGCCCACCGGTTCGGCAAGCCCGTCGCCGATTCCGTTGGTAATGATGATGATCATGATGAGCGGCAGCATCGCATGGCTCTCGAAATAAGCAAGCAACGGAATCAGCACCAAGTAGCTCGCGATGAACTGGGTATAAAGCCAGGTCAGCGTCAACGGCCTGTCTTCCGGCCGGTCGAACGAGCAAAACATCACATTCAGCACTCCGATCCTGCTGCGCAGGGGCGCTATGAAAAATGTCAGAAAGATAAACGCACAGACCATATCCATGAAAAAAGCCGCTGCGCTGTAGGGATATTCAATCACCAACGACAATAAGGTCGGAAGGAAGAAAAAAGCGAAGTGATTGATCTTCCTTGTGTAATTCACTTTGGCATTTTGATGGATCACGAGCCATCCACAAACATAGTGAATTAAAAACAGCGCGGTATAAAAGACTGCATGATGCAGCCAATATTCAGCGGGAATGTTCACTTGCGATGGAAGCGACTTCGGGATGGCGCCGAGAAAACACCGGGAAAGTCCAGCCTTAGCCTAGGAAAACGCTGATTAATTCGACGAACGAGAGGAAGCACGAGGCGCACGGAATGCAACAACCGGGACATATCAACAAGATAGGCGAGGATGCGAGTACCGCGCAACAAAGTGATTCGCTCGTGCAGTCAATTAATCAGCATTTCCTAACGGGATAAAAAGGTAATCTTCTTGATAAACGCTTCGGCGCCTCCCCGGGTGTTGTTGGTGTTAGCCTGAAAAGCGATCCCCGTAATCGGCGGTGTTTTATCGTGCTTGAAAGTGGCGCGGAATTTTTCGTCGACTTCAAAATCGGTGGTAATCACTTTACCCGGCTGGTCGCCGGATGCCACGCAAAAATACCGCCCGCCCTTTTTCCATAGCTTGCCCAAATACATGCGGCCCAGTTCTTCGGCTTTGCCGATAAAAGCGCTCAAAAAATAGGGTGCTGAATAGATGCCCAACGGCAAACCGCTTGAAAGCTTTTCGGTTCCAAACGACAACATCACGGCAATCGGCACGCTGTTAATGCCCTCGTTCCAGTTAGCACCCTGCGGATACTTGTTGACGCCCCAAACGATTTCGACTCGCTTAACATCGTGGATAAAATTCTGCTGCTGCAACTGCAAACCAAACAATCCGGCCATCTCACCGTCAGCACTGATCACCAGGGTATCGTTCTCAAACCGGGGATTCAGTTTTTTTGCATCCAACTGCAGCTCGAAGCCCCGTTCCTCCAGCCAGGAAACGGCACTGCCATTCGAATTGCCGGAGAAATCGATGACATGCACAACTTTTTCATCCGCAACGGCAAGCGACGCCCAACACCAAAAAAATAAAACACCAATTAAAAAATGTTGATTAGAAGAGCGTTGATTCATTTATTTATCGGAAAAGAAGATGAGTCCATCTACAGCGTCAAAACTCCAATTGATTGGTTTCATTGGTAAAACGAGGACGTTATTGTATGACTTTTGCCTTCCTCTGCACAAGCCCATTCCCACGAATCGTTCACTCATTACGACGGATTCCGCTAGAAAATAGGACAAATGTACTAGAATAATCGGGAACCATGTTCTATTGCGCCTGCGTAATCCGGTCATTAACATCAGGATCGGGAATATGGGTTAATAAAGTAATGTTTACAATCATTTGTAACAATAGCGATCAATACATCACACCCGGCTCAACGACTTGGGGAAACGCTGATTAATTCGGCGAACGAGATGAAGCACGAGGCGCACGGAACGCAGTAACCGAGACATATCAACAAGATAGGCGAGGATGCGAGTACCGCGCAACGAAGTGATTCGCTCGTGCAGTCAATTAATCAGCGTTTCCCTGGATACATCGATTAACCAAGTTATTAAATAAATGGGAGATTCCATGAAAAAAATCAAATCCGCCGTTATTGCCGCAGCAATAACCACCGCATTCGCAGCGCCTGCCAGCGCGGCAGTCACCATTTTCTCCGACAATTTCGATAGCTACTCGCCATCGGCACTCAATTGGATACCGCCCGTTGCCAGCGGTTGGACAGTTTCCAGCGGCACGGTCGATTTAATCGGAATCGGTTTTATCGACATCTTACCGGGCAACGGAAACTATATCGATCTGGACGGCAGCACCGCCAATAGCGGTATTTTTGCCAACAGCGTCAATTTAACCGGCGGCGTTACTTATACCTTGTCATTTGACCTGGCAGGCAGCCAGCGCGGCTCCACTGAAACCGCCAACATCAATTTCGGCACTGCCAGTACTTCGGCTACGTTAGGCAGTAGCGCCGGGTTGACAGCATATGCCTTAAGCTTCACGCCAGCGGCTTCGGGGATCTATAGCTTCAGCTTTGAGAATCTGGGCGGCGACAATGTCGGCTTATTGCTCGATAACGTATCGGTATCCGCGGTACCGGAACCGGAAACCTACGCCATGCTGCTCGCCGGCTTAGGAATGCTGGGCTTTATGCTGCGCAGAAAAGCAACCGCATAATTCAGTTTTGTCACACAACCGGGAAATCTTGCTCAATCGGCGGGATTTTCCGGATTCTTCCGAAGTTTCAAGCTTTCCGCTTATTATTTACGCAATCTTATCCAACCGGCATTGGTGGAGAATCTTTTTGTGCGCTTCACCGGTCAATAGCCCGGAAATGCTGTCCGCATCGACTGGTTTGCTGAACAAATAACCCTGCACGATTTCACAGTTGAGATCTTTTAGAATCTTCAACTGCGCTTGTGTTTCGACACCTTCGGCGATGATGCCATATCCCAGTTTTTGCCCCATTTTCACCATGGAACCGACTAAAGTCAGGGTTTTCTCGTCGGACAGCATATCGTCAATGAAATATTTATCAATTTTCAAATAATCGACCATCAGGTGCTTAAGCGATGCAAACGATGAATAACCGGTTCCAAAATCATCAATGGACAAGCAGCACACCCAAGTCTTTCAGGTCCTGAAAAACGATTAAATTGCGTGGATCGGTCTGCACGATGCCTTCCGTCACTTCGAGTTCCAATTCGGCGGGTGCGATTCCCGCTTCATTGATAATCCGCTTCACCAGCTGCACAAATTCCTGATCCAGGAAAAGGCTTGGAGAAATATTCACTGCCATGCGTAACGCCTTGAAACCTTGTTTCTTCCAGGCAACCAGTTGACTACAAGCGGTTTGCAACACCCACTCGGTCAGTGTTTTATTCATGCCGATTCTTTCCGCCGTTGCAATAAAATCGCCAGGCGGAACCTGACCTAATTGCGGATGAAACCATCGGGATAGCGCTTCGGTGCCGAAGATTTCCCCGGTCTCGATATTGATCTGCGGCTGATAGACCAGTGATAATTCCTGATTTTCGATGGCTTCCCTGAGACTCTGCTCAATCTGGAAGCGATACTCCGCCTTTTGGGTCAGCTCGGCCCGATAAAAAGCATAATGATTTTTACCGTTTTCTTTGGCCGAATAAAGCGAAATATCGGCTGCTTTCAGTAATATGGAAGGGTCTTTGCCGTCATCGGGAAAATAGGCGATACCAATGCTGCAAGCCGGTGTAATTTTTCTGGAATAAACTTCGATCGGTTGCGAAATCGCTTCAAGGCAGCGCTTTGCGACATGGGCAGCGTAATCCGCTTCTACTTCTTCAATCAGAATGCAGAACTCATCACCGCCCAGCCGGGCAATAAAATCCGATTCGCGGCAGGTTGTTATCAAGCGCTGCGCAATGGTTTTCAGCAACAAATCGCCCGCATCGTGCCCCAGACTATCGTTCACGCGCTTAAAATCATCCAAATCGATGTAGAGCAATCCAAACCGGCGGTTATGGCGGCAATACGCTTTGGTGATCTCTTCAATGTGTTGTATGAAGGCAGCGCGGCTCGCAAGACCGGTCAGCTCATCGGTATACGCCAGCGTCCAAATACGTTTTTGCGCTTGATCCCGTTCCATCACGATGCCTGTCAACCTGGCCGCGGCGATCAAATCTTTCAATTCTCTTTCATTGGGAAGCGCCGGATGGTTGTAGTACATACTGAACGCGCCCAGAACTTTTCCTTCGGAATTCCTGATCGGTTCAGACCAGCAACAACGCATACCGTGCGGTAATGCGAAATGCTTGATTTTTGCCCATTTGGGATCGGTGTCAATGTTTTCCACCAGTACGCGTTGCCCGGTGTAAGTCGACGCGCCGCAAGAACCGACGCTAGGACCGTTCTCCATGCCGTGTAAAGCATCGCAATATTCCTTCGGCAAGTTTGGCGACCCGCCGTGCAGCAGCTTGTTACCGCTCAACTCGAGCATCGCGCAGCGCATGCCGGGATGACGGGCTTCGTACATCAGCGCGATGGCATCGTAGATCTCCGGTGCGGGGCGTCCTATTGCAATCATTGCAAGAATTTCGGCCTGTTTGCCGTCGTACACTTCCGTTTTTTTACGTTCGGTAATATCGACATGCGTGCCAACCAAACGCAGCGGCTTACCATCCGATCCGCGCGTAACCAAAAATGCGCGGGAAAGTACGAACACTTCGTGACCATCCTTGTGGCGCATGCGCATTTCCACTTCGAAAGAATCTTTTCGTCCATCAAGGTAATCGCGCACTTTTTCCAACGCAATTTCTTTGTCATCCGGATGAACCAGGCTTGCCCAGGTGCTCAATTTATTTTCCAGTTCGCTTTCCGCATAGCCCAGCATGCTTTTCCAGCGTGGCGAGTAATAAACTTCATCGGTTTCCAGATTCCAGTCCCAAAGCCCGTCGTTCGCACCGCGCATTGCCAGGGAGAATCGCTCTTCACTGACAGAAAGCTCATGGGTTTGTTTTTCCGTCATCAACTTGACTGCGGTAAGTTCGGAACGCAACTGCTGCATTTCTTCAAGAAGCTGGGACTTCGTACGCTTGGTATTATTACCCATAACAACCTCGGTAACAGGCTAGATTGAAAAAACAACGGCTAAAATGATCATCCGGTAAACAACGGTAAGGCACCGATAAACTAGGGAAACGCTGACTGATTCGCCGAGCAAGATGATATGAACGCAAGAAATGAGACATATCAAGGAGATAGGGAAGTTTCTGAGCACCGCCCAACGCAGCAAATCGCTTGCGCAGGCAATTAATCAATGTTTCCCTGGAAATCAAGCAGTTGTGCATCCGAGTCCGAATCCTTTATGATCACTGAAGCATCACCCCCACACTTTAATGCAAAACCACCCGCTTTTTCTCTCGAAAAAAAGAACATATCAGCAGTAATTTCCATTTTTACGAGTTTTTGCGATCCGGTTTTCTTTTCTTTTCGCTGTTTCTTGCTTCTTTTGTCCGGCGCTTACCAATGACAACCAATTTGTCGCTACCCAGCGCTTTAATGAACCCTTCCTTATCAACCGGTGACACGATAATGGCTTTATCTTCACCGTATGTAATTTCCAGTCTGTCGAACGACATGGCTGGACTCGTTATGGCGCTTTGCGTTTCTTGAATGGATGTTATCGATTGAACCGGAATGATCCACGAAAACGGACCGCTGACGATCTTGAGATTCTCGTCATCGGCGATGTACCGGGTTGACACCAGAATCCATAGCGGAAAGCCGATACCGGCAATGACGATGACAGCAGCCATCACATAATTGGCAGTTCCGCCGATCTTGAGCATGACCGATGTTCCCATCAGGCAGGCAATGAATGACAACGCGAAACAAACCAACACCCATTTATCTACTTTAGACTTGAAAACATGCATGATCGATAATTGAAAATTTTTGAATTATGTTGAGCCAATCCATTGATATTTTTCAAAAGGACGCCACTACAGCAAAAAAACACACGATGAATAATACCTGGCAATCGCATCGAAACAAAACCATACTCCATTCAAATTATGGAAATGCTTATTAATCTTCCGGGCAAGATTGTTTCGAATAAATCCGCCGGAAAGCAGCAACCGGATTAACCGCAATCCATCAAAAAACCAAACGGTACGATGAAACCGTGCGCATACAAAAAAGAACCGTTTTCACGTATAATCCGGTCTTCAATAACCAGGGCTTTTTAACGATTGATCCTGGGCCTTTTTCCAGATCTTGTCAGTTTCCAAGGAGTTTTTGTGTCACAACGACCGCACGCCATCCTCGCACTTGCCGATGGGACAATTTTTCGTGGCGTGTCTATTGGCGTTGCAGGGATCAATACCGGTGAAGTGGCGTTCAACACGGCGATGACCGGTTATCAGGAAATTTTAACCGACCCTTCCTATTGTCAGCAAATCATCACACTGACCTATCCGCATATCGGCAATACCGGCACCAATTGGGAAGATTATGAATCGGGTAACATCAACAAAGTCTATGCAGCCGGCTTGGTAATCCGCGATCTGCCCCTCGTTGCCAGCAATTTCCGTAAAACCCATACATTGTCGGAATTTCTCGAATATCAGAAAGTTGTTGCGATCGCCGAAATTGACACGCGAAAATTGACCCGGATTCTGCGGGAAAAAGGCGCGCAATCCGGTTGCATCATGGCAGGAACCATTGACGAGGAACAAGCATTGCAAGCGGCAAGAGCGTTTCCAGGATTGGCTGGAATGGATCTTGCCAAAGTCGTGAGCTGCCAACAGCCTTACACTTGGACCGAAGGCGAGTGGTCGCTCGAATCCGGTTTCCAGTCTCAGGGCAGTTCAAATTTTCATGTTGCGGCCCTTGATTTCGGTATTAAACGAACCATTCTGCGCAAATTGGCGCAACGCGGCTGCAAAGTGACGGTTTTACCGGCGCAAACGTCCGCTGCGGAAATTTTAAAACTGCAGCCCGACGGCGTGTTTCTTTCGAATGGCCCCGGCGATCCGGAACCGTGCGATTATGCCATTGCCGCAACCCAAGCACTGTTGCAAAAGGATATTCCGATTTTTGGAATCTGCCTGGGTCATCAATTGCTTGGCCTCGCCAGCGGCGCACGCACCGTCAAGATGAAATTCGGTCATCACGGCGCCAATCATCCGGTACAGGATGTTACTAGCGGAAAAGTCATCATCACCAGCCAGAATCACGGCTTTGCCGTCGATGCCGATACCTTGCCGGCGAATGTCCGGGTTACGCATGTATCCTTATTCGATCGCAGTTTGCAAGGATTTGAGCTGACCGACAAACCGGCTTTTTGCTTTCAAGGCCACCCGGAAGCCAGTCCGGGGCCGCATGAAGCCGATTATCTGTTCGATAAATTCATCGGCATGATGCAACGCTATAAAAACGATCTTCACAATCCACTTTAACAACGCTCAGTTTCCATTCAAGAATAACTAAGTATGCCAAAACGTACCGACATTCAATCCATACTCATCATCGGTGCCGGTCCGATTGTCATTGGTCAAGCTTGCGAATTCGACTATTCCGGCGTGCAAGCCTGCAAGGCCTTGCGTGAAGAAGGCTACCGCATCATTCTGGTAAATTCGAATCCCGCGACCATCATGACCGACCCGGAAATGGCGGATGCGACTTATATCGAGCCGATTACCTGGCCGATATTGGAGAAAATCATTGCGGCCGAACGCCCGCAAGCATTGCTGCCGACCATGGGCGGGCAAACGGCATTGAACTGCGCATTGGATCTGGTCAAACATGGCATATTGGAAAAATACGGCGTCGAACTCATCGGTGCCTCGCGCGAAGCCATCGATATGGCCGAAGACCGTGAGAAATTCAAACAGGCGATGACGCGAATCGGTTTAAATTCAGCCCGTTCCGCCGTAGCGCACAGCATGGAAGAAGCGCTGCAAGTACAAGCCATGCTGGGATACCCGGTCATCATCCGTCCTTCGTTTACGATGGGCGGCAGCGGTGGCGGCATTGCCTACAACCGCGAAGAATTTCTGGATATTTGCGAGCGCGGCTTAAAAACTTCTCCGACCAAGGAATTACTGATCGAAGAATCCGTCATCGGCTGGAAAGAATATGAAATGGAAGTGGTGCGGGACAAAAATGACAATTGCATCATTATCTGTTCCATTGAGAACCTTGATCCCATGGGCGTGCATACCGGTGATTCGATCACCGTTGCACCGGCGCAAACGCTGACCGACAAAGAATATCAATTGATGCGCAACGCCTCGATCGCCGTGTTGCGCGAAATCGGCGTGGAAACCGGCGGTTCCAACGTGCAATTTGCGATTAATCCGGAGAACGGCCGCATGCTGGTCATCGAAATGAATCCGCGAGTGTCGCGTTCTTCCGCGCTGGCGTCAAAAGCGACTGGCTTCCCAATTGCCAAAATCGCCGCCAAGCTGGCCGTCGGCTACACGCTGAACGAACTGGGCAATGACATTACCGGCGGCATCACGCCCGCTTCGTTCGAACCGACGATTGATTATGTCGTCACCAAGGTGCCGCGTTTTGCATTTGAAAAATTCCCGCAAACCAACGATCGCCTGACGACTCAGATGAAATCGGTCGGCGAAGTCATGGCGATCGGCCGGACTTTTCAGGAATCACTGCAGAAAGCCTTGCGGGGATTGGAAACCGGCGTCGATGGGCTGGACGAAAAAACCGATAATCCGGAAACGATACGTTCCGAACTGGCGAACCCCGGCCCCGACCGGATTTGGTATATCGCCGATGCGTTCCGTTGCCAGATGTCACTGGATGAAATCCATCAGTTGACGCATATCGATCCCTGGTTCTTGGCGCAAATCGAAGACTTGGTCCGGCAAGAGCAGGCATTAACCAATATCCGGCTGACGGAGTTGGACCGGCAAAGCTTGCGCAAACTCAAACGCAGCGGTTTTTCCGACCGGCGCCTGGCAAAATTGCTGAAGACTGGCCAAACGGCTGTCCGCACACACCGCCATCAACACAATCTGCACCCGGTTTATAAACGCGTCGACACCTGCGCCGCTGAGTTTGCGACCAGCACCGCCTATATGTATTCCAGTTACGAAGACGAATGCGAATCCAATCCGACCAACAATAAGAAAATCATGGTACTGGGCGGCGGCCCTAATCGCATCGGTCAAGGCATCGAGTTCGATTACTGTTGCGTGCATGCCGCTTTGGCATTACGCGAAGACGGTTTTGAAACCATCATGGTTAACTGTAATCCGGAAACAGTATCAACCGATTACGACACCTCGGATCGCTTGTACTTTGAGCCGCTGACGCTTGAAGATGTACTTGAAATCGTCGCCGTTGAGAAACCTGAGGGGGTTATCGTACAGTATGGCGGTCAAACGCCGCTGAAACTGGCGCGGGATCTGGAGGCCAACGGTGTTCCGATCATCGGTACCAGCCCGGACATGATCGATTGCGCCGAAGACCGCGAACGTTTCCAGCAGATGCTGCAACAGCTAGGGCTGCGGCAACCGCCGAACCGCACTGCGCGCAATCCGGAAGAGGCACTGCTTGCCGCTGAGGAAATCGGCTATCCGCTGGTGGTCCGGCCCAGTTATGTTTTGGGCGGAAGAGCCATGGAAATCGTCCATGAAAAAGCGGATTTGGAACGATACATGCGCGAAGCGGTGAAAGTCTCCAACGATTCGCCGGTATTGCTGGATCATTTCTTGACCAATGCCACGGAAGTGGATGTCGACGCAATTTACGACGGTGAAACCGTGCTTATCGGTGGAATCATGGAACATATCGAACAAGCCGGTGTGCATTCCGGTGATTCCGCATGTTCATTGCCAACCTTCAATCTGGCTTCCGAAATGCTGGATGAGCTGCGCCGCGAAACGGCTGAAATGGCACGAGCTTTGAATGTGCTGGGGTTGATGAATGTGCAGTTTGCCATTCAAGACGACACGGTTTATGTCCTCGAGGTTAACCCGCGAGCATCGCGCACGGTTCCTTTCATCTCCAAGGCTACCGGCTTGCAGCTCGCCAAAATCGCAGCGCGTTGCATGACCGGCAAGTCTTTAATCGACCAAGGTGTCACCAAGGAAATCATTCCGCAATATTTTTCGGTTAAAGAAGCTGTTTTTCCTTTTATCAAACTTCCTGGCGTCGATACGATCCTCGGCCCGGAAATGAAGTCAACCGGGGAAGTGATGGGTATGGGCGCAACTTTTGCGGAAGCATTCGTCAAGTCCCAGCTTGCTACCGATGTGCGGCTGCCGGCTTCCGGAAAGATTTTTATCAGCGTACGGCAATCCGATAAACTGCACGCCGTTGAGATCGCACAAAGCCTTGCGAAACTTGGCTTCACCCTTTATGCTACACGAGGTACCGCTGCAGTATTCACAGAAGCCGGGATTAACGTCAATGTCATCAATAAAGTTGCGGAAGGCCGTCCTCACATTGTTGACATGATTAAAAATGGCGAAATCAGCCTGATTATCAACACTGTAAAAAATCAACGCAGCGCCATACGGGATTCCTATTCAATCCGCCATGCTGCGCTTCAAGCGAAAGTAACTTACTATACAACGCTGGCAGGCGCGCGCGCCGCTTGTGTGGGTATTACCGACAAACGTGAATTGCAGACATATAATCTGCAAAAACTGCATGTGCAGCTTAAAGCGTCAGAACAAGTGTGACTCGCTTCAGTACAATCAATCGGATGAACATGAAAGGCATGAAATTACAATGAGTACTATTCCATTAACGGTCGTAGGAGCGGAAGCGCTGCGTAAAGAATTGCATGAGATGAAAACGATACATCGCCCTGCGGTGATAGCTGCGATTGCTGAAGCGCGCTCGCATGGTGATCTTTCGGAAAATGCCGAATACGATGCTGCCAAGGAAAAACAAAGCTTTATTGAAGGACGCATTGCCGAACTGGAAAGCAAACTCTCCAGCGCTCAAATCATCAATCCGGCGCTTATCAATGCGGATGGCGCTTGTGTCTTCGGCGCCACTGTCGAATTGGAAGATTTGCAAAATGGCGAGACTGTGACTTATCAAATCGTCGGAGACGATGAAGCGGATATCAAGGACGGGAAAATTTCAATCAGTTCCCCCATTTCGCGGGCTCTCATCGGCAAATACGCTGGCGATATCGCGGAAGTTCAAGCACCCAGCGGTATCCGCGAATATGAAATCTTGGACGTCAAGTACATCTAAGCGCAATAATCTCTCAGTTCTGAAAATCACGCTTCTTACGTAACGGCGCACGTTTTTTCTTGGCGGGTGCACGTGCGCGTTCGAGTTTCTTTTCCGTTTCTTCCGGCTTGGGGCGATAAATGATCAGAATCTTTCCCACGTGCTGAACTGGAGCAGCGTTGGTCAATGCGCATATCTCTTCAAAAAAAGTATTTCTGGCCTCGCGATCATCCATCTGGACTTTGATTTTTATTAGCTCGTGGCTTGATAGTGCTCGATCAATTTCTCCAATAACATTCGCGGATAATCCGGATTTCCCTATCATGACAACCGGATTCAATGCATGCGCGCGCGCTTTGAGTTCTTTTCGATGAGTAACTGTAATGGTTAGCATAAATTCTTTCAATTCGTTAGGAAATCTCTGAAAAACGACTCCATTTAGTCATGCCGCGTTGAAATCAGGTTCAAAATGCTCGTTTACCACTTGTAAACCGCGCTTCTTCACTTGATTTGACCTTGTCCGGTCGTCGTTCACTTTCTTCAGAGCTTCTTTAGGTGTCCGGTCCGGGGTTCGTCGCAATGATCCGGGCTGCGGGAACTTGCTGCGCCGGTTCAAACCACGCCAGATTCTGATGTAATTTTACCACTTCTCCGACAATGATTAGTGTCGGCGGCGTCAAATGTTCGATCTCGGTCTGTACCGGTAATGTTCGCAGTGTGCCAATGACAATTTTTTGTTTCTGCGTGGTGCCTTGCTGAATAATCGCGGCAGGCGTGGAATCAGGCAAACCGTGCATTATCAGTTGTTTGCAAAGAACTGATAGCCCCAGTAATCCCATATAAATCACGACGGTTTGATTCAGTCGCGCAAGCTGCGGCCAATCCAAGTCGATTGTGCCGTCTTTAAGATGACCGGTAACAAAAATGCACGATTGCGCATAATCCCGGTGTGTGAGCGGTATACCGGCATACGCCGCAACGCCGGAAGCGGCAGTAATTCCAGGCACCACTTGAAAGGGAATATGATGTGACGCCAAGGTTTCAATCTCTTCCCCACCACGACCGAAAATAAATGGATCGCCGCCTTTCAGACGCAATACCCGTTTACCTTCCTGAGCCAAGCGAACCAGCAGTTGATTAATCGATTCCTGCTGGAGCGTATGCCGATTCCGCTCCTTACCTGCATAAATACGCGCTGCATCGCGACGGACCATATTGAGGATCTCCGGTGAAACCAGCCGGTCGTAAATCACAACATCGGCCTGCTGCATCAAGCGCATGGCACGAAACGTCAGCAAATCAGGATTACCCGGTCCTGCACCCACCAGATAGACCTCGCCTTGCGGAAAATGATCTTTTTCCTGTTTTAGGGATTGCAGCAAATATTCCTCTGCCATTTTATCCTTCCCAGCCAACACCAATTCTGTCAACCGCCCTTGCAAAGTATTTTCCCAGAACTGGCGACGCTTATCCGGATGCGCAATCTGTTGCCTGACATACGCACGGAATCTCCCCGCCATTGCGGCAAGCCGCCCGTACGCAACCGGTATGATCGATTCGAGCTGCGCACGCAATAGTCTTGCCAATACCGGCGATTGCCCTCCACTGGAGATGGCAATCAACAGCGGCGAACGGTCAACAATGGACGGCATGATAAAAGTGCACAGATCCGGGTTATCCACGACGTTGACCGGAATACGAAGTTGCTGGGAATCTTCTGATACCTTCCGGTTCACCGATTGATCATCGGTAGCGGCAATGACTAATACCTGTCCGTGCAGATGCCTGGATTGAAAAGGTTCCGCCCAGTGGGCAATAACTCCTTGTGCAGCAAGCTCGGCCAATGTGCTATTGATTTGCGGAGCAACCACCGACACCCGCGCCCCCGCTTCTAATAACAACGCCACCTTGCGCGCGGCAACTTCGCCGCCACCGACAACCAGACAGGGTTTGTTTTTGATGCTATAAAAAATTGGCAGGAATTCCATGGCTATCGCAGCATATCCATTCTTAAAATGAAAAAGGGAAGTACTGATCAATTCTAAGCCATTAGCGGCTTTTGAGTCGATCAGCGCTTCCCTCGGATGTTTCTAATTCTTTACATACAATGAGAAACGAATGCTATAAGACTGATTACAAATACTTTATAAGCTGGATTCCAATTTCAGGATGTCTTCCAATCGTATATTGATTCCGGTTCCTTTGAACACGGTTCCCAGTTTCTTCTTGTTCAAATGCTCGATATTGAGGTTGTACACTTCTTTAGAAAGCGGAAAATATTTCACTTCCGTCACCAATTCCGTCGCATTTTTCATATAAAAATTCACGAATTCATTGACTTCCGGTTTATCAGCCGATTTCGCGTTGATGTAGATAAATATGGGGCGCGATAATGGTTTATAGCTGTTATTTTCAACTGTCTCAGAAGAAGGAATCACGCCGCCATCGCCGCTATCGATCGCAACTGCGGTAATCTTATTTCGATTTTCAATATAGTAGGCAAATCCAAAAAAGCCGAGTGCATAAATGTCACTTGCAACGCCCTGTACCAGCACATTATCATCTTCTGAAGCGGTATAGTCGCCTCGGCTTGACTTGGCTTTCCCGACTATGGCTTCAGTAAAGTATTCAAAGGTTCCGGAATCCGCGCCTGGTCCATAAAGCTTGATTCTTTTGTCAGGCCAGGCCGGGTTAATTTGATTCCAGTTGGTCACTTTTCCCTGTGCAGCGGGTTCCCAGATTTTTTTCAACTCTTCGACAGTAACGGTTTTACTCCAAGTATTCTGAGGATTTACAACGACGGTTAAGGCATCGAAAGCAATCGGCATTTCGATGAATTGCACGCCTTCCTGTTTACAGGCTTCCATTTCAAGTTCCGTGATCGGACGGGAAGCATTCACAATATCGATTTCGTTGCGGCAAAATTTCTTGAAACCGCCGCCCGTTCCCGAAATACCAACAGTGACTCGAACCGAACCTCGCTTGGCGATTTGAAAATCTTCAGCGACAGCTTCCGTTATCGGGAAAACGGTACTTGAACCATCAATTTTCACAATCGGTGTAGCATTGATCTTGGTCGCATAAGTAGCCGCCACTAGCAGCACGACCGCGAAAAGACCCCTAAGACTCAACACATTAATCATTATTCCGCGCTCCATATAAAAAATTGAACAACCCGCAAAAAAGACGATGCAGTATCGTATTTCAAAATTGTTACAGTATTATGACAGTCTATGGTTTTGTAAAAAAATTGAACGCCCGAGAATTTAACAAGAGACTTGTAACCCGCATGAAGTCCCGAAGCCGTTATTTTCGGATAATACTCAGCTGTTACAGGCCGTTTGAATGACTCCAGCAATCCGTTCCGACCAGTAATTGACTTTTTGCTTGGATTTTCCTTCTACCATCACACGAATGAGCGGCTCCGTTCCCGAAGCGCGAATCAACAAACGCCCTTCATCGCCGAGATCGGTTTCCGCTTCTTTTTTCACGGCATCAACCGCTTTATTGGCTTTGAGGTTGAAAGACTTGGAAACTTTTACATTAACCAGACGCTGCGGGAATAAAGCCACGCCGCGCATAAATTCAGCCAGCGTCTTGCGGGTATCGCGAAGCGCATAAAGCACTTGTAACGCCGAGATAATACCGTCTCCGGTCGTATGCTTATCCATGCAAATAATATGCCCCGAACTTTCTCCGCCAAGCTGCCATTTATTTTCTTGCAGCAATTCGTGAACGTATCGATCACCCACATTCGCCCTTAGAAACGGTATGCGCAATTTTTTAAATTGATTCTCAATGGCCAAGTTGGTCATCAATGTCCCTACAACCCCTCCGCCGAGTACGTTCTTCCGCATGCGATGCTTGGCGATAATATAAGTTAATTGATCGCCATCGTAGAGTTTGCCGAACTTATCCACCATCATGACACGGTCGCCATCACCATCCAGTGCGATGCCAAGATCCGCACGGTGCTGCTTGACAGCTTTCTGCAAGGTTGCGCAATGTGTAGCGCCGCATTCGAGGTTAATATTCAGACCATTGGGTTGCACACCGATTGTGACGACATCGGCACCCAGCTCGTGCATGACATGTCCGGCAATGTGATACGCGGCTCCGTGCGCGCAATCAACGACGATACGCAGTCCGCGCAGATCCAAATGATAAGGAAAAGTGCTCTTGCAAAATTCAATATAGCGCCCGGCAGCATCATCGATTCGTTGTACTTTTCCCAGTTGAATGGAAGGCTTGGTTTCAATCGGTGAATTTAGCTCGGCCTCTATTTTGTGTTCCATTTCATCCGGAAGCTTGCTGCCGGATGCCGAGAAAAATTTCACGCCATTATCTTCAAATAAATTATGTGAAGCCGAGATGACGATACCCGCCTGCAACCGTAGCGCTCGAATCAAGTAAGCAATAGCCGGGGTCGGCATTGGACCCGATAAAATGACATCCACTCCCGCAGCACATAATCCCGCTTCCAGAGCGGATTCGAGCATGTAGCCGGAGACTCTCGTATCTTTCCCGATCAGTACTGTTGGGCGTTTCCCCTCCATTAAATGCCAGTCTGCTGCCGCTAAAACTTTTCCGGCTGAATAGCCTAGATGCAAAATAAAATCAGGGGTAATGGGAAATTTACCTACTCGTCCTCGTATACCGTCGGTTCCAAAATATTTCTTAGTCAATTTGATGAGTATTCGCTAGTTGCGTGTTAAGCAGCGGGGTGCTATTGGCTTACATCATTTTGCTGAATCATCGCATGATAGACAGCAAGCGCGTCTTTGCTTGCTTTAACATCATGCACGCGTACAATTCGAGCACCCTTAATTACCGCAAGCAAGGCTGCAGCAACACTTTCATGGAGTCTCTGGTGCACTGTATTACCGGTAATCGCACCCAACATGGATTTACGCGATAAACCCGCTAAAACGGGAACATCCAGCTCTGTAAATTTATCCAGCCGATTCAATAGCGTCAGATTATGTTGCAGCGTCTTGCCAAAACCAAATCCAGGATCGATAACCAGACGATCTTTCGAAATACCCCAGGCCTCTGCAATCTGGATACGCTGCTGCAAAAAATTTTTCACTTCAGTCACAATATCAGTATATTGCGGGTTAGCTTGCATATTTTGCGGCATACCCTGCATGTGCATCAGACAAATCTTCACATGCGCATTCGCAGCCACTTCTTCCAGTGCATGCGGGTTGCGAAGTGCATGCACGTCGTTAATCATCTGAGCACCCGCTGCGATTGCACGTTTCATCACTTCGGGTTTCGAAGTATCGACTGAAATTGGAACACCGGTATGAACAAGTGCTTCTAATACAGGCATTATGCGCTTCAGTTCTTCATCAATATCAACTTGTTGACTTCCTGGGCGGGTCGATTCACCGCCAATATCAAGAATATCCGCACCTTCTGATATCAAGCGGTTGGCATGAGCTATGGCTTGCTGCTCAGAAAGAAATAACCCGCCATCCGAAAAAGAATCGGGTGTTATGTTGACAATCCCCATCACCAATGGATGGTCTATTGCGTTTAGCTGATCAAGCAAAGACGTCACGAGAATACAGAGCAAGAAAATAAAAACGGGATACGATGTTACAGTCGTATCCCGCGCCAATCAAGCTATCAACAGCTAATCAGTTTCTTTAGCAACTTCATGCGGTGCTGTCGGCTCGCTACTTTGTTGTTCTTCAGATTCCACCGGTGAAGATTCATCATCTGTTGTTGAAGACATCGATTGAGGAGGCTTCGGCGGACGCGGAGCACGTCCGTCCATAATATCCTTGATTTGATCACTGTCGATGGTTTCCCATTCCAACAGGGCCTTGGCCATTGCTTCAATTTTTTCTTTATTTTCCTCGATCAGTTTTCGTGCCAATGCATATTGCTCATCAATGATGCGACGAACTTCCGCATCAACTTTCTGCATCGTTGATTCACTGACATTCTTGTGCGTCGTAACTGAACGGCCCAAGAAAACTTCGCCTTCATTCTCACCATAAACCATCGGACCCAGCGTATCCGACATTCCCCATCGAGTAACCATTTGCCGGGCCATATCGGTTGCGCGCTCAAAGTCATTCGACGCGCCGGTAGTCATCTGATTCATGAATACTTCTTCGGCGATACGGCCGGCAAGCATCATCGAGATCATTTGTAAAATTTGTTCACGTTCCATCCCGAAGCGATCTTCCTTCGGAAGAGTAAACGTAATTCCCAAAGCACGGCCACGAGGAATAATGGTAACTTTATGCACCGGATCGTTTTTAGGCAGCAAATAACCGACAACCGCATGCCCGGATTCATGATAAGCAGTATTCCTACGTTCATGTTCAGGCATAACTGCTGAACGGCGTTCGGCCCCAAGGAAAATTTTATCTTTAGCGCGCTCGAAATCTTCCATATCGACCAAACGCTTGTTACTCCTTGCAGCAAACAGTGCTGCTTCATTGACCAGATTGGCCAGATCCGCACCAGACATACCGGGTGTGCCGCGCGCCAAGATTTCCGCTTTCACATCCGGTGCGAGAGGCACTTTGCGCATATGAACTTGTAAAATTTGCTCACGGCCTCGGATATCAGGAAGTGGAACTGTCACTTGCCGGTCAAAGCGGCCAGGGCGCAACAATGCCGGATCCAATACATCTGGGCGGTTGGTTGCCGCAATCACTATAACCCCCATAGCGCCTTCGAAACCATCCATTTCCACCAGCAGTTGGTTGAGCGTTTGTTCTCGTTCGTCATTGCCACCACCCAAACCGGCGCCCCGCTGACGGCCGACTGCATCAATCTCGTCAATGAAAATGATGCAAGGTGCATGCTTTTTCGCTTGCTCGAACATATCACGCACACGCGATGCACCGACACCAACGAACATTTCAACAAAATCAGAACCTGAGATACTGAAAAACGGTACCCCCGCTTCGCCCGCAATCGCTCGCGCAAGCAATGTCTTACCTGTACCGGGACTACCTACCATCAATACGCCACGGGGAATACGTCCCCCGAGTTTCTGGAATTTGGTGGGATCGCGCAAAAATTCTACAAGCTCAGCCACTTCTTCCTTGGCCTCTTCGCATCCGGCCACATCATTAAAAGTAATGGTATTTGCCGACTTATCGAGCATACGAGCCTTGCTTTTTCCAAATGAAAAAGCACCACCATTTCGACCGCCACCTTGCATTTGCCGCATGAAAAAGATCCATACAGCAATTAATAGCAACATCGGGAACCATGAAATAAAAATGCTCATCAACATGGAAGGCTCTTCTTCGGGCTTGGCTTCAACAATTACACCCGCTTTCAGTAAATCGCTTACCATCCAGGGATCGGAAGGTGCATAAGTTGTAAAACGCCTGCCATCCGACTTCGTACCTCTCAAAGTACGGCCTTCAATGACAACTTTTGCGATTCTTCCTTGATTCAGTTCCGAAATGAACTGAGAATATTCCATTGGCACTTGTGCCGGTTGACGAACGCTGAATTGATTAAATACAGTCATCAACACAAGTGCAATTACCAGCCAAATGGCCATATTTTTAATTAGATTATTCAAGATAGCTCCTTCTTGGTTTTGCACCTAAAAATCATTGATTGGTCATTCTAACTCTATTCAAAATAATATAACAGCAAACTTATTAAATCTGACGGATCCACTACCACGCAATAATACTACTACTTATTGTTGCTGTTATCTCTGGGGATATCTACTCATTTTTTGTTAGCAGTCACTTTTATTTACTTTTTCCCTAAACCAAGCAAATACAATTCATTGCTCCGATCACGAGAAGCTTTCGGTTTTCGTATCGCTACATTTTTAAACCCAGCTCGCATATCACGAAGAAATTGATCAAAATCCCTTCCCTGAAAAACTTTGACTAAGAAATTTCCGCTATAGTTCAGTTGTTCCATCGCAAAAGCAAAAGCCAATTCTGCCAGATACATACTTCTCGCCTGATCGCTAACAGCAATACCACTCATATTTGGCGCCATATCCGAAATAACCAAGTCTGGCTGATGCCCCTTGAGTTGTTCCCTCAATTCACTCAACGCAATTTCTTCCATAAAATCGCCTTGAATAAATTCCACTCCGGGTAGCGGCAGCATTTCAAGAATATCCAACGCTATCACTCTGCCTTTAGGTGCTACTTTCTGGCTCGCAACTTGTGACCAGCTACCTGGTGCGGCTCCTAAATCCACTACAGTCATTCCAGATTTCAGAATATGATCCCGCTCGGTAATTTCCAATAATTTATAAGCGGCGCGCGAACGATAGCCATCCTTTCTGGCTTGCTTGACAAAAAAATCACTGACATGCTCTTTCATCCAGGCCTTGCTGGTTTTGGTACGTTTCATCCGGAAACACTATTTTATCTGAGGTTGAAACTGAAAAATCTGTTCGATAGCATTGGCGCTTGTTCTAGGGAAGCGCTGATTAATTGACTGCACGAGCGAATTGCTTCGTTGCGCGGTACTCACTCCCTCGCCTATCGGGTTGATATGTCTCGGTTGTTGCGTTCCGTGCGCCTCGCCCTTCATCACATTCGTTGAATTAATCAGCGCTTCCCTAGAAACATTTACCTAAAAATAAAAAAAGCACTTTGTTAAAAAACATAAGTGCTTTTTTGGTGGGTCTGGTTGGACTCGAACCAACGACCAAGGGATTATGAGTCCCCTGCTCTAACCGACTGAGCTACAGACCCCAAGACAAAAATTAATTGTTGCCGGTATCCAGAAAACTGCGCAACCGTTCCGAGCGGGCTGGGTGGCGCAGTTTGCGTAATGCTTTCGCTTCAATCTGGCGAATACGCTCACGAGTCACATCAAACTGCTTACCAACTTCTTCCAAAGTATGATCCGTATTCATTTCAATACCAAAACGCATCCGCAGCACTTTAGCTTCGCGCGGCGTTAGTGAATCCAATATATCCTTGGTTACCCCACGCAGGCTTGCGTATACCGCAGCATCGGCCGGCGCCATTGTTGCAGCATCTTCAATAAAATCACCCAAGTGTGAATCCTCATCGTCACCGATCGGTGTTTCCATCGATATCGGTTCTTTAGAGATTTTAAGAATTTTACGGATCTTCTCTTCGGGCATCTCCATTTTTTGCGCCAATACGGCCGGTTCCGGTTCTTGCCCGGTCTCCTGCAAAATCTGACGGGAAATGCGATTCATTTTATTGATGGTTTCAATCATGTGCACCGGTATCCGGATCGTCCGCGCTTGATCGGCGATTGAGCGGGTAATCGCTTGACGTATCCACCATGTCGCATACGTCGAAAATTTGTAACCGCGGCGATACTCGAATTTATCGACCGCCTTCATCAAGCCGATATTTCCCTCTTGAATAAGATCAAGGAATTGCAAACCACGATTGGTATACTTCTTAGCAATCGAAATTACCAGCCGCAAATTCGCTTCGGTCATTTCACGCTTAGCCCGGCGTGCTTTAGCTTCGCCAGTTGACATTTTACGGTTGATCTCCTTGAGATCCTTGATCGGAATACCAATTTTATCTCTCAAAGACAGCAAATTTTGCTGCTCTTCAAGAATCGCGGGTTTATAGTGCTCGAGCGATTGGCTATATGGTTTCCCGGCATTGATTTCCTGAACTATCCAGTCAAGATTGGTTTCATTTCCCGGAAAAGTTTTGATGAAATGGTTTCGTGGCATCTTCGCTTTGGATACGCACAAATCCATAATTTTGCGTTCGTAATTTCGCACATCGCCAACCAACTCGCGCTGCGTATCACAAAGCTTTTCCACCATTTTTGCTGAAAAACGGATACCCATCAGTTCGGAAGAAATTTTATCCTGTAAGTCGAGATAGGCTTGCTGATAAGAACCTTCTTTATCAAGCAGTACTTGCATCTCATGATAAATTTCGCGAATGACTGCAAAACGTTCCAATGCATCTGTTTTCAACTTTAGCAGATCAGCACTGGCAATTGCGGAGCCATCACCTTCCTCATCTTCATCTTCGTCACCAAGATCACCTGACGCCAGTTCTTGATCGAGCGACTCTTCCGAGAATTCCTCGTTAGTAATTTCTTGCGCATTCGCATCCAACAAACCATCCACTACCTCATCGATGCGAATAATATCTTTCTCGACTTCTGTTGCCAGATCGACAATCTTTCCAATAATAGGAGGACAAGCCGAAATCGCTTGAATCATGTGCCGCAACCCGCCTTCGATCCGCTTTGCGATCTCGATCTCGCTTTCACGGGTCAGCAAGCCAACCGAACCCATTTCACGCATATACATGCGGACCGGATCCGTTGTACGACCAAACTCAGAATCAACTGTGGAAAGTGCTGCTTCGGCTTCTTCTGCAACATCTTCATCGGCAACAGTCGTTGCCGCATCCGACATCAACAATGTCTCGGCATCGGGCGCTTCGTCATGCACCGATATGCCCATGTCATTGATCATGCTGATGATGCCTTCAATTTGTTCAGCATCGAGCATATCATCAGGCAAATGATCATTTATTTCTGCATATGTCAGATAACCGCGCTCCTTGCCCAAACCAATCAGTATTTTCAGGCGCATACGACGCGCTTCAATATCCTGTGGTTGCGAATTGCCGCTTTCGATAGCAGAAACAGCCCCCATCTCGTCCAATTGATCAATCACAGCGTTCGCTTTATTTTTCTTCGGCGTTCTTCCTCTGGTTTTTTTACCGTCATTTGATTCCGCATTAAAAAAATCGGACACAACTGCTGGAGAGGCGCTCCCCTCTCTTGACTCTGCGCTATCGGAAACAGCGATTCCTGCAACAACATCACTGTTTATCACTTTTTCGGACGACTGCTTGCCCGCCGCTTTCTTTGTTTTCTTCTCAGATTCTGCCGCTAATTTCTCAGGCTTTTCTTTTTCTATCATTTCATTTTCGGGATTTTTCACTTTCTTGGTTGTTTGGTTCTTGGCAACCTCGTTATTTTTCGACTCGACCGCTTTCTTTGGCATATTGGATTCCCAATACAATAATTTATTAAATAAGGTGCTAAAAGTTTAGAATTGTATCAAAATTCGACACACACTAACACTATGTAACTGCTACTGCTGTTTAACCAATTGTTGCAGCTCTTTTTTTTCCTCGTCACTAAGCATATTCAGCGACTTGCTCTGCAACTCAGTAATACGTTCCTTATACTGCATAAGTCTTAATTTTTTCAGAATATCTGAAAATTCGGACTCAATAGCTGTTGAATGATTCCATTCGAGCGTTTCGCACTCGATACTTTCCAACAACACTTTAAGGGGGTTATTTTGAAAATAGCCCGCTATTGAAAATACCGAATTGTTCTCAGTTAAATTAGGATGCGCATCGAAAAATTCAAATAATGCTTCTAACGCGGCAATCTCTTCATTTTTCGCGTCCGATTTGACCAGCAAACCTCGATCAAGTTTAGTTACGTAACTTGGATCGTCCAATAATATCCGGATCAAACGCCGGTACAGTGTAACCGCCTGTTTTCTTTCATTACCCCCAATCTTCTTGGCGGTTTCGGGAATACGCTTAATCTGAAGCAAAGCTTCTAATTCTTTATCAGCAAGCTCGCTCAATTCCGCCAGACGTCTTTTTAGAATTAATGACAATGCCGGCGCTACAATTCGCTGCAGTAAGGGTTTCGCATCTTTAACCAGCTTTGCGCGGCCTTCGCTAGTTTGCAGTTTTAGCCCGGCGCATAACTCCTTGAAAAAAAATTCTGATAACGGGACCGCTTGCGAGATTTGCTTCTCGAAAGACTCTTTCCCGAATTGATTGACGTAACTGTCGGGATCAGTACCTTCAGGCAAAAAAAGAAATCCCAGGTACTTACCATCCGTCAGCAATTCCAAACTATTTTCCAGCGCTCGCCAAGCTGCTTTTCTACCCGCCTGGTCACCATCGAAGCAAAAAATGATGTTGTCTGTTTGACGTAACAGTTTTTGGATATGAATGCCGGTAGTAGCTGTACCCAAGGTAGCCACTACGTTATCAATGCCATGTTGCGAAAGCGCAATCACATCCATGTACCCTTCCACAACAATGACACAATTTGCTTCACGGATAGCGCGGCGCGCCGAAAAAAAATTATATAGCTCCCGGCTTTTTCCGAACAAAACTGTTTCAGGAGAATTTAGATATTTCGGTTCTTCCTGCGCCAAAACCCTCCCGCCAAATCCGACGATCCGCCCTTTCTGATTAAGAATCGGGAACATAATCCGATCTCTGAAGCGATCATATTGTTTGGCATCATCGTTAATGATGATCAGGCCCGCTTGCGCCAGAATCTTTTTGGTTTTTTCGGCAGCATAATCCGGAAAAACAGCTTCCAGATTCTGCCAAGCTGCAGGCGCATAACCAATGGCAAATCGCGCTGCAGTTTTTCCGGATATACCGCGTGTCTTAAGATAAGCGATTGCCTTTCCGGAATGTTTGAGCTGCTCACGATAATAATGAGTCGCCATTTGCATTGCATTAATCAATTCGTCCGACGAGACCTCGTCATTTCCATGACCCTGATTAAATTCCTGATTTTGTGACAAATCATTTGAAGAAGCGCTCTCAGAAGAAATATTACCTGATTGCACAGGCACTTCCATCCCGGCATACCCCGCCAGACTCTGCACCGCTTCCACAAAACTCAATCCGCTGTACTCAATCAAGAAACTGATTGCATTACCATGCGCACCGCAACCGAAGCAATGATAGAACTGTTTGGTTTGACTGACTGTAAAAGAAGGGGTTTTCTCATTATGAAACGGGCAACAAGCAACAAAATTGGCCCCCGCCTTTTTCAAGGGGACATGACGATCAATCGTATCAACAATATCAACCCGATTGAGCAAATCATGAATAAAAGACTGTGGAATCATTGACTAGAAGCTATAAAATCGCTAGCACCTAGTATAAATAAATTAGAGGAACTACGGTTGTTTTTAATATGATTATACTAGCTTGGATTTAATAAGCACCGATACTTTTGCCATATCCGCCCGCCCAGCCAGCTTCGACTTTAGGAGAGCCATGACCTTACCCATATCCTGCATTCCCGAAGCGCCGGTTTCCGAAATGGCTGCATCAATAAGATCATCAATCTCCGATTCGGAGTATGGCTGAGGCATATAAGCGCTTAAAAAAGCAATTTCATCTTTCTCGATTTCTGCCAAATCCAGACGCTTGGCCGCCTCATACTGTGCAATCGAGTCTTTTCGTTGCTTAAGCATTTTCTCGATCACAGCAACCACTGCCGCATTATCCAGGACGATGCGTTCATCAACTTCGCGTTGTTTAATCGCTGCTTGCAGTAGTCGAATCGTATCCCGCTGCTTCGTATTGCCTGTCCGCATTGCCGATTTCAAATCGTCGGCAATTCTTTCCTTCAAACTCATATTCGTTTTAACGTAAGCAGGTGACTAACTGAAACATCAGATGCCAGAACAGCAGAACAGTACTTTCGCTAACAAGCTTTGTACGACTGTCTCTTATGTTCCGTTTCGGCCTATATTTAAAGAAAACTAATAAAGTTTAGGCGGTAGCAATTGACTACGGAGGCGCTTATAGTTCCTTTTCACAGCCGCCGCAAGTTTTCTTTTGCGTTCCGCGGTCGGTTTTTCATAAAACTCGCGCGCGCGTAATTCTGTCAAGATCCCCGTTTTTTCTATTGAACGTTTAAAACGGCGCATTGCCACTTCGAATGGTTCATTTTCCTTAACTTTAATCGTTGTCATAAATAGGCAATACCCTCACATATATAGATTGATAAATAACTTTGCCGCAACCACATGTACAGCGTAACAAAAGTCGGCAAGTATAACACTGTGAATTTGGTTATAAAAGATTTATTTACATCGCCAGGAAGCAATACTGAGTGCTCCGGAGAAACTTTGAAATGGACAGAAAAGTTCAGAAACCCTTAGAGATGCGTTAGCTTTCGCATCCACCATATCAATGATAAAGATTCGCAGTGTTATTGTTGCAGATTGTTGTGAATTTATAGCAAGAAATATGCATTCATAATGACTATATTTCTTTTTTAGCGCCGGCAGACTGGTGGCGAATCAGGGATTTGAACCCCGGACCAACGGATTATGATTCCGCTGCTCTAACCACTGAGCTAATTCGCCACATGCAAAACACAAGCCGGGCATTTTGCCCTCGGGATAATGTCTTGTCAAGACTAAGAATCTTATGAAGCAGTGGTATCACCGCGATTTATCGAATCTAAAATATTCTTTGTGATTTCAGAGCATACTCGCTCGATACTCATCATTGGCAGCATCTTAATGCTCGACGATGCCTCATTACCAGAAAACATACGCAACCAATCGGAGTTATCGTTTGTTTTGAACCTTCAACGTTAAAGCAGTTGTATAATCCAGCTCATGAAATTCGATCTGATAATCATCGGCGGCGGATTGGTTGGAGCCGGATTGGCGGCAGCGTTAAAGGATTGCGGCCTCAGAATTGCTGTAATTGAACCGCACCTGACCATGCCGCCGCCCCAGGATGACAGCTGGGACAGCCGGGTTTACGCAATCAGTCCGGGCAGCGCGGCTTTTCTGCGCTCACTGGACGCGTGGCCGCTCATGGATACCGAACGCATTGCTCCCGTTTATGAAATGTCGGTTTTCGGCGATGATAATACAGCTCGCATTAATTTCAGCGCCTATGAGATCGGCGTGCCGGAATTGGCCTTCATTATTGAGAACCGTCAATTGCAGTCAGCGGTATGGAAAGTGCTTCAAGCCGCTAACGACAATATTCAGATATTTTGCCCTGCAAAATGCGCCGCAATCAGATGGCTGGAATCGCACGTCGAAGTTCAACTGGAAGATGGCCGCCTGCTGGAAGCGGCACTGCTGGTTGGCGCGGATGGTGTGAACTCATGGGTACGTCAACAAGCTGGAATTGATGTTAAGAAGCATGCCTATCATCAAATCGGCGTGGTAGCCAATTTCAGCACCGAACGAGCGCATCGTCAAATCGCGCATCAGTGGTTTCGCCGGGATGGAATAATCGCCTTGCTGCCGCTTCCCGATAAGCGGGTATCGATGGTTTGGTCAACCGGCGAAGATCATGCCGGTTTTCTGACTCACCTGCCGGCGGAAGAACTGTGCCGCCAGGTAGAAGAAGCATCCTCGCATGCACTGGGAAAGCTGCAACTGATAACACCCCCGGCCGGATTTCCATTGAATTTTGTACACGTGGAGAAATTAACCAAGCCGCGTTTAGTGCTGATCGGCGATGCTGCCCACGGCATCCATCCTCTAGCCGGGCAAGGCGTCAACTTAGGTCTACGTGACACCCGGGAATTAACAGCGATACTCAAAGCACACAACCATACGGATTGTGGAAATTCCATGTTGCTGCGGCGTTACGAGCTGGCAAGAAAAGAGGATATCCTGGCATTGGAATTGGTAACCGATGGCTTGCAAAAGCTGTTTAACAACGCCAATCCGACCCTGGCGCGTCTGCGCAATCTTGGACTCGAGATCACCGATCGGCTTCCGCTGATTAAAAATCGATTAATACAACACGCCCTGAACTAATCATCTTTCTAAAATTGGAGTCATTATGGCAATGCGCTTGTGGTTTTTCACTTACTTATTGATTTTAGGTGCTTTTTCTGCCAGTGTTTGGGCTGACGAAGAAACTTTGAGAAAAGCGATCGAACCGCATTTTGCCGGTCAGAAAATCGACAGTATCAAGAAAACTCCTTTCATGGGCTTATATGAAGTCGTGGTAGGCGATGAAGTTTTTTATACCGACGATAAGGCTGACTATTTTTTCTTTGGTCACGTAATTGACACTAAAACCCGGGTCAGCATGACGAATGAACGCATCCAGGAAATCAAAGCCGCTCGCCGTGTTTCGTTCGACAGTTTACCGCTGCAGCACGCGATCAAAGCAGTCAAAGGCGACGGCAGCCGCAAATTAGCCGTCTATACCGATCCTAATTGCCCTTACTGCAAGCAACTGGAAAAAGAATTGCTGAACATTACCAATGTCACCGTCTACAACTTGCTGTACCCGGTGCTGCGAGGTTCGATGGAGTTATCAGCAAAAATCTGGTGCTCCAGCAATCAACTCAAAGCATGGGAAGATTTCATGTTGAAAAGCGTCGCGCCATCGTCGAAAGATTGTGAAACACCCCTTGAAACCCTGGTCCAGTCGGGTCGCGAAAATAAAGTATCCGGCACGCCGACCCTTGTTTTCGCGGATGGCTCGATTGTCGGCGGTATGATCCCGGCTGCGGCGATCGAAGAAAAATTAAACAGCACTGCTAAAAACAAATAAATATACAAACAAAAGCTTAAGGAAATGCTGATTAATTCAACGAATGAGATGAAGCACAAGGCGCACGGAACGCAGCAACCGAGACATATCAATAAGATAGGCGAGGATGCGAGTACCGCGTAACGAAGTGATTCGCTCACGCGGTCAATTAATCAGCGTTTCCTTAAAGGCTTACCGATTATTCCGGCAAGCCTTTTTTATTGCCGCGACACTAGGGGAAACTGATAGTCACGCGGCAGCAATACCCACATTTTTCCCGATTGCTTCATTTTGCCTGCCTGAATACCGGCTTCATGTCCAAAGCCCCAAAAGAAATCCGCACGTACGCCGCCCTTGATCGCCCCCCCCACATCCTGCGCGACCATGAGCCGGTTTAACGGCTTGTTGGTATTTGGCCAGGTCGTCGATAAAAAAACCGGCGCTCCTTGCGGGATGGATTGCGGATCAATCGCGATACTGCGGCCAGCTGTCAATGGCACGCCCAGCGCGCCGATCGGTCCCGACAAATCGGACGGCAATTCACGGAAAAAAACATAACGCGCATTTTGCTGCAACAGCTCCGGCAACTTTCTAGGATTTTGCTGTCCCCACTGTTTAATACCTTGCATGGAGGCTTTCTCGAGCGGCAACTCACCCCGTTCCACCAACAACTTACCGATTGAATTGTAAGGATAACCATTTTGATCCGCGAAGCCGACCTTCATGACTTCGCCATTATCGAAAACGATCCGGCCCGAACCCTGCACGTGCAGAAAAAATAACTCAACTTCGTCCTCCACCCACAACAATTCGTAACCATCCAGCAGCTTCGGGTTATTCATGATGTCGGCGCGTGAATGGAACGGTACTACTTTGCGTCCATCCAACCGGCCACGCAAGCGTAAATCCTTCAACTCCGGGTAGGCGGCGCCCAAGTCGATCGTCAGCAGATCATCGGGCGCGGCATAAATAGGAAAGCGATAACGGTTGGAAGGTTTGCGGCTGCCTTTGAGCAAGGGTTCGTAATATCCGGTTACCAATCCCTCCTGAGTGTTATCGGTATTGATAATTTGATAAGGCGTAAAATGGGTTTCAAAAAATTTCCTCACCGCTGCGTTATCGGGTTGCTTAAGCAACGATGCCTGTTGGCATGACGCTTTCCATGCCGGTTGCTTACTCAAAGCCAGACAGCTTTTCTGAAAAGCTTGCCAAGCAGGCAGCAGATCGTCATCCCGCCAGCCGTTCAGCGCGGACCAAGCCACTTTCTTTTGAATGGATTTGGTAAACGGCTTATCAGGCGGCAACGCGGGTGTCACTACTTCCGCCGGTTTACCGGGTTCTACCACAGGACTCACGGATTCAGTCGCGCAACCGGCCAACAACGAACACAGCAAAATAATAAAACTTAATTGGTTTTTCATCGGATTTTGGTTAAAGTAGAAAACTTATGAATTTTGATAACAAAGTTAAAAAATGTGGTTACTCATCGTCGAAGCAGCAGTGGCATTAGGTCTTTTTCTTTTCATCATCTGGTGGACCATGTTCTCCGGCAAAAAAAAGAAAAAGGATGATGATCACAACGCATAATTCGCGACGCTCAAACCCGCCAGCACAGCACTTGACGCAAATATTCCCCGCCATCCATTAAGGAAAAGCTGATTAATTGTGACTGCACGAGCGAATCGCATCAATGCGCGGTACTCACATCCTCGCCTATCTTGTTGATATGTCTCGGCTGCTGCGTTCCGTGCGCCTCGTGCTTCATCTCATTCGTTGAATTAATCAGCATTTCCTTAAATTAAACCGGATTCTCGATATCGATAAACTGATGGTGGATACCGAATTTTTGCGCGATATGATCACCCACCGCTTGCACACCGTAGCGCTCGGTTGCGTGATGGCCAGCGACAATGAATGCGACGCCGGATTCACGCGCAAGGTGCACATGCCGCTCGGAAATTTCACCGGTCAAATAAGCATCGATTCCTCGCTGAATAGCCAATTCGAAATAGTCTTGCGCAGCCCCGGTACACCAGGCAATCTGCCGTACCGGTTTATCCGGATCGCCGATAATCATCGGTTTGCGTAATAAAGTTCGAGAAATTTTATGGCTGAATGTATTCAGCGTAACAGCTTGCGGTAATTCTCCGATAATTCCGATTTCCTGTTCGCCGAAACGGCCGGTCTCGATCAAACCCAGCTTTTTTCCCAACAACGCGTTATTGCCTAAATGAGGATGCGCATCCAGCGGCAGATGGTAGGCGAATAAATTGATTTGCTGATTCAGCAACAACGCGATACGGCGGCTTTTGATACCGGTAATGCGCATGTCTTCGCCACGCCAGAAATAGCCGTGATGCACCAGAATCGCATCCGCTTTGGCTGCAATTGCGGCTTGCAGAAGATCCAACGAAGCCGTTACACCGCTGATGATCGTTTGAATTTCGCCGCGCCCTTCCACTTGCAAGCCATTTGGGCAATAATCATGAAAGCGGGAAATATCCAGCAACTGATTCAAATGATTTTCCAGTTCATCCCGATGCATTGACGCTCTCCTTGGCGCATATACTACTTTGCAGTAAATTAATTTTGGAGTAACCACACTGATGTACAGACTTTGGTTAATTTTTGCACAAACAGCAACAATTTTTCTGGCTATTTTTTTTGTTGTATCGACATTACGGCCGGATTTGCTGTCGTGGAGGCCGCGCGGAGAAATCGTAACAATAACGGAAACGGCGCCTGCCGTGGAAACGCCGAGACCGGATAGCTACTCCAATGCTGCAGAAGCCGCCATACCGTCAGTCGTCAATATTTTTACCAGTAAGGAAATTAAAGAGCCGGCTCATCCCTTGCTGAACGATCCATTGTTCCGCCGGTTCTTTGGCGATCAATTCGAATCACGGACACGCCGCACATCCAGTCTGGGATCCGGCGTCATCGTCAGCGACAATGGCTATATTCTGACCAATCACCACGTAATCGAAGCTTCCGATGAAGTCGAAATCGCGTTATTCGACGGCCGCAAAGCCAAAGCAAAATTAATCGGTTCGGACCCGGAAACCGATCTGGCAGTCCTTAAAACCGATTTAAAGGATCTCCCGGCAATCACATTCGGACAATCGCAGCAGGTCAAAGTGGGAGACGTGGTACTGGCCGTCGGCAATCCATTCGGTGTCGGCCAGAGCGTTACCATGGGCATTGTCAGCGCCTTAAGCAGAAGCCGGGTCGGCATCAACACGTTTGAAGACTTTATCCAAACCGATGCCGCCATCAATCCGGGTAATTCCGGCGGCGCGCTGACCGATACATCGGGCAACTTGATCGGCATCAACACCGCCATCTATTCCCGCAGCGGCGGATCCCTGGGTATCGGCTTTGCGATCCCGGTCCACAACGCCAAGCAGATCATGGAACAAATTATACAATCCGGTAGCGTCACGCGCGGCTGGCTGGGCGTAAGTATGCAAGACATGACGCCGGAACTGGCGGAGTCTTTCGGTCTAACGCAGCCGGCCGGATCGTTAATCGCCAGCGTCCTTAAAGACGGCCCGGCGGATAATGCCGGCATCAAAGCCGGCGATATCCTGATCGCAGTCGAAGGAAAACCGGTGAATAACGCATCGGAGCTACTCAAGATCGTTGCCGCTCTGGCACCCGGTGAGAATGTCACGGTGACGATTATCCGCAACAAACAGGAAAAATCCATCCCGGTCAAAGTGGGTGTCCGGCCTAGGCAAAAATAACGCTATCCATAAAATCAAAAAAAGAAATCTCACAACACTATGAAAAATCTACTACCGGCTACCGGTTTCCTGTCAGTCATCGCGCAATGGTTCAGCGCCAATATCCTGGGGCTTGGCCGTGAAATGCGATTATCTTATCTACCGCCCTTGATGGTGTATGTCGCCGCAGGCATTTCCGGTCTGACCGGCATCGTCGGCACCTTCTATGTCAAGGAGAAACTGGGGTTATCCGCCGAGTTTCTGGCCATGCTCGGATTCTGGATGATGCTGCCTTGGGCGCTCAAAATGCCGATGGGGCATCTGGTCGATTTGATATGGCGATGGAAAGGCTTGCTGGTGTATCTCGGCGCCAGCTTGATCATGCTGAGTCTGTTAATCATGATCGGTCTGCTGGGACACACCGAAACCATGGTTGCCATCGCCTCCGTCGAAACCTGGTATGTCACCTCCGCGCTGCTGGCGCCTATCGGTTATGTGTTACAGGATGTCGTCGCCGATGCCATGACCGTCGAAGCGGTGCCGCGCATCGATGAGAATGGCAATAAGCTGGATTTGGAAAAACGCAAACTGATGCATGTCACCATGCAAACCCTTGGGCGCGTTGCTATCATCGGCGGCGGCGTGCTGGTATCGGTTGCCAATGTTTTTTTGCTGCGCGACGCAGGAGCGTTACCGGAAGCCGAAAAAGAAGCGGTGTATTTACTGGTTTACGAATTGGCGCTGATCATCCCGTTGATTTCGATTTTGGGCGTGGTATTCGCATCCTGGCTGCAACGGCGCGAGCGTAAACGCTTTCTGGAGCAAGGCCACAGCCGGCAAGAAGTTGATAAACTGCTCAGCGTTCACTCCGAATCACCGCCGGTTAATTGGTGGATTCTCGGCGGCGGGCTGGCGTTTACCATCATATCGCTGAGCGTCGGTTTGAGCCGGATACCCGCCGGCGAGGAAATCATTTTTGTCATTTCCTTAACAATCATCCTGTTTCTGATGTGGCGCCTGACCGGGGAATTGGAACCCGAAGCCCGCAACGTGCTGGTCGGCACCGCGGTCATGATTTTTATTTTCCGCGCCATCCCCGGCCCCGGCGCCGGTTCTACCTGGTGGATGATCGACGAACTGGGATTTGATCAACAATTTCTCGCCGTCTTGTCACTGGTCGGCGCAACGCTGACTTTGTTCGGCATGTTCATTTTCCGCCGCTTCATGGCGGAACGTTCGATCGCTTACATCATCGGCTTTTTGACCGTTGTCGGCACTTTTCTGTCATTTCCGATCATCGGCATGTATTTCGGATTGCACGAATGGACTGCGGCAATGACAGGCGGCGTGGTCGACGCCCGGTTTATCGTGCTGATTGATACGGCCTTGGAATCGCCGCTGGGACAAATCGCGATGATTCCGATGCTGGCATGGATCGCTAACTCCGCGCCGGATAAACTCAAAGCCACTTTCTTTGCAGTCATGGCTTCTTTTACCAATCTGGCATTATCGGCTTCGCAACTGGGCACGAAATATCTTAATCAGATCTACGAAGTCAAACGCGAAGTCAAGGACGCGGTTACCGGTCAGATCACGATTCCCGCCGATTACAGCGAACTCGGGCATTTATTGATTACCGTCACGGTCATCGGTTTTGTGATACCGCTCGTCACGATTCTGATCGTCAAGCACTCACGTTTCCGCAATGCCTGACGAATTGTGAGCCAATGCTTATAAGTGCGTTTCTTTTCATCGCTAATCGCATCCGCAAGGATCATCTTCTTGCTCCGCATCGCTCCAGGCAAGCTTGCGGTAGTCGAAGCCGTTTTTCAGCACGGGTTTGATGATATCGAAATACGGTGAGATATCGAAGTCGCGCGGTGTAAACAAACTATAGTGGCGGATGTGATAGATTTCCGCGTAGCAATCGAAATTCCTGGGATCCTTCGACCACGCGCGCCGGATTTCCGGAAGTATCGGGTAGCGCACCGATTCGAACGCTTGTGCAATCAGCGTTGAACAAATCGCCCGCGTTGGGTCGCCGCTGCCAAGCGCGAGCAGGCGTCTGCGGAATCTGGTCGGCACCGGCGCTGTTGGCAAAAGGTAGCGCAACAAGTCGAAAATGTGCTTTAGATCGTATTGGTGGCCTATGCGCGAAATCGCAAAATCGACGACCCGCTTACGGTCTTCATTGCTCAGCCCGACCGGACGGCATATGCGTGTGTGCATTTGCGCATAATGCGCTAAGGTGATGGCGCGCACCCCTTCTTTCAGATCGGCTTCAATCAATACCTTTGGCAATTCCCACGGTGCGCCGTGCGGCAAGACATCGCCGACATACAGCGCGGCATGCGACCAGGTCGACTGGGTCAGATATTTAATGGCAACACTGATGCGAGTATCGCCCTCAACCAGCAGCACGTCGCCCGGTTGAAGCGTTGTCGTCAGTTGCTCCTGATTGACCGTCGCAACCTGAACACTTTGCCGCACCGGTTTGGTCAAAAATCTTGCCAAGCCGCGTCCCACCAATTCAGTCACCTGCCCCATACGATTTCCTTACATCGTTATTTATTTTTGAAACATAGCATCAATTAAATCAATTCTAAAGAGCTTTGCATGAGCGGCGGCTGGCTTACGCAGACACAAAAATATGATTTTGTTGAATATCATCACATTAAGCCATTGATTAATCGCCATATCAGCTTTGCAACATCAATAGCAACTAACTGATTGAGTCCGCCAGCTACAATTCCGTTTGATGAGCATTTATTGTCAGAACGACACCGATCCCTGTAGCGATGAGAGATTATCGTTCGGAATTAATTGGTTAAATGAATCATTGCCACACCAAGGTTTACTCTGCCAGTGATTGCCAGTAAAATTTTCGCGTATTTCCATCTTGGCAGGAAATCATCCGCAAGCATAAACCCTGCGCCATAGCGTTTTATTTTAGCCGGCACTCCCATCACACAAGCGCTTATGTTTCCTGATTTGAACACGATTGCCACGGTTGTTGCCGCAAACATACCCGGTACGGCCGCTTGCTCCGCTGATTGCCCAATGCGCGAGCGCTATTTCACACCGGACGATGATTACAATACGAATTGGGTTTCCCGCACCTTGATTAAGGTTCCATGTACTGACGATGAGGAATCAGCATAACGATGGAAAATAACGCTGCGAAACACGATGAGAAATCATCCGGCAAAAACCTCAACGGATTGGCATGGCATGCATTGCCGCTCGATGAAGTCGCCGCTCTCTGGAAAACTTCCAAGCAATCGGGGTTGACGGCGCAAGAGGCCGCTCAGCGCTTGAACGATTTCGGCGAGAACTGTCTGCCGGAGCCGGTCCGCCGGGCCGCGTGGCTTAGATTCCTTTTGCAGTTTCACAATCCGTTGATCTACGTTCTGCTGCTGGCTGGATCGGTTACCCTTGCATTAGGCGGATTGGTCGATGCGTTGGTCATTCTTGGCGTTGTCGTCATTAACGCCGTCATCGGATTCGTCCAGGAAGGTAAGGCTGAGCGGGCGCTCGATGCAGTCCGCGGTATGCTGGCGGCACGCGCTGCGGTCGTGCGCGACGGCGAGCGCCAGCACATCGATGCGGCACAACTGGTTCCCGGCGATCTGGTGTTGCTGGAATCGGGCGACAAAATTCCCGCTGACCTGCGCCTGATTCATACGCGGAATCTGCAAGTCATCGAATCCGCTCTCACGGGCGAATCGGCACCGGTCGAAAAAGTATCGGCCGCCGTATCCCAGCAAGCCAATCTGGCGGACCGGACCAATATGTGCTATTCCGGGACGCTGGTAAGTTATGGCCAGGCGCAAGGCATCGTTGTCGCTACCGGCGTGCTTACGGAAATCGGACGCATCGGCACGATGGTGAGCGATGTCAAAAGCTTGGTGACACCGCTGACGCGGCGGCTGGATCAGTTCGCCCGGCAAATCACCGCTTTCATTTTGGGGGTCGCGGCAGTAACGCTGTTGTACGGTTATTACATCGCTCAACTTCCATGGTTCGATTTATTTCTCGCAGTTGTCGGGTTGGCAGTCGCCGCGATTCCCGAAGGTATGCCGGCCATCGTGACAATCGTGCTGGCGATCGGCACCCGGGTCATGGCGCGCAAGAAAACCATCGTCAGACGTCTGCCGGCAGTCGAAACCCTCGGCTCGGTTTCGGTGATCTGCACCGACAAAACCGGTACGCTGACCCGGAATGAAATGACCGCAGTCCGGCTGGTATTGGCCGATTGCGAGATAACGGTGTCAGGCGCAGGATATGCGCCGGACGGCGGTTTTCACATCAACGGCGTCAGTATCGCCCCGGCAGCCATTGCCGGATTCGAGGATTTGGCGCGATGCGCGCTGCTTTGCAACGACGCCCGAATTCATCATGATGCCGCCGGCAACTGGATGCTGACCGGCGATCCGACGGAAGGCGCCTTGATGACGCTGGCTCACAAAGCGGGCATGGAACCGTCCGGCGCTGCGCCGCAGTGGCCTCGCGTCGACGCGATTCCGTTCGAATCCGAGCGGCAATACATGGTCACGCTGAATCACGATCACGGCGGACGCCACTTATTGTTTTTGAAAGGCGCGCCGGAGCGCGTCTTCGCGCTCTGTAAAACGCAATCCGGCGGCGCTGCTATCGATCGAGATTATTGGGAAGCCGCCGTCACACGTGCCGCTCAAGCAGGTGAACGGGTGTTAGCGCTCGCCCAAGCACAATGGTCAGAGAACCGGCAAGACATTGAAGTCAGCGACATCATGCCTCGCTTTGAGCTGTTGGGGCTGGTGGGCATCATTGATCCGCCCCGGGAAGAAGCGATTGCAGCAGTCGCCGAATGCCACTCGGCGGGTGTGAGGGTCAAGATGGTGACTGGCGATCATGCGATCACAGCGGCGGCGATCGGCAGCCAGCTCGGCCTGGTTTCCGGACGAACCCTGACGGGTGATGCGATCGAAAACCTGGATGACAGCGCGTTACGTGAACATGCGCTGACCACCGATATCTTTGCCCGCGCCACACCGGAGCATAAACTGAGGCTGATCACCGCCTTGCAGTCGCAAGGTCATCTCGTGGCAATGACCGGAGACGGTGTAAACGACGCACCGGCATTGAAGGCGGCTGACATAGGAGTCGCCATGGGCCAAAAAGGCACCGATGCTGCCCGCGAAGCATCCGATCTGGTTTTGACGGATGACAACTTCGCCACGATTGCCAGCGCTATCCGCGAAGGCCGCGTGGTTTACGACAATATCAAGAAATCGCTGATGCACATGCTGCCTACCAATGGCGGCGAAGCCGGTGTCATTCTGCTGGCAATCTTTGCTGGTTTACCGCTACCGGTAACCGCCGGTCAGATCCTATGGGTAAACACGGTCACGTCGGTCACGCTGGCATTGGCTTTGGCATTTGAACCGGCGGAGCGGGGTGTCATGACGCTTGCGCCACGCCCGCCCGGCGAGCCTTTGATCACGCAAGCACTCGGGTTGCGGATTCTGTTTGTGATCGTTTTGATGGTAGCCGCGACATTCGCCATCTTCAATTGGGAATTGCAACGCGGCAGCAGCCTCGAGACGGCACGCACCGCCGCAGTCAATATGATTGTGGTGTGCGAACTGTTTTACCTATTCAATGTCCGTCATTTTACGGCGCACGCATTCAGACTGGAAACGCTACGCGGCAACCCGGCGGTTCTGCTGGTATCCGGCATTCTGATCGTGCTACAACTCGCCTTTACCTACACAGCACCGATGCATCATCTTTTCAAAAGTGTCGCACTCGATATTCATTCCTGGGCGGCTATACTCAGCTTGGGCTTACTATTGTTCCTGTGCGTTGAAGCGGAAAAAACTTTCCTGCGTATCGCCAGAATCGACCGTTTGTGAAAAGCCGGTTGCATATATTCCATACGCAAAGGAGCGCTATTAATGAAACTGATTAACCATGTCTTTGTTGCAACGGATTTGTCATCCCCATCCTTGCAAGCCATCGAGCGAGGCTTCGATATTTCCGGGATAACTTCGGCCCGCTGCACGGTCATGCATGCTCTCGGGCTGAACGCTCTGGGTTCGCTGCAGGATCTTATCGGGGACCAGGCTGCCGCCGTCACGAGCAAGCTGGTCGATAAGCAGCGTAATGAATTGCATTCGATCATTTCCGATACTTCCCGCAACCGCGGAGTAACTGCTGAAATTCTAGTCGAGGAGGGATTGCCCGCCGCGGCGATTCCGGCTTGCGCCGCCTCAACGAGCGCGGATCTTGTCATTGCCGGTTCCCGCGGGGATAACGCATTGCGCCGGCTTCTAATTGGTTCGATCGCCTCGCATCTGCTGCGCAAATGCCATTGCCCGGTATTGATTGTGAAAACCGGCGTCCGCGGCTCGTACAAGAAAGCTTTACTGGCGATCGATTTTTCGCCGGCCTCGGAACTTGCCCTCCGGATAACCCGTGAGATCGCTCCCGATGCCGGTATCGTGCTGTTCCATGCATTCGACGTGCCGTTCGAAGGGTTGTTGAATTACGCCGGCATCACCCAAGATGACATTAAGCGCTACCGGCACGAAGCCTGCGAGAAAGCGTTGCATTTACTGCACGAACTGGCCCGGAATGCAGGCTTGACGCAAGATCAGTATCACGCGCAGGTGGAGTGCGGCGACGCCACGCGCGCCATCCTCAATCAAGCCGAACGTCAAGATTGCGATCTGATCGTTATGGGCAAGCATGGCACGCACGTTACCGAAGAATTATTGCTGGGAAGCGTCACCAAACGGGTGTTGGACGAAGCGCCAACGGATCTCTTGGTAATCGTCGATGCGCGTTCTCCGGAATTGGCAACGCTCGGCGGAATGCAAACCGGCGACCGCATTTCCGGCGAACCGGGTACGGAAAAAGATGCGCCCCCCTCACCGTCCTTCCCGCCGCCGACGCATTTACTGCTGGCGACCGATCTAAGCCCGCGCTGCGACCGCGCGCTCGACCGGTCTATCCAGCTGGCGCAGGCTTGGCAGTCGCATCTGACAGCGCTCAATGTCTTCGATGTTCCCGGCGCGCCGGATCAAATCCTGGCATGGTCCGCAGGCGATCAATCGTTTGATTTGCAACACGATGCGCGTCATCAATTAAGCCAGGATCTGGCGAACATGGGATCGCGCGCCGACATCCGGTTGGTCCGCTCAACCGCGCCTGCGGATTCGATCACCCTCGTTGCCAGGCAAACCGGCGCTGGATTAGTGATAACCGGCGTAGCGCGGGACGAACCGCTCGGGCGTTTTCTGCTAGGATCCACTGTCGAGAAATTGTCGCAGACATTGGAGCAGCCGCTGCTGATCGTCCGCAATCGTGTGCGTGGGCCGTATCGCAATATTGTCGCCGCCACCGACTTATCCCGGAATTCCAGTGCCGCGTTGCTTGCCGCCGCGCAGTGGTTCCCGCAATCCGCCGTGGATGTGTTTTACGCACACGAGCGTCCCAAAGCGATGGGTTCCACGCCGGAAAGCGCGGCGTTAAAACTTGCCAGTTCCGCAGTTCATGAACGTTGTGAGCGGTTCGTCACCAGCAACGGCATCCCCCGGTCACGAATCAGACACATCGTACCGGTGGATGAAGCATTGGAAACTTCACTCACCCGGTATGTCCGCCGGCACGCAATTGATCTGGTCGTGATGGGTTCCAGTGAAAACACCGGTTTGTTCGATACGCTGTTCAAAAATTCCCTTAACCGGGTTTTGCAATGGATTTCTTCGGATGTACTCGTGGTGCCCGCGGCAGATAAGCAGAGCGAATGATCGAATTACATCCGGTCATCATCTTCCTCGGCGGCTTGGTGATCATCGTCCTGGGAGCCGAGATGCTGCTGCGCAGCGCTACCCGGGTAGCCGCAATGCTCGGTGTCAGCCCGATCGTTATCGGCTTGACCATCGTTTCGATCGGAACCAGCACCCCCGAGCTGGCGGTCGGCATCACGGCGGTCGCGGAGGATAAAGGTTCGCTAGCGATCGGCAATATCGCTGGCACCAATATCCTCAACATTTTGTTTATCCTGGGCCTGAGTGCGGTTATCCGCCCGTTGCCAATCCGGCTTCTGAGCATCAAACTCGATGTGCCGGTGATGATCGGATCGGCTTTCATTTTGATTCTAATGTCGCTTGACGGCGTCCTGTCCCGGATCGAAGGTACGCTGCTGGTGCTTGCGGCGGTGTTGTATACGATCTTGCTGATCAAAGAAAGCCGCAAGGAAAGTGCCGCAACCAAGAAAGAATTTTCGGAGGAATTCGGTGAGAAGCCCATTCCCAAAGCACACCGGTATCCGCAATATGCTCTACAGTCATTGCTGTTGTTCACAGGCATGGCGCTAACGGTATTGGGTGCGGATTTGCTGGTCGCGGGGGCGGTGAACATTGCCAAGACTTACAACGTCTCCGATGCTTTCATCGGATTGACAATCGTTGCCATCGGCACATCCGCGCCGGAACTGGTAACGACACTCGTAGCCACTTACCGGAATGACCGGGACGTAGCGGTCGGCAACTTGATCGGCAGCAGTATCTACAACATTCTGGTGATCCTGGGTTTGACTACGCTGGCCGCCCCTGGCGGAATCGGCGTTGAGGATGATATTTTATGGATCGATTTGCCGCTGGCGGCAATCGTCGCCATTGCTTGCCTGCCGGTATTCCGCAGCGAGCGGATGGTATCGCGCAATGAAGGGATTGTTTTTGTAACTGCGTACATCTTCTATCTGACTATGCTGGTCATGCTGCGCACATGACGATGGCCGGCGCGGTCTGATGGCTATCTCAAATAACTGCCATCAGACCGGCAGCGATTGATTATTTCAAACCAGACAAATCCTGCTGATACTTGGATTTGCATTGCTCGCCTTTACCACCCAGATCCAATACCCCCGTCGTTCGCATACATTCGTTATACTCAAACAGGATTTCGTTTCTTTTCTGCGCAACCTTTTGAGCGGTTTCGATAGCTGCCGACAATTGCTTCATTTGTTGCGTAATGTTTCGCAAATTGCTGTCCGAAGCGGCGCCGAGTCCCTCAATGCTTTCTTTGGTGTCATCCAGTTTTTTCAATGATTCTTGATTGATTTTTCTAACCTGCTCGGTAAGCGCCTGGTTAACCCGGTTGGAAACATTTCTCAGTTCATCGACATTTTGCTGCGTAATGCCCGCCAATTTAGTCTGGTAATTATTCAGTTCTGCTTGCACGAAGGTGTTGATGCCGTCTTTAAAGCTATCCAGGGAGCCGTCGAGTTCCTCCTTGAAAGCTTGCATTTTCTTTTCAACCAGCACTTTGACATCGTCGTCCAGTTTCCGCACGATGGTTTCGGAAATTTTATCGACTGGCGGGCGCGAATCGATGATTTCGGTTTTGGCCGCCGCCAAATCGGATTTGAGATCGTCAGCCAGCGTTTTTTGCTTGCCGTCAATTTGCGCCAGCGCATTTTTCTCATTTTCCGCCACCAGCCAGGAAATCAAAATCAACTCCTTCTTCTTATCCGGCTTGATGCCATGAATCATTTCATCCAATACGCTTGCGGCCGCTTCTTTATCCACGATGCCTTTGGCATGCGCCAGACTGGCGGAATCCAGAAATTCCTGCAAATTCCCCTGAACCTCACCGACATTGGTATGCGCCCGAGCGGATACCATCGATTGGCGGTAAAACTCATACGGCAAATAGACAAACGCAACCAGCGCGCAAATGACCGACGCGACTGCTTTCCATCGCTTATGTTGAATATAGAAACTCAACCCGAAAAACACCAGGAATAACAGGAAAAGCGGCATCGTGATTTGCGTCAACTCCAGCCAGCCTTTTTCCATCAGCGACTCAATCGAAAGAAATTTCAACATGTTGCCAATAAACTCGTTCATCAATGACTCCCCATTTGATATGACGAAAATATACCATTACACAAAAAAACCGGATTGCTGATAATTTATCACGGTATACCCGGTTAATTGAATAAACTTTACATTTTGAGACCGCCCGCAAACGCGAGTATGATCGCCATACTGACTTTGAATTTACTTGAAATCGGAAAATAGCGTGCCAACAGCGTATATCACCCATCCAGATTGCCTCAAGCACAATATGGGATCGTTCCACCCGGAATGCCCGCAGCGGTTAATTGCCATCGAAAATGAACTGAAAACCGCCGGATTGCTGGAACAACTGCAACGTTACGACGCGCCGCTGGCTACGACAGACCAGTTGGCGCGGGTGCACACTGCGGACTACATCGACAGCATCCGCCAGGCTTCCCCGTCTACCGGGGTCGTGGCATTAGACGCCGACACCGCGATGAATCCGTTTTCCTTGAGCGCTGCCTTACACGCCGCTGGCGCTGTCATTCTGGCGGCCGATCTGGTGCTGGCCGGCACGGTGAACAATGCGTTCTGCGCCGTCCGCCCCCCCGGCCATCACGCCGAATCCGATCGCGCCATGGGTTTTTGTTTGTTCAACAATATCGCAGTGGGGGTAGCGCATGCCATCGCGCATCATCACCTGCAGCGCCTTGCCATCCTGGATTTCGACGTGCATCACGGTAACGGCAGCGAGGAGATTTTCCGTGACAACCCGCACGTCATGCTGTGCTCGATATTTCAGCACCCTTTTTACCCCTACAGCGGCGCCAGCAGCGCGACCGAGCGCATGATCAACGTGCCGCTGCCGCGCGGCAGTAATGGCGGCGTATTCCGTCAGGCAGTAACCGACCACTGGCTGCCGGCGCTCGACCGCTTCAAACCGGAGATGATTTTCGTCTCTGCCGGATTCGATGCGCACGAGGATGACGACATGGCGCAACTGAATCTGGAAGACGGCGATTATGTGTGGATCACGCGGCAAATCAAAGCGATCGCTGCGAAATACTCACAAGGCCGCATCGTCTCAGCGTTGGAAGGCGGCTATGAATTGAAATCGCTGGCGCGCTGCGTAGCGGCGCATGTTCAGGTACTGGCATCGGACTAAGATGTGATTAACCAGGTTTATCATCCGGTTGTTTGGATTACAACTAGTGATATAAACTGCCACTTTGCAATTCCGCATGCTGGTTACTGACGGAGAATTACCGGTATTTTAATTATTTTTCAGGGATTCACGCATCAATGAAGTTCTTTATTTTCCTCTTGTTAACGATGATTACCGGTCTGGCAAGCGCTGTCGAACCGGCGTCGTCCAAAATACCCGATAACCTGGATGAACGGATCAAGCCTTGCATCATCTGTCATCGAGATGCCGACTTGATAGACCGGGATGCCTATTTCCCGCGTATTGCCGGCAAACCGGCCGGTTATCTCTATAATCAGCTGCGTAATTTCCGCGATGGACGGCGCTTTTATCAGCCGATGGCCATTTTGCTCGAAAACCTCTCGGATGAATACATGCGGGAAATCGCGGAGTATTTTGCTGACCAACCCTACACACATCCGGAGCCGGTAGTGCCCGCCCTGTCACCCGATGAAACAAAATCCGTGGAAACACTGATGTATTCCGGCGACCCCGAGCGCGATCTTCCGGCATGCAGCGCCTGCCATGGCGAAGCGCTGATGGGCATGCAACCGGCCATTCCCGGACTGCTGGGCTTGCCGCATGCCTATCTGGCCGCACAGTTCGGCGGCTGGCGCAATGGCGGGATCATGCGCGGCCAAATACCCGACTGCATGTCGGAAATTGCAAAAAAACTGACACAAGAAGAAGTCAATGCACTGGCGTTGTGGCTGCCCGGATTGCCGGCATCGGGGCAACCGGCCGGAGCGGACGCGCTGACCCCGGAACTGGCACAACGCTGCCGGACTATTTTGTCCGTGAAGGAGGTGTCACGATGAGAAATTCAAGCGCAGCAGGGTTTACGGGCAAATGGCGAACCATCGTTTGTGTTGCGGGTGGTTTGCTGTTTCTGGCGCAAACGGCATCGGCTCAGATACCGGCTGATTCCGATGCGGAACAAGTCCGGCGCGGAGAGTATCTTGCCCGCGCAGGCAATTGCATGGGATGTCATACCGCGCGGGGCGGAGAACCTTATGCGGGCGGGCGTAAGCTGAATACGCCTTTCGGCGAATTTATCACTTCAAACATCACGCCGGATAACGAAACCGGAATCGGCCGCTGGAGCGGCGAGGATTTCTGGCAGGCGTTGCATCACGGAAAATCGAAGGATGGCCGCTATTTGTACCCGGCATTTCCGTATACCGAATATACCAAGGTTACCCGGCCGGACGCCGATGCGATTTTCGCGTATTTACGCTCACTGCCGCCTGTCGCGCAGACCAATCCACCGCACAAGATACGCCCGCCTTACGATAACCAGACACTTCTGTTTCTCTGGCGGAAATGGTATTTCAAGGAAGGCGTCTATCAGCCGGATAAATCAAAAAGCGATGAATGGAACCGGGGTAATTATCTGGTTCAGGGGCTCGGACATTGTAACGCCTGCCATACCCCCCGCAATGTCTGGGGGGCCAGTCAGGACGATAAGCTCAGCGGCAGCAAAATCGTGGGAACCTACTGGTACGCGCCCTCCTTGATATCCCCGCTGGAAGCCGGCGTGGGTGAATGGCCGATCGAGGACATCGTCGAGCTGCTGTCCACCGGGATAAACAGCCATGCCGTGACTTCCGGCCCGATGGCCACGATTGTCCGGCAAAGTCTGCAATATCTATCGAATGAGGACATGCGCTCGATAGCGGTTTACCTTCAGTCGCTGGGCGAGAAGCAAGACCAAGCCCAAGCACCTCGAAAAGCCCGGAAAATGCCGGAACAGGTGCGCCAATATCTGGCTCTCGGGGAAGCGGTCTATGAGAAACACTGCCAAGATTGTCACGGCAAATCCGGGGAAGGCACGCCCAAAATGTACCCCCCCCTGGCAGGAAACCGGAATGTGACCATGAACCCCCCGCTGAATACCATCCGCAGCGTGCTGTATGGCGGCTACCCGCCTGCCACGGCGGGCAATCCGAGACCTTACGGCATGCCGCCCTATCAGCATTTCATCCGCGACATTGAAATCGGGCAGGTGGTGTCTTACATCCGGAATGCATGGGGCAATGTCGGCAGTCTGGTAAGTCCGGAAGATGTCGATAACAGCCGGGGGAATGAATTCTGAGGTGTTCCGGTTTTTCCGGAGACTTTTAGTTTGAGTGGGTGTCAACACATATGTGTTAGGATGCAGCAAAACTACGTATTCTGGAATTCCCTTATGCTGAGGCTATTTTTTGGGTGAATTACGTTGAGCGGAGAATAATGATGGCAACTGGTAAGCAAGACACCCAAGCGTTGATCGACAAAATAAGGTCGCTCCCTACCGACCGGATCGCGGAAGTCGAGGATTTCGTCGATTTCTTAAAAACGCGGATGGAACAACAAACAACGGCAAACAATGTCAAGAAACCGCTGGTTTTTCCTGTGGTCAGCGTAGGCAAATGGCCGGAAGACTTGAGTCTGCACCGCGAAGACATGTACGGAAACGATGGCCGCTAAAGGCGCTGACGGCGCGCTGTTCATCGACACCAACACACTGGTATACGCCAATGTGCTGGAAGCACCGCTCCATAAAAACGCCCTGACTGCTATCACGACCGCCTTTCAAGACGGACGGGAACTCTGGATAAGCCGTCAAGTGATCCGGGAATACCTGGCCACCTTGACCCGGCCGCAGACTTTCGGTGCAGTGCCGAAACAAACAGTTCTGGCCCAGATAAACCAATTCCTGGAACAATTCAACGTCGCCGATGACAGTTTAGGGGTAACAGAAAAACTCCTAAACTTGATGACGCATTACGAAATCAGCGGCAAAAAAGTCCACGACGCCAATATCGTCGCCACAATGCTGGCTTACAGTATTCCAGCCATCCTTACCCATAACACCAAGGATTTCGAACGTTTTAGCGATATCGTCACAGTCGAGGCCATCGACTAGCCCGGCTTGCTTGCATAATCCCGGGCATTATGTGATCTGGCAAGGATTTCCCCAACTCACGCATTCTGCCGCAGACTCCGTGGGTTCAGTTTCTGCATGGGGGGAAAACAGGTGAGGATACATTCGTTGGAATGCCGGAACACAGCTAACGCAGCTTCCGACTTACAACCTTCCTGCTTCTAATAGAATGAAGGAAAAATCGGCGATACGAAATTTAAACGGATCGTTCAGTTCATTGATGTGCGCAATCTTCAACCGGCGATCACGCAGGGCTTTGAGGGCAAATTCGGAAGAGGTGAAGTGATGGACGATCATGGGTAAATTACCTGCAACACTTAAAGATCTAATTGTTTGAATCCAATTGTGGCATTATCTTAAAAAACTGTTCACATCTTGGCTGAACTTCATTTATTGATTCGGTACGAAAAACTTCAGTATGCAGTCGTGTACATCCCTGAGAAGCACACTCTATAGCAGTTTTTTCCCAGAGTATTTTACATGGCCATACTTTAAGAACTTTAGAGAATGGCGCTGCTGTTTTGTGTGATCTCAATCTTTCTTCGATGTTAGTAGCAAATCCAAGCTTGAATCTACCCGGATCATGCTCAGGTTCAAGCTGAATTAAATAGGACACCCCTCTAACATCCGATTGCTGAGCTAAAAAAGTTTGATCACCTTCTGTTTTAGAAAGATAATCTTTTACTCGCTTATAATCATCAATCGTAATGTAGGCAATTTTTTGTCCTCTTGCTGCGCTATTTTTCTCCTTTACTGTATCGATGCACAGACGACCCAATATCTTAAATATATAGGCCTTATGTCTATCTAAATTTCTGGCTGCATCAATCACAGAAATTATTTCATCATTCATCCGGCGAATTATGCTGAATTAAGCCAATTTGATTTACCACGCCATCTTCACTCCTCATCTAATCATAGCGCATTGCACCATCAAGCGTCCGGTGCAATGCTATTGCACCCTACTAAATTCATCAATATACGCTTTCACCGCCGCCACATCCGCATCCTTCACCACAAACCGCTGCGGTAAGTCTTCCAGATGTTCGAAACCTGCCGGGCGTTTGGGTTCTCGGCCGATGGCCTCAACGATGCTTTCGGCGAATTTCACCGGCAGCGCGGTTTCCAGGCAAATCAGCGGCACGCCGGTTTCGCGATGCGCTTGACCGACTTTGAGGCCGTCGGCGGTGTGGGTGTCGACCAGCACACGATAGCGTTGATGGATGTCGCGGATGGTGGCAATGCGGGCAGCATGGTTGCTGCTGCCGGAGACGAAGCCGTAATCCTGGATTTTGGCGAACAGCGGGGTTTGCGATAAGTCGAAAGGCCTGCCTTGATCGACTGCCGACCACAGTTCCTTGACTTGTTGCGCATTGCGGCCGGTCAGGTCGAAAATGAAGCGTTCGAAATTGGAAGCTTTGGAAATGTCCATCGACGGGCTGCTGGTGTGCCGGGTTTCGGTGGTGGTGCGCGGACGATACACGCCGGTGCGGAAAAATTCGTCGAGCACGTCGTTTTCGTTGGTCGCCAGGATCAGACGTTTGATCGGCAATCCCATCATGCGCGCGACATGACCGGCGCAGATGTTGCCGAAATTGCCGGACGGCACGGCGAACGACACCTGCTCGACATTGCTTTTGGTTGCGGCGAAATAGCCTTTGAAGTAATACACCACTTGCGCGACGATGCGCGCCCAGTTGATCGAATTGACCGTGCCGATACGGTGCGCTTGTTTGAACGCGTGATCGTTGCTGACCGCTTTGACGATGTCCTGGCAATCGTCGAACACACCGCGGATGGCGATGTTGAAAATGTTTTTGTCTTGCAGCGAGAACATTTGCGCGGTCTGGAAGCGGCTCATTTTGCCGAGCGGCGACAGCATGAACACGCGGATGCCGCGCTTGCCTCGCATCGCGTATTCGGCGCTGGAGCCGGTATCACCCGAAGTCGCGCCGAGAATGTTCAATTCGTCGCCGGTTTTATCCAATTGATACTGAAACAGATTGCCGAGCAATTGCATCGCGATATCCTTGAACGCCAGCGTCGGACCATTCGACAATCCCAAAATGTGCAGCCCCGGCTCCAGCGTTTTCAGCGGCGTGATATCCGGTGTGCCGAATACCTCAGCAGTGTAAGTCTGGTTGACGATGCTACGCAAATCGTCCGCTGGAATGTCGTCGACAAAACGCGACAGGATTTCAAACGCCAAGGCCGGATAACTTAAATTCCGCCAGGCCGCAAGTTCCGCTGCCGTGATTTGGGGATAAGTTTCCGGTATCGCCAATCCGCCGTCGGGCGACAGGCCGCTCAACAGGATTTCGGAAAAAGACTTAGGCGGCATGCCGCCGCGGGTGGAAATATAACGCATGGTTTGTCTCTTCAGGTTATGCAGCAGCGAAAGACCGGAGATACGGCAAACGCCATCGACGCAGCTTGCCGTGTTATCGCCGGATTTCACATTAATTATTCAATTCTTCGATACGCAAGCGGAATACCTTGCCGGTAACAACCGGTAGCGCTTCGATGCGGCTGATGGCTGCGTTGATGTTTTTCTCAACCGTCAAATGCGTCAACATGATGACGCTGACTTGATCGGATTCGTCGCTTGCCTCTTTTTGCAGCAACGCGCTGATCGAAATATTCTGCTCCGCGACGATGCGCGTGATTTCCGCCATCACGCCGGGTTTGTCGACCACCTGGATGCGCAGATAATACGAGGTCTCCACGTCTTCCATCGGAATGACCGGTGTATCGGACAGCAAGTCCGGCTGGAACGACAGCGGCGGTACGCGGTGCTTCGGATCGGCGGTATGAAGACGCGTGATATCGACCAGATCGGCAATCACCGAGCTCGCGGTCGGTTCCGAACCGGCGCCGGCGCCGTAATACAGTGTCGCGCCGACGGCATCGCCTTTAACCACAATCGCGTTCATCACGCCTTCGACGTTGGCGATCAAACGCTTCATCGGAATCAACGTTGGATGCACGCGCAGTTCGATGCCTTTTTCCACCCGCTTGGTAATACCGAGCAATTTAATGCGATAGCCCAATTCTTCGGCGTAGCGGATGTCTTCACCGGTCAGTTTGGTAATCCCTTCAACATACACTTTGCTGAATTGCACCGGAATGCCGAACGCAATCGCCGACATCAAGGTGATTTTGTGCGCGGCGTCGATGCCTTCGATATCGTAGGTCGGATCGGCTTCGGCATAGCCAAGTTTCTGCGCTTGCGCCAGCACCGTTTCAAACGACAGGCCTTTGTCGCGCATTTCCGACAAGATGAAATTCGAGGTGCCGTTGATGATGCCGGCGATCCAGGTGATTCGATTGGCCGTCAATCCTTCGCGCAACGCTTTGATGATCGGAATGCCGCCCGCTACCGCCGCTTCGAACGCGACAATCACGCCTTTGGCGCGCGCAGCTGCGAAAATTTCGGTGCCGTGATTAGCCAGCAGCGCTTTGTTCGCGGTCACCACATGTTTGCCGTTGGCGATCGCCTCCAGGATCAGTTCCTTGGCAATGGTTTGGCCGCCGATCAACTCAACGACAATATCGATCTCCGGATTTCGGGTAATTTCATGACCGTCGGAAGTCACAATGACGTTGGCATCGGCCAGGCTGCGCGCTCTTTCCAGATTGGTATCGGCAATCATCTTGATGACAATTTCCCGGCCCGCACGGCGCGCGATTTCTTCTTGATTGCGTTTCAAAACGGTATAGGTTCCGCCTCCCACCGTGCCGATACCTAATAAGCCAATTTGTATGGGTTTCATAAATTTAAGAATAAAAACAAGTTATGGAATGAACGCGATTATATACGATAATAGCGGTCCGGCGTTTGGCGGCTCTGTCCGTGTGAACACTCACCCGAATTACAGCGACTTAATTGTTTGCCCTTCCTCGTTTCAAGCAAGCCCCTGGTAAAATTTTCCGTCAAGCGCAAAACCGTTCCTTATTTGTTACCTGTTTTCTGACACGGCTTCTCATTCTGGATGATTTAGGCTAGAATCGATAAAAATTCGAGGAAAATGATATATCCATTTGATAATTATGGATAATTTACCTTTTTAACAAAAGGGTCTTTCATTGTTTGTCAAAGAGGAGTCGCGCATTATGGCCGAGTATTTAACCAAATCAGCCGCTCGCAATATTTTCTATGGCGGTTCTATTTTTTTTCTGGCCGTTTTTACGGCGTTAACCATTCACACGCATTTCTACATGGTGAATGTAGCCACCGATGAGTCCATGCTGACAGAATCGGTTGCGCGGGGTAAGCATGTGTGGGAACGCCATTCCTGCATCAATTGCCATTCACTGCTTGGAGAAGGCGCTTATTTTGCGCCCGAGTTAGGCAATGTTTGGATTCGTTACGGCGGTAAACAAAGCCCGGAAGGCGCCCGGCTAGGACTCAAAGCTTGGATGCGCGCGCAACCGACCCGTATCGAAGGGCGCCGGCAGATGCCTCAATTCAATTTAACCGAGCAGGAACTGGATGATCTAGTCGATTTTCTGGAATGGACAAGCCGTATCAATACCCTTGGCTGGCCTCCCGGAATTTCCGGTTAATTCTCGCGATCTTTCAGGCAAATTCATTCATCAAGACGTTTTCATGGAGGCATAGCAATGAAATATCACACACAGGGACTTGCCTTTCCCTATTTTGTCGCTGCTTTGGCATTGTTCCTGGTTCAAGTTTTGGCCGGTCTGCTGGCAGGCGCCATTTATGTGTTTCCTAATTTTCTTTCTGAAATGGCGCCTTTCCATATTATCCGGATGATACACACGAATGCGTTGCTGGTTTGGTTATTGTTAGGTTATTTCGGTGCCAGTTATTTTCTGATTCCCGAAGAAAGCGAAAGGGAAATTCACAGCCCCAAACTCGCATGGCTGCAATTGGGTGTTTTTGTCTTTGCCGCATTGGCTGCGGTCGGCAGTTACCTGTCAGGCGTACACGAAGGACGGGAATTTTTGGAACAGCCTTTTTGGGTCAAAATCTTGATGGTTATCGCTTTCGTGATATTTATTTACAATATCACCATGACCGTGCTCAAAGGGCGCAAAACGGTGGTATCGATCGTGTTGCTGCTGGGTTTATGGGGTGCAGCCATTTTCTTCATGTTCGCTTTTTACAATCCCGACAATCTGGCTGTCGATAAATTGTACTGGTGGTGGGTCGTGCATGTATGGGTGGAAGGTGTGTGGGAATTGATTATGGCCGCCATGCTGGCGTTCCTGCTGATTAAGCTGACCGGTGTCGATCGCGAAGTGATTGAGAAGTGGCTGTATGTGATTGTCGGTTTTTCGCTATTCAGTGGTTTGCTTGGCACCGGCCATCATTACTACTGGATTGGCGCACCGGAATATTGGCACTGGATCGGAATCATATTTTCTTTCCTCGAAGTCGTTCCATTTTTTGCCATGATGCTGTGGGCTTTTTACCTGGTCAAGAAAAGCGGCCGGAACCATCCGAACAAAGCCGCGATTCTCTGGAGTCTGGGTTGCCCGGTAATGGCCTTCGTCGGCGCCGGATTGCTCGGCCTGATGCACAGCTTCCCGTCGATTAATTTCTATACGCATGGCACGCAATTGACCGCTGCGCATGGCCACTTGGCCTTTTACGGCGCCTACGTGATGTTAAACCTGGCGTTCTTCACTTACGCGCTACCGGCATTGCGTAAGTTGCAGCCGTTTAACCAAGCCTTGAATATTTGGAGTTTCTGGCTCATGAATGCGGCGATGATCGGCATTACGTTTGCACTGATATTTGCGGGTATCCTGCAAACGCACCTGCAACGCGTGCTGGAAATGGGATACATGCAAGTGCAATCGCAAATTGAATTGTTTTATTGGTTGCGCCTCGGCTCCGGAGTATTTTTCATCATTGGCGCATTACTGTTCATCTATTCGGCATTAGGGCCCGCGCGCGAAAAAGCCTTGTCACCAAGCTACGCGCATTAACGCTTGATGATCGATCACAGTACCGTTCAACAATCTGCCGGAGCGGCGCTCGTTCCATTTTACCGGCCAACCGGTAATGAATGCGCACTGTTCGAAACCGCCTACCGTGAAGGCCTGCCGCTGCTCATCAAAGGACCGACCGGTTGCGGCAAAACCCGTTTTGTCATGCACATGGCCGCCCGTCTGGGACGGCCATTGCACACGGTCTCCTGCCACGATGATTTGACAGCGGCGGATTTGACCGGACGTTATTTGCTGCAAGGCGGCGAAACTAAGTGGATGGATGGACCGTTGACGCGCGCGGTGCGCGAAGGTGGCATTTGTTATCTGGATGAAATTGTGGAAGCTCGCAAAGATGTGACAGTGGTGCTGCATCCCTTGACAGATGACCGTCGGATTTTGCCATTGGAACGCTCCGGAGAATTGCTCGAGGCCCCGCAGCAATTCATGCTGGTAGTATCCTACAATCCGGGTTATCAGAATATTTTGAAATCCCTGAAACCCAGCACGCGCCAACGCTTCGTTTCCATCAGCTTCGATTTCCCGTCACCGGCTATCGAAGCTGAAATCATTGCAGCCGAAAGCGGTTTGCCCGAGCCGCAATGCATCCCTCTCGCTGCGCTGGCGCAACGGCTGCGCGCCTTGAAAGATGTTGATCTTGAAGAGGTAGTATCTACGCGTTTACTGATTTATTGTGCCACGCTACTGAAGAATGGGCTCGATCCTCATCAAGCTGCCGAAGCGGCGCTCGTCGAGCCTTTATGCGACGACCCGGAAGTTAAACAAGGGTTGCTCGAACTCATCAACGCAACCTTCGGCCAGCCATGAATTGGCTTGAATTGACCGAATTGGAAGAACAAACAGGCCGTTTATGGCACCGCATGGTTGGCGCACCTTCCAGTTACCGGCATTATCCGGAAGCGGCGGTATCACTGGATGATGTGCGCACTGCACTCGGTATTTTTTTCCGCGGACTAGGCGGAGTTCCAGGCGTAGGTATCGTTGCAGGAACGCCGCAATCCTCGGAACACCGGCTGACAATGCGGCAGCGCCTCGGTCTGATGAAAGAATCGCTGATTCCGGTTGAATGCAATGCGGAACGCGTATTGCTGCCGCAAGCGCTGGATTTTTTTCCCGATAACGACCTGAACCGGCAACATTATTTCTGGCTCGCAGCATTCTTCGCCACGGCGGGTAATTACCGATCTTCACTGCCTCTTAAGTTCCAGGATCCTTTACAAACCGATCTTGCATTTTTGCATCGAGCTTATTGGATAAGTAGAGATATCACTGAGCACTACCCAGGCTTGGCGCAGAGCTACCGCAGGCTTTGCGCGGCCCTCCGGGAACAACGGCCGCGCCGTTCACTGACGACGCAAGAACAGGGTATCGAAAGCGTTATTCAAACAATGCTGGGTAATCAATTGTGTATAGATTCTGCAGGAGAAGTCTTTCTGCAAGCTGTCTTGCAACTGGCGCCCGATTTCACGCAATGGCGCGCAGCCCGGAATTATCGTCCCTTTCTGCCAGTCCCGCTGTGGGGCAGAGTGAATTTTTATCCGGAATCCACAAATGCCGGGCCGGATGTTCTGGATGACGGTGTCGGCAATAATTCTGAAGCCGATGAAAGACACCGCAAAAAGAAAAGCCGGCGGGAAAAACAAGATCAAAGCGCTCGGGATGATCCGTTGTTATTGAATCGTTTCGAAAAATTGATGAGCTGGTCGGAAATGGTCAATGTCAATCGGGCAGTGCAAGACGACGAAGTAGATGCCGCCAAAGATGCTGCCGAGGCGCTTGAAGAAATCACGCTTAGTCCGCATGAACAACGCGCTGCCACTCGATTGAAGTTTGACTTGGATCTTTCTCCGGATGATGTCAATCCGGAGATATTGATTGCCGAACTGGCTTATCCGGAATGGGATTTCAAGCGCAAACAATATCACACCCGGCAATGCCGGATTATTTTCCAGAACGCGCTTGAAGATAACGAACGCTGGGAACCCGATTCTCACGCGAAAAAACGTTTTCGTAAAATTCGCAGGCAATTTGAGGCATTGCAGCCAAAACGCGAAAAGTTGCGTCGCCAACTGGATGGAAATGAACTCGATATAGATGCCTTCGTGCGCGCACGATGCGATCTGCACGCAACCGGCACGTGCTCCGACCGGGTCTACCTCGATACACGGCAACAATCCCGCGATTTAAGCGTAGCGATTCTGATGGATGTTTCATTGTCTACAGACAGTTGGATAGGTGGAAAACGTGTTCTTGATATCGAAAAAGAAACATTAATTACCCTTGCGACAGGCCTCGCTACATGCCGGGATAGATTCGCCATTTACACATTTACATCACGCAAGCGGGATTATGTGCGCATCTCCGAAGTAAAAGACTTTAATGATGCGTTTGATGCTCGGGTACTTCGGCGTATCGCATCATTACGTTCCGGGTATTACACGCGCATGGGCGCAGCTTTACGTCACATCAGCAAGCTTCTAAATCAGCGCACGGAGCGCCATCGCCTGATCTTGCTGATAACTGACGGCAAACCGAACGATCTGGATTATTATGAGGGCCGTTACGGTATCGAAGATACTCGTCAAGCTATCTTTGAAGCCCGCCATGCAGGGTTATCGGTGTTTGGAATCACGATAGATCATCAAGCGCAAGATTACTTTCCCTATCTATTCGGTCGAGGCGATTATGCCATTGTCCCCCGGCCAGACCGGCTCTCTCAAGTACTACCTAAAATTTACCGGCAATTAGCGCAATAAAGAACACAGTACAAGCTACGAATAGTGCTAAGGAAACGCTGATTAATTCAACGAAACGTGATGAAGGGCGAGGCGCACGGAACGCAACAACCGAGACATATCAATCTGATAGGCGCGGGAGTGAGTACCGCGCAACGAAGCAATTCGCTCGTACAGTCAATTAATCAGCGTTTCCCTAATTCGAGTAACTATCAATTAGTGCCCAGGCGTTTGCGATAGCGATGCAAAAAATTTGCAATGCGGCCAATCGCTTCGGTCAGATCGTCGGTATTCGGCAAAAACACCACGCGAAAGTGGTCAGGATGTTTCCAATTGAAACCGGTGCCCTGCACTAGTAACACTTTTTCTTCCAGCAGTAAATCGAGCACCAATTGCTGATCGTCTGACACCGGATAGATTTCCGGATCCAGCCGCGGAAACAAATACAATGCGGCTTCTGGTTTAAAACAACTCACACCGGGAATATCAGTCAGCAGTTTCCAGGCGGTATCGCGCTGTTTCATCAACCGTCCGGTCGGCATGGTCAGATCGTAAATACTTTGATAGCCGCCCAGCGCGGTTTGAATGCCGAACTGCGATGGCACATTGGCACATAACCGCATCGAAGCCAACATATTGAGTCCGGCAATATAATCACGCGCATGAGATTTCTCTCCGGATACCACCGCCCAACCCGAGCGAAAACCTGCAGCGCGATAATTTTTGGACAGCCCGTTAAACGTGATGAACAACACATCGTCAGCCAGTGAAGCAATCGATGTATGTACTGCGTCTTCGTAGAGAATCTTGTCGTAAATCTCGTCGGCGTAAATGATTAACTGGTGCTGCCGCGCGATCTCGATAATGTCGAGCAATAATTCTTTCGGATACAACGCACCGGTTGGATTGTTCGGATTGATGATGACAATAGCTCGCGTTCTCGGATTGATCTTCGCGCGTATATCGTCCAGATCGGGCAGCCAGCCGGTTTTCTCGTTGCATTCATAATGACGCGCCACACCGCCCGAGAGTACCACCGCCGCTGTCCAGAGCGGATAATCCGGCATCGGAATCAATACTTCGTCGCCGTTGTCGAGCAACGCTTGCATGGTCAGCACAACCAACTCAGATACGCCGTTGCCGATAAAAATGTCGTCAAGCTGAACGTTCTTGATTTGCTTTTCCTGCGTGTAATGCATGATCGCTTTGCGTGCCGCGAACAGCCCCTTGGAATCGCAATAACCGGAAGCCGCTGACAAATTGCGGATCACATCCTGCAGAATCTCTTCCGGCACATCGAAGCCGAATGTTGCCGGATTACCAATGTTCAATTTGATGATGTGATGGCCTTCATCTTCCATCTGTCTGGCACGATCCATTACCGGTCCGCGAATATCGTAACAAACATTGATTAACTTGCTGGACTTTAAAATGGGACGCATGGCAATGACATGAAATTTGTGGAGATTAAATTACTAATTCAGCCTTACAATCACAATAGTTGCAATCTAAGAAACTTGACATTATATACGTTATCTTCGCTACTCCACATCGATAACAAATCGATCTTTCCCGTTAGCTTCGCCTTTTTACACATTTTCTTTTTCTGAAATTGATCACAATCTTTTTATTGAACATTCGCCGGTACAATCATGCGCAGAGAATTATTCCGCCTTATTTCTAATCGCCGGAGAAATGAATAAAGCAGGTACTGGCTTTCTTGAATGTTGTCGATGCGTTGCTGCATGTATTTTCCCGCCGTTGTTTGCTAATTCCGAACTGTTATCCGGATAACTTGAAACATAAGGCTCTGTAAATAATGGATCGATTATTTTATTGGTTTTGTTTTTTCTATTAGTATTTCTTGCTGCCTGCCCTTTGTTAAAAGGCGCTATGCTTTCATTGCTTTTCACTGAGGATTGAGAGTTCGCACTGCGATTGCGCGCACCGGATTTGCTCTTTGGACCGGCTGATGCAGTTTTATTCTTGGAATCGGATGATTGCATCAATTCTAAGTCATCCTTTCTATTCACTTGTTCTACTTTTAATTTCAGTCCGATGAGTTTTTCAATACTCGCTACGAGTTTATTTTCTTCCCGGCTGACTAACGAAATCGCGGTTCCTTTTCTTCCAGCTCGCCCTGTACGCCCGATCCGGTGTACATAGTCTTCCGGATTACCCGGCAATTCAAAATTTATCACGTGCGTCAGTTCTTCGATGTCCAATCCCCGCGCCGCGACGTCTGTCGCTACGAGTACTCGGACCAGACCTTGTTTAAACTCTTCCAGTGCTTTGGTGCGTTGTAATTGATTTCTATCTCCGTGAATAGCTGCGCAGGTAATGTTTCGCCGACTTAACTGCTGAGCCAATCGATCAGCACTGTGCTTGGTTCTGGTAAAAATTAATACTTGCTGCAATGCTTGCTGCGAAATTAAATCCACCAAGAATTCTTGCTTCAGCTTTGTATCTACGGGATACAGAACATGCGATATCAAATCACTCACTGAATTCTGTTTTGCAACCTCGATTGATGCAGGATTAATTAAGATTTTACTCGCGAGTTTCTTGATTTCTTCAGAGAAAGTAGCCGAGAACATCAGGTTCTGGCGCTTTTCCGGCAACAATTCAATTATTTGCTTGATATCTGGCAAGAAACCCATATCCAGCATCCGGTCGGCCTCATCTAGTACGAATATTTCCACCTTTGAAAGCACAAGGTTTTTTTGCTGGAGATGATCCATTAATCGTCCCGGCGTCGCTACCAGAATTTCCACACCCGATCGAAGCGCTTCTATCTGTGTATCAATGTTGACACCACCATAAATCACGGTGGATCTCAGTAGTGAATATTTTCCATACGTCTTAACGCTTTCGTAGACTTGTATTGCAAGTTCCCTTGTTGGAACCAGAATTAACGCCCGAACGGAGTGACGGGCTGGGGAAGCGCTGCTGTTGGCATGAATTTCCAATCTTTGCAGCATGGGTAAGGTGAAACTTGCCGTTTTACCTGTCCCTGTCTGTGCGGCTCCCATCACATCTTTGCCTGCCAATGTAACCGGTATTGCTTGCACCTGAATATCGGTCGGTGTTTTATAACCTTCTTCGGATACAGCGCGCAGCAAATTGGCTGCAAGATCAAGCTGCTCAAAAGACTCAATTTTATTGCTACTCATATTTTACGAATGTTTTACCTTTCTTAATTTTTCCAAGTTTATATCCACATGGACTTATAAATAGTTGCGTTTTTAAAACGAAAAGAACCCGTACAAAATAATTTGCACGGGTTCTTTAATCGAAGACTTGCTCTCACTCAGTTTCTTAAATACGCTGGATATCGAGCAAAACCTGTTTCAGAAGAATAACTACCACTTACTCCTCGTCATCCTCGTCATCTTCATCACTTTGGGATTCTCCGGCTTCACTTGCGCCAGACTCTCCCTCGTCTTCATCAGATCGGAAGAGC
>JAIETK010000022.1 GCA_019745325.1 Nitrosomonas sp. | reverse complement strand
GAACTGTTTAGCGCGCCATTGCACTGGGGCTTTGTAATTCTGGGCTGGGCAGGCTTGTTCTCGGGCGGTATTGCAGCGCAAATCGTCACCCGTTACTCAAACCTGACGGACGTAACCTGGAACGGTGCAAGCCGCGAAATTCTGAACAACAGAATTGTTCCTTAATTCATTCGCAAGTGGAATGATATCGACCTGCTGCCGGAAGATCCGGCAGCAGGTTTTTTTAATGTCTTTCTGCGGCTAGCAACCAATCCGGCAACACATTCATTGCACCCGCAAGTCTTATCGTTTTTATATCCTACCGGTTTTCTTTCATGGAAGATTTGATCCTGGTTGTTCAACAATGGGTATCCACCGATGTCCTCATTGGTCTAATGATCGCATCCATTATCGGCTTTATCGGCTCGCTGATCGCCATTCCATGGATACTGATCCGCCTGCCGAGCGACTACTTTGATTTGCGCGTTCCTCGTTATTGGATGAAAGATCATCATCCAGCGTTACGCCTGATCGGATTGATCGTGAAGAATATCGCCGGGACTATTTTTCTGATCGCGGGCTTTCTGATGTTGTTTTTGCCAGGACAAGGCTTGCTTACGATGCTGATCGGGATCTCTTTCATCGACTTCCCCGGCAAACGCAGACTGGAATCGAAGATCGTCGGACAACACACAATTTTGCATGCGATCAACACCATGCGCAGTAAATTCAATAAACCGCCGCTTACATTATCTCCAACCGATTGTTAAGACGCGTACAATATCGTTTTCTGATCAGCGACTGGGAATATGCCGGTCAACATATCGCCTTTAGCGCCTGCGGATGTTTTTAATATTTTAACCCTGGCTGGAATTATCTGGCGGCACCACTACGCCGGCATCATTTCATCCGCGCAAATCGAATATATGCTGGCACAACGTTATCAACCGGATCTGATCCGGGAGCAATTAAAAAATCCCGGTATCTGGTGGCGCAAGCTGGTTCTTGAAGAAAACGTGATCGGTTTTTCCTGCTGCATGCGCACGACGAATCCGGGCGAACTCAAAATCGACAAGCTCTACATACATTGCAATCATCATCGCCAAGGCTACGGCAGGAAGTTTATCGCCGACGCAATCGCAATTCTCAAGAAAAATAACCTGCAATCATTGATTCTGACTGTCAACAAACAAAACCAAACCGCCATTGCTGCGTATCAACATTATGGATTTGAGATCACGAGTGATAGTATTGTGGATATCGGCGGCGGTTTTTTCATGAATGACTATTTGATGACACTTGATTTATCTCGCTGGAAAAATCATCAATGAAACTTAAATTCACCAAAATGCAGGGGCTTGGCAACGACTTCGTCGTATTGGACGGAATTCATCAATCCATCCATCTTGACCGGCAGCAATTGCGCTTTCTGGCCGATCGTCATTTCGGCATCGGTTGCGATCAAATCCTGCTGGTCGAACAAGCCGAAGGCGACGCGGATTTCCGTTATCGCATTTTTAACGCCGATGGTAGCGAAGTGGAACAATGCGGCAACGGTGCGCGCTGTTTCGTGCGCTACGTGCACGATCATGGTCTAACGCAAAAAAGCGAGATCCGTATCGAAACACTCAGCGGCGTGATCTCGCCGAAACTGGAAATCAGCGGCAACGTTACCGTCAACATGGGGCAACCTGTTTTTGAACCGGCGCAGATCCCTTTTATCGCTGAACACATCGCGCCAACGTATCAACTTGAAATAGCCGGTCAGCCGGTTACAATAAGTGCATTGTCGATGGGTAATCCGCATGCGGTTCGCGTCGTGCCGGATGTTGATCGCGCCCCGATTGAAACGGAAGGCGCATTGCTAGAGCAACACCCGCGTTTTCCAAAGAAAGTCAATGCCGGCTTTATGCAAGTGGTGGATCGCACGCACATCAAATTGCGCGTTTATGAACGCGGCGCCGGTGAAACGCTGGCATGCGGAACAGGCGCTTGCGCCGCGGTCGCCGCCGGTATCAATCTGGGATTGCTCGATCCGCGGGTAACCGTCAGCACACGCGGCGGGAATTTGACAATCCGCTGGGAAGGAAAGAACGAGCCGGTATGGATGACCGGTCCGGCAGTCACCGTGTTTGAAGGTGAAATAAATTTGTAATCAATCAAGGAAACACCATGAAAGCAGAAGATGTCGCACAGTATTTGCAGGAACATCCGCAGTTTTTCAACGATTACGCCGATTTGCTGGCGGATATTCAAATCTCGCACCCGCAGAGCGACAAGGTTATCTCGTTGAACGAACGCCAGTTCATCTCCTTGAGGGAAAGAAACCGTGCATTGCAGGACAAGCTTTTGGAATTGATCAGTTTCGGCGAGGAAAATGACGCAATTGGAGAGAAGATGCACCGGCTGGCGATCGCACTCATTTCGGTAGCCAATCTGGATGAACTTTTGAATGCATTGTATTTCAGCCTGAAAGAAGATTTTTCCGTACCGCTGGTGGCGATGCGCTTCTGGAAAATACCGGGCGCTGATCCGTTAAAAGTGGAATTCACCCCGACCAGTGAAGATGTTCAAGCCATAGCCGAGAGTCTGCCCCAGCCTTATTGCGGCAATCATATCGCAGACGAAATCAAACAATGGTTTGGCGAAAGCTCGGAACACTTGCACTCATTCGCGATGATTCCATTAAACACGTCACAAACCATCGGCTTGCTCGTCTTGGGCAGCCCGGACGCGGAAAGATTTTACCCGGAAATGGGTACATTGCATTTAAAGCGCCTCGGGGAATTGGCCTGCACCACCTTAGCGCGCTGCGGCCAGCTTGAAAACACCGAGACTGCCACCGCATAGACAATTTCTCATGAGCGCTGAATCCGGATCTTTAGCGGCTGCGTATATCGACTATTTAACTTACGAGCGGCGGTTGTCGCCGCACACCGGCAAGAATTATGCGCGCGATATTGCGGTTCTGCTAAAACATCTCAACTCCAATAACCTCGCGCAAGTTCACCCCCAGCATATCCGCCATATCATCGCGCAACTTCACGGCAAAGGTCTTTCCGGCAGAAGTCTGTCAAGAATGTTGTCGGCGTGGCGCAGCTTTTATCACTATCTAATCCGGAAACACCGTTTCCAGCAAAATCCGTGCATCGGCATCCGGCTGCCCAAGTCACCGCAAAAACTTCCCAATGCGCTGTCCCCAGATGAAGCGGCGCAGTTGCTGCAATTCCCAGCCGATCATTTGCTGACAGCCCGGGACAGGGCCATATTTGAATTATTTTATTCTTCAGGGTTGCGGTTAACAGAATTGACTCAACTCAAACCCGGTGATATCGACTTTGCCGAGGAAACGGTGAAGGTGCTTGGCAAAGGAAACAAAGCCCGCATTGTTCCAGTCGGCAAACTTGCAATCCAAGCGCTGCAGGCTTGGCTGAAACAACGTCCTTTGATCGCCAATACCGGCGAAACAGCACTTTTCGTGTCACAACGCGGCTGTGCGATCAGTCCTCGCACCATCGGCTACCGCTTGAAACAGCGAGCCAAGCAGCAAGGTATCCAGCAGAATGTGCATCCGCACATTCTGAGGCATTCGTTTGCCTCTCACTTGCTGCAATCCAGCGGTGATCTGCGCGCGGTTCAGGAGATGCTCGGACATGCGCATATCACTTCCACTCAAGTCTATACCCACCTGGATTTTCAGCATTTGACCAAAGTCTACGACGCCGCGCATCCTCGAGCCAAAAAAAGAAGTTGAATAACGCGGCTTGCTTCTTGACCGGATCAGCGATGCTTTATGCGTTATAATCGAATTTTGTAACAAATTAAGAAATTTCATGACAACCATTGTTTCAGTAAGGCGCGGCAAGCAAGTTGCGTTGGGGGGTGACGGTCAGGTGACGCTGGGAGCGGTCGTGGCCAAATCGAGCGCGCGCAAAGTACGTCGGCTGTACCATGACAAAATCCTGGCGGGATTCGCCGGTAGCACCGCCGATGCATTTACCCTATTTGAACGTTTTGAAGGCAAGCTGGAAGCGCATCACGGCCACATCATGCGAGCCGCAGTCGAATTAGCCAAGGATTGGCGCACTGACCGGATTCTACGAAGGCTCGAAGCCATGCTGGTGGTTGCCAACGAAGAGGCAACGTTGATCATCTCCGGCGCAGGCGATATTATCGAACCGGAACTGGGAATTGCCGCGATCGGCAGCGGCGGTTCCTATGCTCTGGCCGCGGCCCGCGCGCTTCTGGAAAATACCGATCTGCCGCCCAAGGAAATTGTCAAAAAAGCGTTGACGATCGCCGGCGATATTTGTATTTATACCAACCAAGACCATATCATCGAAACGATTGATTAGTATCATGAATCCCGCGATCCGCTATCTGTTCTTCACCTGCTCGCCGGCCTAGTGTTTTGTTTACCTATTTTTCATATTCGAATTAATCATCATGTCACAAATGACTCCACAAGAAATTGTCCACGAACTGGATAAGCACATCATTGGCCAGCACGCAGCGAAACGCGCGGTCGCGATCGCGCTGAGGAATCGCTGGCGCCGGCAGCAAATTGCCGATCCGCTGCGCCAGGAAATCACGCCGAAAAATATCCTGATGATCGGCCCGACGGGTGTCGGTAAAACCGAAATTGCGCGCCGCCTGGCCAAGCTTGCCGATGCCCCCTTTATCAAAATCGAGGCAACCAAATTCACTGAAGTGGGTTATGTCGGACGCGACGTCGATTCGATCATCCGTGACCTGGCGGAAACGGCCATTAAGGAAGCCCGGGAAAGAGAAACGCGAAAAAAACAACCGCTGGCGGAAGATCAAGCCGAAGACCGCATTCTCGATGCGCTGCTGCCGGGCTCAAGGGATTTCGGCTTGCAATCCGGTAGCGAAGATCACGATAGCTCAACCCGGCAGAAATTCCGCAAGAAGCTGCGTGAAGGCGAGCTGGACGATAAAGAAATTGAAATTGATGTGGCGTCGCCGCGCGCCAGCATGGAAATCTTCGCGCCCCCGGGAATGGAAGACCTGACATCGCAAATTCAGGGCATGTTCCAGAATATGACCGGTGAACGCAAGAAAACCCGCAAAATGACGATTCGCGAAGCAAAAAAAATACTGCTCGAAGAAGAAGCGGCGAAAATGGTCAACGACGAAGAACTGAAATTAAGCGCCTTACAAAATGTCGAACAAAACGGTATCGTTTTTCTCGATGAAATCGACAAAATCGCCAGCCGTTCCGGTCACACCGGCGGCGATGTTTCCCGCCAGGGCGTGCAGCGGGATTTATTGCCGCTGGTCGAAGGCACGACGGTATCGACCAAATACGGCATGATCAAAACCGACCACATTCTGTTTGTCGCCAGCGGCGCGTTTCACATGTCCAAACCGTCCGATCTGATCCCGGAACTGCAAGGCCGCTTTCCCATCCGCGTCGAACTCGCCAGCTTGAGCGTGAGTGATTTTGAGCAAATCCTGACCAATACTGATGCCTGCCTGACCCGCCAATACGAAGCGCTGCTAGCCACCGAGGGAGTGGAACTGCAGTTTGGCGACGATGGCATCAAACGCCTGGCGGAAATCGCGTTTTCGGTGAACAGCAAAACCGAAAATATCGGCGCGCGGCGTTTGCACACCGTCATGGAAAAACTGCTCGAAGACATTTCTTACGACGCCCCGAAACACAGCGGAGAAACCATCAGCATCGACGCGACATACGTCGACGAACGCCTCAAAGACTTGTCGCAAAGCGAGGATCTGGCGAGATATGTGTTGTAGATAACTGAGATTCCGGAAAATCAATCTGATCAAGCAGAGTTGTCAGCGCACAAAAGCATCCCGGGTAGAAGTGTCTTTCATTACAAACGCAGTACGGTCAGAAACCTATCAAACCCAGGGAGTTAAGGTATAATACCCGGCTTTTCAATATTGTATTGTTGGAGGTCTCGATGCCTATTTATGAATACAGTTGCAATTCATGCGGCGCTGAGAAAGAGCATTTACAAAAAGTAAGCGACGCACCGATTGCAGCTTGCCCGGTTTGCGGCAGCAGCAGCTATGTCAAACGCATTTCCGCGGCGGGATTTCAGTTGAAGGGAAGCGGCTGGTATGTCACCGATTTCAAGAACAGCAAATCCAAACCGGCGGATAAAGCAGCGGCAACTCAAGATAACACGCAGACTGCGGCTGCCCCCGCTGCGGAGTCAACCGCAAGTAAAGAAAGCAGCGCCACTCCCGCTTCAGCCGCTGAGTAATGGATTGAAACCGCTATCGAAATACCGGAACGGTCGGATTGATCCGATCGTTGGATCGCTTGCAGCGCAGCAAAAAACAATACCCTTTAATTTTCATCATTCAACCTATTGAACAACATCATGCGTACCAATTACTGCGGCGCCATCAATGCCGGATATCTCGATCAAACCGTCACGCTTTTCGGCTGGGTTCACCGGCGCCGGGATCACGGCGGGGTTATCTTCATCGACCTGCGTGACCGCGAAGGCCTGGTGCAAATCGTTTGCGATCCCGATAATGCGGCAACCTTCCAGATCGCCGAGAAAGTACGCAATGAATTCGTGCTGAAAATTACCGGTAAGGTGCGCAAGCGCCCGGAAGGAACCGTCAATACGGCGTTGTTCAGCGGCGAAATTGAAATCCTCGTCAGCGCCATCGAAGTTTTGAATACTTCGTTAACACCGCCTTTCCTGATGGACGACGACAACCTCAGCGAAGTGGTGCGGCTCGAGCACCGCTACCTCGATTTGCGCCGTCCGGCGATGCAATCGAATCTGCGCTTGCGCCACCGGGTGGCGATGGCCGTACGCATGTTTCTCGATCAGAACGGTTTTCTCGATATCGAAACACCGATGCTTACTAAGTCGACACCGGAAGGCGCGCGCGATTACCTGGTGCCGTCGCGCGTCAACGCTGGGCATTTTTTCGCACTGCCGCAATCGCCGCAACTGTTCAAGCAGTTATTGATGATCTCCGGGTTTGATCGCTATTACCAAATCACCCGTTGCTTCCGCGATGAAGACTTGCGCGCCGACCGGCAGCCGGAATTCACGCAGATCGATATTGAAACCTCGTTCCTGTCAGAAAATGAAATCATGTCCTTGATGGAAGGCATGATTCGCGGACTGTTCAAATCGGTGATCAATGTCGAACTGCCCGATCCGTTCCCCCGGCTCACGCATGAAGAAGCGATGTTCAAATACGGCTCGGATAAACCGGATTTGCGCGTGCCGCTGGAATTCACCGAATTGACCGACATCATGAAAGAGGTGCCGTTCAAGGTTTTCCGCGAAGCCGCGGAAAAACCCGATGGCCGCGTTGCCGCGCTGTGCGTGCCAAAGGGCGGTGAGCTGTCGCGCAAGGAGATCGATGATTACACCAGCTTTGTCGCCATCTACGGCGCCAAGGGATTGGCATATATCAAAGTCAATAACTTGGCGGATGGCGTCGAAGGATTGCAATCGCCGATTCTGAAATTCCTGCCGGAAGCGACGATTCAAACAATTCTTGTCAGAACCAAAGCGCAAAACGGCGATTTGATTTTCTTCGGCGCGGACAAAGCCAAAATCGTCAATGAATCGCTGGGTGCATTGCGTATCAAAATCGGTCATCAGCACGGCCACGCCGAACCCGGCTGGAAACCGCTGTGGGTCGTCGACTTTCCGATGTTTGAATTCGATGACGAAGAAAACCGCTGGAAAGCCCTGCACCATCCGTTCACTTCACCGGCCGACGGCCACGAAGATCTGCTCGAAACCGATCCCGGTAAGGCATTATCCAAGGCTTATGACATGGTGCTGAACGGCTCCGAAATCGGCGGCGGATCGGTGCGGATTCACCGCCAGGAAATACAGTCCAAGGTTTTCCGCGCGCTGAATATCTCCGAACAAGAAGCGCAAGAAAAATTCGGCTTCCTGCTGGAAGCGTTGCAATACGGCGCGCCGCCGCATGGCGGCATTGCTTTCGGTCTGGATCGCATCCTGACGATGATGACCGGCTCGGAATCGATCCGCGATGTCATCGCCTTCCCCAAAACCCAGCGTGCGCAATGCTTGCTGACGCATGCACCGAGCACCGTCGACGAAAAACAACTGCGCGAATTGAGCATCCGTTTACGCCAAACGGAAGTAAAACCAGGTTGAGTATCGGTCTGCCGGCGAATGTACAAAATCCCGGTATCAGTCCTGGTCGTTATTCATACTGCTGATTTAGAGGTTTTACTGCTCGAACGCGCCGATCACCCCGGTTACTGGCAGTCGGTAACCGGCAGCCAGGATCCCGGTGAAACGCTGTTCGATACCGCAATGCGCGAAATCGCCGAAGAAACCGGCTTAAACGCAGCCGATTATCAACTCACCGGCTGGCACGTCGAAAACCGCTACGAAATCTACGAAGAATGGCGCTGGCGCTATGGCCCGGATGTACGGTTCAATACCGAGCACGTGTTCGGCTTGCGTTTGCCGTCGGCGATGCCGGTTACCATCTCAACCCGTGAGCATCTGAACTATATCTGGCTGCCGTGGCAACAAGCCGCCCGGAAAGTCTTCTCCAGCAGCAATGCCGAAGCCATCATGAGCTTGCCGACACGGTAACAAGCCCAAAGTTGTCACATTAACTACGCTACTGCCTCAGCAACGATTCCGCCAATTCCAGATCTTCCACTTTATCAACATCGATACCGGCGCGCGCATCACTCAGTACCAGCACTTGTATCGTGACGCCCGATCTCTCCGATACCGCCGAGACGCCTTGCTTCAACGTTAGAAAACCAAAGAAATACGACAACACGGTTTTGAAACCCAACACGCGCGCGATCAGTTTCACGGGATTTTTCCGCAAATCCTCGGCTTGCTGCCAGAAACGCACCAGCGCGCGCCCTCGCGATCTGAATGCATAAAGATTGCAGCCGCGATAACCGCCGTCGCGCAAACGTATGATGGTGCGCTTGGCGCCGGGAAAAGCTGCGGCAATTGCTTGTTCCGTCACAGTTCCAACCATGGCATCGCCTGCCGCCGTCCTTGATGCATTTAAAAATTCCTGCACCATCGCGGGCGTCAGCAGCGCATGATCAGCCGTGGTAATCAGCACCGGCGTATCATCCGGAACAATACTTAAACCCCGCTCGGCGCTGCGGCTGGGCGAATCGAGATTGGCCAGCCAGGTGACTTGCCCGCTGGCAATCCGTTGTTGCAATTCCGGGCAATGGTGCAACAACGATTCCGGCGGACCGCATAAAATGATTTGATTAATCGATTCACAGGCGGCCAGCGTATCCAGCACGCGGATAATCATCGGAATACCGGCAACAGGCGCGAACGCCTTGCACGCAGCGCCGGTATGCCGGGTAATGGGATCCTTGCCGGTGCGGTCGGCCGCTAAAACCAGTGCAGCAAACGATTGCGATTCAGGTGATGGTTTGTCATTCATAGGGTTTCACTACGTGATGAAAATACTTTAGGGAAATGCTGATTAATCGGCGCCGCCCCCGATGGAAAAGCGCTGCAAATATTTCCTGATGATCGCGCCGGATTTAACATTATGCACATAATACAGCACCACATAGTTCACAAACCCGTGGATAGCCAGCGCCAGCAGCAATCCTTCGAAAATCCCCAGGCGGTAAACCAGTAACGCGCACAACGTCGCCAGCATCAATGCGTACTGTCCTTGGTGCGCAACATGCAATAACCCCAGAATCATCTTCCAGCCGGTGAAAATCATGATCACCGCCAGCGAAAATTTCGGCAAGAATTCGAGATATTGCGTATTGATCACAAAAAATAAAACTACCAACCCGATCACCAGTACCGAGAATTTGGTATAGGCGCCGGCCAGTTTATTGGTGGTGCTTTTGGCCAATCCATCCAGATTTGTCATGCCGCCGAAAAAACTCGACCCCATGTTGGCAACCCAGATCGCCAGCAAACTGTTATTGGTATTGCATCTGCGCTGCAACGGATCGATTTTTTGGATGGCGGCATTACTCATAACTTGCTCAATCACATCAATCACCGCCAGCATGGCTGCAAATCCCAAAACATACAACCACATCAGCGCATGGTCGAAACGCGGCAACGGCAGCGATAACTGCAACGGCACATCCTCCACGTGCAGCATCGGCATCGCGATAAACTGCGCCAGAATCGCACCGGCAACCATCAGGAAGAAATACGGAATGGCAGGTTGCCTGGACTGAAATTGATTGAAGAGAAACACGAATGCAACCATCCCCAGCAGCGAGATCGACACCATTTGGATGCGCGCAGCGTTCCAGAAGCTTTCCGTAACCAGGCTGTCCGGTATTTCGTAAGTCATGGCAAAAAAATTGATGGCAATTTTCAGCCCGACGCCGGCCAACAATCCCTCAACCAGATATTCCGGAACGGCGACCAGAATGTACTTCTGCAAATTGAATTTCCAGATAATGGCCTGCATCAAAGCCGTCATAAAAATGACAAACGCCATATTTTCCATGCCGAACGTTGCCACGCCCAATGCCAGCACCGGCGCCAAGCCGGCGGCGACACCGGGAGCGCCGACATAATTCCCGGGACGGAACCAGGCATTGATCCAGCCGACGAAGCATGCGAACACGACGGTTGCCAAGGCTACCTTGATCGGATAATCGGACATCAATGCAATCCCGGCGGATAGCGGAATTGCCATGGTTCCGGTGATGATGCCGGCTTGCAGGTCGCGCACAAAAAATCGCGATTGGAAGGCAGCCGGGCCGGTCGATGGGTTTTGCGTGTTCTGCGACATGATTTTTCCGAATGCTGCAAAAAGTCCGTGGGAATTATCCGCGCCAGGATAAACCAGCTATGCGTTCAGCTCAGGCTGGAATATTACATACGATTTGCCAGCGCGTGACTTTGATATACATCACAAGTTGTTGAACAGCCGAAAGACAAGAATTGCCGCTGCCGTGTTGCAAGACACCCTTCATCGGGATCGAAAACGGCCCCGATGAAGGGCGTCTGTTATCTGAAGAAGTTAAGCGATGGGAATAATCCGCAATGAGCCATGACCAAGAATCGAAGCCGTGGCAACATTCTGAATGGTAATGGCTTTCGCGACACGTTGAATGTCGTCATCGCTGCCGGTGGTATTGATATCCTTAGCCGCATTGCCGAATGCCCAGGCATCGACCACGAATATATCGTATTGCGGGCCATACTTGGCGCGAATCGCAGCGCGATCCACGGTGGTGCCGGGCTTGGTGTTCAATGCGATGCCGAGTTCGTTGTGCTTGCCGACCAGTTCTTCAAAGAGCGCTCCGCAATCCTGCGCCGTTTGCAGCACCGCAGCGCGGTCTTCGGCGAAAAAGCCTGCCTGCCCCAGGCGATTGTTGGCTTGCTGCACAATCGAACCTTTCTCCGCGTCGGTCACGTTAATGCCGAGCTTTCCAACCAGCGCGGCGATATCGTTGATACGTTCCGAGACGTGCTGATAAATCGTCGGCGCTTTGGCGCACGCGCCGCATCCGCAAGATCCGTGGTCATCGCCGTGCACGCCGGTGGAATGCCCTTTCGATTTGAGCGAATCAATCGTCTGCGCCGTCAATTGGAGCTCGTTCACGTCCCCGGCGGATGAATTACCGCCCAAATCGCCACCATATACGATGCTCAAGGTGCCGCCCGCCGCACACGGCGCGCTAAAGCGCGAACCATCGGCTTTGGTGCGACCGTCGACACAGATTTCCGGTACCACGCCGTTAGCGGGTACATTGAAAACACCGGACGCAATCGCCTGATACATTTGTACTAATACATTCTTATCGATGTCATCGCGATTGTCGGGCCCGATACTGCCCAGACCCAGGTTAAATTGCGCTAACGAGATATACTGATTAAGACTTTCTTCAGAAGCTGAAGCGGTTGAGGCGAATGTTGAAGCGGTTTGTGGTTGTTGTAGTGGTGTTTGAGTTTCTGGTGCTGACGATGCTGTTTCTTGACTGCCTGTAAAATGTTTTAACAGATTTTTTAAACTTTCAAACATTTTAGATATCCTTTGTAGTAATTAGTCATTTGATCATAAGTTCTATTTCATACTTGCCATATTCAAAGTAACTCAAGGAAAGGGCAAACATTGCCAAAGCCGTCTTTATCAATCTTTTCAACTCCCTTATATGATAAAAATTAACCCGGCGTTAGGATTCTAACACTACTTTTCCGTGCCGCAGATAGTAATTCTCCATTTTTTGCTGCGCAATGTTGGAATTTTCCTTACTTGCATCAGGGAGCGCATAACAAACGCTGCAGCTCACGCTGATTGATTCCGGACGAAGCAAAAGGCAATAAATTTGAAATCTGTGCGGCGACAAACACGGCACATTAGCTCAAAAATCTCATCGATCAACAACCTCGATTTCCGCAACAACCGATCGAAAACCCAATCCATAGGCATTCCCATATGACCTGCGATCGCTGTAATGTATTTTCACCAACGCCGCATTTTTTAATGCATTGATCGCAAAATCATACAAATCGTGATCATCGATCATGAAATGATGAAAGTTACTACCACCGCGGCCAATCTGTAACGTCATATAATAAATTCTGCTCATGTCTTTGTTTTTGGTCAGATTGGTAATTCTACCGATTTTGACCCCACGTGATACCTCAGGATCGGAAGTATGAATATCGCCAACAAAATGCTTCTGCTCCCATGAAAATTCCTGGTTAATCGTGCAAATTTCCAGTAATTCATTAGGTTGCGCACAAGATAACAAATCATTGCTTTTCGGAAATTTATACTCAACGACCACATTCCTACCGATAAAACTTTCAATTTCCTCATAACGGTTTTTTTCAAAGCAGAAATGCCACAAATGAGTTGAGCCGGTATTTGCAAAACTCTCATGCCCCAGCGAAATTTCTCCAACGTAAACCTGGTTAATACTACGTTCTTGGCGCACATTACTGAGTTGACCATAGATGTAGCCCTCAGCTGTCATAAGAAAGGGGCCGGCGAAACTCGGCTGCGGTACCGATGTAACCATCAGCAGAAGCATGATAGCTACACCTTCGTATTTCATCGATTTCATGTTGAACCCCTCCTAGTGGGTGATGAGCCATTGTGTATGGAAATGGCAATCAGTTTATCGAAGGCAAAGGTAACGCAGCATGAACAAAAGTTCATTTGTCCACGGTCTTCGCACAAGCTCAACAGGCAAGGCGAGTAAAACAACAATAAGATTGTGCGGTGCTAACGAGCATAGCGCAATGCACCATGAGGATTTACCACAAACGGTACAATAACCAACGGGTATTGCACCAGATGCCACTCACAATTGAAAAAACTCTGCAATGCGCTGACGGTTTTCCAGCACATTCCAGCAAGGCAAATGCGAAAGCAAGTTGACTTGCCTGGCGGTCAAATCGATGATGCCAGCGCCTTTGATGGTTTTATTTTCAAAAAAAGTCCTGTAATGCGGAAATCGTCTAAATTCACCATCGGGCTTCACAGATCGCGTCGGTATCTTGGCTTTGAGCGATTCATCACCAATCGCATTACGCCATCTATCGACTTGTGCGTTGTAGATCCAACAGATTTTCGCGCGATAAGGACGAATACCGTAATGTTTATTTTCCATCACATCGTATTCATCGCTATGAATTAATGTATCGCCTTTTTCCAAGCAATTCTTGAAGCTTTGAATCATTGCATCCAGTTTCTCTTTGGCAAACACTTGATTCACCCGCAACTGAACTTCTCCATCCTTTTCATCAACATTCTCGCGCCTACCGAATAATGGCGCCAAATCGTCGGTATAGTCAGCAGTTGCTGTAAAAGGCTTCGATGTATTGATAAATACCAAGATTTTTTTCACTTGGCGCGCAAGCAACGGCATGATTCCAAAATTTTCCAAGCTTCCGCCATCGCCATGCGGATATTCAGCCGCAGAATTTTTATCGATTTGATCGATCGGATGCACGATCCAGTGCTCGAATTCGGGGAAGCCGAGAAATGTGAAATTGTGCTTATGCACTTGCTCCTCCGGCGCTGCACCGCTACTGCCTATCATGTCCGACAATGTAAAACGCGCGCCTTGCCGTTTCAATGCTACTTGAAAGATGCGATTTTCTGATGTCGCTGACGGTTTCACCGAATCGTAAGCAAAGGTTTCGATATAACCGCCGCCCAGGTTGGCTTTTTTACCAAAAGACAAGAATCCTTTTCTTTTTCCGGCTTGCGGAAAAGAACTGCGGATACCGGTATAAATCGGTGTGTACTCAACTTGCATTTTCCGCTGCTCCGGGTTGTTGCCTTTCATCAGTAGAGTGCCGCCGACAATCAAGAAAGGCCTGTGCTTTCTTGTCAAATAAAAATCCATATCGCTTGATGGATTATTATGCAATGCCGCCACCCGGGATTTTTCATCGTAGGTAAAGAATTTTTGGGTATCGTTCAGCCCGAACGGTTTGAGAAAAAGCCTGCCGATGATTCGAGCATAGGTTTCGTCGCCAGCAATGCCTTTAAACAAATCATCGACTAAAATAGTATGTGAAATCGCATAAGCCAATGAATGCTCCGGTGCGTAACCTAGATTCTGCATCGACAGATTCTCCGGATTTACTACTGGACCGAGAAAAATATCATCCGCAATATTCTCCGGTAAAAAAGTAAAAGGCGTCGCTGCCCATGATCCCCCTGAAACCGCAGCAATATAACCGGCCTTCTCAAGCAGCCCTATTTCTCGCAATCCGCGCAGCTGACCAAGCGTTGCCGATGCTGAACGCGTACCCCCTCCCGAAAAAGCAACGCCAAAATCACGGCGTTCGCGCACCCAGTCGCTTCGATAATCGTCGTCATTCAGCTCTGGAAATTGATCAGGATTCTCAACCGTATTCCAGATTCGTGTTTTCAAGGACACACTCATATCGCCCTCCCCACGTTATAGGTCCATCGATAATTTTGATACTACATTTTTTATCATATGACAGAAATTGAAACCGAATCCCGATGTTGAGTTTTTTATCGCTCGACGATTTGTGAATGGTGCAATGCCCTTCGGCTATTGCGCCTTACAAGCCGCAAAAAAATCACAAGTCGACAATCGCGGTAAAACCGCCATATGCCATCCGCTTGCAATCGAACGGATGCGCATCGGGATTCATCACCCCGGCCAAACGCGGATCCGCCATGACAGCTTGATTGACCCGATCACGGTGTTCTTTCGATTCGAAAACCACCCATGCAAAAATTACTGTTTCTTCTTCATTGGCACCGGTTAATTGCTTAAACGAAACCATTTCTTTCTGCTCGAGATCGTCACCGGCACATTCCATATAAGCCAGTGCACCGTGTTCTTTCCAGACCATTCCGGCCAACTCTGCCATTTTTTTATATTCGTCCAGTTTATTCCAAGCTATCGGAAGCACGTAACCATCGACATATATCCCCATCTTGTTCTCCCTTTTTCAGTTAATCACATTCATCCAGCGGTATTACCGCTGGATGCGTTACTCCAGAATCTCGATGCGCTGGCGTGTGGTGCCACGTTCTCCCAGGCGGATGATGCCGATGATGAGTGAACCGTAAAAACCCGGATGGGAAATCACGTTAGAAAACAATGCCATCATTTCGTCTTTTTCCCGGATTGCCTGTTGGCGCTGCGGCCCCGGCAACGGCGATAACTTCTCCGCGAATGACCATGCGGCATCACGGGCTTTTTCCATGCTGAAATTGATGATGGCGGTTTGCACCGAACCCAGAAAGCGGTTGAGCAACCCCAGCACCGGCCAGATCTGCGCCAATTCGCTTTGCACGCCGCCGACCAAATCCGCCAGAACTTCATTGATTTTGTCGAAATCACCCTTGAGGTTTTGCAGCTCCCCCGGCGACACGGTTTCCGCTGCGGCGATGCCGAGATCCAGATTGATGTGCGCATTCATGCCCAGCAACAAATGTTGCAACACGATCGGCCACCAATGTTGCGTGGCGTCAAACGCCCGCACCCAAGATTTGGTCGGGGTTTGGTCGGTAAAGTGCAGATAACAGGCGCGAATGTAACGATTGGCGAAAATCACATCGAGCCGTTCCATGCGCGGACCGTCGTCAAAATAATTTTCCTGAATGCCTTTCTTGACCTGGATCGTCACTTTGCGGTACAGCGCGGCGAAGTAGCCCATGCGGGAATTATTTTGTTTGGACCATTCGACGATGGCAGTTAATTGCGTAATGACTTCGTCAATGGTTGTGGCCGGGGAAGCAATGGCGGAAGGAAAGCTGGTGGGCGACATGACATCTCCTGGAAATTGTGAGTGCTTGCATCATACGCAATGTGCACGGTGATGCAAGCCAAAGCGGGCAATCCGGTCCGGGTTATGTTGCATTTCCGTCCGTCTGCAATGTTGTATTTTCATAACGTGCCGGGTTTCTTGCCGTGATCCGTTTTCAAGGAAAGTAATTATTCCGGCATGCAATCATCAATATGCTGCCCTTATTCTGGTAGTCGCAGCGCAGCGGCTCTTCCGCGAGGCATTGATTGCAAGTATAATCCGTTCACATTTCCCCATATACCGCCAATTTTCCAACCTATTGGTGGCTTTTCGAGGATTGGAAAAAAATGAAATCGCCTATTCGTATCGCCGTCACCGGAGCAACCGGGCAGATTTGTTATAACCTGTTATATCGCATTGCTGCGGGAGACATGCTTGGCAAAGATCAGCCGGTCATTTTGCAATTGCACGATGTGACCGAAGCGCAACCGTTCTTTGAAGGCGTGGTAATGGAGCTTTATGACTGCGCCTTTCCGTTGCTAGCAGGCATTGTTACCACCGACAATCCGGAAGTTGCATTCGATAATGCCGACATCGCCCTACTGGTCGGGGCGCGCCCGCGCGGTGAAAATATGGAACGGAAAGACTTGCTCACAGCGAATGGCCCGATATTCATTTCGCAAGGAAGGGCGTTGAACGCCGCAGCCAAACGCGACGTGAAGATTCTAGTGGTTGGCAATCCGGCCAATACCAATGCGTATATCACCTTGAAAAACGCCCCTGACTTGGATCCCAGCAACTTTTCGGCGATGCTGCGGCTGGATCACAATCGCGCCTTGTCGCAAGCGGCGTTAAAACTCCGGGCACCGGTGTCCGGCATCAAAAGAGTGATCGTATGGGGCAATCACTCCAACACGCAATTCCCGGATTTGAGTCACGCCATGTTCGGCAATGACAAAGTATCAACGCTGATCAACGATGCCGGATGGGTCGAACACCACTTTATCCCGACCGTGCAAAAACGCGGCGCGGCGATCATTGAAGCGCGCCGCGGCAAATCCAGCGCAGCCAGCGCCGCCAATGCGATTATCAATCACATGCAAGATTGGATCTTCGGCACCCGGGAAGGCGATTGGGTATCAATGGGGGTACCGTCGAACGGCAGTTACGGGATACCCAGCGGTGTGATTTATAGTTTCCCGGTCACTTGCCAAAATGGCCGGTATCGAATTGTCGAGGATCTGGAAATCACCGACGCGGATAACGAGAAAATGCAAGCCAGTTACCGCGAACTGGTCGCCGAACAAGAAGCCATCCGGCACTTATTGGTTTAAGAATACCCGGAACTATTCCACCATTTGTTGCATTACCCCGTTTGCCGCTTCGCGAATCGCAACCAACAAGGCGGTATCGAGATGGCCGTCGGCGATGCGTTGTGTTCTCTGCTGGAAACGGCTGATCGCTTTCCGCGTTGTGGAACCCAGCACGCCGTCCGCCTCACCGGCGTCGATTCCCAATGCCAGTAAATCCCTTTGCAGTTGACGCACTTGTTCACGTGAAATTTTGACGGTTTCAACCGGCGGCATGCGGTGCAATCGCGCGGCACCCGCGATCCGGTCGGCCAGATGTCCGACGGATAATGCATAAAATTCCGAGCGATTCCAGCGCATGATCACGTGGAAGTTCTGGGTCACCAAGAAAGCCGGCCCTTGATGACCGGAAGGCACCAGCAGTGCGGCTTTTTGCTCCGCAGGACCCAGCGATGCACCAGATATCGCCGTTACGCCAAGGCGCTGCCACTCGGCATAGCTCATCAGCTGATCGCGCCCTGCCAGCGAATAATCGAAAGATGGCGGCAAACGCACTTCCTGCCCCCAGTTTAAACCCGGCACCCAGCCCAGCTGGCGTAAAAAATTGGCTGCGGAGCCCATCGCATCCGGAATACTCCCCCACAAATCGCGGCGTCCGTCGCCGTCGATATCTCTGGCGTACCTTAAAAAAGTCGACGGCATGAATTGCATGTGCCCCATCGCGCCCGCCCAAGACCCGATCATCCGCTCTACGGCAATATCACCGGCATCAACGATACGCATCGCATTCAGCAGTTCCTGCGTAAAATAACCGCTACGGCGCGGATCGCAAGCCAATGTCGCCAGCGAATCGGTGATCCGGAAATCTCCAAAAAAACCGCCATAGTTGGTTTCCAGTCCCCAAAATGAAACCAGAAATTGCGCCGGTATGCCCGATCCCCGCTCAATCTGCCGCAGCAGCTCACGATGCCTGGTCAATAGCTCCCGCCCGCGCTGAATGCGTTCCTCGCTGATACGCGTACCAAAGTAGTTTGCGAATGTTTGCGTGAATTCGGGCTGGCGCCGGTCCAGTTCAATCACGCGCGGCAGATATCTTGCTTTCCCCAGAACCTGTTGGATTGTTTGGTCGGAAATCCCTTCGATTCTCGCTTGATCTTTGATTTGGGAGATACATTCGCCAAATTGGGGATTACTGGCTTCTGTATGCGGTATTGACAATGATAAGGCGAACGCAACAATAACCGCCTGCGCCCCCCTGAGATCGAGGAGAGTCTTGATTGAAGGAATGCTGAACGCGATCGCTGGCATTCTTTATTTTCGATGCGGGCAATCGGGTTTTATGCAATCCGCATACAACGACAAAGAATGCTCTTGCAACTTAAAACCGCGTTCTTTTGCGATGGCGGTTTGACGTTTTTCGATTTCGGCATCGTAGAATTCTTCCACGCGGCCACACTGCAAGCAAACCAAGTGATCGTGATGACCGTCGCCTTTCAGTTCAAACACCGCTTTACCACTCTCGAAATGGTGCCGTTCCAGCAATCCGGCCTGTTCGAACTGCGTCAGCACCCGGTAGACTGTCGCCAGCCCGATGTCTTCGCCTTCATTAATCAGCTCCTTGTAAACATCCTCAGCCGACAGATGCCGCACACTACTTTGCTCGAATAAATTCAATATTTTCAGTCGTGGCAGTGTCGTTTTAAGGCCGCTGTTTTTTAGATCGATGCTTTTCAGATCATCAAAGTTACCCATAGTTATCTCTGTTCGGAAAATAATTTACTGTATCATATAGCGCCGTGTTCACTTTGGAAACATATCATATCAACAAAATGGTTGCGAAATTTACCGTTCTGCTTACTTTCTTGCTGCTGGCAAGCTGCTCATACTTGCCGCATGTCATTTATCGGATCGATGTTCAGCAAGGAAACGTCGTTACTGATGAAATGCTGGAAAAATTAAAGCCCGGCATGACCAAATCGCAGGTGTTATTCGTATTGGGATCGCCGCTGATCATTGACGCTTTTCGCGACAACCGCTGGGATTATGTCTATTTGTTCCGCGAAAAAGGTGATCTGGTTGAACAAAAACGGCTCACGCTTTTCTTCGACAATGATATTTTGATTAATATCGAAGACTATATGAATTTCTCGAAAGAGGAGACCGCAAAACAAAAACCGGCTCAAACACCCCCTGAAAAAGAAGAAAACGCTCCAGAGAACGGTGGTCAAAAATAATTTCTTAACAAACTGTTTTTATTTACTTTAACTAAAGATCAACAGGGAAGATTTATGATAACTCAGAAGATTGCGATCGCAGGATGCTCCGGCCGCATGGGCCGGACGTTACTGGAAGCGGTGACGCAAGCACCTGATCTGCAACTTGCCGCAGCGCTTGAAAGGACCGGCAGCCCTTATCTGAACAGGGATGCGGGAGAATTGATCGGAGCCAGTTGCGGCATCCCGGTTGCCAGCGATTTTGCATCCGTCTTGAGAAATTGCCATCAACTCATCGATTTCACCCGTCCGGAGGGCACATTGGCTCATCTGGCGGTTTGCCGCGAAGCAGGGATCAAAATGGTCATCGGCACGACCGGTTTCTCCGCAGCGGAAAAAGCACAACTCAAAGCAGCCACGCAAGACATTGCGATTGTGTTCGCCCCCAATATGAGCGTTGGCGTGAATGTCACTTTCAAACTACTGGAAATTGCCGCAAAAGTACTCAACGAAGGATACGATATCGAAATTATCGAGGCACATCACCGTCACAAGGTGGATGCGCCGTCCGGCACCGCGCTACGCATGGGCGAGGTGATCGCGGAAACGTTAGAGAAGGATTTGAACAAGGTGGCAATATACGGACGCGAAGGAACGACTGGCGAAAGAAACCCGGAAACCATCGGATTCTCAACCATCCGTGGCGGCGATATCGTCGGTGATCATACCGCATTGTTTGCCGGAATCGGCGAACGCATTGAAATATCGCATAAAGCCAGCAGCCGCATGACGTTTGCAATGGGCGCATTACGCGCAGTCCGCTTTCTCGCCGATAAGCCCAATGGCCTCTTCGATATGCAGGATGTGCTGAAATTACGCTAAAACCCTCGCCATGGCCATTTATGCGATTGGTGATTTGCAAGGCTGTTTCACAGCATTCCAACGCCTCATCGCGTTAATCCGCTTCGATCCCACCCAAGACAAATTATGGCTGGTGGGGGATCTTGTCAACCGCGGTCCGGATTCATTAGCGATCTTGCGCTATGTCAAGCAAGCCGGCGATGCGGTGCAAATCGTACTGGGGAATCATGATCTGCATTTATTGATGGTTGCGGCGGGTATCGGGAGAAATCATCCGAGTGATACCTTGCAACCGATCCTCAACGCGCCTGACCGGGAGGAATTATTGTATTGGCTGCGTCAGCAGAAATTATTTCACAGCGAAGGCCCCTATGCGATGGTACATGCCGGCTTGCTGCCTTCCTGGCCCATCGCTCAAGCCGTGCAACTGTCGACCGAAGTGGAGAACGCTTTACGTCAGGACGGCTATCCCGAAATTTTTTCAGGCATCTATGGCAATGAACCCGATTACTGGTTTGACGACTGGAGCGGCTTCATCCGTTTACGCGTCATCGTCAATGCCATGACGCGAATGCGGATTTGTACCGCCGATGGCAAAATGAATCTTTACTTTAAAGGTACTTTATCAACCATTCCATCCGATTATTTACCGTGGTTTCGCGTGCCGCACCGCGCCAGTGAACAGCATACCATCGTGTGCGGGCATTGGTCGGCATTAGGGTTACATCTGAGCGATCATGTGATTGCCTTGGATAGCGGTTGCGTCTGGGGCAGGCAATTAACCGCTATTCGCTTGGAAGACCGGAAAATTTTCCAGATTCCTTGTGGACAATAGGCACCGCCAAGACTTCCGCAATCGCATGCTCGGCCAGGCGTGCCAATTCCCGGCGATTTCTCAAACCGCTTGGAACTGGAGGCGTGAAAGTTAATGCCGCTTCAATCCGCGGCTGGCTGAGTATGTTCTGCAGCGACACAATCAGCGATGAATCGATATACGCCGCTTCCCTGCAAATCCCGCCGGCAACGTTGCGATACCGGATCGCCACTGGATAAAGCAAGGCATCCGCATTGACTGCCGATTGCAGTAAAGAAGCATGAAAATGGTTTAGCTGGAAGCCGTCGGTTGTCGTGCCTTCCGGAAACACCGTCACCACTTCGCCATTCTCCAACGCCTCTGCAATCTGCTGATTGATACGCTGCGTATCGCTGCGTTTTGCACGCTCGATAAACAGCGTGCCGACATTCCGGCTTAGCAACCCCAAAACCGGCCATTGGCTGATCTCCGCTTTGGCGACAAAACGAGTCGGGCAGGCAGCCATCAGCACGCACACATCCAGCCAGGAAACATGATTGGCCGCCAGCAGCACCCGCTGCACTTGCGCTACCGGCACGCTCCCGCAACATTGCAACCGGATTTCAAGACAGGCCAGCACGCCTGTTGCCCATCGCTGCATCATCGATCGCCGGATGTGCTGAGGAAAGTAGGGATACACCAGCGATTGCAATACACCGGATATGACATGAAACAGCAATTTAATTACCCGGATAACCTGTAATAGCAGCGGTGTAGTTTTTTGCATGGCATGCATAGGTAACTTGAATAACAAAGCCGGATTTTTGGATTTCCCGGCAATCGGCTAAACCGTTTGCGATAAAGCAAAACGCGCAATAGAAACCTATTGCGCGTTTTGCTGGATAAAACGAAACAACAACAAGAACCGTTTAATAAGAGACTGCCGGTCCCTCAAGCCACAGACAATCCGAAATCAGGCACATACCACCCAATTTTTTCAATACCGGCCGCACTTCGTTGACAATTCTCTGTGCCTGATCATCTTTGCAAGCAAGCACAACCATCACGTTCTCTTGTTCCATCAGTACATCATCCGGATCACGCACACCGCGCGATCCCAAACCGCCTGCATTTTTAAGTACCGTATAGCCACGTACTTCACATTTTTCCAATATATCCGTCAGTTGCTCAAGCTGCTCAATACCGATAACGATTTCAAATCGTCTCATAGCAATCGTATTATTCATATTTTCCCCATTAATTGTCCGGTTAATTAAGTACTTTATTATACTGCCATGCCATGGAACCAGTGCGCCATTTCCCAGTAAATCGGTACCCCGATAAAGATATTAAAAGGGAACGTTACACCCAGCGATGCACCGATTGAAACCGCGGGATCGGCATCCGGCACTGCAATGCGCATAGCTGCCGGTGCAGCAATATATGAACAGCTGGCATACAAGACCGCCAACAGCATGGTGCCGCCCTCAGTCAGACCGAAGATCCAGCCCAAATAAGCGCCAAACATTCCAGCCATCAACGGGAACAAAATCCCGAACGACACAATAAAAACACCTTTTGCCATAACCGCCTTCAACCGCGCCGATGCCAGTAATCCCATTTCCAGCAGGAAGAATGCCAATACGCCCATGAACAAGTCCATGAACATTTTATCCAATGGCGATACCAGTTTTACTACCCCTGCATAGTACCCGATGAGAACGCCCACAATTAACAGATAAAGACTGGTACCGGTCAAAATCTCGTGCATCAGCTTGCCCCATTGGGTTTTTTCACCGCCAGCACCGGCGCGCGCCAGGACTGTACCAGTTACCAACGCGGGTATTTCCATCAGCGCCATAATCAAGACCATATACCCTTCAGAAGGCTCATCCTTGGCCGCTAGGAAAGCCACACCCACGGCAAAGGTCACCGCGCTGACCGAGCCATAGTGCGCGGAAATGGCGCCAGCATCAGCCTGGGTGAATTTACCGACGAATCTTAAAATCGGATAAGCGGTTAATGGAACCAAAGCCGATAAAACCACCATGGAAACTGCAATTGGTAATACTTCCATGATTTCATACTTCGCCATTGACACACCGCCTTTGAAACCAATGGCAATCAGCAAGAACAAGCTCATACTCTTGTACAAAGCTTCGGGTATTTTCAGGTCAGACTTGATCACGCCCGCCAGAACCCCAGCAACAAAAAAGAACACTACTGGTTGTATAGTAGCCATGCAACACTCCTTATTTTAATAGTTATATCCATTCCGTTTTATTAATATTTTTCACTCCAGTATCTTCCAGAGTCTCGATGAAATCGAAGCAAAAAGAAAAACGCCCCCCTCTGATTGAGGGAGAGATTCAATTCTTGAATCAAGATTCTACGAGACGTGACTACCTAGTTAAATCAGGCGACGAAAAACACTCTGTCTTATACCTGGAAACCCGTGACTGAATTACCCTTCACACGGAAACGTTAACACAGGAAACGTGAAGAATTCGTGAAGAGAACGATGTGTCTTTCTTCAAAAATTAAGGGAAAATAATGTGAAAAGTCGTACCCTTGCCCGGGGTGCTGTCGACTTCGATACGCCAACCGTAGTGATTGCAGATTCGTTTGACGATTGCCAAGCCGATTCCTAGGCCCTCGCCTTGCTCAGAGCCGCGAAAGAAACGCTCATACAGTAAGGGCAGATAGGCCGGTTCAATGCCGATACCTGAGTCGGTAACGGATAAGCGGCGATTATTGTAATCGACACGAATAAAACCACTCTCGGTGTACTGTACTGCGTTGCGCAGCAAGTTCATCAGAGCGGTATGCAAGGCTTGGCGGTTCAGTACTATCGTCACAGACGGTGCGATATTGACTTCGAAATCCAGTCCTTTGCGGTAAATTTCGGTACAGATCGGCTCAACTGCATCGAAAACGCATTCAGCAATCGCAATCGGCTCGGTCGCGCCCAGCGCTTGCTCCCGCGCCAAGAACAGCAAGGCTTGCAATTGCTCGCCCATGCGCGTCGCCGCGCTTTCGATCATTTTTATCCGGTGTTGCGCTCGCGCCGGTATATCAACAGAAGCAACCAGCAACTCGCAACTGGTAAGAATGGTAGTAATCGGCGTCCGTAATTCGTGGCTGATATTGGCGGTAAACTCTTGCTCGCGCTGCAACATCCGTTTAATGCGGATTTGGTAATCATCCAAGGCTTGCGCCAATTGCGCAACTTCCTCGTCCATATCCGGTTGCGTCAATAAGCCTGTTTGATCACCCTCTGTTGCCAGTGAACTGACACGATCCGCCAGATCCGTTACTTGCTTGACCAGCACACCGGCGAGTAAGTACCCGACGACAAAAGCGATGGCAACCACCGCAAACCAGGAAAATAAGATAATCACTCTTAACTTACTTAACCGTTGCTGATGCAACGCAATCCGGTAGGCAACAAGAAATTTCACTCCCTGGTCGGTGCGCACCAATACGTGAAAATCTTCCAGCCCATAGTAAATCCGATGATATCCCGCATTCAAACCGCGCAAATAAGTTGGAATCTGCAGCTCGTCATCGATGTTATGAATAACATAACTTTTAAGATGCAAACCGACTTGGTAGATAAAATCGGAGTGCTTTTTATAGCGCTGAACAAGATGATCCATTTCCATCTCGATCACCTGCTCAATATGTTCTTCCTCGATATTATCCGAGACAAAGTAAAGAATAATACAAAGCGTTCCAACGATAAAAACGCTAAAAGTTGTCAGCGCTACGGCAACCCGGTAGCGCAGACTATTTTCATTCGGGAATCTGAACACGCGATGTCAAACAATAACCGAGACCATGCACGGTTTCTATCGGATCGTATCCGCCCGCTTTGGTCAATGCCCGCCGCAGTATGTGCATATGGCTACGCAGTGTGTCACTGGTTTCTTGAACATCTTCCCAGGCCTCCAGTTCCAGTTCCTCGCGGCTGAAAACCCGGCCCGGTTCGCTCATCATCAGGGCCAATAAGCGGATACACTTGGGAGGAAGTTTGACGTTCTTGTTCTCAAAGCGAATCGACAGCGTCTTCGGATCGAAAGAGAGCTTGTCAAACTCCAGCGTGCGATTGGCTACTTTTCCAGCATGCCGCTTATGCAATGCCAATAAACGCGCTTCCACTTCTTTCAACGCAAAAGGCTTGATCAGATAATCGTCGGCTCCCTGTTCAAAACCCGCCAGCTTATCTTCGAGCGTATCGCGCGCAGTCAGCATCAAAATGGGTGTGTCGATTTGTGATTCCTGCCTGAGTTTACGGCATAGCGTCATGCCGTTCATTCCAGGCAAACCCAAGTCGAGCAAAATTGCATCAAACCGTTGCGTAACCGCCAGATGGAGACCAGCAACACCATTCACTGCAGCATCGACCGTATGCCCCCTTGATTCCAGAAAGTCATATAGATTGGCAGCAATCGCCAGATCATCTTCAATAATTAATATATGCATAAGATTACCTGCAACTATCAATTGGTTGTGGTTAAGCACCTCCGGCATGGAACCTGCGGCTCAAGGTATGTACCGCATTGACTAACGCCGCGGCATTCTCCGGTGGCGTAAATTGCGAAATACCGTGACCGAGATTAAAGACATGCCCGCTCCCATTACCATAGCTCATCAGAATTTTTTCCACCTCCGCGGCAATGACTTCAGGCGTGGCAAACAGCACGGACGGATCGAGATTTCCCTGCAATGCCACTTTATCACCGACACGGCGGCGCGCTTCTCCGATATCGATGGTCCAATCCAGCCCGACGGCGTCGCATCCGATATCTGCAATCGCTTCCAGCCACAACCCGCCGCCTTTGGTAAAAACTATGCTGGGTATGCGCGAACCATCCTGCTCCCGCTTCAATCCGGCAACAATCTGACGGATATAGCGCAAGGAGAATTCCCGGTACGCTGCATGCGACAGCACGCCGCCCCAGGTATCAAATATCATGACGGCTTGCGCGCCCGATTCGATCTGCGCATTCAAATAAGCCGTCACCGCTTTCGCATTGACGTCCAGGATGTGATGCAACAGCTCCGGACGTGAATACAGCATGGTCTTGATTTCCCGGAACTCGGTGCCGCCGCGGCCTTCCACCATGTAGCAAGCCAGCGTGAAAGGACTGCCGGAAAAACCGATCAGCGGAACACGATTGTCCAAAGCTTTTCTGATTTCCGACACGGCGTCCATCACGTAGCGCAACTCCGCTCCCGGATCGGGCACCTTCAATGCCCGGATTTCCGCTTCTTCCCGCAACGGATGTTTGAACATGGGACCTTCGCCCTGGGAGAAATACAACCCCAATCCCATCGCATCCGGGATCGTCAAAATATCGGAAAACAGTATCGCGGCATCCAGCGGAAAACGCGCGAGGGGTTGCATGGTCACTTCGGTTGCAAATCCCGGATTTTTACAGAGCGACAGAAAATCCCCCGCCCGCGCACGCGTTTCATTATATTCCGCAAGATATCTTCCTGCCTGCCGCATCAACCAAACCGGTGTGTATTCTATTGGCTGCTTCAGCAATGCGCGAAGCAATGTGTCGTTTTTAAGTGTTGTCATTCCAAAGCCTATGCTTATAGTTGTTATAAAAGGCTGCAATCTTGCAAATACCTGAGGAAACATTCATTAACCGACTGCACGAACGAATCACTTCGTTCACCGGATTAATCAGCGCTTCCCTAACCTTTCCTTGACTGCAATTTTACCAGCGAATGGCCACCGCGTATATTCTCAATCCATCCGATCAAAATTCAGGCACACCATTTCACTATTTCAGAAAAACCGGATATGTAAATAGTTCAAAGAACCGTCCAGTGCTTCAATAGCACCCGTCAATCCTCTGCAATCGTGAATAAGCGTTGATATTCTTTTATCGCATAGCGATCGGTCATGCCGGCAATATAGTCGGCGATGGCTTGTTGCCCGTCGGCGTCGAATTTCTCCTGATACTTCGATGGCAACAACCGTATTTCCGAACTAAATGCAGTGAATAATTTCTCGATGGTATGGCGCGCTTTGTTATTCATGCGCATCACCCGGAAATGCCGGTACAGATTATCAAACAAGAATTTCTTTAATGTTTGCTGTTCCTGTTTGACTTGCGCGCTAAAACCGATCAACGGCGGTGCCGCATGAACGTCTTCCAGATTACGGATACCCGCTTCGCGGATATTATGCGTGCTTTGCTGTATCAGATCGGTGACCAAGGTATTGATCATATTGCGCACGGTCTCATAAACCATGCGCCGTTCGGAAAGCGACGGATGCATCGCCTTGACGCGCTGGAGGTGGCGGGAAAAAATCGAAACTTCCTGCAATTGCGCCAAATTGATCAAGCCGGACCGTAAGCCGTCGTCGACATCGTGATTATTATAGGCGATCTCATCGGCAAAATTTGCGAGCTGCGCTTCCAAAGAAGGGCTTTTGTGTTGCAAGAAACGCTCTCCCAACGCTCCCAATTTCTGTGCATTTTTTCTGGACACATGCTTGAGAATGCCTTCCCGGGTCTCGTAACATAAATTAAGGCCATCGAAAGCTGCATACCGTTCTTCCAGGACATCGACAACCCGCAGCGATTGAAGATTGTGCTCGAAACCGCCATAGTCCCGCATACAGCCATTCAATGCGTCTTGCCCGGCATGCCCGAATGGCGTATGTCCCAAATCGTGCGCCAAGGTAATAGCTTCCACCAAATCCTCGTTCAATCCCAGGTTTCGAGCAATCGACCGCCCGATCTGCGCGACTTCCAGGCTGTGCGTCAAACGCGTACGAAACAAATCGCCTTCATGATTCACGAACACCTGGGTTTTATATTCCAAGCGGCGGAAAGCCGCCGAATGAATGATGCGATCCCGGTCCCGCTGAAATTCGCTGCGACCGGCCGGCGGATCCTCATCAATCGCGCGCCCTCGTGAATTCTCGCAGGACACTGCATAACCGGCAAGCTTACTCATGCGGCATGCAAGCCAGAATCGTGTCGTTGAGGAGATCGGCTGGAACATCGGCGCGCATCACCGCTTCTCCAATGCGATTCAGAACGATAAATCGTGTTTTACCGGATTCGACCTTTTTATCCAGCGTCATCAATTGCAGATACTTTTCCACGGGCATCGCGGGCGCGACAACCGGCAAACCCGCCTGGAGAAAAATTCTGCGGATTCGAATCACATCCGCTTCACCAATCAGTTTCATGCGGCGCGACAGCTCCGCCGCCAGTATGGTTCCAGCCGCCACCGCTTCGCCATGCAACCAGACACCGTATCCCATGCCATTTTCGATTGCGTGACCAAAGGTATGGCCTAAATTCAATAACGCCCGCACACCTTTTTCCTGTTCATCGGACGCCACGATTTCAGCCTTGTTCTCGCAGCTTCGCCGGATCGCTTCGTTCAGCGTCATCGGATCTCGCGCCAGCAAACGATGCATATTTTGTTCCAGCCATTCGAAAAACGCCGGATCGCGAATCAGGCCATATTTAATAATCTCGGCGATTCCCGCACGCAATTCCCGGTCGGGCAGGGTATTCAGCGTTGCGCTATCGGTTAAAACCAAACGCGGCTGATAAAACGCACCGATCATATTTTTGCCCAACGGATGATTGATGCCGGTTTTACCGCCGACCGAAGAATCCACTTGCGCCAAGAGCGTGGTTGGAATCTGGATGAACGGCACGCCGCGCAAATAAGTGGCTGCGGCAAATCCAGTCAAATCGCCGACCACGCCGCCACCCAGCGCCAAAATAGCGGTTTTGCGCTCGCAATGGTTTGTCAGCAGCGCGTCATAAATCAAATTCAATGTTTCCCAATTCTTATGGGCTTCTCCATCGGGAAGAATAATCGGAAGGGAAACGACTCCTTTGGCTTCCAGAGCTGCGCGCAATTGATCCAGATACAATGGCGCAACGGTGGTATTGCTGACAATCGCCACCCGTTTTTGCGGCAAGCAAGATGCAATCAAATCGGCCTGCTGCAAAATCCCGTGACCGACATGGATCGGATAACTGCGTTTCTCGGATGAAGATGTAAAATCTACCGTAATGGTTTGCATAGCGTTCATGTCACTACCGTGCATAATGTGATCGAGGTCTTCAGAGATTAATTGATTGATAAGTTTTTGAACCAGAAAACGAACGCCTTGCTTGCCGCTATCGATGATCAAATGCGCTGTTTCGCGATACAGAGAATCGCGCTGGCCATAAAGTTCGCTCAACCGGCCGTACAAGTTATCGGTCTGCAGCAACGGCCGGTTCTTGTCATGCCGGGTACGCCGGTATAAATCATTGACGGATGCCCGCAGATAGATAACGATACCGCTGCGCCGTAACAACCGGCGGTTGTCCGGACTCAGAATGGCTCCACCGCCGGTCGCCAGCACAACGTTGCTTTTATGCGCCAAATCAAATAACGCTTCCGATTCGCGCTTGCGGAATCCGGCTTCCCCTTCGATTTCAAAAATGACCGGGATTTTTACACCGGTGCGCTTCTGAATCTCATGATCGGAATCAATGAACTCTTTGTTCAAAGAGCTGGCCAGCGCCTTGCCGATCGTGGTTTTGCCGGCGCCCATCATGCCGATCAGGATAATATTGGTATTTCCGATTTTTTTCTGAAGGGGCTGCAATATTTTCGTTTTACTTAAATTCATACCTGTGATTGTAGCCGAAATCACAGTCTACACGCGGCAACACTTTTCATTGGATTGCATTCCGCCGGGTTTATCCTGCAGATTCCTCGCCTATCGATCGATCGATGCGATTGGTTGCTGTTGCGTGGCTTTATTATTACTCCCGGGTTGTCCGGGATTTTGCCTGCGTACAAACCAAGAGAAAAATAATGGCACAAAAATTGTCGCGACCGCCGTGGCCAATATCATGCCGCCAAAAACGCCGGTTCCCATCGATTGCCGGGCTGCCGAACCGGCGCCGGTAGCCAGTACCAGCGGCACGACACCCAGTATGAAAGCCATCGAAGTCATCACGATAGGACGGAAACGCAGTTGCGCCGACTGCAAAGCGGCATGGGAGACTGCCATGCCTTGTTTCATTTTCTGATTGGCAAATTCGACCAGCAATATCGCATTCTTCGCGGTCAATCCGACCAAAGTCACCATACCAATCTGAAAATAAATATCATTCGGCATGCCGCGCAGCAAAATCGCCAGCAACGCGCCGGCCATCGCAAAAGGAATCGCCATGATGACCGCCAGCGGCAGCGCCCAAGTCTCAAACTGCGCCGCTAAAATCAGGAAAACCATCACGACCGCGAGACTCAGCGCAATAATCGCGGCCGATCCCATTTTTTTCTCCTGGAAAGCTGCCCCCGTCCAAGCGATCTGATAACCATCCGGTAATGTTCCGGCGGCGACCTCTTCCACCCGTGCAATCGCTTCCCCCGAACTCACCCCCTTCGCGCCGCTACCCATCACTTTAGCCGCTAACAAACCATTGAACCGCTCCAGTTGTTCCGCGCCGACAATGTGCTTCACCGTGCTTAAAGCCGATAGCGGGATCATTGCGCCCGACTCGGAACGCACATACACTTTGCCGAGATCCTCCGCCGTCATGCGAAATGGCGCTTCCGCTTGCAATTGCACGCGGTAAGTTCGTCCGGAGCGATTGAAATCATTCACATAAAAGGTACCCATGGTACTTTGCAGCGTTGCATAAATATCCGATATCGACACGCCTTGCGCGATTGCCTTGGCATCATCGACCTCAATGAAATATTGCGGCACCGATGTCCGCAGAAATGAATTGACCGTTGCCAGCTTGGGCTCTTGCCGCAGCGTTTGCATCAATTCGTCGACCACACGCGCCAATTGCACCGGATCGGAGTTTGTCCGGCTCTGCACAAAAAATTCAAACCCGCCGGTACTGCCAAGCCCGCGAATCGCCGGCGGGTTAAAGGCAATGGCTATCCCATCCGGCTGCTGCGCGCCGACTTCCGACATTTTTTTTACCACGTCTTCCGCTGTCGTTGTGCGCTCGGACCAATCCTGCATCCGCAAGAAAATCGTCGACACATTGGTTTTGTTGCCGCCGCCAATAAAATCCAAGCCGTTGACAGCAAACTGGAAAGTAACGCCGGACAGCTTGGCCATTTCAGCCGTAATGGCATCGGCGGTTCGGATGGTGCGGCCAAGCGCGGCGCCGTCGGGCAAAATCACCGCGCCGAGCACAAACCCTTGATCTTCCGGCGGCACGAAACTATCCGGTATGTTTCTCACCAGAATGAATACACACATAATCACTGCCATGAATAGCAACGCGCTTTTAATCGAATGACGCAGACTCAGACCGACCATGCCGACATAAAACCGGCGCGTCCGCTCGAAATGACGGTCAAACCAGGTAAAAAAAGCCGATTGCCGGTGCGTGGATCGCAACAACATCGCGCATAAAGTCGGTGTCAACGTTAACGCCACGATACCTGAAATCACGCCGGCAACAGCGACCGTTACCGCGAATTGCTGGTACAGTTCCCCGGCAATGCCTCCCAAAAAAGCTACCGGTACGAAAACCGCTGCCAATACCATGGTCATCGCCACCACCGCGCTGGAAACCTGCTGCATCGCTTTCATTGCGGCATCCAGGGGTGATAGCTTTTCCTGCGAGATCAGACGTTCGATATTTTCCAGCACCACGATGGCATCGTCGACGACGATGCCGATCGACAGCACCATGGCAAAAAGCGTTAGCGTATTAATGGAGTATCCCAGCAACCACAACCCGGCAAATGTGCCGATCAACGAGATCGGGATGGCGATGACCGGAATGAGGGTTGCCCGCCAGCTTTGCAAGAATAGATAGACTACCAGCACCACCAGCAACAAAGCTTCTCCCAAGGTCTTCACGACTTCCCAGATCGATGCTTTGACAAACACACTGGTATCGTAGGAAATGACGTACTCCACCCCCTCCGGAAAATACTGTTTCAGTTCCTGCATTCTGGCTTTGACAGCCGCTGCGGTTTCCAGCGCATTGGCACCGGACCGCAGAAAAATTCCGATCCCAAGACCGGGGTGACCGTTCAGCAATGTGCGCGTTGCATAATCCTGCGCGCCGAGTTCAATGCGCGCGACATCCTTCAAATACAACACACCGCGCATGCCATCGGAGCGCAGGATGATCTCTTCGAATTGCTCCGGTTCCAGTAACCGGCCTTTCGCAGTTACCGTATAGACCAGTTGCTGATCAACCAGCGCCGGTTCCTGGCCGATTTTCCCAATCGCTTGCTGCGCATTTTGCGCACGGATGGCGTTCACGATATCGCTGGTGGTGATGCCCAGTTGCGCCATGCGATCAGGCCGCAACCAGATCCGCATGGCGTAATCCTGCGCCCCGAAAATCCGTGCTTCGCCCACACCTGTGGCCCGTCGTAAATCGTCCAACAAATTGATCGTAATAAAGTTGCTCAGAAACAGGGTGTTATGGCTGGATTCCTTGGAAGTCAACGCAAAAACCAGGAGTAAATCATTGGAGCGCTTCTGCACCGTAATACCGGTCCGCCTGACTTCATCGGGCAAGCGCGCCAACGCGGTATTGACTTCGTTACTGACATTAAACACAGCCCGGTCGACATCCGTTCCGATTTCAAAGGTAACCGTAATCGTCAGCCGGCCGCTGGAATCCGCACTGGAATTGAAGTACAGCAATCCTTCGATGGCGCTCAATTTTTCTTCGATGGGTGCAGCTACGGTTTTAATCATGGTTTCAGCACTCGCACCCGGAAAGGTTGCGGTTACGATGACCGTAGGCGGGGTGATGCGGGGATACTGCTCAACCGGTAATTGCACAACCGCAGCCAAACCGGCGAGCACAATGATGATTGACAATACCGAGGCAAAAATCGGCCTTTCAAGAAAAAATTTAGCCATGTCGCTGTTACCGTATTTTTAGTACCCCTCGCAAAATTCAAGCATTTATAGCAAATTAAGGTTTGGGGCTGATGTGGATCGGATTCAATAACAATCCAAAATTCGAATATTTTTTGGCGTTACTCTGATGGATTCCTTCATTATTGTAACAATCGGTGCAACTGTCGAGATCTTTTTGCATTAACTCCGGCAACGGCATCGATTTCATAAAAAACTATTCAACCGTATGATTTCATGTTGATTTATATGAATAGCCCGTAAATCGAACGAGCGGGTTATGACATCGCCTTGGAACAAACTTCAGTCATGCAGCTACCAAAAAAAACACCACCTGGAAACCAGGTGGTGCTTCGTTATTCTGACTACGACTGGATAAGCTTTAGAATTCTTCCCAGTCGCCCCCGCCGCCACCGGCTGCAACTTTGCGGGGCGCCGGTTCACTGGCCACACTCGCATTGGATTTTACCACCGCTTTTCTCGTTGCCGGGCCGCGACTAGGCAGTTTGGCGACCGCTGCCGGACGATTACTTCTCTTAACCGGCGTTACCGCTCCATGACCACCTGATAGCCTGAATATGCTGACCGCTTGCGATAGCGATTGCGCTTGTTCTTGCATTGATTCGGCGGCGGCAGCCGCTTCTTCCACCAGCGCAGCATTCTGTTGCGTCACCTCGTCCATCTGCGTAACCGCTTGATTGACCTGTTCGATTCCCGAGCTTTGTTCTTGCGATGCCGCGGAAATTTCGCTCATGATATCGGTCACGCGTTTCACCGCGCTCACGATCTCATCCATCGTCGCACCTGCTTCGTCGACCAGACGGGTACCGTCTTCCACTTTCGCCACCGAGTCGCTGATCAGCTCTTTGATCTCTTTTGCCGCCGCTGCTGAACGTTGCGCCAGGGTTCTTACTTCCGTCGCCACCACCGCAAAGCCGCGGCCTTGCTCTCCGGCCCGGGCCGCTTCGACCGCTGCGTTCAATGCCAGAATGTTGGTTTGAAATGCGATCCCGTCGATAACGCTGATGATGTCGACAATCTTCTTGGAACTCTCATTGATCGAACTCATGGTTTGCACCACTTGCCCCACTACCGCACCTCCCTTGACTGCAACTTCCGATGCGCCTGCCGCCAGTTGATTCGCTTGGCGTGCATTATCGGCATTTTGTCTGACGGTTGAGGTCAATTCTTCCATGCTGGATGCGGTTTCTTCCAGGCTTGACGCTTGTTCTTCGGTGCGCTGACTCAGATCCGAGTTGCCCGATGCAATCTCTCCCGATGCCGTGGTAATTTGATCCGTGCTCGAACGCACTTTTCCGACCAGGTCTATCAAGCTATCGTTCATCTCTTTTAATGCTTGCAGTAATCTCCCGGTCGACGACTTGGTTGACCCCACCGTTATATTCGAAGTGAGGTCTCCCGACGCGACTTTATGAGCAATCTCTATGGCTTCATTCAGCGGGTCAACGATCGACTTTAATAGCAACATGCCGAACACGGCTGCCGCCACGATACTGACGATCATGATCGCGGATAAAATCATGAAAATAGTCTGAAAATCGGTTTGAGCTTGCGCATATTCCTGCTCGGCAATTTTACTTTGCAAATCCAGCAAGGCAAAAACCGTATCGCGCAAAGCAGCAAACTTCGGTACGGTATCGGCAGCCAGATTCCGTGCCGCAGCTTCAAACTCCCCGGACGACGCTAACTGAATCGTGCGATTCATTGAACTCACATACTGCACGTGCTGCTCACCCTTGGTTTTGGTCAACGCCTCTTCTTCAGGCGTTAAGTACGTTGCAAGATATTTTGCCCACACGCCTTCATTTTGCTTGACCAAGCGGTTCGCATCGTCTCCCAGCGTTTTGGCTGTCGCAACATTATTCGACTCAACCGCATTTCTGGTATTTTCCCGGACTTGATACCAAACATCCAGAATCGAGCTTAGTTGTCCGGTAGTAATCAAGCGATCCTCGTAGACCGTTTCCAGCCTGTCATTGCCCTGATTAAAACCATACAAACCAATGGTACCGGTACTCACTAGCAACATTGCCATCATGATCAATACTAAATTTAAACGAAACTTAATTGTCGTTTCTGTGAACATTCCAACCTCCTATGAATTTTTCCTAAAAAACCGTCCTGCTAGTTGATGCTGGGTTCAATCAATCCCATATCGTGACTGCTCATCAGCTTCTCGATATCAATCATGATCAACATTCGATCATCAATCGTCCCAAGACCCATGATATATTCGGTATCAATCACCGAACCTAGTTCCGGCGTTGGGCGAATCTGCTCAGACTCCAAACTGATCACGTCGGATACGCCATCCACCACGATCCCCATCACCCGCCCTGCTACATTGAGAATAATCACGACGGTGAATTGATCGTATTCGACGCTGCCCAAGCAAAATTTAATCCGCATATCGATGATCGGCACAATGATGCCCCTTAAATTCACCACACCTTTGATGAAGTCGGGCGCATTGGCAATTTGCGTGATCGCTTCATAGCCGCGAATTTCCTGCACTTTTAGGATTTCAATCCCGTATTCCTCGTTCCCCAAGCGAAAGGTCAGGAACTCATTGGTAATGCTGCTGATCTGTGGCTGCGGTGACCCGCTTGCTGCAGAGGTCGTCTGCTCCTGTAACATGTTTTCCACTCCTTCTAGTTACATTGCTGATTTTTGATTAGGGAAGTGCTGATTAATTGACTGCACGAGCGAATTGCTTCGTTGCGCGGTACTCAATCCCTCGCCTATCAGATTGATAGGTCTCGGTTGTTGCGTTCCGTGCGCCTCGCCCTTCATCACGTTCGCTGAATTAATCAGCGCTTTCCTAGATGATTATTCAGGTATTTACCGATTCAAATAACAGGTAAGATTTTTCTTACGGATAAAAGAAATATTTTCTTTAATTGATTCTTTGACATTGATAGCCGCATCAAAGAAATGGCCGCATAAAAAACAATGCTGATAAAATATTGTTTCATCAACTGGCTAACGCAGTTTCCGAGCAGTATCAACCGATGATAAAAATGTTCCGTCTCTACTATTCTAGCGATGATGGAAAAAATCCAAGTATCGAATAAAAAAAGAAAAACCCATTATATTTGTAGGAATAAGAGTATGAAGAGACTCAGCTTCGTTCTGGAAAGGAGCTGGCATAATGCAGGAGGACAATAAAATGAAGATTCTCGGAATGAATCACTTCACGGTTTTAAGCAGCAACCTTGAAAGCAGCAAAGATTTCTATATCAACATCTTAGGCCTATCAGAAGGCTACCGGCCACCGTTTACGTTTCCGGGCGCCTGGCTCTACGCAGGCGATCAGGCCGTGTTGCATATCATGGCGGGCAAGCCGATACCGGCCGATGCGGCCGGTGTCATCGATCACATGGCTTTTACCGCTTCCGGTTTACAAGCAACTGTCGATAGGCTTAAGCAATGCGGTGTCGCTTATGAATTAAAGCGCTTGCAAGGATTGGAGATATGGCAGTTATTCTGCCATGATCCGGACGGTGCTAAGGTCGAACTGGATTTTCCGGCACACGAACCGGCGCCGGAACAATAACCCGCTATTTCTCGCAATCCGGTTTTTTCCCGGCGGCGCGGGCCTGCTGCATCAATGCCGTGGCTTTGGGCATTAGTTCCTGGAGATCATCGATCCGGGTATCGTGCGACGGATGCGTCGATAAAAATTCAGCCGGTTGCGAACCTTGACTGGCTTGCGCCATTTTCTGCCAGAGCGTAATGCTCTCAGCCGGATTGAACCCGGCTTTCGCCATCAATTCGATCCCGATCGCATCAGCTTCGCTTTCATGCAAGCGGCTAAACGGCATCAATACGCCATACTGCGTACCGACACCGAGCAACCCCATGGCGGTTTGGCCCATCGGCGTACGCGGCGCAGCAATCGCGGCAATCACGGACATGCCGATTTGCGCGCCCAGTTTCTGTGACATCCGTTCGTTACTGTGCTTCGCCAATACATGACCGATCTCATGCCCTATAACGGCTGCAAGCTGATCCTGGTTGTCCGCCAGATCGATCAAACCGGTATGAACGCCGATTTTCTTGCCGGGCAATGCAAATGCATTCAATGACTTATCCTCGAATACCGCAACTTCCCACTCACCGCCGGTTTCACGCGTAATGGCGTCGGTAATGCAACGCACAAACCGATTCTCGCGCGTATCCTGACTCATCGGTTTTTCATTCTTCATTTCGGTAAATGCTTGTAATCCCATGGCGTCCAGCTCATCATCCGGCATGAATGCCAATTGGCTTCGTCCGGTAGGGGTCGTGGCGCAACCGCATAAAGTAACTAATATCAACAAAACAACAACCAATCTGAACTTCATAACAAACTGCTCCATTAAAATAATCGCCGGAAATATGATATAACGTTTTTTCCAACAACATAAAAGGGGAATTTCAAAATGAGCGATCATGTTTATAAAGTGATTGAAATTGTCGGCTCATCGACGAAAAGCAGTGACGACGCTATTCATCAAGCCATTGCAAAAGCCGGGCAAAGCTTGCATAACCTGGATTGGTTTGAGGTTGTGGAAACCCGCGGTCATATTGTTGATGCCAAAGTCGCGCACTTCCAGGTAAAACTGAAAATCGGTTTTCGCCTAGATTAATAAGGCTGCTGCAAGCTTTTGCTGGCGATTGCCATAAGACAAGTAATGTTCTTATAGCACGCACCATGCGCCATCACGCATTTCGAATCACGCCGTCTTCCAGTTCCACAACACGATCAGCGATATCCAGAATGCGGTAGTCATGCGTAACCAGCAAAATGGTAGTGCCCGATTCTTTAGCTAATTTTTTTAAAATTCCGACAGCTTCGTAGCCGCTCTGCTTATCCAGCGAAGCTGTCGGTTCATCGGCCAAAACGATTTTGGGTTGCCCGACCAACGCTCTGGCAATCGAAACCCGCTGGCGCTGTCCGCCGGAAAGTTGTTCGGGCCGATAGTCCATCCGGTCGCCCAGCCCCACGGCATCCAGCATCGCTACTGCTTGTTCAAGCCGCTGCTGTTCCGTCATGGCGTCGTGCATTTCCAGGGCCATGCTGACATTTTGCAATGCAGTCAATGCCTTGAGCAGGTTATGTTGCTGAAAAATATAACCGGTCTGCTGCCGGATCTTGATTCTGACCGGCTCGGTGCTACCAACCAGTTGCTGATCCAGCACGTGCACACTGCCATGGCAGGCTTGGCGCAAACCGCCGACGATGGTCAAAAACGTCGTTTTCCCGGAACCGGACGGCCCGGTCATCAGCACGATTTCACCCTTGTCAATCGACAGCGTGACATCCTTTAAAACCGGACGCTCGATCTCACCGCTGCCAAAGCTGAAGTTGAGATGCTGCACGTCGATAATCCCCGCCATCAGAACATATCCGCCGGATCGGCGGCTTTTAGTTTGCGGATAGCCAGCAACCCGGCTATGGTGCACATGGAAAGAATAAACAAAAACACCGTGCCGAGCTTGCTGAAAGTCATCGGCATCGGCATGAAAATCTGCGATTCAGCGAGATGATATAAAGCCGTCGACAAAATAAGGCCGGGAACGAATCCGAGCACTGCCAGAAAAAACGCCGAGGCAAATACCACCCGGATAAAATAGCCATGCTCGTATCCCATCGCTTTCAGTGTGGCGAATTCATAGCGCAGATTGGCAATGTCGGTAAACAGAATCTGATAGACAATGACAAGACCGACCACCAATCCCATGATCGTGCCGAAGCCGAAAATGAATCCGATCGGCGCCATATTCGCCCAGTAATCCTTTTCATGTTTCAACAACTCTTCGTAGGTAAAAATATCAACAAATTCGTTCAGTTGACGGCTGAACTCCATTTGCACTTGCGCAATCGGTGCTCCGGAATGCAGCTTGATCACGCCCAGGTCGATCGCATGATGATTGCGATTGGGAAAAATGCGCATGAAATTGAGATCGCTGGTAACGATATTACCGTCAGCCGCAAAAGATACGCCTAGACGAAATACCCCGGCAACGCTGACTTTGTAATCGTTGACTTCGGTCGTAACCCGGCCCGTTTCCAGCAATTGCCGCATCGGTCCGAATTCCGGGCGGGAATATTCATCGAACAAAATCGTATCCTTGATCCGCATATCAATGCGGTGATCGCGGATACCGGCGATATCGAATATCTCCGCATCAGGATCAAAACCATAGACCATCAGCGTTCGCTTCACCTGAGTCTCGATATTCTTAAATGACGCCAGCGCTAAATATACCGGCGTGACCTCGGCCACCGCCGGATGCCCCAGCACTCGCATCAATTCACGACGCGGAAATTTGACCGGACGCCACATCGCTTCAGTTTGCTTGTGCATCAAAAACAAATCACCGGTTAATCGCAACGGCGCGGAGATCGCACTATCGTACAAGGAATCCCTGAAGCCCAATTGCATGAACACCAGCACGCACGCGAACATTACACCGAAAATCGCGGCGGCCAGCTTGGTGCGGTCAAACACCAATTGCCGCCATGCCAAACGCGCCGGAAAATAGCACCAGCTAGCGAAATTCATGGCACGAAACGTATTCTGACTTGACGGAAAATCTGATGCCGCAGCACCCCAACTGCGTCCGCTTCTAGCGTCAAGCGCACTTCCACGATACGGTTGTCGATATCCGCCAAAGGATCGGTATCGTTTAAATCGTTTTTCTTTACTTGAAAACCGATTTCCCTGACCTGTGCCCGATAAGCCCGCGACAAACCGGTCGCGCTGATCAAGGCCTGCTGTTCCGGTTTAATTTGCAGCAAATCCGCTTCGTAGACTTCCGCAACCGCATCCAGTTGCGATAAATCCGCCATTTCCAGCAAACCGCTATCTTTAATACGCTCGCCGGGGCGCGTCAGAATTTTCAAAACAGTACCGGCAATCGGTGCATGAATAAAAGTATTTTCCAGTTCGGCTTCGGCGATTTTTTGTTTGAAGCGGGCGTTGGCGATCTCAGCGGACAAGCGTTGAATCGTGGTTTCCGATTGCTGCAGTGCCAACCGTTTGCTGTCGGCTTGCGATTCACTGGCGGCGGCATCTTGTTGCAAGGATTGGTAGCGTTGAAACTCTCTCTGGTTGAAAGCCAGCGAGTGCCGTTCCGCTTTCAATTGTGCTTCAAGAACCGTCACAAAAGTCCTGGCAGCCTCGACTTCCGCTTTTCTTTTTGCATGATCCGTGAGGATTGCCAGTTTGTCGCCGGAATTAACCAGATCGCCTTCTTGAACCAGTAATTGCCGCACCTGAGCTCCTTCCGGCCCGGCGTTGTGGGATATTTTAATGACCCGGGAACGTGGCTCGATCCGCCCCAATGCGCCAATACCCTGATTGCTGCTCACCAGTGCTGCGGTATCGGCGTATGAACCGATATGCATAGAAAGCCAGCCGATCATAACAAAACAGCAAAAAAAGCTCCGCTGTAACGGATGAATTCTCATGATTCTTTTTTATGTGGATGTCGGATTGAAAGAGACTAAGCGCGCCGGATAGCAGTATAATCAGCCAATTTACAGAAAAAAATCACCGCTATGCAAGAAAAATATCATCCGCAGGAAATTGAAAAAAAAGCCCAGCAATATTGGGAGCAAACCACTGCTTTCAAAGCCGTTGAAGATCCCGGCAAGCCGAAATATTATTGCCTGTCGATGTTTCCTTACCCGTCGGGCAAACTGCACATGGGGCATGTGCGCAACTATACCATCGGTGACGTACTGTCGCGTTACCGCCGGATGCAAGGTTACAACGTTATGCAACCGATGGGTTGGGATGCGTTTGGTTTACCGGCGGAGAACGCCGCGATGCAAAACAATGTGTCACCGGCCAAATGGACCTACGACAATATCGCATACATGCGCAAACAACTGAGAAGCTTGGGATTGAGCATCGACTGGGATCGAGAGATCGCCACCTGTGATCCGGAATATTACCGCTGGAATCAGTGGCTGTTTTTGCGCATGCTGGAAAAAGGCCTGGCGTACCAGACCACCGGCACGGTCAACTGGGATCCGATCGACCAAACGGTACTGGCCAATGAACAAGTCATCGACGGTTGCGGCTGGCGCACCGGCGCGCCGGTGGAGAAGCGCGAAATTCCGATGTATTACCTGAAAATCACCCAATACGCCGATGAGTTGCTTTCTTCGCTGGATTCCCTAACCGGCTGGCCGGAGCGCGTCAAAACCATGCAGGCTAACTGGATCGGTAAAAGCTATGGTGTCGACATCACCTTCCCTGCCGACCGCGGATCCGGCACGCCGCAAGACCTGAAAGTGTTTACCACGCGCGCGGACACGCTGATGGGCGCTACCTATGTCGCCGTTGCCGCCGAGCATCCGATCGCACTGCATGCAGCCCAAAACAATCCCGCGCTGCAAGCCTTCATTCAGGAATGCAAACTGGGATCGGCCAAGGAAGCCGATCTTGCCACACAGGAAAAGAAAGGCATGGATACCGGTTTGTTTGTGATCCATCCGCTCAATGGCGATAGATTGCCGGTCTGGGTCGCCAATTACGTACTGATGGGCTACGGCGAGGGCGCGGTGATGGCGGTTCCGGCGCACGACGAGCGCGATTTTGAGTTTGCTACGCAATACCAATTACCGATCAAAGCGGTCATCAAACCCGCCCAGGATGAACTGCAACTGCCGCTTGCCGAAGCGTATGCCGAGCATGGTATCACCTTTGATTCCGGCGAATTTTCCGGGCTGGATTTTCAGCAAGCGGTCGATGCTATCGCGTCAGCATTGCAGCAAAAAGGACTGGGCAACAAGCGCGTGCAATTCCGCTTGCGCGATTGGGGCATTTCCCGCCAACGTTACTGGGGCTGCCCGATTCCGTTGATTCATTGCGACAATTGCGGCGTAGTGCCGGTGCCGGACGATCAGTTGCCAGTGGTGTTGCCGCAGGATTTGGTACCGGATGGCTCGGGCAATCCGCTGGGTAAAACACCATCTTTTTACGAGTGCGATTGTCCGAGATGCGGCCAAGCCGCACGCCGGGAAACCGACACCATGGATACCTTTGTCGATTCTTCCTGGTATTACGCGCGTTATGCCTGCCCGGATCAGCATCAGGCGATGACCGATGAGCGCGTCAATTATTGGCTGCCTGCCGATCAATACATCGGCGGCATCGAACATGCCATTTTGCATCTACTGTATTCGCGCTTCTGGAGCAAGGTGATGCGCGATCTCGGTTTGCTGAAACTGGACGAACCGTTTACCAATCTGCTGACGCAAGGCATGGTGTTGAACGAGATTTTTTACCGCAAATCCGATAGCGGCCGCATCACTTATTACAATCCGGCGGAAGTCACGCTGCAGTTCGACGATCAGGGCAAGCGTTGCGGTGCGATCCTGCAAACCGACAACCAGCCGGTCGAGTCCGGCGGCATCGGCACCATGTCGAAATCCAAAAATAACGGTGTCGATCCGCAAAAGCTGGTGGATGAATACGGCGCCGATACCGCGCGCCTGTTCATGATGTTCGCCAGCCCGCCGACACAAACATTGGAATGGGCGGATGCCGGTGTCGACGGCGCGCATCGTTTTCTCAAACGCTTGTGGCGGCAGGCGTATGTGCACTTACAAAACGGCGCAGTCACAGTCGATCCCGGTCTCCATGCGGCATTGCCAGCGGAACTCAAGGCATTGCGCGGTCAACTGCACCAAACTATTGTCAAAGTGACTGACGATCTGGAACGGCGCCACACTTTCAATACCGCCATTGCCGCAGTAATGGAACTGATGAACGGATTAGCGAAATGCCAGGACTCCGACGCCGCAGGCCGCAATCTGATGCAAGAAGCGTTGGAAAACATTGTGCTTCTGCTTTCCCCCATCGTTCCGCATATTTGTCATGACTTGTGGCGTGAACTGAAACCGGGTACTGAGCTTGCCGATCAACCCTGGCCGCGAGCCGACCAAGCGGCAATGGTGCAAGACGAAATCAAGCTGATCGTGCAAGTCAATGGCAAATTACGTGCGCAAATCACTATCTCGAAAGATGCCGGACAAGAAGCGATTGAACGTGCTGCGTTGTCTAATGAACATGTGCAGAAATTCATTGAAGGACAGGCGGTCAAAAAGGTCATTGTGGTACCCGGCAAACTGGTCAATATCGTTTTCTAATCCCGATTTTCTTAGCCCATGAAACTTTATACGCTGCCATTAATGAGTTTGATCGTTTTATGTTTACTCACCGCTTGCGGATTCAAACTGCGCGGCCAGATTTCGCCTTTGCCGTTCAAGTCGATGTATGTCATGGCGCCAGATGGTCATACCATCGGATTGGAAATGGAGCGTCTCATAAAAAATTCATCGACAACCCGATTAGCAACCACCCGGACAGAAGCGGAAGCCACACTGGACATTATCAGCGCGGTCAACGAACGGGCGATTCTGTCACTGTCGGGCGGCGGGCGTGTGCGTGACTTTAACTTGATCTACCGGGTGATTTACCGGGTATTGGATCAGCGCGGCATTGAAATTGTGCCGAATACCGAAATTGCTTTGACCCGTATCCTGCCGTTCCTGGATGCGCAAATTCTGGCGAAAGAAGGTGAAGAGCGATTACTCGTGAAAGAGATGCAGAGCGATGCATTGCAACAAATCATCTGGCGGCTATCCGCCTATAAAGCACCCGCAGAAAGCTCACAATAACCGTTTATTCTGTAGAGCATTTTATGCGCATTCGGTTTGAGCAATTAACACAATTCCTGAAGAATCAATCCACGTCGCTCTATACATTTTCCGGCAATGAACCGCTCCTGATCCAGGAAGCCACGGATCAAGTGCGTGCCTGCGCGCGTCAGCAAGGCTACACCGAGCGCGAGCTTTTCACTGTTGATCAGCACTTTAATTGGTCCGATCTGCTCAATGCAGGCAATAACCGCTCACTATTTGGTGACCGGAAATTCATCGAGATCCGCATTCCGTCCGGAAAACCCGGCAAAGAGGGCAGCAAAGCGATTGAAGCTTACTGCAAAGCGTTGCCGCCCGATACCATGACACTGGTTACCCTGCCGAGAATCGATAAACAAGGCCAAGCAAGCAAGTGGTTTAAAACACTCGAATCTGCCGGTGCATTCATCCCGCTTTATCCGATCGATCGTAACCAGTTACCGGAATGGCTTAGTCAGCGGCTTGCCGGACAACACCAGAAAACAACTCCGGCAACGTTGCAGTTTCTGGCCGATCGCCTGGAAGGAAACCTGCTGGCGGCGCATCAGGAAATGCAAAAGCTTGCCTTGCTCTACCCGAGCGGCGAACTGTCATTCGATCAAGTGAAAGACGTCGTGCTGAATGTTGCGCGGTACGATGTCTATCAACTAGCGGATGCTTTAATCTCCGGCGATAGCCAGCGCTACAACCGTATCCTGTCAGGGTTACAAGGCGAAGGAACCGCTCCTTTGCTGATCCTCGCCACCTTGACCGAGCAAATCCGCCAACTCATCACTATCCGCCGAGGACTTAACAGCGGCCAATCTCCGGATCAATTATTGCTAAAAGCGAGAATTTGGGGAGAACGCCAAAAAACCGTCTTAACCGCCGCCAAACGCACCAGTTTGCAAACTTTATTGCAGAAGCTCTGCCAAGCTGCGCTTATAGACCGTATTATCAAAGGCGTTGCCCAAGGTGATGTCTGGAATGAATTATTACAATTGGGTTTACCCGTAATTGACCATCACAGTTAGCATCGGAGATTGAACAGCATCCCAGAGAACCGATCGATGACTGTTTCAAATTTGACTTTTATGGATGTCTACCTTAGAATTCCGGACTCTTTTGAATACGCAGGGCAGGTTTTCGTGAAAACATTTTCAGCCAAACCACACGAAGTCAATCATGATTGGTTTCTTATTGACGCTACTGACAAAGTATTGGGCCGACTCGCATCACAAATCGCCCATCGCTTACGCGGTAAGCACAAACCAATCTACACGCCGCATGTTGACACAGGTGACTATATCATTGTAATCAATGCGGATAAATTACGCGTAACCGGTAATAAGGCGGACGATAAAATCTATTATCGCCATACCGGCTATCCCGGCGGGATTTATGCCACCACTTTTAAGAAAATGCACGCTCGTTTTCCGGCCAGACCACTTGAAAAAGCTGTTAAAGGCATGTTACCCAAGGGACCGCTGGGCTATGCGATGCTGAAGAAGCTTAAAGTGTATGCCGGAGATTCACATCCGCATGCGGCTCAACAACCTAAACCACTCGAAGTAAGAGCATAATATGACTACCCAATTTAATTATGGAACCGGCCGTCGCAAAAGTGCAGTGGCTCGTGTGTTCATAAAACCCGGCAAGGGAGTAATCACCGTCAACAACAAACCTGTCGATGATTACTTCTCCCGGAAAACCGGACGTATGATCGTCAGACAACCCCTTGAATTGACAGAAAATCTGACAACATTTGACATCATGGTCAATATTCATGGCGGTGGTGAATCAGGTCAAGCTGGCGCGGTACGGCATGGGATTACACGGGCACTCATTGATTACGACGCGACTTTAAAACCCGTATTAAGCAAAGCCGGACTCGTTACCCGGGATGCTCGAGAAGTGGAAAGAAAGAAAGTGGGCTTGCGGAAGGCGAGACGTCGCAAGCAATTTTCAAAACGATAATTTTACTGGTATTTGGAATTTTGAAGCCGCCTTTTTACAGGCGGCTTTTTTATTGATACTTTTGCAAGTACCTTAAATAAAATACAGGAGTCATCATGATTAATGTCGGTATCGTCGGTGGTACGGGTTACACAGGAGTCGAGTTACTGCGGTTGCTGGCACTCCATCCCAAAGTAAAAATTAAGGCGATCACATCGCGTAACGAAGCAGGAATGGCTGTTTCCGAATTATTTACCAATCTCAGAGGGTATATCGATCTCAAATTTAGCGACCCTGCCAATGCGAAACTAAATAAATGCGACCTGGTATTTTTTGCCACACCCAATGGCATTGCAATGCAGCAAGCGGAATCCTTGCTCCAATCGGGTGTAAAAATTATCGACCTTGCAGCAGATTTTCGTATCAAGAATGTCGCCGAATGGGAAAAATGGTACGGCATGCAACATGCCTGCCCAAGCCTGGTAGCTGAAGCAGTTTACGGGCTCCCTGAAATTAACCGGGAGCAAATCAAAAATGCGCGTTTAATCGCCAATCCGGGCTGCTACCCCACTGCCGTTCAACTTGGTTTTTTACCCTTAATAGAAGCGAAAGCAATTGACACCGGCCACCTGATCGCCGATGTCAAATCAGGTGTATCCGGTGCCGGCAGGAAAGCGGAAGTTCATACACTACTTGCTGAAGCGGGCGACAACTTTAAAGCCTATGGCGTGCCTGGACACCGGCACCTTCCCGAGATTAAGCAAGGATTATCGAATGTCGCCAAGCAACCGGTAGGTTTGACTTTTGTACCTCACTTGGTGCCGATGATCCGCGGGATTCATGCTACGCTTTACGCTAAACTTACTAAAAAAATTGATCTACAGGAACTCTACGAGCAACGTTATCAGAATGAAGCTTTTGTCGATGTATTACCAGCAGGAAAACACCCGGAAACTCGCTCCGTCAGAGGCTCGAATCTTTGCCGGATCGCCGTACACCAGCCACAGAATGGCGATACTGCGGTGATTTTGTCGGTCACCGATAACCTTGTTAAAGGCGCAGCAGGACAGGCAATTCAAAATATGAATATCATGTTCAGTCTGCCGGAATCACTCGGCATCCAGCAGATTCCCTTATTGCCCTAGTTTCCGGAAATCAGTAAACGCTGTTTTTTTGACTTGATTGCGGTAAGATGTCCGATGCATTCGGTTACAATAACCGGATGTCATGTGTAAGTAATTAAACATCCATTTAACAAGCAAGTAAGTCTGGTGCATACGATTCCTCCTCAAAAAACAAAAATTCCTCGTGTCGCCGTCCGGCCGCTTCGTTCCTGGCAATTCTATCTTTTAGCGGGTATCGCTTGCTGCTTACTTATTATTTTACTATCGTGGGTTATGTACGAAGCCGGCAAGCGCTCGGAAAATACATTCAATGATGTCATCGAAGAAAATTTCAGCTATTCCTTCGATCCTGGGATTTGCAGACAAACGAAGAAACGCCAATTGTGTTCACAGATAGGGGATTTGGCCCAGCAATTGCAAATTGGAAACACGGCCAACCAAAATCTCGCCGAACAAGTGAAATCACTCGCGCAAGAAAACGATCATCTCAAAGAAAAATTAGCTTTCTTCCAACATCTCGTATCAAATAACGCCAAAAGCGGGATATCCGTTTATCAATTCAGTTTAAAAGAAACCGAAATATCGGGAAAATACCGCTACGCGCTGACCTTAATTCAAAGTGGCGAGCGCCCGAATGAGTTTAAAGGCAGCCTTAAATTTCAAATTAAATTATCCCAAAATGGGCAGAGTAAATTGATTCCATTGGTCAATAAAAACTCCCATCGTAATTTTCCAGTTGAATTCAAATTTCTGCATCGATTAGAAGAAAGCTTTATAGTACCGCCGGATACCAGCGTCGAAAATATCCAGGTAGAAGTCTTTAGAGAAGGCAACAACAAAGCCATTCTTACCGAAACCGTGTCACCGGTCTTGTGAAGGAGAAAAAAACATGTTCGGCAGAAAAAGAAAAAACCAACTACATCACCACATTGATACCTTGATTGGCGCGAACACCAAACTGACGGGTGATGTGCATTTTACCGGCGGCTTGCGGATTGACGGACACATCACCGGTAATATCATCGCTGCAGGCGGCGAACACGATACTTTAGTACTCAGTAACGCAGGCAGCATTACCGGCAAAATCAGCGTTGCCAACGTCGTAATAAACGGTACTGTCAACGGCCCTGTTCATGCGCCAAGCTATCTGGAATTACAAGAAAATGCCAAAGTCTACGGAGATGTTCAGTACGGCTCGCTGGAAATCCATTTGGGCGCTTCCGTTCAAGGAAAGATGATTCACCAGAATTTTCCGGAAGGCGATCATGCAAAGAACGTGGATAAAATGATACCATTAATTCCTGCTGCGGCTGATCAGCAGCAATCTCCCGCAGAAACCATTGCAAAATAACGCTCGCACTTTGTGCTGAGTAAGCAACAATTTTCATCTACAGGACTGTCAGCGTATATGAACACACAAATCAATGCACCACTTAACTTTACCGAAAATGCGGCGACCAAAGTCAAGCAGCTCATCGAGGAAGAAGGTAACAATAATCTTAATCTCCGGGTCTTTGTCAGCGGTGGCGGCTGTTCAGGATTTCAATACGGCTTTACTTTTGACGAACAAGTCAACGAAGACGACACCGTGATGGAAAAAAACGGTGTCAAATTACTGGTGGATCCGATGAGTTTTCAGTATTTGATCGGCGCTGAAATTGATTATCAGGAAAACTTACAGGGTGCGCAATTCATCATTAAGAATCCTGGCGCTACAAGCACTTGCGGTTGCGGATCATCATTCTCCGTATGATTCGAGTCCGGCTCAAATCATACGGAATTCAAGCCGGATAAATCGCCCCCAGAATTCTATCGCCCCTTGCGCCGGTCACCGCAGCCAGATTTCCGGTTTCGCGCAGCAAAGTTCGCCGGGCCAGCCATGCGAATGCAAAAGCTTCGACCCAGTCGGCAGCGACACCAAGCGAATCGGTCATTTCAATCCTTCGATCAGGCAACTGACCGGCCAAACGTCTCATCAACGCTGCATTGTGAGCACCGCCGCCGCAAACATAGATTTCTTCCGTATCCGGACAATAGTCCACAATTGCCGCGGCAATCGAACGGATTGTCAATTCCAGCAGAGTCGCTTGCACGTCTTCGAGGGATTCATTTCCCGAAATTTTTTGCTCCAGCCATTCCAGATTAAACCATTCTCTGCCGGTGCTTTTGGGTGGCTTGCGTTCAAAGTAAGAGTCTGCCAATAAAGCATCCAGCAAAGTTGAAATAACACATCCGCTGGCTGCCCAGTAGCCATTATCATCATAATGCCGCCCGGTGTGACGCGAGCACCACGCATCCATTAGCAAATTCCCCGGTCCGCTATCGAAGCCCATTACCGGCAATCTGGAATTCAGCCGGGTAATATTGGCGATCCCGCCAATATTGACGATAACGCGAGGATGACTGGCGTGCATGAACACCGCCTGATGAAAAGCCGGAACCAATGGCGCGCCCTGACCGCCGGCAGCAATATCGCGGCTGCGAAAATCGGAAATCACAGAAATTCCGGTTAATTCCGCTAATAATGCAGAATTGACCAGTTGTATCGTATAGCTCTTCGCTTTCTCCGGGCAGTGACGGATAGTTTGCCCATGACAACCGATAGCCGCTATCCGCTTGGAATTGACACCTGCGCCTTTGAGTAAACCGGTAACCGCCTGTGCATAACAATGCGATAACTGATTAGCAAGAATCGCGGCGCGATGCAACTCATCATTTCCGGGTTGATGAAGCGCTAATAATTCCTTTTTTAACGCATTATCATAAGGAAGGAAGAAAGTTTGCAACAGCGCCGGGGAGGTATCCTGGAAATCCGCCAAAACGGCATCCACGCCATCAAGGCTGGTACCCGACATGATGCCGATATAAAAAACAGATTCCAACTAACTTAATGCTTGAGAAATGACAGAGTCCGGTAGTTCCTCATACGATTGATGGCGATGTGGTCATCGCCAATTCGCATGATTGCTTTGATTGATTATTCGATTGCAGCAAGCTGGATGCTGCGCATGATATTGAGGCGCGCCACCAACGATTGTGTTTCTTTCTGGAAATTGTTCAAATCGCGCTTGGCAATTGGCGGCGCCGTCGGCAACATCACTTTCGTCGGGTCACGCTGCACGCCATCGACACGCAATTCATAATGCAGATGCGGACCGGTTGCCATGCCGGTAGAACCGACATATCCAATCACATCCCCTTGATTGATTCGTTTACCTCTCGACAGTCCTGAAGCAAAACGGGATAAATGACCATACGCTGTTTCGTATTTACCGTTATGTTTCAGCACCACCAGGTTTCCATATCCCCGCTGCGATCCGGAGAAAGCGACAATACCGCTTGCTGTGGCTTTCACAGGCGTGCCTGTCGGTGCAGCATAATCAATACCGCGATGGGCGCGCCATTCTTTTAAAATCGGATGAAAGCGCGCATTGGTGAAACCGGAGCTTACACGCGTAAAAGCGAGTGGCGACAACAGAAAGGCTTTACGCAGACTATCACCTTCCGGCGTGTAATATCCATCCGCGCCGTTCGATGATTTAAAATAAATGGCCTGATGGGATTTTCCTTTGTTGACAAACTCAACGGCTAACACTTGCCCGGTTTTGGCGCGCCCACCATTGTTTGAAAAGGTTTCATAAACAACAGTAAAGCGATCGCCTTGACGTAGATCGCGATAAAAATCGATTTCCGACGCAAAAATCTCGGTCAGCTGCATGGCAATATTGTTGGGAATGCCCGCGTTATCCGTTGCCGCGAACAACGAGCTGGTAATTACACCGGACTTCATATGAACTTGACTATCGAGCTCAATAGACTGCTCGGTCATCTTAAATTCATCATCCGTTTTTTCCATCAAAAACAACTCTTCGTTACCGAAAAAATAACGCATTGACAACAATTCGCCATCGGCTGTTGTTTGAGCATGAATGGTTTTACCCGGCTTCAGTTGACGCATGGCGCGGCTGCCGCGAGCCGCTTGAAGAAAGTCACTCGAATCCTGACTGCTGATATCCAAGCGATTCAGAATACTTGCAATCGTATCACCCCGGCGGATACTTTCCTGACGCCAGAAGGTTTGATTAGCTTGCGCCTCTGCCAATGCATCCGGAATGGACAAATCAAGATCAAGCACAACTTCCTCAACTTGAACGTTCCCGAATGAAGGAGAATTAGGTGCAATTCCGAATGCCGTTACGATGCCGAAAAGTGGGATGCTGGATAAAGCGACCAGCCAGCGAATTGATTTTTTTGTTAGTTTTGATGATTTTTGAGCTAGAATCCTTTGTTTACTGCTAATAGACGTATAAAGCATCTATGAAGTACCTCCAGTCGTTTGTATCATTTTTGCAAACAGGCGCGAGTCTAACATGAAAATAGTAAATTTGTACTAAGAAACTACTAGAAAAGTACTAAAAAATTAACTCGCAGCACAATATTATCAATAAAAATCATTAAGTTAATATTATCGTGAAAAAATCAATAATATCTGATCTTGGCATTATAAAGCGTGGCAGTCACGAACTATTAGTAGAAACAGAGCTGGAAAGTAAGCTTATTTCCGGACATCCACTGCGCGTAAAAGCCGGATTTGACCCGACAGCACCGGATTTGCATTTAGGGCACACGGTATTAATCAATAAATTACGCCAGTTGCAAGAGATGGGACACAAAATCCTGTTTCTGATTGGCGATTTCACCGGGATGATCGGCGATCCCAGCGGCAAGAACGCCACACGCCCGCCGCTCAGCAGGGAACAAGTCGCAGAAAACGCCAAGTCGTACACTGCGCAAGTTTTTAAAATCTTAAAACCGGAGCAAACCGAAGTCGTATTCAATTCGACCTGGATGGACAAACTCAATGCAGCGGATCTAGTCAAATTAGCAGCGACGCACACGGTCGCACGCATGCTGGAGCGCGACGATTTCGACAAACGTTATCGCAACAATCAAGCCATTGCCATTCATGAATTTCTCTATCCGCTCATCCAGGGATATGACTCCGTTGCACTCAAAGCCGATCTTGAATTGGGTGGAACCGATCAAAAATTCAACTTATTGATGGGACGGGAACTGCAAAAACATTTCGGGCAACCTCAGCAATGCATCCTGACCATGCCGTTGCTCGAAGGACTGGATGGCGTTAACAAGATGTCCAAATCGCTCAACAATTACGTCGGAATTACCGAAAGCCCGAAAGATATATTTGGCAAACTGATGTCGATATCCGATCAATTGATGTGGCGTTATCTGGAGCTACTGTCTTTTGAATCGCTGCAAACCATTCAGAAGTGGCGTGAAGAAATAGAATCCGGGCGCAACCCTCGTGACATCAAAGTCCGGTTCGCGCAAGAAATCGTGGCACGATTCCATAGCCAGCGTGATGCCGAAGAAGCTTTGGCGGATTTTGAGACACGCTTCAAGCATGGCGCTTTGCCGGAGAATATTCCGGAAACCATTGTTCAAACGGCCGATGGCGAAATTCCCTTGGCGCACGTGATAAAACAATGCGGATTAACCGCCAGTACCAGCGAAGCGCTGCGCATGATCGAACAAGGCGCGGTCAAATTGGATAGCGAAAAAACGGAAGACAAATCGCTCAAGCTCAAGAAAGGTATCACAGTGATCATCCAAGTCGGCAAACGGAAATTCGCCAAGGCCATCATTCAATAACAAACCTTATAGAATAATTTGCATGCTTGAGAAGAACCCGCTATACTGCGCGGCCTAAGTTGATGGGAATTTTTGATTCGGTCAACTTTTTCTGGTCTCATCGTTCCTGGCCTCTCCTTAATTTTTCAAGTTTTTCCGGAAAATGTGCAACAACTTTGGTTAGCGGCGATGCTTTATTAATGCGCTTGCAAGGTTATGCACCATCACCATTTTTTTTGGCAATGTTTTCCTGCCCGCGCGTTCTATTTCACTTTTTAGGAAATCAACGTGTCTTTTGAAGATTTAAATCTACACCCTGCTATTATCAAAGCAATCACCGAAGCGGGATATGCCGCCCCGACCCCGATTCAAAAACAAGCGATCCCCGAATTAATCGCCGGTCACGATGTGATGGCCAGCGCACAAACCGGAACCGGTAAAACCGCCGCTTTCATGCTACCAGCATTACATCTCCTGGCAACACCGTCACAAGTGCGCAGCCGCGGACCGCGCATTCTGGTGCTGACACCGACTCGCGAACTGGCATTACAAGTTTCCGAAGCTGCCAAGAAATATGGCAAACACCTTCCTCGCATCAATGTGGTCAGCATCCTGGGCGGCATGCCTTACCCATTGCAAAACAAACTGTTGTCGCAACCGGTCGAAATTTTAGTCGCCACACCAGGGCGGCTGATTGATCACATACAACGTGGCCGCATTGATTTTAAACGCTTGCAGATGCTGGTATTGGACGAAGCCGACCGGATGCTGGACATGGGTTTCATCGAAGATGTCGAAACCATCGCAGCCGCGACACCGAATACTCGACAAACATTACTATTTTCCGCCACACTCGACGGTGCCATCGACAAAGTCGCTGCGAAACTGCTAAAAACGCCCAAACGAATTCAAGTCGCATCCTCCAAAACCAGGCTTGACAATATCGAACAGCGACTGCATTACACCGACGATATGTCGCATAAAAATCGTTTGCTCGATCATCTCCTACGTGACGAATCAATGAAACAAGCGATCGTGTTCACCGCTACCAAACGCGATGCCGACACCTTGGCGGATAACCTGCATGCCCAAGGCTTTGCCGCCGCTGCTCTGCACGGCGATATGAATCAACGCGAACGCAACCGCACGCTCACCCGGCTGCGCAACGGCGGTTTGCGTGTGCTGGTGGCAACCGATGTCGCCGCGCGCGGCATTGACGTCGCCGACATCACGCACGTCATCAACTTCGATCTGCCTAAATTCGCTGAAGATTACGTGCACCGTATTGGCCGTACCGGCCGCGCCGGCGCAGCAGGCACAGCGGTTTCATTTGCATCGGTCAAAGACAGTCTCCACCTGTCCAGAATTGAGCGCTATACCGGCCAACGCATTTCCTCGCACATCATTCCCGGCTTGGAACCGCGCATCAAACCTCGCTTCAATAATAATGGCCCGAGAAGCGCACCCAATGTGACACAAAAACATAAGCGTTCGCCCTTTGCCGGTAACGACAAGCGCCCCGCCTTCGGCGCAGCAGCTCAGACCCCCCATGAACCCGGCAGAACCCGTAACGGCGAGCGCGGTAAATCTTTTGACGGCAACCGTTCATTCGGACATCATCCTCGCGGCAACGCAGTGCGAAATAGCAGTGGTGGCAAATCTTCCCATCAATTCGCGCGCACCAAGTAATAACCGCAGTCATTTCACGCCATCTCCATCTTCTGCAACGCTTTCCTGTCCGTCACGAATCATAGATCTTGATTTGACCGCAGCCTGCAGAAGATGCATTTATCTCAATTCTAAGCTTTGTGAATTGGTGATTCGATATCACGAAATTTAATTCAATGATCCAGACAAACTTCTATTTTATTTTGCGGATAACTATCGAAACACAGTTATGCAAAGACTTCATTTGAAGAATGACTGGTAGCTACTACGATTCTAAAATTTAATTTCCGTATCAGAATTCCGTAATAGGGAAAAACTGCATTTCTACAATATATACACAAATGGCGTACTTAAGAGTTTTGGATTAACCCCCAGGATATCTGACAACATAAAATTGAATTAAAGGGTTATTGGTTAATTCTTCTTCTCATAAATCTCAATCCTATCGTTCATACTGATGCCACCAATCGCTTAACAACACTGGAAAATCTTATGACTCACGATCCCGCTACTTGCACATGCGCCACCGGAAAAAGGCGGCTGATTGTACTTTCACCCAACTTGGATATCGAATTTCCCGAACTACTGATGTTCGGCAACCAAACCAACTGGTGTTATCACCAAGATATTCATGCATTGGAAATACCGTTCGGTATCGAAGAACCGACAAAATCACTGACAGGGTTCGTCAATTTTCTTCGAGGATTGCTCGATCAGGCCAGACTGCGCTCATTGCGAGCTGCTTGGCTCAACGATCGCGAAACCATTGAAAAACAATTTCCAAAACTGATACATGCCGGTTCTCTGGTCAGCATGGTACCGCATGATGGTTCATCGCTTGTCAGCATCCTCCATCATCGCCGGATTGAAACTTGGTTCCAGCCGGTTAAGCGAGTATCGGACGGTAGCACTTGGGGATACGAATGTTTGCTCCGCGGACGCGCTGACAACGGTGATTTAATCAGCCCGGGCGCATTGATCGAATGGGCAAAGCGGGAAAATCTGGTGTTCATGCTGGATCGCTTATCGCGTGAAATTCATCTCAAGAATGCCGGAACGAAAATTCCCAATCTGCAATCGATGCACATACTGATCAATTTCCTGCCCTCGTCGATTTATCGCCCTGAGTTTTGTTTACGCAGCACCAACGCAGCAGCCGAAGCAGCCGGTATCCGCCCGGAGAATGTGGTATTCGAAGTCGTTGAAACCGAAGCAGTCGACGATATGGCGCACTTAACCAAAGTACTGGCGCATTATCGTCATGTCGGTTACAAGGTCGCGCTGGATGACATCGGCAGCGGCTTTTCATCGCTTAACCGGCTGGCGGAACTGAATCCGGATCTGATCAAAATCGATTTGGAATTAATCCAGCGCGCGCGTGAATCCAGCTTGCATCGCGACATTTGCAAAGCGCTGGTGGAACTCGGTCACAAACGTAATCTGCTGGTACTCGCGGAAGGCATAGAAACCGAACAGGATGAACAATTCGCCGCTAGTATCGGCGCCGACTTGCTGCAAGGATTTTATATCGGCAAGCCTTCTCCTGAAGTCTAATCATTCATAGAATCCTGAATTTTGCACTTATTCATGCCAGTCAGGCATAGGAAGGCTATGGTCCCAATCTCCGGCGTTTCCGCAGCATCCGCACGATCCAATAAGCTGCAAACGCAGCGGTCAGATGCTTGAGCGAATGACCGCTGATCCAGCCGCTTGTCCAGGTAAAAATTTGCGAATCGAGTATTTCAAATAGCTTTGCGCCCGCGTAGAGCACTATCACTTGAAACACCGTATATCCATGACTGTAACGCGATGGAAAGCACAAGCTGATCCATACCATCAGCAGGATCGGATAAAATTGCATCACCAGATAAAAATTCAGATTGCCTGCGCCTTGCAGTTCGGTCCAATACCAATACAACACACTCAGCACCGCCAGCATCACAAGCAACGGCAAAGCCGCTAAACCGGCGGTCATATTCACTCGATCGGCCAGCATTGCCGACAGCAGCGCCGCGATCGCAATCACGATGGGCAACCGGTCCCACAGCAGGTGGTCGATATCCGGCTGCCAGTGATAGTACATGGAACCGAACGCAACGGCAGTCACGCTGAAAAATAACACCCAATAAGGCAGGCTTTCTTTCCGCTCGGCAAATGTGAATTGCTCCGGCATTTGCCTCACCCGCCATAAAAACAACAAACCGGCACCGCCGCTCACCAAGAAAGCCAAGTTGGATACCACATCGCTGAAATTTGGAATACCGAGAAAATTGCGTTGATCGGCAAAAAGGTGGTACTCAGCCGGTTGCGCGACCGGCGGCAGAATGATGGCTGCGACGGCAACCAGAATCGTTGCGCCGGTGAATAACCATAAATGATGATGTGTCTTCATTCATTCGTACCGGAATTTCCGGGTCTTTATCAATGCATGTGCACAACGGCATCCTTAAGACGCGCCACCGGAATGATGGTCATACCCTCGATGGTTTGCTTGGGCTTGTTCGCCAGCGGAATGATCGCTTGTTTGAAACCCAGTTTGGCGGCTTCTTTTAACCTTTCCTGGCCGCGCTGCACCGGGCGGATTTCACCTGCCAGACCGACCTCACCGATGACAATCATTTTTTCCGCCAACGGCTTGTTTTTCAACGACGAAACAACGGCCAGCAAAATCGCCAGATCGGCGCCGGGTTCGGTGATTTTGACCCCTCCCACGGCGTTGATGAATACATCCTGATCGTAACATGGAATGCCGGCGTGACGGTGCAACACCGCCAACAGCATTGCCAGCCGGTTTTGTTCCAGGCCGACGCACAACCGGCGCGGATTCGGTGAACGCGCTTCATCAACCAGAGCTTGAATTTCCACCAGCAACGGACGCGTTCCCTCTTGCGTCACCATGATGCACGATCCCGGTACTTGCGCATCGTGGTGCGACAAAAATAACGCCGAAGGGTTTTTAACCTCGCGCAGCCCCTTCTCGCTCATCGCAAACACCCCCAATTCATTGACCGCGCCAAAACGGTTCTTGAACGCGCGGATCATGCGGAAAGTGGAGTGCATATCACCTTCGAAATACAGCACGGTATCAACCATGTGCTCCAGCACGCGCGGCCCTGCCAGCGCGCCTTCCTTGGTGACATGGCCGACCAGGATGATGCAAGTGCCGCTCGACTTGGCCAGCCGCGTCAATTGCGCCGCGCATTCGCGTACTTGCGCAACCGAACCCGGCGCGGATTGCAAAATTTCCGAATAAACCGTCTGGATCGAATCGATCACGGCGACAGCCGGCTTGCGTTTCGTCAGTACCGCCTGGATTTTTTCCAGCTGAATTTCCGCATACAAATCAACCGAACGGACATCCAGCGCCAGCCGCTTGGCGCGCAACGCCACTTGCTGCGCCGATTCTTCGCCGCTGACGTACAGTACGGCATGCTGTGCCGACATGGATGATAATGCTTGCAACAGCAAAGTCGATTTGCCGATGCCGGGATCGCCACCCAGCAGCACCACCCCGCCACGTACCATGCCACCGCCCAGCACCCGGTCGAGTTCTTCGATGCCGGTAGGATAGCGCGGTTCTTCCCGCGCTTCGATCATGCTTAAATTTTGCACTTCGCCGGTTTCAGAGACCGGACTGAAACGCGATACCGGTTTTTCCGCAAGGGTTTCAATCAGGGTATTCCATGCCTGGCAATGCGGACACTGGCCTTGCCACTTCAAGGTTTGGCCGCCGCATTCAGTACAGGAGTAGATGGTTTTCTGCTTGGCCATGACGATGGCTGCTAATCGTAAACTTCCGCTTCAGTGAACGCCACGCCTTGCGCGTCTTTACCGGAGAGAATGGGTTCCGCGCCCAGCGGCCAGTCAATCGCCAAAGTCGGGTCATTCCAGGCAATGCAGCGCTCATGTTCCGGCGACCAGTAATCGGTGGTTTTATACAAAAGCTCAGCCGTTTCGGATAGCACGGCAAAACCATGCGCAAACCCAGGCGGTATCCATAATTGTTTTTTGTTAGCAGCACTCAGCACATCGCCGGCCCACTGCCCGAAAGTCGGCGACGACCGGCGCAAATCGACCGCGACATCAAACACTTCGCCAACCACCACGCGCACCATTTTTCCTTGCGCATGCTTGATCTGGTAATGCAAACCGCGCAACACATTCTGCACCGATTGCGAATGGTTACTTTGCACGAAGCTGACCGGTTCCCCAACAATGGTTTCAAATTCCCGTTGATTGAAGCTCTCGAAAAAATAACCGCGGTTATCGCTGAATACACGGGGTTCCAGCAAAATGATATCGGAAATTGCCAAACGACTTGATTTCATGCCTGATAGCCTCTAACACTCAAAAACGATTAAAAACCGCGTTTCAACACTTGCAACAAATATTGCCCATAGCCGTTTTTTGCCAATGGCAATGCCAGCCGCTCGAGTTGTTGAGCGTCGATCCATCCTTGCAGGTATGCAATTTCTTCGGGGCAAGATATTTTCAAACCTTGCCGGTGCTCGATCGTAGCGACAAACTGACTCGCATCCAGCAACGATTCGTGCGTGCCGGTATCCAGCCAGGCATAACCGCGCCGCATGATTTCCACATTGAGCGCCGCATGCTCCAGATAAATCCGGTTCAAATCGGTGATCTCCAGTTCGTTGCGTGCCGACGGTTTCAGTTGCTTGGCATAAGCAACAACGTTGCTGTCGTAAAAATATAAACCGGTGACTGCGAAATTGGATTTTGGCTGCTCGGGTTTTTCCTCCAGACTCATCACTTTGCCGGCGGCATCGAACTCAACAACGCCATAGCGTTTCGGATCGTGCACGTGGTAGGCGAAAACACTGGCGCCTTCGGTGCGTTTCATGGCATTAAATAATAGCTGCTGGAAGTCGTGCCCATAGAAAATGTTGTCACCCAGCACTAATGCCGAAAGATCGTTACCGATAAACGATTCGCCGATCAGAAAAGCCTGCGCCAGCCCATCGGGAGATGGCTGTTCCGCATAGGAAATAGCCAATCCCCACTGGCTTCCATCTTGCAATAATTCCTGAAAACTACCGATATCGCGCGGCGTGGAAATCACCAGAATTTCCCGGATTCCGGCCAGCATCAATGTACTGAGCGGATAATAAATCATCGGCTTGTCGAATACCGGCAGCAATTGTTTGGATATTGTCTGCGTCACCGGATAAAGCCGGGTACCGGAACCGCCCGCCAGGATAATACCTTTTCGTCGTGGAAGCATGGATATAAAATGACCTCTTAAATAGGAAATACCGGATATAGCCGGATCAGTTCATGATAAACAATTGACGATTGTACTATATCTATGCCGTATGCCCGATGATCGCGCGCTGCGATACCGGGGGAATGTTGATGTAAAATGATCCGCATGCGACTTTATCTCCGCCTATTCACCAAACTCACGCCGTATCGAAAATTACACTTGCTGACAGCAGGTTCGATGTTGCTGGCGGCCGCGGCCATCGCCGCCTTTCCGCTTCTACTTTATCAATTGCTGGATAGCATTTTCATCACCGGAAACCACGCGATTCTGCAGTCGGCAGCCGTAATGATGATCCTGCTGTTCACGATCCACGCTGCGGCTGTTTATATCAAACGCCTCTCGATTGGCAAGACCAGCAGTCTCCTGACACAGGATTTACGGCTGGATGTTATCAATAAGTTGCTCGCATTGCCTATCAACCAGGGTTTATCATTACCCATGAACCATCGGGCTGATCAGCTGATCGCCTGCATTCATCAAGTTTCCCCGAGCACGGCTCTCCTTTTCGCGCAATTGCTGCAAGATTGCCTGATAATGGCCGTCTTAGTGTTATGCACGTTGTATCTTAATCAGGATTTTGCGATGCTGCTGGTGCTGATCGCACCGCTCCTTGCATTAATTTACCGGCTGGCTGATGATTCCGGCCGGTCCGATCAACAAAACTTATCCGCAATCGCCGGCTTACTGCAACATTTATCCCAAGCAATCGGACATCATCGAACAATCCGGCTGGATGGCGGCATCGCGCAAGAAAGTGAACGTCTGGAAAAGATTTCCGGAACGATTCAACTGGAAGAAATGCGGCAAACAAAACGAAACGCGATGGCAACTTTGTTCTCGCAAACAATCGCGGTGCTGATTCTCGTAGCCGCCGGTTATGCTGTGGGGTTTCAAGCCATTAATGGCGCCCTGAGCTTGCCGCAGACCGGAGCGCTTGTTACCGCCACGCTTCTGCTGGTGGCACCGGTCCGGCGCATTTTAAAAATACCCAAAAAACTGGAGCATCACCGGGAACCGTTAGAAACCATTTTTGCGTTTCTGGATCAACCGCTTGAAACCGATACCGGTACTTTGGACATTCCCCGGTTTCACGGAAAATTGCAATTCGAAAAAATTTGCTATGACGATAAAGCAGAGTCCGGATCCAGCCTGAATCACATTAACTTTACCATTGAACCAGGAAATATCGTTGTTTTTAAAGGTTATTCCACCGGAGAAAAAACCGCATTGATTGATCTGATACTTCGCCTGCAACAGCCCGTCAGCGGGAAAATCTGGCTGGACGACCATCCGTTGGAGCAAATCAGACTCGATAGCCTGCATGCCAATATTGCGATGGTTTCCCCGGACACTTTTTTATTGGACGACAAAGTCGCCGGCAACATCGCGTACGGCGCGAAGCGCTGCAGTAACGAAGCTGCCATTACCGCCGCCGCCCAGGCTTCACGAGCGGTGGAGTTCATCCGTCATTTGCCCGCCGGTTTGCAAACGCAAGTGACTCTGGAAACAAACGAAATAACGCCACAGCAATTGCTGCAACTCAGCATCGCCCGCGCATTCGTCAAAAACACCCCGATCTTGATCTTGGATGAAGTATTCGCATTGACCGGTTGCGATCCCGGCGAATTGCTGTCAGTTCTGGAAAACTTGATGGAGAATCGCACCACGTTGATCTTCAGCCAGCAAATTCCGCAGCAGCTCAAAAAAATTGACCGGATCATCGTATTGGAAAATGGCAGCATTACTAAAAATCTCAGAACGCTGGATAGTTATCAACCGTAAAGCTGCTTTCCCTAACGAAACGCTGATTAATTCGGCGAACGAGAGGAAGCACGAGGCGCACGGAACGCAGCAACCGAGGCATATCAAGATAGACGAGGATGCGGGTGCCGCGCAACGAAGTGATTCGCCCGTGCAGTCAATCAGCCAGCATTTCCCTAAGATTCAATTTCCTTGCGGCTATATTCCGGCACCCAATTGGTCAGTTGATCGCGAACTTCTTGATCATTGAGCACGGTAATTTTATCCAGCCATGCCACTAAACCAGCCAGCCATTGTTCGTCCACCTGCCGCGCTTGCGCGATACGTAGCTTTTGATGCGGTGTCGGATAGGTATTTTCATTAGCCGCCAGCAATTCTTCATGAAGCTTCTCACCCGGACGAAGACCGGTATAAACAATCCGGATATCGCCTTCCGCCAATCCGGACAAATGGATCAGGTCATTCGCCAGATCCACGATCCTGACCGGATCGCCCATATCCATTACAAAAATCTCTCCGCCGCCTTTGGTGCCCCCCATCAGCCCCGCTTGTAAAACCAGTTGCGCGGCTTCGGGAATCGACATGAAATAGCGCGTCATGTCGGGATGGGTGATGGTAATCGGGCCACCCTTGGCAATTTGTTCCTGGAATTTAGGAATGACGCTGCCGGTACTGCCCAATACATTGCCAAAACGCACCATTACAAAGCAGGTGCGATGCGCATGATCTTTCTGAATGGATTGCTGCAACGCCTGACACACCATTTCCGCCAGGCGTTTGGTGGCGCCCATGACACTAACCGGGTTCACGGCTTTATCGGTTGAAACCAGCACAAATTTTTCAACACCGAAACGGATCGCCACTTGCGCCAGCACATAAGTACCCAAAACATTGTTCAACAAAGCCTGGCACGCATTCCCCAGTTCCATCAGCGGCACATGCTTATAAGCAGCGGCATGAAATACCACCACCGGATGGTATTGCTCGAACAATTGCACCATCCGTTCCTGATCTTTGATATCACCGATCACAAACGACATTTTCATTTCAGGATAACGCGCGGTAAATTCTTCCTGAACATTGTACAACGCATATTCGTTGAGTTCGAGAAACACTATCCGCCCTGGCGCAAATGTCGCTAATTGACGGCACAATTCCGAACCGATGGATCCTCCGGCTCCGGTTACCAACACAACTTTTTCGGTCAGCAGGCCGTGCAACCCTTCATCGTCCAGAACCACCGGTGCGCGGCCCAGCAAATCATCCAATTGGATTTCGCGAATATTCGAGACCGTTGCTTTTCCGTTGATTAAATCGGCATACGACGGCACCGTCATTGCCTTAACGCCCAGTTCCGAGCAGATTTCCAAAGCCTGCCGGTGAATCCGGCGGGAAACCGATGGCGTCGCGATAATCACATGCTCGACATTGAGTTTATGAATCCAATGCGGTAATTCGCCAATCTTTCCCAAAACGCGAATGCCTTGCAAACGGGTGCCATATTTTCTTGGATCGTCGTCCAGCATCCCGACCACATGCCATTCCCGGCTTCCGGTCAATGCCTTGACCAAATTGACGGCCGTGCTGCCTGCTCCGATAATGAGCACCAGCTTGGCTTCGGGGCTTTCCAAGCCGTATAGGCGGCGCTCTTTCCAGGCGCGGTAAATCAAACGGCTGCCGCCCATGATAAACATCAATAAAAGGGGTGCCAGCACAATCACCGCTCCGGGAACTTTTACCAGCGAACCGGATAACCCGAGCAGCAGAATCACCGCTGTGGAACCGGCCATCACCGCAATAAAAATTCTTTTCAAATCCGGTAAGCTGGCATACCGCCATAACCCCCGGTAAAGACCCAGCCATAAAAAGAATCCGCCTTGAACCAACACGATCCAGGGAATAGTCTCCAAAAGGAATAACACCGACGAAGCCGGAATTTGAAAGTTAAAACGTAAAAGGTAAGCGAGCCACCAAGCTGCGGCAATCGCGATAAAGTCGTGCGTAAAAGCGATAAAAGTACGAATTCCGTATCGGCCGACAAACATATTATCCCTGATCAGAGAACGGTTTGAGACTGCGATCGGCAATCATCATTGCCGCAAAATAAGCCCCTCCCCACATCAGCATGCCCCATTGTTGTACCACCATGTCCTGTTGATTGATCCATATCGCGCAGCCGCCGGCAATCAGCATCAACGCATAGGCGGCCAATGCGGTATTGCGATGACCGAAACCGCTTTGCACCAAGCGCTGATAATAATGCTCCCGATGCGCTTGCCAAATCTTCTTTCCTTGCAATAAGCGCCTTGCCAACGTCACCGTGGCATCCGTAATGAAAGGGGAAAAAATCAATAAAGGCACCCAGATCGTCCAGAGCTGGTTCAACCACCCCAACAACCCGAACACTGCCGCCAGAAACCCCAGTGGAACTGAACCGGCATCTCCCATAAAAACCCGCGCCGGATGAAAATTATGCAACAAAAAAGCCATTGCCGCGGCGGCAATCGAGAAATTAATCATTGCAAAATTGTGATCGCCCGCCAGATAAGCAATCAACCCATAACAACCAAACCCGATCATCGCCATCCCGCCTGCCAAGCCATCCGAACCATCCATGAAATTATAAAGGTTCGACATCCAGATTGTTGCGATTATCACACACAACACGGTTAATCCATCATAGGCACCCCATAAAAGCGCAATGGCAAACCAGGCAGCCGCAATCACATGAACCAACAAACGGCACCACACGGGCGCGTGCCGGATATCGTCGATCAATGATATGGCCATCAGCAATGCCACGCCCAGCAAAACGGCGGATGGCAAGATTGCCGCAAAACAAAGCCATGCGGTCATCGCCGCGGATAACAAACAAACGCCGCCGATCCGGGGAACCGGAACAGTATGCAGCGAACGTGCATTCGGTTGATCCAGCACCCAATCCGCTTTTCTTTTAATCAGCCACAAAATGGAAAAAAACGACAAAAAAAACGCCAGCAGAGGCGCCGCGAACATCGAATAAGGAAAATCCAAAACCACCATAAGCGGATTTATCCGTTAGAGCCTAAAAATACAAACCACTTTCCCATCATTGCCGATGGGAAAGTGGCATCAAAACGAAAAAGTATTGTTATTGTAACTGATCTAGGGAGATGCTAGAACATCGGTTTTGCAGCATAAGTCTTATGCGCAGCCGCTGCAGCAGCACCGCGTTCGACTTTCACACCCATATCCGACAAAATGGTTTCCAAGGCATTCAAACAGAAAATGACATTTTCGACGCGGCAGGATGTGCCCATCAAACCGAAACGCCATACTTTTCCGGCAAAATCGCCCAATCCCGCGCCGATTTCCAGGTTGTAATCATCCAGCAAGCGGCGGCGTACTTCTTTCTCATCAACGCCGGCAGGGACATAAACCGAGTTCAGTTGCGGCAAGCGATATTCTTCTTTCACCACGTAATTCATACCCATGGTCGCAAAACCGGCTTTCAACGCTTCGTAATTGTAACGATGACGCGCCCAAGAATGCTCCAAGCCTTCCTCATACAACATCAAAAGCGATTCATGCAAACCATACAAGGCATTGGTCGGCGCGGTATGATGGTAAGTCCGGGCCGCCGAACCCCAGTAATTCAGTAACAGGCTGATATCCATGAACCAGCTATGCACTTTGGTTTTGCGATTCTTAACCAACTCGGTCACGCGCTCGGAAAAACTGACCGGCGACAATCCCGGCGGGCAGGACAAACATTTCTGGCTGCCGGAATAAATCGCATCGATGCCCCATTCGTCGACCTTGATCGGCGTACCGCCCAGCGAAGTCACGGTATCGACGATCGTCAGGCAATTATATTTGCGCGCAATTTCACACAAGGTTTTGGCATCGGATTGCGCGCCAGTCGAGGTTTCCGCGTGAACAAACGCCACGATCTTGGCATCCGGATTTTTCTTCAACGCATCTTCCACTTTCTGCGGATCAACCGGCTCGCCCCATTTATCATCAACCACCACAGCCACACCGCCATGCCGTTCAACGTTCTCGATCATACGGCCGCCAAACACGCCATTGCGGCAAACGATCACTTTATCGCCGGGTTCGATGGTATTGACGAAACACATCTCCATTCCCACCGAACCCGGACCGGATACCGGGAAAGTCATGCGGTTCTTGGTTTGAAAAGCATAGCGCATCAACCCCTTAATCTCTTCCATCATCTCGGTAAAAACAGGATCCAAGTGACCCAAAGTCGGACGCGCCATGGCGTTCAACACGCGCGGATGGGTATCCGACGGGCCAGGGCCCATTAAAACGCGTTGCGGTGGATAAAAAACGGCGGCTTTCTTTTCAGGGCGAAAATCTTCGGTATTCATGAACAATCCTAAATTAATAAGTTTGATTAGTTTTTTAATAAAAATTGATTTTAACAAGCGAAGCGTGAGTTTACTATAATCCAGGGAGTGCTCAATAAATTATCCTTATGGATAAGTTAAGGACTTTTCATAACACACTGAAGTATTAATAATTATTTTGAGAAACTTTGTATCATCAATCATCGCCCCGCAATCAACCGGGAAACATCCCGGCCATATTGCGGCAATGGCGTTAGCAATGGTTGACCGGAAGGCTTCAAAACGTTAACATGCGCAACTCACCAATTCCCCGATAGCTCAGTCGGTAGAGCGACGGACTGTTAATCCGCAGGTCCCAGGTTCGAGCCCTGGTCGGGGAGCCAAAATAAACAATAAGTTATATAACAAAAAGGAACTGGTGACAAATATTAGTAGACCTATAGTAGACTAATTAGATAAAAGTTCGCAGAGCAGAGTGTAATCCCTCTCACTCCAAAGTTTGTTTTTGTGCAAAGCTTTATGAAAAATCATCTGGCTCACAAAGATAAACACACAGCCTCACTAAATATCATCTTTCAATAAATGCCATAAAGGAAGATCGTTATGCAAACCGTCAAGCAAATTATTCAGGATATCGCTGCTCACTTGCCGGAACAAGCCACCTTTGACGATGCCATGTACGCTATCTATGTACGCCAAAAGCTAGAGCATTCGCTCCAAACAGCAAAGGAAGGCAATATTACATCACAAGAAGAGATGGAAAAGCGATATTTGAGCGATGCGCGTTGAATGGTCGAATTTTGCGCGCGATGACCTTGATGATCTAGTGCAATATATAAGTCGCGATTCATTATTTTATGCACGGCGCTTCGGTGAAAAGATAATACTCTCCACACGACGGCTGAGAGATTTTCCTGAAAGCGGACGCATTATTCCAGAAACTGAAGATCAAACATTACGAGAAATCATCGTGCAAGGATATCGCGTGATGTATCGTTTAGAAGCTGATCGTGTTTTGATCCTCGCTATTATGCATGGCAGTCGGGATTTGACAGGAAAGGAGAAAAAACCTTGGGAAGAAAGTTAATAAGGTTAAATAAGAAATTCTGCTAGGTGGCTTGTATTGGATAGTGTAGCGACTGGTCTTAAGCTACAGGTTCTCACGGCGTGTAACTCATAGAAATGAGTTTGCTGCTTAATAGCGCATTCAGCTGCTTGTCGGCTGCAATGCTTTTTTATCTGGTTACTCCCAAAACAGTTTCGACATTAGTTATAATTTTCTTTGTTAAGGGATACTTTTCATTAAGCTCCCTGAATGTTAGATTAAGGTTTCCTCTTTTATGTACGACTGCATGCCTAGCCTTCATTAATGAATCCCATGCCGCATGTTCAGGCGAGTTCTCAATATTGCCCATAAAAGAATTTTTGTATGCTCCATCGAATCGATTAAGAGTTTCATTTATTTTTGATAGATCGGGACTTCTGAACTTTTCTGATAAAGTTTTCTTGATGTAGTTAGCTGCATGATTATCTCCACACGTCTCTGCTCGTCTGCAGAATAATGATTCTAAATACTCTTCATATTCAGAAACTATTAATACAATTAGACCAGCTACTAAAAAAGTCTCAAGCTCTTTATCTTTGATATTTGTTGAATCTAATCTATTAACATGCTCAGAGCATATTTCTAGTGCATTATCAATCCTTTGATAGTACATCATTCTACCAAATACTTCTTTGCAAGACGCATTCTAAGCTCTATGATCGAATCATCAGCTGTAGCACCACGAACACCCTTGATAAATTCAGCATCATCCCTTAAATTAGAAAATCGTTCCCTCAAATTATCTTTGAAGCCAAATTTGGCAAGCGTGGTGAAAGTTGAGTCAAATACAGCAACGTTAAGGCCAGACCAAATATGAAAAGGCTTTTCACCTAGAGATTCTACGACTTTGTCACAGGTATTCTTAAACAATATTTCAAAATCTCTACTCTTTTCATTGCTTAAATGTTGATTTTCTTTCATAAAATTAGACATGAAATCTTTGATTGGTCTTTCGTAGTTATCACCGTTTTCATAGAATGAAAAAAATCTAAGGATTAACTCAGCATCTTTTTGACGTTTATGGGCAGTAATACTTCCAAATATGCGGCGCCAATTCTCATATTTGTTTAATTCACACAATAGGTTGTTAAATTCTCCATGGTATATGCAGTTTCTTATCTCTTGTCCTACTAACTGAGTGCCACCAGTATTTAATCTTTCAAAAATATGATAAACACTTGTATTCCCATTAGGAGTAAGTTGTTTAACTACAAAAGCGCGAAGAACGCTATCATTTAATTTGTTTAAAGCTCCCAGATCTGAGTCTTCGAGATCTTTGTAACTTTTTTTGTAATAAGGACTTTTCTCATTTAGCCCTGTCAATCTAAAAACCGTACGACGACCGTTCTTATCAGCTTCGCCAAAGTACCCATCAAAATAATATACTACCGACATTAACCGTTGCTGCCCATCGATTACAAGTTGCTCATTGTTAATTTCATCGGTAAATAAAAATATAGCGGGAACAGGAAGACCAAGCAGAAAAGATTCAATCAAACGACTGGCTTGCTTTATATTCCATACGTAGTTTCTTTGAAATCCGGGAACAGTCATTGATCCTTTTCGATATTTTGAAACTAGACCTTCCAATGTAAAGTCGGCCGGATATGTAATTACTTCATACGTAGCTGGTGTGGACTCTAAGTCAAGGTTTTCACTCTGAAGATTCTCTAATCCTTCGTTGTAATCCGTCGTCATTATTTCTCTCTTCTATTTAGTTATTTTCAAATTCTAAAAAGCCAGTTAACAAGTAATTATATAGCTTCCTTATTGCTGCCATATAGTAAGAATCAGGAGTAACGATGTCATGGTATCAGCCAAGTTTGCTAGTTATATATTATCCCGAAAATTTCAAATTTTTTTGGCAAAAGTAGATGTTCCGATTAACCAGTGTTCTTGTTATTGTTATTGGATACGTTATCATGCGCGAGCATATAATTATTTTCCGTACAGTTATTAACAGAACTCCAAGGCGGCTACGCCGCAAAAGCGCCGCCGCAGTCGCTGACGCTCCTCTGCGGGCGCTTTGCGCTATTCTTCTCAGTTACCTCTGCATTAACTGCACATCTTTCAATATGCCATTGGTGCAAACGGGTCAGTAATTGAATAGTGTCGGTTTCAACGCCGCAAATCTTTTTCCCGATTGGGTCACCGTACTTGCCCAGTTCTTTGGAGTCGATTTTCATCAGTTTGATGGGATTGTCTTTGCGATTGGCAGTCGTGCCGCCCATCAATTGAACGAATTGCCACCATTGGCCCTGGTCGACAGCTTGTCTTGCTTGTTCCAAAATGCCTTCAGGTGCATCGCTGATTCTGCGCAGTTCCCGCCAAATGCTAACCGGTGCGCCGCCAATCTGCTGGAATTGGCGAATTCCCCAAGTAGATGCCCAGGCTTCTACTCGTTCAGCAGCTTCCTGTATCGGACTGCCGTCAATATCCTGTTCGAGGCCGTGGCCATCGATATTTTTTGAGATGTATTTGGCGATGTAACATACTGCCGATCCTTTATTTTTATCGATGGGAATTGATTTGAAGCGGTGTTGTTGTGCGCCGGGTTCGTCGCCATCGGTTTGCAGGGCATAATGCCGCATAATTTCCCTGATTTTTTCAGTTTGTTCGGGCGGCATGAATAGCAACATATGCCAATGGGGCGTACCGTCGTGTTGCGGTTCGGCAATACGGAATCCGTAAACGGGCAGCTTGCTCCGTTTGAGTTTTGCACGGATTCGCGACCAGACCTTGTTCAGATATTTTTGCGCTTGCTTGGGTGTCGTGCCATCGTACTTGGAATTGTGCTCGCCGCTGCCGGAGTGCCGGGCATGCATCCGGGACGGGCAGGTGATGGTATAGAATTCGCCGACATGCCCTAGTTCATTGGCGATATATTCAAAGCCGTAAATACGCGCCATTAATTCATTGCGCCGGATGCGGGGATTGGCTAGACCAAGTTCTGCCAGTTCGCTTAGCGTATAGCATTGCCCCTGCTCATTGGTTGCCAATAATCCATCGAGAACGCGGCGGATACGTTTTTTCTGTTCCCTGCGCCTTGTCAGTGTTTCATCGCTGACATAGCGGCTGGCGCGTTGATGCACCAGTCCTATGCGGATGGCATCTTGTTCCAGCTTTTGCGCGTGAATCTTGCGTAAGCGTTGCAGCCACCAGATTTCATCAGTCAGACGGGTATAGATGCCGGTAGTTGTGATGTTCGGGTCTTCAAACAATGACAGCTCGATTTCATACTTTCGCGTCCGGTGCAGCATCCGGGAAACGGCATATTCCAGATTCCGGTAAATACGGCTGATTTGCTGCATTTCCTTGACGATGTTTTTTGCCAGATCGTTCAGATCACTATCGCTGGCATTGAGGGGAATGTTATTTTTAGTGATTGTCCCGTAAACCTCCAGCAAGCCAAGGTTAGCTTGTTGCCTGCCTTCAAAGATGTAAGTTTCTTTGTAGTCATCAGCAACGGTTTCGGCGAATCGTTTCGGCAATTGCCGGAATATCGGCGCGCGCCATCGTTTATCGTTGCCATCCGGTTCATCAAGTAAACTTAATATGCCTTCGGCGATGCGCTCACCGGGACTGAGTAGCTCCTGGCTATCATGTACTGACGTGTGCATACACACCTCAGTACTGACTGGTTGAAAAGTGTATACAAGATTCAATATAAGCGAGCAGATCGCTATGGCGATAGCGAACTGCCCGGCTGCCTATTTTGACGAAAGGCACCCGCGCACCGGCCCAGCGGTCTCGTTCCAGAAATGCGGTGCTGACGCCTAAGATTTGTGCAGCTTGTTTAGTAGTGAGTAAAAGGTCATGCATGATTAACTCCATTTGTGGTTGAAATGGAATTAATACTGCTGCAACTCACCGAGAAATAAAAAAGGGTCAGCTCACTGAGAAGTAATTATAAATACTTCTCAGCACTGACAGATATTTGTAATCTTGTATTGGTGCGGTTTTCTCAATTTCCAGTTTTAATCAATTCAAAGGAAACAAGGAAGCTAATCTTTGACCTGAGGAACTAATTCAAGTTGAATTCTGTATTCAATTTTTGGAGGGGGACCACGTTTTCGTTGTTTTTTTAAGGAATCAACTTCTGCAATCCAGCTTTTAAGTGTGTCTTCGTTATATTGTTTACCATTGCCAAATCGCTGCATAATTTTAGATGTGACAATGTGTTGAGGATGTATGGCCGGATCAAGTTCCCATAAAGTGCTGGCTATAGCCTGGCAACGAATCCGATCTTCATTTTCATCTGATGGTCGATAATTTTTAGAATCTTTGTTGGCCGCTTGTCCATGTGTTAATTGCTTGGGTGCCCAACAGGGAGGAAAATCAAGATAAGCAATATTGATGCACCAGTTCAAAACTTCATTGCGCTTCACATATAAAGAATCAAAATAAATTTTATTTATTTTATTCCCTCTTAAGTAAAACATAAACTTTATAGTGTGAGTTAAATCAATAATTAATGAAATATAAGATTCATCTATAAAGATTCTACGTTGATGAGTACGGACAGAAATATCCCTTTTGTATGAAGCTTCTAATAGACGATGAATATAATTCTTAATTTCGAATGAAATCGTATTTTCGTCACTTCCCTTGAGATCAGCATTAACCCAATTATGGGCAAGTTTCCAGATTGTCATATAATCTGGGTTATCATCAAGATGCATAGCAAATTGTTTATTGTAATGAGTGAACAATCTTAATTGACGGCTAACAACCTACACACTTTAGGAAAGTGTTGCTGATAGCTTAATTAGTATTGCCACCCTTGACAGGCTGCCGCCACCCGAAGTCCGGTTTTGCATGAAGGATTGCGGTTTTGTGATTTAGTCTGAAACAGGCAAATGCGTTGCTGTATGAGATCTGCAAGATTCTAAGGACGGAAAAGCTTCAATCCTTCCCCGATATTGTCTTGGGCGGCGGCAGCCTGTCAAGGGCAAGCCGCTTCGCGGTGGCGGTGAAAATTTACGCGATCATTTCTTTTAGTACATCGGGACGGCGCTCAGCAATCGCAATCAGCGTTTTAGCTGCACCGCTGGGCTGGCGGCGGCCTTGCTCCCATTCTTGCAATGTGCGCACCGATACACCCAGCAGTTTGGCAAATTCAGCTTGCGATAAGCCCGTTTTTTTGCGTGCCGATATGACGGGCGACATAACAGCATGCACATTCCCTGCTGTCATCTGGCGCACGGATTCCAGCAATTCGGCTTCTAAGTCCCGGCTGTTTTCCCATGCTTCCAGTTCTTCATCGGTTAAAGGTTTTCTCGATTTCATGTTTCATTTCCTTTAAAGTTTTAGCGCTGATTGAATCCAGCTTGCTCTTTGCATAGATAAAAACCAAGCAAATCTGACCATTTGCTAGACGGTTAAAATAAATGACACGCACACCGCCGGATTTCCCCGAGCCTGAGCGGCTCCAGCGTACTTTGCGCATACCGCCGGAGCCTTTGACAATATCGCCGACTTCGGGGTTTTCGGTGATGAACGTTATAAATTCATCATACGCTTGATCTGTCCAGTAAGAAGGCCACAGACGTTCAAAGATTTCTGTTTCAACAATGGTAAACACAATTTAATTATCCGTCAATGACGGATTACACAATACTGTGTGATTTCTTTTTTGGCAAGTCGCTAATCGTTGCTGTCGGCTTATAGCCCGCGCACTTGAGGATATAGTCGGTAATTTTTTGCATCGGATCTCGCAGTCGTTCAACATCGGCAATAATGTAGCCAGCAGTGATGTCATTGTTCATTTTGTGATTGGCTAACCGCTTGACAGCATAAGCCGATATATCAAGACTTTCGGCAATTGTCATGAAGGTGCGGCGTAAATCGTGAATCGTAAACGTTACATCGGATTCTTTTATAACCTTGGCCATTTGTTTGCGCTGCTCGGTAATATGTCCTTGTCCGTCTGAGCGCTGAAAAACATAGTCATTTACCGCATTAGCTTTTCTTTGCTGCAATAAATCGTAAAGAAAATCCGATAATGGCAAGGTATGATCCAAGTGATTCTTGGTATCGGTTACTTTCAGGGTTTTAGCTTGCAAGTCGACATTATTCCAGGTCATACTGGCAGCTTCCTCTCTTCTTAATCCGGTAAAAAGCACCAATAGCAAATAATCGCGAATGGTTTCACGGTTCTGGCTTTTGAAGTCATTCTTCAAATTCATGACAGCTTGAAACCAGGGTTTAATTTCATGCGGTTTAATCACGGTTTGGCGGCGTTCGATCCGATACCAGGCACGGGTTTGCGATAGGCGCTTGACCGGATTATCCGCAATCAATGCCTGTCCTTTGCTATCTTCATATTGTCCGGCGGCAAAGTTAAAGAGCGCACGCAAAAAACGCATGGTCAAATTGGATTGCGCTTGGCTGTTTTGCCCCAGTTCGGCATGCCGTTTGGCAATCATGTCTTTGGTGATGTCAGCAATCGCCTTATTGTTCCAATCTGCCAGATAGGTACTCATGATGCGCTTGTAATCATAAATAGTGCGCGGTTTAAGCGCTTTTCGGGCGACCAGAAAATCCTGGAATACATGCTGCAAAGTCATGCCTCGGTTTTTTTGTTCTTTGGCTTGATCATTGGGATTGATGCCTTTTGACATCAGGAGCAGCAATTCTTTTGCTTGGTTTCGCGCTTGTTCGGCCGTATAGATACCATGCTTGCCGATGCTAACTCGAACGGTTTTACCATTTACTTTGCTTTCAGCGATATAAACTTTGCTGGTAGCGCCAACACGCATACCAAAACCTTTTATTTCACTATCACGGTAAAAAGCTTGCCCATTTTCTGGAAAAGGAATCGAATCGATAAATGTTTTTGTGAGCTTCTGCGGCATCTTGATCTCCAGTCTACTAATTCCGCTTTCAGAGTCTACTATTCAAATTAGTAGACCTATAGTAGACCAGAAAATTAAAACGGCGTCAAAACTGAAGTGGGAAATTCAAACAACAGTCATTTATAGATATTTATAATAAACATTATATTACAATTATATTAAAACAGTTTAATACTCATTAAAGCAAGGTAAAACTATTGCAAAAAGTGAATATTATAGAACTGTTAATCCGCAGGTCCCAGGTTCGAGCCCTGGTCGGGGAGCCATCCATTTCATATCTTTTTCAGACTTACCCGCTTTACCTGCATTCATAACGTGACAGCGGAATAATGTTGCTGTGCTTGGCTGGTTCGATTCGGGAAGCCGCAAATCGTGAAACCGAATTTCGTTTTAATCATCGCCGTGATAATCTTCTCAAATTATTTCGTTTAAACCCACTTTAGCTTCCTAAGACTCGTTTTATAAATACTAAGGAAATGAGAAACCAACAAAGACAATTCGCAGTAATAGGGTTGGGCAGGTTTGGTTCGGCAGCCTCACTAGAACTGATGCGATTTGGTCATTCCGTTATTGGAATTGACATTGACGCAAAAATTGTCAATAAGCTGGCGGATCAATTGACGCTCGCAGCAATAGCCGATGCTACTGATGAGAATGCTCTTAAAGATTTAAATATCTCCAATTGCGATGCAGCAATCGTTGCCATTGGTGAAAGTTTAGAAGCCAGTATACTTTGTGTGCTGCTGCTAAAAAATATGGGCATTAATGAGATTTGGGCCAAAGCTTCTTCAAAACCGCATCACACCATACTTTCAAGAATTGGGATTTCGCGCATTGTGCACCCTGAAGAAGAAATGGGTGTGAAAGTCGCGCAATCACTTAATTACCCGATGGTTAATCACTACATGCCCATTGGCTTTAATTTATATGTCGTTGAAATAAAAATAACGGAGAAATGTCACGATATTGCTATCAAAGACTTATTAAAAGATGTTCGTGCCCCTATCGATCCTTTGCTAGTACGAAGAAAAACAGAAATTATAAAACCCATTGCACCTGATTTTATTTTGGAATTGAATGATTCTCTAGTGCTGTCCGGTTCACTCGATGCTCTTTCCTCAATTGCTCCGAGGTTATAGCGATAATGAAACCGTGGGACCCTCGTGTACTACCTTACAAACCAATCACCGCAGCAAAAAAGAACTTACTCAACCTCAGCCCTCCGGCAGTTTTATTTCTCGGCTTTGCATTACTCATTGCGATCGGTACCGTTTTACTGAAGCTACCGATCGCCTCGTATGATGAAACCAGTTGGTTACAGTCAATTTTTACAGCAACTTCCGCTGTAACGGTCACGGGACTGGTTGTACTCGACACCGGCGCTCATTTCACCTTGTTTGGACAGATTGTTATCGCGTTGCTGATTCAAGCAGGCGGTTTGGGATTTATGACTTTCGCTATTGTTGCCGCCGTGAGTCTAGGCGCAAAATTAGGGATTGGTCAGCAGATAGTCGCACAAGAAGCATTTAACCAAACCAACCTGGAAAAGGTGACTTTTATTGCAAAATATGTGCTGATTTATTCCTTGTTTATAGAATTTACTGGATTCATGTTGCTTGTTTTAATCTGGTTCAATGAGCTGGGTTTAAGCACAGCCATCCACCATGCTTTTTTTTACACTATTTCCGCATTCAATAATGCTGGTTTTGCCTTAAGCAGCAATAGCCTGACACCTTACTTTAATAACTTATCAATTAATTTAGTGATCACGGCGCTTTTTATCATTGGAGGTATAGGTTTCTTAGTTCTAATTGATATAAAAACCCAGAAAAATTGGCATAAGCTGAATGTAAATACCAAAATTGTATTGTTGAGCACGCTCATAATTAATATATGCGCATTCGCACTCATATGGATTCTTGAAGCAAAGAACCCAGCAACCTTGGGCCTGTTATCCATCCCAGATCAAGCGATGACCGCGTGGTTTCAGGCGGTAACACCCAGAACGGCGGGTTTTAATACCGTGCCGATAGAAGAATTGACGCAAGCCACAACGACTCTCATGATTTTATTGATGTATATTGGCGGAGGATCGTTGAGTACTGCCAGTGGACTGAAGATCGGTACTTTTGTTGTCCTGATAATGGCAACTTATGCTTTTTTACGACGAAGAGATGATGTTGTTATTCTTCAGCGTACCGTACCACCAACGCAAGTCATGAAAGCCCTTGCACTGACTATTGTTTCAATTATTATGATATTTTTTGGAATTTTTATCCTGACGCTGACTGAAAAGGCACCTTTCATTGACATCGTTTTTGAAGTTGTCTCAGCTTTAAGCACCGTTGGATTGTCCAGGGGATTAACCAACCAATTAAGTGTAACAGGTGAGATCGTTATCATTTTTTTGATGATTATTGGTCGTGTAGGGCCACTGACTTTCGCTTATTTCTTTGCTTCTCCAAAGAAAAAATATATCAAATATGCGAATGCTGATATTCAGGTCGGTTAGCTTTATAATACCTTACAGTTTTATGAATGATTACAATAGCCTAACTCTTGTATTTTATTAGTTCTCAGAATCACTTGGCTAGCGGCCACCTGGGTGGCCACTTGTATAAAAAGCCTCATCAAAGGGTATTGCTGTCGCCAATTTTCATTTGATTTTCCCGTCCCTTACTTCAGCCTGATAATCAGTAAGCATACCAACGACGATAATGATAATACCCATCGCAATATAAAAATTTCTTGCGACTTCTTCATTTGAAAAATCAAGGATAAAGGGTATAGCTATTAACAAGGGGCCAACCATGCGTTCAATCCAGCCATGAATGGTAAATGGAATTAGCTTTACTACCCCAAATGGAAAATCAGAAACCAGGGTAACAATCAAATGTACTACAGCAAGACTATAGGCAAGTATTGCCGGTAACTCACCTAGTCCTAAAAGTGTAGGAGCAAGTAAAAAAATAACAACTGTCAAAAAATCAAGATAACCATGTGTACGCGGTGAAATTACTTTCATAGAATTCTCCTATATTAATTTTTGGTCACTCCGATAGTCACCATGATCAATAAATTAATACAGCGCAGTCATTGATGTCTGTTATCTACAAAACAACTTTACAAATATTTCATTTCGCACCAAGTCTTGGGGTACTAAAATCCGCAAGAATCATGAAGAGCGGCATCATTAATACAAATCTGATCGCGCGTATAATCAAGCATTCCGCGATTTCTGAAGTCATTCAATATCGTACTTACAACAGAACGGCTTGCCCCTACTAAATCCGCCACTTCTTGTTGTGTTAAATGGATTTCCAAGGTATATCCATGAGTACACCTTATTCCAAACATCTCGGCTAACTCCAGTAACGTAGCTATAACGCGCATCTCAACGGGTTGAGTCAGAATCGTTCTTAATTTGCGTTCTACCCTCTGCTTACGGGCATACATATCTTCAATGACATACCAAGCCAACTCTGCTTGATGAAACATCATCGCTTTAAAATCGCTATATGCTACCCGATAAAAATTAACCTCACCCAATGCTTGCGCAGTCTCATCCATTTCCTGATCGGCAGAATTATTCTGAAAACAACCGATGACATCCCCTCTTTTAAGCAGATCAATAGTAATTTCACTCCCCTGCTCCGTTAAATGAGAAAGCTTAACAATACCGCTTTTTATCCAAAACAAATCGGAACAACGATCACCTTGACGGTAAAGAAAAGCTTTTTTCGGGACATTAATTTCCAGAATGGAAGGGTAATCCTTCCGCAATTGATTCGTGTCACGCTCAAAAAAATCGTTAATCAACCGAAGCTTAGTATCACATGACATAGATTGCATTATCAATTCCATTGAAATTTAATCGTATTTAATTATGCAATAATTTAGCTGCTTAACGAGCCTAAAAATCAGCACAAATAAGACGTGACAAATCTGATAAGCATTCACGAGTGTTGGCGAGCACTGACGGGATTAATATTAATAAAAACTTAGATATTACACCTGTTAATCCGCAGTTCCCTGGTTCGAGCCTAGGCCGGGGAGCCAATTCGGCATAATGAAACTGTTTTTCAAGATCCTATCAGCTGCATAGATAATGATTTGCTTTGCTTAAATCCAAACAAAATTCCAGAGCCGGGTTATTACTGATAGATAACTTTATTGTGAAATAGCCAGCCATCTACATGAATTGCGGCAGGATCGCGATGTGTCCAATGCACCACACCGCCTTTGTCATTCCATTCATATTCACCGAAAAACTCAATTTGATCGTTCAAGGATAATTCATCAATCCTTGGCGCCAAATCGATATTGTGAGAGATTAATAATGTCTGGCCCGATTTTAGTTCGATGATAAACCTTTGGTGACGATCCCCATTGAGATCATCCGCTAATAAGGAAATCACCGTTCCAGTTCCATGAACCTGTACATTGCTTTGGCCTTCATTAAATAATCTGGCCAATAACTCATCCCCATCAGGTTCTAACGCAACAAAATCAGAGATTACACCGACCTTTAACAATCCATTAAAAACATTGCCATACACATAGATATCAAAATCCTTGGTTCCGATATAAATATCGGTACCGGGGTAGTACCGCGCCAAATACCCGTTTAATGCGATGGTTTTCACTCCAGAGGGGCTGAAAAATTGCGGGTACGATTTCTCAGCAAAATCGAATAATTTATTACTATTCGTCAAAAAATTCTCAGCAAGTGAGATTGATGGAGTTAATAGCCAAAAAAGTAGAATAAATTTCATAACAAAAATATCAATTCCCCAAAAATGACTTCTCACATTCTCTTGAAAAATTACATGAATATTAAATTCTTGAAAAAGATACAAAACAAGAATCACTGATACGTTAATTACGACATGAAGCTAATAGCTCTGAATGAATTGACACAACAGCTTCGCTCTTGCGTGTAAAAAATAACAGGCTGGCTATGTGAATCGCCCCGGATTTTCCAGAGACTATTTGCCTTGAGTCAAACCGCATCGGCTGACTCCGATGGCTTGCCGCTCGCTCACTTTAGAAAGTTGTATCCTGAAGGTATTAATATTATTTTGTACTGCCAAGACCTGGTTTTCTGCGTGGAAATAGGATGAAACGCAAGACAAATCGTTAGAAGCGCATGACTTTAATAAGCGGGTTCTTTTTAATTTTTATGCTTGAATTCTGTCAATCGGAGACGTCGGTATTCCATGACGTAAGGAACGTGAGTGATTAAATGGCTTTCCAAAATAAATTAAATGTGTATATTCAGTGAGTTGTATATATAGAACAAAATGTGTGATTTTTTTGTGAAAAATATGTGAACTTTCTGTGAATATATCCGTCATAATAGTTGTGATTTATTGATAAACTATTGACGAGGAGATTAAGATGAAAGCAAACCATAATGTTATCAGCACAGCCATGAGGATGACCCTGGTGTTATTTGGAATTGTTCCAGCAGTTGGATTTCTGTTGTTTGGAGATTTGAATTCGCTTGCAGGGTGGCTGGAGGTTGATCTTATTCTAGGTATGGTATTCTTTTTAAGCTACTTGGTGATTGGTAGTTCATCAAAAAATGAAACCCGCTTACCGATGAAAAAGATTTACGCCTGAAGTTTTCTGGAAGTTTGAGTTAAAGGCCAATGTTGAGTAAACATTGGCCTTTATGCATTAAGAAGCAGTAATGATTGGAAGTAAATTTTCCTGAGATTATTCGAATAGTTTCACGGTTCTGGCTTTTGATATCGTTCTTCAAATTCATGACAGCCTGAAACCAGGGTTTGAGTTCATGGGGTTTGATCACCGTTTGACGGCGTTCGACTCGATACCAGGCACGGGTTTGGGAAAGGCGTTTAACCGGATTGTCCTGAATCAATGCTTGTCCTTTGCTGTCTCCATATCTCCGCCAACATTTGCCCAGCGAGAGATTCATCGTTATAACAATCGCGCATTATCTCCTTTATTTTTCCTCACTTATCCCTCTCATTTCAGCAGCTCCTGTGGTTCTGCAAAAAAGCGGCTCATAGCAAATTATTTCCTTAAATCCTTGATTATTTCTTTTATTACTATAATAATCATCCCGATCGAGATGCCGCCAAGAATCAATGCCAATAAAGCCTTTGTCGCCACTAAAATGGTGCAAACACTTAAAAATAGTTCACACGGCCATTCTAAAAAGCTCATTTCATCCTGTCCTTTAAAACATTGCCGCAATCTCCTGTAAATAACTCTTTCAAACTCTCCTCACTTATCCCTATCATTATTTAACCCCGTGTGTATGTAATATCATGAATATCATCAAGGCTTTTTCATACTCGTAAAAGTTCATTGGTTTCTTTCCTCCCAAACGGGACAATCAAGTTTAAGTTCAGCGTCAATTCTTCTGCTTATAGCATCCCAAGCAACCCCGATAGGGATTTTGTATTTACTGCCCCCAAATCTTTCAAAGCACACACCATTGAATAAAAATGGGGCTATAGCAGATTATCTTAAATGATAAGTCATTGCAGGAAACCTTTGCACGGTGTCATGAGCGGTACGAGAATAAGGCAAAAATTTGCGAAAAAGCGGAGTTTACACGGGGTAAATGAGCATTTTTCGCGAATTTTTAACGCAATTATCGTGCCGCGTAGTAACCGTGCAAAGGTTTCTGTAGATTATTAAAGAAAACGGTCGCATTATTCCAGAAACCGAAGATCAAAAATTACGGGAAATTATCGTACAGGGATATCGCGTGATGTATCGCTTGGAAGTTGATCGGATTTTGATCCTTGCCATCATGCACGGCAGCCTGGGTTTGGCTGAAAAGGAGACAAAACCTTGGGAGGAAAATTAGGGAATTGACTACGCGAATGAATCGCTTTGCTGCGGGATACCTACATCCTTGGCTATCTGATTGATCAGCAGACTATTAATTGAGTCAATTAAAGAGGAAGAATTGGAGCGTGGTCATTTCTTACTCCGGAAGTAATAAACAGCACCCTCCCAATCGAAATGACCACTTATACAGCATCATTGACGCCACCGGATTTACCGTACTACTGCGCCGCCTACATCCGCTTCCGCTTTGTTAAATTGTCTATTTTGCTCTTTTGCCAATATTTCTCTGTGCAATTCCGCTTCCCGCAGATCTTCGGCCAATTCTTTTTTGTATTCACGGATATTGGCTTGCAGATGCGATCTCAGGCTTTGTCCTTGCCTGCCATAGGTGTACGGATGATCTTCATACTGATCCAATTCTTGTTGAAAGGCTTCCAATTTTCCGGAAATTTCTTTTGCCAGGCCTTCGTAATAATTTGCCAATGCAGCATGATCGTTGGAATTAATGGTGCTTGGCGCTGCTGGCGCTTCGGCAAATGCCGGAGCCGCAATAAAACCAAAAAACAGGATTGAAACAATTGCGGTAACTTTTGCTGTGTTCATGTTGAATCTCCTTATAAAACTGTTCAGATGTTGCCATCTTAATGATCGCGATGCGCAATGTATATTGGGGAAACTCTGGTTTTTATCTAAAGGAAACCATTAGTAACGCATTGAAAGCACAGACATGTAAGAACTTCCAGCGTGGTTCCGGCATCAGGAGAATACTGCAAATGCGCATCCATGAACGCTTCCACGCGAACCAGCCAATGATCGAACCCGCAATCCGGAAACGATTAAGGATACCGGAACATTGCGGGAACGCCCGCCGGTGATTTTCTTGCTTAAAAACATCGTCACCAGCCGGACCATCGCCGATTGCTTTGCCACCGACGCGGAATCGATCTACGATGCCTTCACCCATGAAACCTGGGTCAAGAAAGGCGGCGATCTTGTTAAAGTCGCTTGAATTGAGGAGCGTTCAATCATTATTTCCCGGATCGCTCGGCAAGTTCGTGATCCGGAGAAAATACAATCTACTGACCACATTCGTGTTGAGCCTGCCGAACCATGAATGTGATCAAACCGTACAGTTGAGGTATCCAGCCTTGCAAGATGCCTGATTGATTGCCGCGAAAGTAGAGAATCTTTATAGTTGTTCTTTATTTTTGAAAAGCATGTATTTGGAGTCTCTCCGTGTTATTTGAACGGGGTGATATAAATGCACATTATTAGGGGAACAAAAGTGAAGAATGTAGTATTTGCAGCATCAATGGTTATCATGGGTTTAATTTTGGGGTTGTTGATATGGACTATAGAGGCTTTACTTTCATGGTTATTTTCATTAATTTTTAATCCTAATTTCACACTATTAGGATTTTCCTTAGCAAAGATTGGGGCATTCCTATTTGGTATTTCACTTATATTACTTCTTATATTCATGATATGGTCTATATCGAAAGAACGTTCATGGTCAGAAGCTCAAATTGAAACATTGCGGGAAGTTGGTAAAGCAATAAGAAACATGAGAAAACTGCAAAAGGTTTCCATTTCTGAGGATGGAAAGCATGCCTTTATTGCATTACACATTGAAGATAAGGATTGGAACGAAAAAAATCCATTCTTTACTGCAAGTGTTATGTCTACAACACCCGGACTTTTAGAAAATGGCAGATACTATTATATTTTAGTGAAGTATGTTGAAGGCTATGCCAGCGGCCAGTTAATTCCTATTTCTATGTCCATGAGTAACGACAATGAAATCGAAATCATCACCTATATGAAAACAAAAGGTATTGATTATCTGAATAATGCAATATGGAGGTCATTTCATAAATTATTCTCGGAAAGTTCTATTCCGTATTTCACGCCAATTTCGACCAGCATATGTGTTTTCTTTATCGCACTAAGCTCGAAAAAAATCAATTCGTTGTTTACTAGCTATATTCAAAATAAATTCTTTCCATGTATCTTACAAAAAAATAGAATGACAAATGCGGTCATGCTTGAAGAACCGCCAAAAGGTCTAGAATTTGATTCAGTTATTTCTCAATTCAGGGCGGAAGGAAACACAATAAGATTCAAGGAAAATATTAAAAATGTACCTCTTAATCAAATAGATGATAAGATTTTAGAAATTAATAACTTATTTTGTACATTTAGTCCAAAATATAAAGCCCAAGTCATATTTCCAATGAAAGATTAATAATTATAAATGATGGTTAATAAATCAATGAAATTGATCATCAATACGCCAATTGATTAAGAAATCATTTATACATATCCACGAAAATATCAAACTAAGATTTCTATTAACCAGTTACCAGATGATTTATTCGTACTGGTGAGCCAATTAGAAACCATTCCCGCCACTCAAATCTTTCATGCCTTCCAAAGCATGCACCTAGCTGTTCATGAACCACAGCAATCCCCCAATGTCGAAAATTTGTCAAAATTCACCACCCGGAAAAAATCATGAAAACGTTTATTGCGGCACTAGCCAGTCTATTATGTGTTCTGACAGCCTTTGCAATGGAGAAAAACGTGATGCCTACCAATCAAACTAACACTATCAAAACCGATTACATCGTGCTGGGTATGGGATGTTTCTGGGGCGCGGAGAAGCGCATGAGCGAGATTCCGGGCGTGCTCGATGTCGAAAGCGGGTATGCCGGCGGGGATTTGCCCGGCGTAGGGTATCAGCAGATTTTGAATCACGAGCGGCTATTGCTCGCGGGCCGCACTACGGCACGCAATCATGCCGAGGTGATCAAGGTGACTTTCGATCCTGCGCAGGTTCCGCTGCAAACGGTGCTGGCCAAGTTCTGGGAAAATCACAATCCGACACAAGGCGACCGCCAGGGCAACGACATCGGCAGCAATTACCGCAGCGCAATTTATTATCACGACGAATCTCAGAAAGCGCTGGCGCTCTCGACGCAAAACGCGTACCAGCAAGCGCTCAGTGCCGCGGAGTATGGAAAGATTACGACCGAAATCCTGCCGTTGAAGAATTACATCACCGCCGAGGAGTATCACCAGGATTATTTGCAGAAAAATCCGAACGGCTACTGCGGTCTGGGCGGCACGGGGGTGAAATATCCGGCATCCGGCCAACCGGCAACGCAAACCGCATCCGACAGCGAGCTTACCAAGCCGCTGGACGGCAAGGATCTGAACTTCGCGCAACAATTGGTGATTTTCGAAGCCGAGCACTGCGAATACTGCAAGCTGTTCGATAAGGAAGTCCTCAGTCAATGGCAAGCCGCGGTACCGGTGGTGACAACGATGAACACCAACCCGCCCACCGGCTGGGCGCTGGAAAAACCGCTGTTTGCCACGCCGACCATCGTGCTGTTCCGCAACGGCAAGGAAATTGCCCGCTACACCGGTTATAACGGAGAACAGGCTAATTTCTGGAAATGGCTGGGTTTTCAGTTATTGACGCCGGAACAGCAGAAAATCGCGTTCGAGCAAGGCACCGAACCACCGTTCACCGCGTCGAATCTGGATGAAAAACGCCCCGGAAAATTTGTCGACCCGGTCAGCGGCGCGCCGCTGTTTCTGAGCCAAGCGAAATTCGATAGCGGCACCGGCTGGCCCAGCTTTTTCGATCCTATCGAGGGTTCCGTGACCTACCACGATGATAATTCACACGGCATGCAACGCATCGAAGTACGCAGCGCCAGCTCCGGCATCCACCTCGGCCACGTCTTCGACGACGGCCCGCCACCGAGCTACAAACGCTACTGCATCAACGGTAATGTACTGAAATTTATTCCGGATTGATCTATCAGGCCGTTGAAAAACTATCTGCGTTGCCGCTACGGTGTTAAAAACAAGCTCAAAATGCTCATTTATTCCGCATAAACTGCGCTTTTTCGCTTGTTTTTGCCTTGTATCGGCTGCCTCGAAAACGTTTTTCAGCGGCCTGCTATAGCGGCAGGGCATTCAATCCTGCCGGTCAGATAAGCTCACATTTTCTGCCCTAACCGGCGTTGGCCCCAGCCGGCGCTCGTCCCACAGCGGCACACCGAACACATCGTGAATGAAGTAATACGCCACCGGCACGCCGAGCACCATGCCCCACATACCGGCGGTATGGTAGGCCACCAACAGGATGATCAGCACCAGCACCGGATTCAGTTTCAGATGCTTGCCGTAGATCAGCGGATTCAGACCGTAGGCTTCGATGATATGAATGATGGTGATCATCAGCACCACCGCCAGCGCCAGCATCAATCCACCGGTGTTCAGCGCGACCAGCACCATCGGCGTGGTCGAAATGAACACACCGAGTACCGGAATGAAGCTGCAAACGAACACGATCAGCGACAAAAACGCGACCGAAGGAATGCCGAGAATCATCAATCCGATCAATGTCAGAAAGGTATTGACGCATGCGATCATCGCTTGCGCCTGGATCGCGCGGCCGACCACATAAGCAAAGCGGATCACCGGCTGCGCGGTTTCCTGGTAGAAATCCCGCAAGCGTGAATCGTGCAGGCTTTTCATCAAGCCGCCAAGGCGGATATTGTCGAACAGAATCAGAAAGCTGAACAATAGCGCCAACAGCACCGTACCGATCCCGGTATACAGCTGGTTAATCAGCTTGGGAAAATGTTCACTGGCTTTTTCTACTTGCTTGGTCGCCAGAAAATTCATCAGCAGCTCGGCTTCCTTGTCGAAGTATTTCCGGATTTTTTCCTGTGTCGCTTCGGTGAGTTCTTCCTCGAGTACATGTTCCGGATCGACATCGCTGGCGAGATAGATCGTCTTCTTGAACACATTCAGTTCGTTATCGATCATCCGCAACGCATGTTCGTCCAGCAAACTGCGCATATACCCATGCAATGAACGTTCGATGCCGGGATATTTGCTGCCGACATCGCGCTCCAGCTCGATTAGTTTCTGTTGCACTTCATCGAAGTTATTCAAAAACCGGTTCGCCTCACCGATCACGTTCGGCGTCACATAGCGGAAAAAACTACCCACCACGATCAGAAAAAGAATATAAACCAGCGTGAGTGACAAGCGGTACGGCAATTTGAACCGGTTCTGCCCCATCCGCACCAGCGGCGAAGCAATGAAAGCGAGTACAAAAGTAATGAAAATCAGTCCGAAGAAGTCACTCAGTATCCACAGCAGACTGATCAGAATCAACCAGATGATGATACGGCGGTTAGCTTCGTAGAAATCGTTAAAACTGAATGACATATTTGAATTCTTTAAATAATTGACATGACAACATTAAAAATTAAAAGCGGATTAACACCCGTTCATATACTTTCGATATCATACGATCAAAACCACGATAATGCTTGATTTTACGCAAACCGCACCGGCAGTTGTCAAAAAATCTTGGAAAGCGTCTCAACAATCATACGGCGCAAACTCCGCCATTTTCCCCGGTCATTGAGGAAATACTTTTGATTGACTTCCAGTTCGATGCCTGCGTACCAGCCGCTTGCATACCGGCGGCGCAAATAAGCGGTGAAGCCGTCTGCCGTGCCGGTGTACGGATAATTGCGGCGTATCGTCAGACCGGGTAATTCTTGCCTCAAGCTTTGCTGCCAGCGGCGGCAAAGCAATTGCTCCCATTCGCTGGATGGATCGTACAGCAGGCCGATGTCGGCTTTGCGCACTTCGCCATGCAGTTGCGGCGTAAAACTGTGCGACGACACATGAAGCACGCGCTGACCTTGCTGAATCGCATCCGCAATCGCCGTTTCGACACGCTCGCGGTACGGCCGGTAATAGCGCGCCAGGATTTGCTGTTTGGCAGCCGGTGGCAAATCCTGCGTGATTTCCGAGAACAACTGCGGATGACCCGCCGATCGGTTGAGATCGATCAACAATCGGCTGGTGGTCGCTGCAAACAGCGGCGCACCGAATTGCCTGGCGATTGCTTTCGCCATCAGCAACGCGCCGGGATCGTAGCCGCGGTGGCTGACAAGCAGCGCTTCATGCCCTTGGAAAAGCGGTTGATAAGCCGAAGGAATCCGGTTGCCGCCGTGTTCGCAACTGACGACAACACTGACCGGTGCGGCTGGGTCGATCATGCGATTTCTTGGGCACCGGAGAACAACCTTCCTTCCTCCAAGCAATCGCACAACGCACGATACACTGCGGCCAAATGCTCACGGCTGAAATCCTGTCCGGCTGCGCGCAAAATCCGCCGCGCCAGCGGCCCTTGCTGCAACAACACAGTAAACGCCTCTCGCCAAACACTGGATTGCTGAACTTGCAGCGGCAGCAGCGATGTAAACAAGTGCTGCCATAGCTCGCCTGCCGTACATTGCACCGCTGAGAATCCCAGCAATGACAAATAACCGCGGTCGGCGATGATTGCTTGATCCGCTTGCTCGATACAACTGTGCAAAATCGTTACCAGACGATCGGTTCCGAATGCTTGCTGATCCCCCAGTGACGCGGTTTCTTGCTGGTACAGCGCACGCACGACGTGGATCACGATCTCGGCAATCGCCAAATTGGCGTAAGGGCATTCTTGCACGTCGATAATGCGGATCTCAATCGCATGACGAACAAAACGCGCCACTGCCGCACGCACATTGAGCCATTCATGCTGCAGCACGCCATCCGGATCGAACATTTCTATCTCCCGGTACATCGGCAACAGAATTTGCTGCCGATACGACTCGCTGTCAAGGATCGTGTCCGGAATCACCTGCCCCATCGTCGATGGAATCGTCATTTGATGCGTGCGGTAATTTTCCATGCGGAAATCCAAAAAACCGCTGAAGCGGCCTTCTGCGATGGGTGAACTGGCGGCCAACGCCGGCAGGATTGGCAATATCAACCGGGTCGCCGCATGCAGCCGGGCAAATTCGGTATCCCCGGCAAACGGCAGATTCAGGTGCATGCTCTGAAGATTGGACCAGCCATGCCGCTTGCAATCAAAAATCCGATCGTAACCGCGGTAAATCTCAGCATGATCGTGCGGCCACAAGCGAGTTTCGATACGCGGATTCATCCACGGATGCATCGCGGTTGGCATCAAGCACGCATGCATGGTTTCGAGCAAACCGTTGACCCGGGACACCTCGCTTTGAAAAAGCGCCGGTAGCGATTCGAGATCGGCTTCCGGGGCAGTATTTTTCAACTCGATGACATGCAACGCCAATTCATTCGACCAAGCCAACCGGCCGCATTCAACTTCGGATACCTGCCGTCCAGCCAAAACCTGCAACAACCGGTCGGCAATCGGCAATGCCGCCAAGGTATCGCGGTCGACGATCATGTATTCGAGCTCGATACCAAACCCGGAAAATGCCGGAATTGCCGGTTTCACCGCCGGTTTCCTTGCTTGCGTTCTTCAATGCGGCGCAAAAACACCGCCATGATTTGCTGATACAGCGCCTCTTTCAAAATACCGTCTTCGTTACCGGCATCGACATTCGGGTTATCGTTGATTTCGATAACGTAGCAATGCCGCCCTATCTGCTTGAGATCGACGCCGTAAAAACCGTCGCCGATCAGATTAGCAGCCTTCAGCGCGGTTTTCACCACCTTGGCCGGTGTATCTTCCAGCGCCACCGCTTGCGTCATGCCTTCGACAAAATCTTGCGCTTGCTCGCCGTGCTTGATGATTTGCCAATGACCGGGCGCCATAAAGTATTTGCACGCAAACAACGGCTTGCGGTCAAGGATGCCGATCCGCCAATCGAATGCGGTCGGCAAATATTCCTGCGCCACGATCAGTTCCGATTTTTCCAGAAGCACTTTGACCTTTTGCCGTAACTCCGTCTCCGAGGCAACTTTAACGACACCGATCGAAAACGAGCTATCGGGTTGTTTCAGCACGCACGGCAAGGCCAGCGCCGGAATGATGTGCTCCAGATTATCTTTGTGCACCAGGACGGTTCTTGGAATCGGAATCTGATGGCGGGTCAATAATTCGGCCAGATAAACCTTATTGTTGCACTTCAAAATCGAGTTCGGGTCGTCGATCACCGTCAATCCTTCCGCTGCGGCATGGCGGGAGAAGCGGTAAGTGTAATGATTGACAAAAGTGGTATCGCGGATGAACAACGCATCGAATTCCGCCAAACGGCTCATATCCGTGCGCGTGATCAATTCCACGTGCATGCCCAGCTCCCCGGCGGCTTTCTCAAAATGCTTCATCGCCTTGGCGTTGGATGGCGGCTCCGGATCGCCCGGATCGTGCAAAATCGCCAGATCGTAGCGCGGCGCGATCAATGGATGCAACCACGGCTTGCGCTTGGAGAAATAATCGCTCGCCGCCTGTACTACAAAATCCTGATGCTGCGGCGGAATATCGCTGGCGGCAATCGCCTTGAGACTGCGCATGCGCCATTCTTCGCCGTGCCGGTCGAAGTAAGCGCGCAATAGCGGCGCGCGCACCAGATTGAATAATTCCCGGCTGAGCGGATCGTAGTGCTTGGCGATATTGCGTCCGAAGTAAATGCTGAGTTCGAACTGCTCCGATTTGATCGGCGCGAGCGATTTTTGCACCAGCTCATCGAGATTTTCGGTCAACAGCTTCACCAGGCCCGGCGATTGAATATCCTCGATCGCGTTGACTTGCGGCAACGGCTTGTGCCCTCGCGCGTCGGCAAGCAGCGAAACGTAATAACCGATGCTTTGATAATGGTACGACTTGCACAAATTATAGACGCGCGCGCGGAGATGGCCGCCGTATGCCGGATCGGTCAGATACTCCTTGGCGGAAATCACCGACACATCCGGAATCTTTAATGGCCAGTGCTGCACGTTGCTGACGACAATCAAGTTGCTCATGGCAATTCCAAACCGGACGGTTGCTTGGCAGTTTGCGGCGAGTGAATCACCAGCAAGTTAGAATCATACGTCACGATGCCAAGCAAAATGGCGTTGATCACCCGGTCGATATTGCACCAATATTCCTGTTGCGCACCATACGGATCAGCAACCAGCAGCGTGCGCTTGCTGCGATCATAACCGGTAATGATCACAAAATGACCAGCAGGCACTCCGCGGATATCGTCAGGCGTATCGTCCGGGCCGTGCTCGCGCGCCACCCGGTACAAAAAAGTCGAACTCAGTCCGGTCAATACCGGAACGCCGCGCCGCAGCAGTCCGTGAATCAGCGCATGCGACAAATCCAGCAACCGTAACCGTCCACCAAGGTTCAGAAATTCCAGATAGCCTTCGGTGACATAACGCAAGCGGCGGTCCGTTTTGATTGCGGCTTGCTGCCGCAACCGTCCGGCAATATCGACACCGGCGGCAAACCAGACCGGATCGAACACCATCAGATTGTAGGTATAAATGGTCGCTTGAAAACCGCTGCGCAGCGCATCGCACGCCAGAAACACGTCAAACGTGCCGGAACCGCTTTCCAGCTTGCGCGTGCGAGCAATGATATCGTTCAGCGGCTCGTTTCTGCCCCAGTAGCTATAGACAGCGTGCAAGCAAGTCGGACCGCAAGTCGTTTCATCCGGCTGCGGCAGAATCTTGATCGGCAAATGGTGAACGAGTCTCAGCATGAAAACACTTAAAGTTAACGAATTAAACGACTACCATCGCTATTGCACATGCTAACTGATATTCATCGGTTTTCGCCAGTTTCATGGCTAAGAAATGCAAAATTCAGATAGTATCTGCGCTTTTGATCGCTTTATTCATTCATCGAAGCCATGAATTCAACAAGCCACCCGAAAGGCTTATATCTTTTGTTTTTCACCGAAATGTGGGAACGCTTCAGTTATTACGGGATGCGCGCCATTTTCACTTTGTTCATGATCAAGGCACTGCTGTTCGACAAAGTATACGCCTCGGAAATTTATGGCAGCTATATCGGTTTGGTTTATCTGACGCCACTGATCGGCGGCTATGTCGCCGACCGCTACTGGGGTAACCGCAAGTCCATTCTAGCCGGGGGCATCTTGATGGCGGCAGGCCATTTCTGCATGTTTCTGTCGGCATCGAATTACGGTCATCTGGCTGTTGCGCAGCCGCTGTTATTCCTCGGATTGGGATTGTTGATTTTCGGCAATGGCTTTTTCAAACCGAACATCTCGACCATGGTCGGACAACTTTATCCCGAGGGCGACAAGCGTGTCGATGCCGCATTTACCATCTTCTACATGGGCATCAACCTTGGCGCATTTTTCGCGCCGCTGGTGTGCGGCGGCTTCGGCGAAACCGGCAACCCGGCCGATTTCAAATGGGGTTTTCTCGCTGCCGGTATCGGCATGATCATCAGCATCGCGTCGTTTGAGTTGCTCAAGAACCGGTATCTCGTCACGCCCGGCGGCGAAGGCATTGGTCTGGCGCCGCAGAAAAAAGCGATCAACAACAATCACACTACCGCATCCCAACCGCAGTGGCGGCAAGTGCTGCTTTGGGCTTGCATCTCGATTCTATTATTCTGCGGTTTTTATTTCCTGACGGGTTCCGGCATCATTGGATCCGGCATTTTCACCGTCAGCATTGCTGGTCCGGCAGCGATCATTACCGACAAAACGCTGACATCCATCGAAAAGCAACGGATCGCGGTGATTTACATTCTGGCTTTTTTTGTGATTTTCTTCTGGGCAGCTTTCGAACAAGCCGGCGCATCGCTCACTTTCTTTGCCGCTGAACAAACCGATCGAAGTTTTTCCGGAACAGAAATTCCCGCGAGTTTTTTCCAATCGATCAATGCGGTATTGATCGTCGTATTGGCGCCGCTGTTTGCCATGCTCTGGACATTCCTGGGACAACGCAACATCGAGCCGTCGTCCCCCGCCAAACATGCGCTGGGACTTTTGTTTTTATCCACAGGTTACTTGGTGATCGCCTTCGGCGTTAAAGACCTGGATCCAACCGTCAAAGTCAGCATGATGTGGTTATTCAGCCTGTATCTGTTGCACACCATCGGGGAATTGTGCCTGTCACCGATCGGTTTGGCGATGGTGGTAAAACTGGCGCCAGCCAAGTTTGCATCGTTGCTGATGGGCGTGTGGTTTTTATCGCTGGCGGCAGCGAGTAAGCTGGCGGGTATTCTCAGCGCTTTGTATCCCGACTCTGCCTCAGGTGTAACATCCGCTTTTCTGGGCTTTGAAATCACCAGTTTGTACGAATTTTTCATGATCTTCGTGATCTTGTCCGGCGTTGCGTCGCTGATTTTGTTCACGCTCGCGAAGACACTGCAAGAAATGATGCACCAAGAACCGTAGCGCAATACGCACCAGCGCGGTTTTCGTAAAAACCAGAAAATCTATGTGATTGCTTGGAAAAAACACCGGCTAATTTTCACCGCCGGTCAAAAACAAGAGAGTCCGCTGCGTTACGCTATTCTTTGCATTTAACCAATAAATTACGATTAATTACCGAACCCGACTGAGAGATATAACCGACCGAAGCGGTCCTTGGACTGGCATTAAGTTCGCGCAATGCTCCGGAAAATGAAACAATGTTGCCGGCCTGATCGAGGATGTGGTAACCGCGAGTACCGCAGATCTCGCCGGCTTTTTCCAAGCAGTTGCTATAGTTCTTTCCGGCGCCGCTGCAGTTGATGTTATGGCCCCGGGTTCCATCCGCAAGAAATATCTCTTTCGATGCAACGCACCCCGACAATAAAGTTATAAAGATCGCAAAAACAAAAAATGTCCGATGCATAAGATTCCTTCTCATAATATTTGCCTGAGCAACTCAGGAATGGAGTTTACTACAATCCCTATCGAATCATCATTGTTTGCATTTGTAGGATCATAATGTAAGAATCCGCTAGGGAAACGCTGATTAATTGACTGCACGAGCGAATCACTTCGTTACGCGGTACTCGCATCCTTGCATAAGTGAACAAAACGGTTCTCAGTAAATGCATTGTTCAAAATTATTGCCAATGCCGATCCGTTACATTATTGAAAACCCACCCTAACAAAAAGCCAGAATCCAGAATGAAAAAAATATTACTCGCGCTAGCATTCGCCTTTATCAGCACCGAAGCACTTGCACAGTGGACTCTTATCGGCGAAACCCCCGATAAAGGCGGCTATACGATCTACGCTGATCTTGCTTCCATCCGGAAAGCAAGCAATCGAGTGAAAATGTGGATTTTACTCGATTACAAAATTGAACAAAGAACCTTGGGAGCCACTTACCTATCGGAAAAAGTCCGGCGTGAATTTGATTGCGAGGAAGAACAAATGCGAACCCTCGCGTTTTCATATTTCAGCTGGAACATGGAAAAAGGCGATCTTGTTCGATCCTATAGCCAACCGCAGAAGTGGGAGAAGATTCAAGATCAAAGTATGGATGAGAAAGAATGGCGGATAGCATGCGGTCAATAATAATACGCCACACTCCCCTCTATGCCTGGTTCGATCTTACCGGTAGAATTGCTTTTGCTTGACACCGGAATGTGAAAAGCAAATTAGAAATGATTCGGCGGAATGAGCTAGAAAATTGCGCGGCATTAAATTTTTTCCACCATTTTCGCCAATATGCGATCAATCATGTTTTGTTCACACACTAAAGAAGGGGGGTAACATGTTGTTTAGAAGAGCATTGAATTCCTTAGTATTCGTAATTGCCCTTATTGTTTTCTCAAATCAGGCATTTGCGGCATGTAGCTTGGAAACTGAAAAAGATGGTAAAAGCGCATGCGGAGAAAACCAGGTTTGTTATTTGGTAGAAGGAGCCTGTATTGAAAAGAAAAGCCTGCCCGCAGGAAAAGCATGTAAGAAATCTGGTGTTTGCCAAAACACCTGCGTGAAGGATGACGGCACAGAAACCAATGCAGACGGTTCTGAAACAGGAAAATGTAGCTAGTCGCAACGATTCTCAGTCGTTTTTTCCGAACAAAGCCGGTTTTTGCCGGCTTTGTTTTTATGGCGCGGTTTTGTTGAAAGAATTCTTCGAAGTCGGCTTATGAATCATTCTTTTTTAATCATGGCGATTTCATCAACAGTATCATTCTCATCGTAGCTGACTTGAAAAGCCATTTCATCGCCGTTAAAAGTTATTTCCGTAGGCGTTCCAAAAAGCTCCCATAACCCTAACGTAGCGATACTTGCAGCGCCGTGTAAAAACGCCCGCCCGGCTTTCGCGCCGGTGCTATAACCCTGCACGAATTTAAAAATTTCGTACCTTTTTCCATCTTTATACTCGCTCACAACCGGTGCTCCGAACTCGGAAATCAATACCGCTCGAGACACGCCTTCCTTCAGTAGGCTTAGGTCTTTTTTTTCCGGCTGTTTGGCAGCCATAAACACTGAGCATGCTGACATTGTACTGATCAGAGCAATCAGCAACAGCATAGTACACGTTCTTAATACATTGGTCATTTTTCTATTACTTCCTTACCCTAGTCTCGGCAATTCTAAAAACACACCGGAGAATCCTAAAAAAACAAATCTGGAGAATGATGAAATCTGCTGGTAATTATGTTGAAAACAGAGATCTTTATAAACAATGAATCTCAAGCCGCAAAATTAAATGCCCGGACTAAACAAAATCCAGTCCCTCAGTAAAACCGCTGGACGCGATTTTTTCCAAATATTTTCTAGCCTTCTCGCTAACACCGGCACCGTGTTTCAAATATCGCTCCGCCGCCTGCTTAGGTGAATAATTACTCACTGCATAGCCTTGATCGGCAATTGCTTTTTGAGATAATGTCGTTACCGTCAGCTTTCCTTTACCTAGTTTAATCACAACAACGCCTTTACCGCTGGTTGCTACGATAATTGCGGTATTCCGGTGCTGATTAATAATCACACTTGGTTGCATACTTCATATCATTTTCATAAATTGCTCTTCATTATCATTTTACACGATACCCAAATTGTTCTTCTCGAAAGTGACTGCATACAGTCGATTAACACGCATCAAACAATCTGCATTTCTTGACAAAACGCACAGCATCTCTATAATCCACCCTTTGTTTCTGAAGTGATACAAATCTTTCGGTAACTTCATCGCGCGGGAATAGCTCAGTGGTAGAGCACAACCTTGCCAAGGTTGGGGTCGCGAGTTCGAGCCTCGTTTCCCGCTCCATTTTCTATAGAAAATGGCTCTTGTAAGATAGTTTTGTCGGAAACCGCATAGTCTCTACAGATTATTCTTTAGGGCTACAAATAATTTTATAGCTATGCAATATGGCGGGGTGGCAGAGTGGTCATGCAGCGGCCTGCAAAGCCGTCTACGCCGGTTCGATTCCGACCCCCGCCTCCATTTTTTGCCCGGGTGGTGAAATTGGTAGACACAAGGGACTTAAAATCCCTCGGGCCTAAACCGCCCGTGCCGGTTCGATTCCGGCCCCGGGCACCAATTCCTGGTATCGTAAAAATCCATACTACGCACATTAATTTTTAATCCGCGTCATTCTGAAAATTGGATATCAAGGATGGATATTTAAGATTCAGAATGTCATAAGTTCTTTCCACAGCTTTCAAAGTTTCATACCAGTATCTCACCGGCGCACGCATTGATATCGTTGCAAGTCGCGCATCTAGCCATTCAAAAAGTAACGTACCGTTCTATTTCAATTGAGATTCTTTTAATTATTCACAGATCTGTGGATAACTTTGTGAATATTCTCTTTATAAATGCTGTAAACCAATTAGAAAACGAGATTCTATCTTAAATTAACTACTTAACGTTTTAATTAAATATTACATTTCATACTGTTATGCAGTCTTCTTTACCCATAGCGGTAGACAAAGAAGCAGTATCTGTTTTGTCATTAGCCTGTGGATGACTTGAAATGTCAAGAAAAATTGAGTGATTGACAGCATTTTCAGAAAATATGCCAAAAATGTCTCCGGCTATAAATTTTTAACCTCCGATACCGATAACTGTCTCTGCGAGCGATTCATATGTTGAATCGCATTTCTATAATATTTCAACAATTTAATACAATTATACTTATGCCAAAATTGCGTCTAAAAATTATCAAATCGAGACCCCAAAAACATCCAACGCGTGCAAACAATTTTTTTATCAAATGCCGCCAATACATCCATCAAAAACTTAACAAATTGATCGATAGCGACATCCTCCCCTTAATCATTGCACCTTCCATTTTTATTCTCCTTACGGCTCTTGAATGGTGGTACTGGTATCTCGAAATACCCACTCCATCCCCAATCTTACTGACCATCATTGCTTTTTTCATCGGAGCCTTCTGTGCCTATAAGTTATTCTGGCAAAAGAAGAATACCAACGACCCCCATCAACTGCATCCGACGATAGAACGGCACACAAGGTTGCATTAATTCCTATCAACGACTCGGAACTGACAACTTAACCAAGTTGTCAGTGATGCAGGGTATACTAATGCTCGCCATCTACCTGACAAAAACCAACCGGAATGCACAAAAAAGTGTATTACAACAGCGCCTGTCCGATCTGCAAAGCGGGGATAGAAAGCCAACGCCAACATCTTGAACGATGTGGGGTTGATGATATCGAGTGGATCGATGTACACACCAATCCAAAGGCCATCGCGGAAGTAAACAGTTCGCTGGAACAAGTCCGTGAGCGATTGCACGTTAAAGATAGCGATGGCGCAATCAGCACCGGTATCGATGCATTCATTCATCTCTGGCGGCAATCACCCAAACAACGCTGGTTGGCAAAGTTGCTACAATTTCCGGTCATCCGGCAACTTGCTCAAGCGGCTTATAATGGCTTCGCAAAATTGTTATATCGCTGGAACCGGTTATTAAAACATTGGTAAACGCCCGGGTTACGATGCCATTTTCCAGGTCAACGCGTTGCCGGCATAAAGCGGTATTAATCGCTCATCCGCAAAGTCAAAATGCTGCAGGACTGTCCAGGTCTCTTTATTCAGTGTGATAGTCCCCTGATTGCGCGGCAACCGGTAAAAATCAGCTCCGTGGAAACTGGCAAAAGGCTCCAGTCTATCCAAAGCGCCGGCTTGCTCAAATGCCGTTGCATAAAACTCGATTGCAGCATGCGCAGTATAAATCCCGGCACAACCACAAGCATTTTCTTTACTCGACAGCGAATGCGGCGCGCTATCGGTGCCCAGAAAAAACTTGGGATTGCCGCTTATAGCCGCATCCAGCAGAGCCTTGCGGTGAATCTCACGTTTCAATACCGGCAGGCAATAATGGTGCGGACGAATTCCACCCTGAAAAATCGCATTACGATTCAATAACAGATGATGCGCGGTAATCGTGGCCGCAATCGGATGCGATGATTCTTTAACAAACTGAACTGCGTCGCGCGTAGTGACATGTTCGAAGACCATGCGCAAATGAGGAAACCGTTGTGTCAGCGGCAGCAATACCCGATCGATAAAAACTTTCTCTCTATCGAACACATCGACAGCGGAATCGGTCACTTCACCGTGCAGCAGCAGCGGCAAATCCTGCGCCTCCATCATCTCCAGAACCGCATAGCACTTCATAATATCGGTCACCCCGGCATCCGAATTCGTCGTTGCGCCAGCCGGATATAATTTCACCGCATGCACCACGCCGCTTTCCTTTGCCCGGATAATCTCCGCAACCGGGGTGTTATCGGTCAGATACAACGTCATCAAAGGTTCAAACTGGGATACTAATGCATCCGGTAATGCCGACAGTATGCGCTGCCGGTACGCCGAAGCCTGATCGACTGAAACTACCGGCGGCCGTAAGTTGGGCATGACAATGGCTCGGCCGAATTGTCTTGCGGTATGCGGCAATACCGCACGCATTTGTTCACCATCGCGCAAGTGCAAGTGCCAATCGTCAGGCCGGGTAATGGTAATGGTAGTCAAGATCGATTCCGGGCAGTGTTAATCAGCCTCATTATAACGTACGCAAGCTTAAAACCCAGGTTCGCCGGATTTTAGATTCAATGCTAATTGATACAGCGCATTTTTATTTTCACCGGTAATTTCAGCGGCCAGTTTCACCGATTGCTTCAGCGGCAGTTCCGCCAGCAAGCATGATAAGGTATGCCTGGCATCTTCGCTGATACCCGGTTCTTCCGTCATCTCCGCACCTGACAGCAGCAACACGAACTCCCCCTTTTGCTGATTGCTATCCGCTCGCAACCAGGCAAGCGTTTCTGCCAATGTTCCGCAATAAATTGTTTCAAACAGCTTGGTCAGCTCCCGGGCTATGGTTATTTTCCTGTTTTCGCCAAACACTTCGATCATATCCGTTACCGACTCCAGAATACGATGCGGCGCTTCGTAAAATATCAGTGTAAATAGGTATGACTTCATGTCGGTTAGCGCACGTTTGCGTAACCCGGATTTTGCCGGCAAGAAACCATAAAACAAAAAATGGGGATCGCTGATACCCGCTGCGGATAACGCGCAAACTGCCGCATTGGCGCCCGGAATTGGAATAACCCGATAACCGCCCTCGCGCACGCGTTGCACCAGAATCGCACCCGGATCGGAAATGCCCGGTGTACCGGCGTCAGTCACTAACGCTACACGCTCTCCGGCTTGCAACAGCGACAATATTTTTTCGGCAGCCGCGCTTTCATTATGCTGATGTAACCGGATCCATTTTGCGGTGATATGATGCTTCGCCAACAAATGCGCGGAATTTTGCACATGCTCCGCAGCAATCGCATCGACCCCCGTCAACACCTCCAAGGCGCGCAAACTGATATCGCTTAAATTTCCTATTGGGGTGGCAACCACATATAATGCACTCTTTTCCAGCATCATTTTCATCCATGACACGTTGCTTTTCGATTTTCCTGGCACTGTTTCTGGCAATATACGGCAACCAGGCAGTATTGGCCACCGGACAGGAAGAATCCCCGCTGTCCGGCATAGCCGCCGGCCCGGTGATTGTGTCCCATATCGCATTGATATTGCCGCTGGAATCGCCGTCGTTTGCGGAAGCGGCCAATGTCGTTAAAGATGGATTTGAAGCCGCCGCGCAGCGCGGACAGGCATTGCCGTATACCATCCGGTTATATGCAACCAGCGACGAACCGCTCGATATTCTCATGAATTATCACCACGCGATCGCTTCCGGCGCGTTATTTGTAGTGGGTCCGCTCACCCGGGACGGTGTTTCCGCGATCGCTTCCAGCGAGGCTTTGGCAGTTCCCACATTAACATTAAACACGGTTGATTCCAGTACACCCTTGCCGGGCAACCTTTATCTCTTCGGTTTACAAACGGATACCGAAGCCAATCAAATCGCAAAATTGGCAGCGATGAGCGGCGGCAGAAACCATGCCGTCGTCATCGGAGATGACAGTGCCTTATCCAGACGCCTGCAAAATGCTTTCATGCAGCGATGGCAAGAAGAATACGGCTACACCTCGCAATTATACCGTTATACCGACAATCCGGTTCTTTTACAGCAACTGCGGGATTTAACCGCTGGCGAAGAACGGTTGGTTTTTCTGGCTCTGGACGCAACCAAATCGCGCATCATCCGCCCTTATATCGATCCGGAAACCCCGGTTTATGCCACTTCGCAGATTTTTACCGGTACCGCCAACTTTCTTCTCAATAGCGATTTAGAAGGTATCCGGTTTCTCGACATGCCATGGCTGCTGCAACCCGATCATGCCGCTGTAATGGCCTACCGCCATACCGGCAGCAATTCCAGAAGCACCGAAATGGAACGCCTCTATGCCTTAGGCATCGATGCTTTCCGTCTCATGACCAACTTGTTGCAATGGCACTCAGCCGGCCAGATCGCATTCGACGGCGTTACCGGAAACATCCGCTTCACCCCGCCCAGTCTATTCGTGCGTGAACCCATCCCGGCGCAATTTACGCAAGGTAAAGTGCAGCTCATCACAACTCCCGAGAATATCAGCGAAGATGAAAGGCAGTGATGCCGAGAAAATCGCCATCGCTTTTTTGCAACGACAGCAATTAGTGCTTCTAGCCCAAAATTACCGCTGCCGCTTTGGAGAAATCGATCTGATCATGCGCGATCATGACACATTGGTATTTATCGAAGTCCGCATGCGATCAAACGACGCATTTGGCGGTGCCGCCGCCAGCATCACCCCGGCCAAACAAGCCAAACTGCTACGCACCGCGCGGCATTATCTGTCAGCAATCAACAGCGAACCGCCTTGCCGGTTTGATGCATTGCTGCTGTCGGGTAACGATGGCCATAAAATCGAGTGGATTAAAAATGCGTTCGGTGAATAACGCTTAGACAACCGGTTTGGACTGAATCGTAACCGTGTACTTTGAAAAGCCAATTTGATCATTTATCTTATTGATCTAAGATAACTCTCCTCTCACACTATCACCGCAAGAAATTTTCAACATTCCTACGGCCGTTTGCATCCAAAATTCAAATCCCTGCGTATTGAGTATTGAAACCGCTTGCTGGAGCTTCTCAAGCAGTTTCAGTACTTGCCAATCAGAAACCCGGCAAGGCTGATTTGGGAAAAACTCAAAACTCATCAACAGGAGAGGAAATCATGACTATGACATCCAGACACACAACCGAGTGGATCAAATATCTTGCCGTTGCCTTAATTTGCGCTTTAGTCGCCATTGACGGCATCGGCTTGGTAATGGCGAATACAACCAGAACAAGCGGGCAGCAAATGGAAGATAGCACCACCGACGTACCAAGACTGGTTATAAAAAGTGATTCGGTTGCATCAAGGCTGGGAGGCTATCACGGTATCCTGGCGTTTTTGCATAACTTTGCCGTTCCCGCTTTGCTCGCTGATGGAGAAATTGTCGCATTCTTCGGTAATTTGACCGTCACACCGGACGACATCGAGCAATGTCTGGCGATGATGCTGGATCATGATTTAGGAGGCTCATCACCGCATAGCGGCGCGGTCGTAGAATCCGGGCACAAATGCCGCGGTTCGATGCCGAAGATTCATAAAGGCCGGAACATTCCGGACCGGACCATCAGCAGATTCATTCAGATCATCAGTGAGCAAGCCGCGTTAGCGGGCGTCAGCAAAGCCGACATCAAAGCAATCGCCAAAGCGCTGGAACAAAACCGTGCCGGTATTCGCAACAAATAAACACCTCGCAATCAGCAAGCCCGTTGCTCGCAGCGGGCTTGCGATTACCAGCTACTGCATCGAGTGCAACCCGATCATATTGCCTTCGGTATCGCGGATCATCGCGATAAAGCCATATTGACCGATCGGCATTTTAGCTTGCACAATTTCTCCGCCCGATGATACTGCCCGCTCAGCTTCGACAGCACAGTCAACGCACGAAAAATACACCAGCACGCAATTGCCGCCAGAAGGACCATCCGCCATTTTGACCAATGCGCCGGGCGCACCCATGGCATTCTCGATCATCGGAAAACTCCACAGCTCGACCGGCATATCCGCAGGCGTTTGCAAATGTTCGAGTTTGGTCTGAAACACCGACTCATAGAATTGTTTGGCACGCGTCATATCTTGCACATAGATTTCAAACCAGCCGACAGGATTATGATTCATTAGCAAGTCTCCTACTGTTACATCCAGCGGTTATTTAATCAGAAATTCACAACCACACCATCAATCCCATTTCCAGCGGATGCGTCAGCAGCGAATGGTACGGATAAACCCGGATGAAATATTCCTGTTTCCCGCACAATTCCGGCGTAAGCTTGAGCTCAAACAAATGCTCGCCGGAATCCTGCATGCCGGTACATTCCAATTGAAAATGCTGAAAATTACCGAGCCGGGTGGTCTTGAACTGACGGCAAATCAACAATTCGACGACCACATCTCCGGGAGCCAGATTGTTCAGCTTAACCGCCACTTTGAAATCCAATGTTTCGTCGAAATAGATCCGCTCAACGGGTGTATCCAAACGCCTCAGCGATACTCCGGGCCAAGCTTGCCTGATCTTGGCTTTCCATGCCGCGATATTTCTAGCGCCGGAAAAATCATCCGCAGCGTATGATGCTCCTTTTTTGCTGGCGGAACGGTAAAATTTGCTGACATACTCGTCGACCATGCGGGTGGCGTTATATCGAGGCAATAGCGACTTCATCGAATGCTTGGCCATTTTCACCCAATTGGACGAGTAGCCGAGCTTGCCGTAGTTGTAGAACAACGGCACAACCTGATCCTGCAAAATTTCATACAATGCGCGGCTTTCTTCTTTATCGCGGACTACGCCTTCCATATCTTCCGGACCCGGCTTGATCGCCCAGCCGTTCTTGCCGTCGTAACCTTCCCCCCACCAGCCGTCGAGCACGCTCAAATTAATCGCGCCGTTGATTCCCGCTTTCATGCCGGAAGTGCCGCTGGCTTCCAGCGGATAAATCGGATTATTGAGCCAGACATCGACACCGGCGACCAGCCGCCGGGCAAGGCGCAAGTCGTAGCCTTCGATTAACAGCAATCTCCCCTCGAATTCGGGGAAATTGGCAATCTGACTGATGCGGCGAATCAAATCCTGACCCGGCACATCCGCCGGATGTGCTTTACCGGCAAAAATCAGCAATACCGGCCGTTCCTGATCAAGCACGATTCTCCGCAACCAATCGAGATTTTCGAACAACAAAGCCGCGCGCTTATAAGTCGCAAAACGGCGTGCGAATCCAATCGTCAGCACACTGGGATTGATCGGATCGACAAACTTCAACAGCCGGTCGAGATGCGCTTCGGAACCGCGATTTCTGGCATTTTGCTCGGCAATGCGCGAACGGATGCCGTAAAACATTTGCGATTTCAACGACTGCCGCACGCTCCAAAACAAATGATCCGGTATCGCATCAATACGCGACCAATAGTCGTCATCGCACATTTTATTGCGCCATTCGTACCCCAAATAGCGATCGAACAAATCCGCCCATTCCTGCGCCAGAAACGTCGGCACATGCACGCCGTTGGTGATATAGCTGATCGGATTCTCTTCCGGTTCGATTTGCGGCCATAAATCCCGGCAAATATCCGCGGAAACGCCCCCGTGAATCTTGCTGACGCCGTTATGCGTGCGCGATCCATGAATTGCCAGGGCGGTCATATTAAAATCAGGACTTCCGGGAATGTGTCCCAATGCCATGAACTCATCGTAAGAAATATGCAAATCGCGGTAGAAACTATCGAAGTAGGTCTGCATCATTTCCGCAGGAAAATGATCGTGTCCGGCCGGAACAGCGGTATGCGTCGTAAAAACCGTGTTGACCGCCACGCTTTCCAAAGCGCTGGCGAAATCCAGGCCCTGCTGCACCAGATTGTGGATGCGTTCCAGAATCATGAACGCCGCATGACCCTCGTTGATATGCCAAACGGTCGGTTCAATCCCCAGCGCATGCAACGCGCGCACGCCGCCCATGCCCAGAATGATCTCTTGCTCGATGCGCATGGCCTTGTCACCGCCGTACAAATTGTGCGTGATATTCCGATCCTGCGGCGAATTTTCCGGTAAATCGGTATCCAGCAAATACAACATGACATGACCGATCCTGACTTGCCAGACTTTTGCGATGACCGGACGGCCCGGCAGCGGCACTTCGATTTGCATGGGAGAACCGTCCGGATGCATCACCGGCGTCACCGGCAGATCTCCGAAATCCGACACGGTATACGTCACTTGCTGATTGCCAAGCCGGTCGATCGTTTGAAAGAAATAGCCTTGACGGTAGAGCAGGCCAATCGCGACAAAAGGCAAATGCAAATCGCTTGCCGCTTTGCAATGGTCGCCGGCCAAAATACCCAAGCCGCCTGAATAGATCGGCAAGCTTTCGTGAAAACCGAATTCGAAACAGAAATAAGCGACCTGATCCTGCGGGCTTAAACTTTTAGAGCCATTCAACGCAGACGGCGCATCGTGATAAGAATCGTAGGTAGACAGAATACTGTTATACGATGCCATAAAAATGCGGTCTTCCGTTGCCTTCAGCAACACCGACTCATCGACGCGCTTCAAAAAAGCTTTCGGATTATGTCCGACTGCTTCCCACAAAACCGGATCCAGCCGGGAAAATAGCGTGCGTGTCGCTCGATCCCAGCTATACCAGAGATTATTGGCCAGTTCCTCCAATCGCTTGAGCCGCGGCGGTATCTTAGGGTTTACAGTAACGGTAAAAGCAGTGCGCGGAAACATTCGAATTCTCCAAAACTAAAAATAATGATCGGCAAACGCCAAGTTTATCGCATATCACCCATCAAGCCACTAAGAGTCTGTCAGAGCTTGATTAACAAGACCGGTTAAGCAGCCGTTGCGCTTCTTGTTGCGCGCCTAACAGGCCAACTTGCGGATTGGTAACGATATGTACCGGGATTTCGTGCATTAATGCGGAAAACCGTCCTTTGGCGCAAAATGCCTTGATAAAACCGCCTGAACACAACACATCGGCAATTTTGGGCGCGATCCCGCCGGCCACATAAACACCGCCGCGGCATAATCCCGCCAACGCCAGATTACCGGCATACGCCCCATAAATCGCGGCGAACAGTTCCAGCGATTGAATCGCCACCGGGTGATGTTGCATCAGCGCCAGCGATGTGATGGCCGCGCCGCTATCTTCTTCAAGCTCAACGGGAACCGGATGGAAATCGCCGCCATCGTTCTGTTGCAAGAACTTAAATATATTGGTCAATCCGGAACCGGATAATAAACGTTCGACCGACACATGACCGAGCCGGTGTTGGAGCGACTCCAATAATTTAATCTGCAGCGGATCAACCGGCGCGAAATCCATATGCCCCGCTTCTGTCGGCAAGGCGTGATAGCGATCGTGCAACCACGCTAACCATGCCACGCCCATGCCGGTGCCCGCGCCCAAGACAACCCGCGTGGCTTGCGGATGCGCTTGCCCGGCTTGCAGTGTCAGTAAATCGCTGGGTAACACATGTTCAATTGCCAGCGCAATGGCTTCAAAATCATTGAGCAGCTTTACGGCGGGAATTGAAAATTCCGCCGAGAGGCTTGCGCTGCTGAATTGCCAGGATAAATTCGTCAATGCCACCTGCTGACCGGTAATCGGTCCCGCTACCGCAAAACAAGCCGCATGCGGTTGATTGGAAATCCCGGCTTGACTCAGAAAATCCCTCAGAATCTCTGAAAAGGAGGTGAAATCGGCGCTATGATAGTGCCGGATTAAGCATTCTTGTCCATTGTCATCGGTTATCTCAACCAATTGCAATAAAGTTTTGGTGCCGCCAATATCGCCGCAAATCAACTTTTTATTCATACGTTTTTTATCCGGCAATTAATCAATCCGCGCTGTTCATCGCACTCCAGACTCTTTCACGCGTACCGCATGGTCTCTATCCACGAACATGTTTTTTATTGTCTTTACCGGAGTTTGACATACAATTATGTCACGGTAGTGTTTTTTAATAGACTAGATGGTAAATTCATTGATCATCGCCTCAACCAATACTGCGGAATTAACACTCTTACCCGCGATGGCCACGCGGCACGGCTGTATTACCGGTGCAACCGGCACCGGCAAGACCGTGACGCTGCAAAAAATGGCGGAAAGCTTTTCCAGTATCGGCGTGCCGGTGTTCATGGCCGATATCAAAGGCGATTTGACCGGCATCAGCAAGCCCGGATCGCTATCGGAGAAACTGCGGGCGCGCCTGGAAAAACTGCAACTGAGCGAACCCCGTTGGCACGGCTTTCCGGTGACGCTATGGGATGTATTACAGGAAAACGGCCACCCGCTCCGCGCTACGATTTCCGACATGGGGCCGTTGCTGCTCTCGCGCCTGCTGAACCTGAACGAAACCCAGGAAGGCGTATTATCACTGGTATTCAAAGTAGCCGACGATCACGGCTTATTGCTGCTCGACTTGAAAGATCTGCGGGCATTGCTGCAGTTTGCCGGCGAGAATGCGGATACGCTTAAAACACAATACGGCAACGTGTCATCCGCTTCGATCGGCGCGATTCAGCGAGCCTTGCTGCAAATCGAAACGCAAGGCGGCGACCGCTTCTTCGGCGAACCGATGCTCGCTATCGACGATTTGATGCAAACCATCGACGGTCAAGGCGTCATCAATATCCTCGCTGCCGAAAAACTACTCAACTCGCCACGGCTGTATAGTTGTTTCCTGTTATGGCTGTTATCCGAGTTATACGACCAGCTGCCGGAATGCGGCGATCGCGACAAGCCCAAGCTGGTATTTTTCTTTGACGAAGCGCATCTGCTTTTCAATATGGCCTCGCCTGCATTACTGGAAAAGATCGAACAAGTCGTGCGCCTGATTCGCTCCAAAGGGGTCGGCATCTTTTTTGTCACGCAAAACCCGCTGGATATCCCGGAAAAGATCCTGGCGCAACTCGGCAACCGCATTCAACACGCATTGCGCGCATTTACCCCGCGCGATCAAAAAGCGGTCAACGCCATCGCGGAGACCATGCGCTCGAATCCGCAGCTAAACGTCAAACAAGCGATTCTGGAACTGTCCGTCGGCGAAGCGTTGGTTTCGTTTCTCGATGCCGACGGCACGCCAGGCGTCACGCAGCGCGCTTTTATCTTGCCGCCTGCCAGCCAGACCGGCCCAATATCAACGCAGGAACGCCTGCAATTGATGCAATCCTCGCTCGTAGCCGGCGTCTACGATCAGGCAATCGACCGTGAAAGCGCGTATGAAATCCTGCAAGCACGCGCTGGTGTAGAAAGCACCGTCGGCGATTCTTCCAAAACCGCTGATCCTGCCGATGCCACAGATACAGGCGTACTGTCCGGTCTGGGTGATTTATTGCTGGGTTCGACCGGTAAACGCGGCGGGCGGCGCGAAGGAATGATCGATGCCTTTGCAAAAAGCGCAGCCCGTTCCGTCGGCTCTTCAATCGTGCGTGAAATCACGCGCGGCTTGCTCGGCTCGCTGCTCGGGCGAAAACGGCGTTAACCTTCTCCACTCTTTTACTGCATTCCGCTATGATCAATGTGACCGTACAACTGCTCGCAACACAACTGAATCAGCATTTCCGCCGTATTTATAATCTCGGCGAAGACGTGGTGGTAGTTTCCAATTTACTGGAAATGGACGGCACCGTCGCCGCCAATGTCAATAACAAGCTGGTCATTTTTCTGGTCAATATCGAGAAGGATGCGGTGCCGTTCCGCAACGTCAATCTTCACGAAGTCGGCGATCGCGAGGTGCAAAGCAGCCTGCCGCTCTATTTCAATATCTACTTGATGATGACAGCCAATTTCACCGGCAATAACTATCCCGAAGCATTAAAGTTCCTATCCAGCACCATCAGTTTTTTTCAGAAAAACCATGTAATCAATCGTCAAACGGTGCCTGAACTCGATGCCCGCGTAGAAAAGCTGATTTTGGATATCGAAAATCTTTCCATTCAGGACTTGAGCAATTTGTGGGGTGCTTTGGGCGGCAAATATCTCCCTTCGATTCTCTATCGCGTCCGCATGGTGGCTTTCGACGCCGAAGATGTCGTGGGCCGTACCGCGGTTGTTGGCGAACCTAAACCGCTTGTTAAATAATCGTGATGTAACAAATCATGGACTGATCAGACTATGGGTACCTACCGTCCGCTCTTCAGCATCACCGTCGAACACGCCTATTTCTCAGGGCACAGTTGCAAAATGCTCGAATTCGTTCCGACTTCATCCAGTACCGCGATGCTGCGCAATGCCGGCTTGCTGCTCAAATCTTCCGAAAGCGGTGTGGCGGTTTATTTTGATCATGGCAATATCGATATTCTGCGCCTTCATGCCGCCGACAATCTGACGCTGACATTCAAAGTTTTTGCCAAGGATCCCAATTTTCTGCGCTACACAGCGCCTGGCGCGCCGCCCGATCAAGCAATACTTTTTTTCAATAATCGCGCAATCAACCGAGATGATCCAGACAAACAATTGCTGCACGGCGGCGCCACGGTTGCGGAAGACTCATGGGCGGATATGGCGGTCGAACCGCTGGCAAGCATCCTGGATCGCAAGGATCTGCTCATAAAACCCGCGTTCATTCTGCAAATGAACATTACTGCCGATGCGCAAGGATTGTGCTCTGACAAGCTGGATCCTGCCGCGCGCAAATTTTTCATCCGTTTCGGCGCTAATCAGACTTTCTGGAATTACTACGTACTCGGTGAACTCTCCAAACGCGCGATCTACATCGCCGACCTGGATAACGCCGTGCAATTCAAATCCATCGGCAATGTTACATTGCCCGGGCAGCGTGAAGCGCTCGTGCTGCAATCATCTGTCGCGATTCCGATGCAAGAGCACTCGCGCTATCGCCTGCAACTCAGGGAATCGGGAAACATGGGCGATAAAGTGCTGATCAAGCGCCTGCCGAATGCCAGCGTCGACCAGACCTTCAGCGAAATGATCAATGGCAAAATGGAAAATGTATCGGAGATTTTTGTGAATTAGGGAAATGCGACAAATCGCTCGTGCAGCCAATTAATCAGCGCTCCCCCTGGGAATCTGCAGGCGTTGCGGTCTTTCCCCGCCGCCGTGCATGATATTTCTCCAGCCATTTCAGCAGCCATTGCGGCGCATGCGCGCGTTTCCATGCGCCCGCTGCGTATTTATTCGCTTCCGGCCAGGTCGGGTAAGCGTGAATGGTGCTTAGAATCTTATTTAAACCCAGGCCATGTTTCATCGCCAGCACGAATTCCGCCAGCATGTCGCCGGCATGCCTGCTGACGATACTGACACCAAGGATGCGATCGCTGCCCGGTACGGTCAGCACTTTCACGAAACCGTGCGCGGCCTCGTCGGTAATCGCCCGACCCAGCTCAGAAAGATCAAAGCGCGTCACTTCGTAAGCGATATGCCGCGCTTGCGCTTCGTTTTCCGACAAGCCAACCCGCGCCGCTTCCGGATCGGTGAAAGTCACCCGCGGAATCACCGAATAATCGGCCTTGAAGCGTTTAATCGAGCTGAACAAGGCGTTGACTGAAGCATACCAGGCCTGATGCGCGGCGGTGTGCGTAAACTGATACGGGCCGGCAACGTCGCCGCACGCGTAGATATTCGGATAGACGGTTTGCAGCCAACCGTTGGTTTCGATGGTGTGCTGCGGCGAAACGGTTATGCCGAGCTGCTCCAGGCCGAAACCTTCGGTACGCGCAACCCGGCCAACCGCGCATAACAGCGCGTCAAACGGCAGTTTCATTTCTTCGCCGTCTTGCTTACGTACCGCCAAGTATTGCGCGTTGGCTTGCTGCTCGCAACACAGCGTCTCGGTATGCGTCAACAGGGTCACACCATCGGCTTGCAACGCCGCTTTAACCAGCGCCACGGCATCCGTATCTTCACGCGGCAACAAATCGCTGCGAACAACCTGCGTGACATTGCAACTGAGCCGTGCAAAAGCCTGCGCCAATTCGCACCCGACCGGGCCGCCGCCCAGCACGATCAACCGTTGCGGCCGCTCGGTCATTGTCCAAACGGTATCGGAAGTGTAATAACGCACGGCTTGCAATCCGGGAATGTCCGGCACCACCGGGCGGGCGCCGCTGGCAATGACGATGGCGCGCGTGGTCAGTGTTTGACCGTTCACTTCCACCGACCACGGCGATACGATGGTTGCATCGCCGTGCAGCACTTCCACGCCGAGGCTGGTGTAGCGTTCCACTGAATCATGCGGCTCGACGGTTTTGACAATCCGCTGCACCCGCGCCATCACATCAGCGAAATCGTAAGTCACATCGGCTCGTTGAATTCCCAGCGAAGCGGCATGCTTTGCCTGTTGCAAAAACGTCGCGCTACGAATCAACGCCTTGGATGGCACGCAACCATAATTGAGGCAATCACCGCCCATCTTGTGGCGTTCGATCAATGTTACCTTGGCGCGAGTTGCAGCGGCAACATAGGCACTGACCAATCCGGCGGCACCGGCGCCGATCACCACCAGATTCCGGTCAAAGCGGGCTGGCTTCGGCCAGCGCGCAAACAACCGCCGGGTTTTAATCAACCCGATACCCCAGCGCGCCAGCAACGGAAACAACGCCAGCAACGTGAACGAAACGATCATCTCCGGCGACATCACATCCGATAGCTGTGTAATCGCCGCCAATTGCGTACCCGCGTTAACGTATATGGCGGTTCCGGCGAACATGCCGGCCAGACTGACCCGGAAGTATGTACCGGTCCGCATCGCGGTCAATCCCATCAGCAAATTGATCAGAAAAAATGGAAAAACCGGCGCCAGCCGCAGCGAAAATAAATAAAACACGCCGTCGCGTTCCAGACCCTTGTTGATCGCTTCCAGACGGTCGCCGAAGCGCCGCTGGACGATATCCCGCAACAAATACCGCGCCATCCAGAATGCCAATGTGGCGCCAACGGTGGCCGAGATTAAAACCACCGGCACCCCCACCCACACGCCGAAAATCGCCCCGCCGGCCAGGGTCATCACTGCAGCGCCGGGAAACGACAAAGCCGCCATGACGACATAAACCGCCGAATAAATACCGATCACCAGCAGCGGTTGCCGCTGATAAGCTTGCAACAAATCATCCCGGCCGTCTTTCAGCATTTCGAGACTGAAAAACCGGCCTCCGTCGAAGATCAAGAAACAGCCGACCGCCAATCCCAGCAATAAAACGATCCACCCGCGTTTCCTCATATAAACCTCATACCATTTGGTTTTTCACCGGTCGGTTCAGTTTACTACGGCCGATCCCTATCGTTGTAAAAAGCCATTGCAACACAAACCAGACAAGCAAAGAAGACAGACCGGGATCGAAAAAACCCGGATTTGAATCCATTTTTTACAAAGAGTTTACATTCTCTCAACATTTTATCCTGCCCAATAACGTATCGTTCGGTCACTCGTGCTGATGCGCAATGAAATCTTTTCAACGTGCCATCGGCAGGTAGCCGCGAAAAATTCCGGCGATAGCTTCGGACAATTTCGTGGAGCACTTCGGTCATTTATTAAGCTGATATGTTGAAAAATAACCAGGAGAAATATCTATGATGCCGCAACCGCAAACTATGAATGCAGTTCACCCTAACCCCCCAGTGACCAAGCCGGTCGCGAATGAATTTCTGACTTTCCGGCTTGGACATGAAGAATATGGAATCGAAATTCTGAAGGTGCAAGAGATCCGCGGCTATGACGCAATCACGCAAATTGCCAATTCACCGGAATTTATCAAAGGGGTGGTGAACTTGCGCGGAATCATCGTCCCAATCATCGATATGCGGATTAAATTCGATCTAGGCCAGGCGCAATACGACCAATTTACGGTGGTCATCATTCTGAATGTAGCCGGACGTGTGATGGGCATGGTGGTTGATGGCGTTTCCGATGTGCTCACGCTGGAAGACGAGCAGATCCGCCCGACACCGGGCTTGGGCTCGATCATCGATACCGAATACATCATGGGACTGGGAACCGTCGATGAGCGCATGTTGATCTTGATCGACATCGAAAAAATGATGAGCAGCAGCGATATGGGTTTGATTGGATCAAATTTTAACTAAAGCACACACCAAATTAATCTTTTAGAGGAGAAAACCATGTTTACAGAAACATCGATTAAATTTCGCTTAATGCTGGTCATGAGTATCCTGTCGGTACTGATGGTGAGTATTGGCGCGTACGGTTTATACGGATTCAATCAATCGAATCACACCGTTCAATCGGTCTACGAAGACCGCATGATGCCGGCGGTGCAGCTCGGCACAATCCTCGATGTGTGGTACCAAGTCCGCGAAAAAGGCAGAATCGCAACGCAAGTGAACAATAGCGCAACCGCCGGCGCTTTAGCAGAAGAAGCCAACAGACTGGTAAAACAAAACGAAAGTGTCTGGGCGAAATACCTGGGCACCAGCTTACTGCCGGAAGAGGAAACCTTGACAAAAATAAAAGGCGAACAGCATGTGCAATACGTTCAGTCGATGAATAAAACATTTCAGCTCGCCATCGCCGGAGAATTTGAAGCAGCCGCAAAAAATCTGGAAACCGATACCACGCCAAAATTCAATGCGCTGCGCGATACGGTATTCGCATTGCTGGATTTGCAAGGAACATTGGCTTCCCATCAGTATTCCGATTCACAAAGCAGCTTTGAAACCATTTCGATGATCTCGATCGCAGCCATTGCGGCAAGCATTCTGCTGGCAATTACGTTCGGTTTCCTGTTGTTGCGTTCCATCGTCGCGCCACTGGATGAAGCAATCGAGATTGCGCATAAAGTAGCTGCCGGCGATCTGACTTCAAACATCGTCGTGACCTCGACCAAATCGTCAACGGGCCGTTTGCTGCAAGCGCTGAAAGAAATGAACGACAACTTGATCGATCTGGTAGGTAAGGTTCGTTCGGGAACGGATCAGATCGTAACCGCATCGGGTGAAATCGCTTCAGGTAACTCGGATTTGAGTCAACGCACGGAAGAACAAGCATCCAGCCTGGAAGAAACCGCTTCCAGCATGGAAGAACTGACATCGACCGTGAGACAAAACGCGGATAATGCACGCCAAGCCAATCAATTGGCAGCTGGCGCGTCGGAAGTTGCAGTGAAAGGCGGCGAAGTGGTCGGACAAGTCGTGCATACGATGAAATCGATCAATGAAAGCTCGCATAAAATCGTTGATATTATCAGCGTAATCGACGGTATTGCCTTCCAGACCAATATCCTGGCTTTGAATGCTGCGGTGGAAGCGGCGCGCGCCGGCGAGCAAGGCCGGGGTTTTGCGGTGGTGGCAACCGAAGTGCGCACGCTGGCGCAACGGTCAGCCGCGGCGGCGAAAGAAATCAAGGAATTGATCAGCGATTCGGTCAGCAAGGTCGACGAAGCGGGAACCACCATGGAGGAAATCGTCACTGCCGTCAAGCGCGTTACCGACATCATGAGCGAAATATCGGCGGCATCGCAAGAACAAAGTTCCGGTATCGAACAAGTCAATCAAGCGGTCACGCAGATGGACGAAGTCACGCAACAAAATGCCGCGCTGGTTGAAGAAGCGGCCGCTGCCGCAGAATCGATGCAAGAACAGGCGCAGGCGCTAACACATGCGGTCAGCACCTTCAAACTGGCGAATAGTCATGCGGCAACGATCGCACCGGTAAAAAGAAGCAATCACGCTACGAATATTGCCAAACTGCCTAACCGCGGACCAGCAACCAAAAAAGCACCGGCAGCAATTGCACTTGCAGCCGCACCTGCAAAACCTCGTAAAGCCGCGACCGGCACCGGCGAAGATTGGGAGGAATTTTAACCGTTTGTAATCGCAATCAGTAGATTTGGCAGCGTCTGACTTCGAGCGCCGCCGCATTCAGAAGTACGAAATGCCAGTGAAACTGAAGGAAGCGCTTATTAATTCGGCGAACGAGATGAAGCACGAGGCGCACGAGGCGCACGAAACGTAGCAACCGAGACATATCAACAAGATAGACGAGGGAGCGGGTGCCGTGCAACGAAGTGATGCGCTCGTATAGCCAATTAATCAGCGCTTCCCAAACGGCTGTCACTGGCATTGTCATTTACCGTTTCATTTCACTGCAAGTCGCACCAAACTGAAAACAACTATAGCAACGGTGATGTTTCATGCTAACCGATACTTGCAAGCTCTCCGCCAGAGTTCCTCCGAGCGCGTAGTCGGCATCGTCATCGACCAGCGTGCAGGCATACACTTGGCATTTTCCTTCACTTTTCACCACCATGCGGCTGAACGCACACATAAATCCGCGGCGCGTTTTTTCAGTCTGGTAGTCGGTCATGCAGCTTTGCGTGATCTGCGGCGCGGCTACGGTAATACCCGGCGGATAAAACTCGGGAAACACGATGCGCGACAGATCCACCGGCAAACCGGCATTACGGAACACTTCCGCAAAGCATTGCGCGGCTTTTCCGGGCGACATTCCGGCAATTTTCTGGCTGGCTACGGAAACGCCGAAGCCCATCGCATGTAGTGCCTTCAGCCCTTCCAGCGCCAGTGCAAACATGCCCGCCCCGCGATTTTTGTCATGCTCTTCCGCCAAAAAATGATCGAGACTGATACGGAAATGCAACGGCTGCGGATGTTCGAGCAAAGCGCGCAATTGCGGCAGGCGCTTCATCAAGGGCTCGGTGGCGTTGGTCAATACCATGCAGGGCCGATGCTGCAACGCATAATCCAGAATATGAATCAAATCCTTGTTTACAAACGGCTCGCCGCCGGTAAAGGAAAATTGCTTGATGCCCAGCGTCAACGCTTCATCAATATAAGGCTTGGCATCGTCAAAACGCATCAATTGCAAGCGGCCATCGCCGGGCTTGGAGCCTTCCAGACAAAACGGACACGACAAATTACAGGCCGTGCCGGTATGAAACCACAATTCTTCCAGTGCATGCGCACGGATAAAGCCGCGCGGCTTATCATCCGCCGTTACATACCAATGCTTGGATCGCGATTGCTGACCGCCGCCAACGGGTAACCCTGCCGCTTCCATACTCAACAACACCCGCTTTGCTGTTGTTCCGCCGCAGTCTCGGCGAAAGGCATACCCATGCCGCAGTCGGGAAAAATACCAAAATGCCGGTCAAAATCACCGTAAAAATCAAAATGCTTGATAAATCGCGTATCGTGCAACATGCGCCAGGTATTGCCGCACACCGGGAATTGTCTGCCGGTTTCGATGAAATGATGCTTATCCAGCCGGAAAGCATGCGCATGGTGCGGGATGGTGCCGCGATACACCACGGATTGCCCGTGATCTTCGCAGGCCAATTCCAGACCCGGCAGTTTAAACAGCCGGTAAGTCGCCGAGTAAAAGCGGATATTGCCGGTTTTCTCAATTAATTCCGGATTATCAATCGTAACCGGCCGGTCGTCGGCCAGGCGCGGGTCGGTGAAACCGCTGTTCCGCGCCAGCTGTAAAAAATCGTTCCAATACAACGCGCCGCTCAGGCATTCGCCGTACAGCACCGGGTCGCGCGTCAAATCCGCCGGAATGCGCCGGTCGCTGTAAACATCGGAAAAATATAATTCGCCGCCCAGCTTCAGCACGCGGAACGCTTCGCGCAATACCGCCGCTTTATCCGGCGCCAGATTGATGACGCAATTCGACACGATCAAATCCACGCTGGCATCGGCCAGTTCAAGCTCGTCCAAGCGCTCGATATCGCCGTGCAGAAAACGCACATTCCCGCGTTTGTAGCCGAATGCTTTGCGATGATATGGCTCGTGTTTTCGCGCAATCGCCAGTTGCGCCTCCGTCATATCCACGCCGATCACTTGTCCCTTTTCCCCAACCAGTTGCGACAGCACGTAGACATCACGCCCGGCACCGCAACCTAAGTCAAGGATCGTCAATCCTTCCAGAAGCTCCGGCAGCACCAGACCGCAACCGTAATAACGCGCTTTCACTTCGGCATGCACCCGCGCCAGCAGCGGTTTGACAAAATGCGGCAACGCAGCATCGGTGCAACACGCATTGGTCTGTAAATCCTGGCTGTTTGTCAGCGTTTCACCGTAATATTTTTGCACCGCTTCTTGCATGATCGACCTCTCAATTAAGCAATTTTTGTCATTATGTCATTCACGAGTCATTTTTAGAATGGTAACGCGCGGCCAAGTCCTGCGGCGCCGCACCGCTCATAAATCTCAACGCCAGCAGGCGGTTGTTCAAACTGCGCCGCCACCAGCCGTCGCGTTGCCAGCGGCGTGAATCGACAAAAATCGGTTCCGCTAACGCCGCAAACCGCCCTAACCGCCTGGCTGCTTGCACTAAAGGCGCTTCCTCGAACAGCGGCCACGGCGCATGACCGCCCGCTTGATGATAAACCGCCCGGCGCATGAAAATTCCCTGATCGCCATAAGGTATCCCGATATGGCAACGCAACGCGATCGCCGGTTCCAGGATCGAAGCCGGCCACGCGCGCGGTTCAGCGAAGCGGAAACGGAAATAACCGCCGACAGCACCGCGCTGAATCGCCGCGGCCATCGCCGCCAACGGATCGGCGGACAATTGCGCATCGGCGTGCAAAAACCATAACACATCGCCTTGGGCTTTTGCCGCGCCGATGCCAAGCTGCCGGCCACGGCACGGTTCACCGGTCAATCTTGTTGCCGCCGATTGTTCACAAAGCTGCGCGCAATGGCGGCTGTCCGCCGCGTCGACGATGATGATTTCGCGAGGTTGATGCGGCAACCGCCGCAATTGTCCCAACAAGCGCGCCAACGGCGCTTCATCGCGATAACACGGTATCACGATGCTGAAATCAGGCATCCTGCACATCCTTCTCTGAAAGAATGCGGCTGACCATTTGCAGCAATGCCCGCCGCGCAGGCCGCTGATCCTGCCGCAGCAATGCCGCCAGCTTTACCACGTCGTGCCATTCATCCACGTCGTAACCATGCCCAACCGCGCTTACCGAACACCCGGCCCGACGGCAAAGTCCGGTCAACGCTTCCTCCAACCGGTTCGAGCTCCAGGGCAACGCGGACATATCCGGCCAAGGCTTGCGATTCGCCATCAGCACCACGCCGCCATCAGCTGCAGGAATTAACGCCACATCCGCATGCTGCAATGCATCCCGCGCCGCTGCATAATCGCTTGCAAGCAATCCCGGCGCGTCGCTGCCGATAAAAAACAAATGTTCCCTCCCCTGCATTCGCAAAGTCTGGTCCAACGCGTTCAACCGCTGTCCGAGATTACCCGTTTCCTGCGGTAATACCGCGACCGCCATAGAACGAGAGATTGGTAACGAACGCGCCCAATCCGCATCAGCCGCCCCGGCAGGCGCGATCACCACCGGTCCCGGCCACTCAGCCGCGTCCTCCAATGCGCACGCCAATAACGCTTCCGCAATCCGATACGCGGTTTCCTGCCCCAGCTTTGCCGCCAATCTTTGCTTACCAACCCCCGGCGCGGGCCGCTTGCAGACCAAAACGAGCGTGACTTCATTCATGGCGGGTTGTTGCAATTTAGAAAAATGTCATTAAACTAAAATACGGTTAATTACTCTAAACATCGCTTATTTCCTTCAAAACAGCATGGTTTTATCAGTTTTATTGCCAATTATGCTGTATTCCGGTCAGCAAAAGTGACTTTTGTCCCGATTTGATAACGCCTGAAAAGTGCATGGCGTTATAATACCGGTCAAACTAATGAGAGAACTGTCAAAAATTACAATATGCCACAACTTTTATTCCAAAGAACACCTCTGCTCGATGGCGACGACATCAACCTGAAGCGTGAAGAAATCCGCAGTTATTTCCACACCACGCTGGATCGCTACGAGCAACTTTTCGAAACACTGCGCACCGACGAAGCGTACTATAAAAAACCGATCTCGTTGCGCCATCCGCTGATTTTTTATCTGGGTCATACCGCGACATTCTTCGTCAACAAGCTGATTCTCTCCGGACTGATTACCGAACGTATCAACCCGCGATTGGAATCGATTTTCGCCGTCGGCGTCGATGAAATGAGCTGGGACGATCTCGACAGCACGCACTACGACTGGCCGACCGTCGACGAAGTGCGCGCCTACCGCAAAACCATGCGCGCGATAGTCAACAACCTCATCTCCACGCTGCCGCTAAGCCTGCCGATCACCTGGGAAAGCTCGTGGTGGCCGATTGTGATGGGTGTCGAGCATGAACGCATCCACCTGGAAACGTCGTCGGTGCTGATCCGCCAGCATGCGCTGCATTTCGTGCAACCACACCCGGATTGGCAACCGTGCCGCACATCCGGCGCCGCGCCGCAGAATTCACTGATTAATGTTGCCGCCGGATCAATCACGCTGCATAAAACCAAAACCAATCATCAGCATTACGGCTGGGATAACGAATACGGCCTGCACACCGCCGACATCATCGCTTTTCAAGCCAGCAAATATCTTGTCAGCAACCAAGAGTTTCTGGCGTTCGTCGAAGCTGGCGGCTACCGCACCGGCAGTTACTGGCCGGAAGAAGGCCGCTCGTGGCGGCAATTCACGCAAGCCGAGCATCCGACGTTTTGGGTCAAAAAAGGTAGCGACTGGTATCTGCGTCTGATGACCGAGGAAGTGCCGATGCCGTGGGACTGGCCGGTCGAGGTTAATTATCACGAAGCCAAAGCGTTCTGTAACTGGAAAGCCGAAACGACCAAGCAACCGGTACGGCTGCCGACCGAAGACGAATGGTATCGGCTGTACGACATTGCAGGTCTGGACGAAGTGCCGCATGACCGCAAGGCAACCGGCAATTTGCACCTGGATTATTATGCGTCGAGCTGTCCGGTCACCGAATTTGCGCAAGGCGAGTTTTTCGACATCACCGGCAACGTCTGGCAATGGACCGAAACGCCGACGTACCCGTTCGAAGGTTTCGACGTGCATCCGCTGTACGACGACTTCACCACGCCGACGTTCGACAACCAGCACAATCTGATCAAAGGCGGCTCGTGGATCGCCTGCGGCAACGAATCGCTACGCAGTTCGCGCTATGCCTTCCGCCGCCATTTCTTCCAGCACGCCGGCTTCCGCTATGTGGTGTCGGATGCGCCAGCCACGCTGCCGGGCTCCAACTACGAAACCGACAAATTGCTGTCGGAATACGCCGAGTTTCATTACGGCGATACGTATTTCGACGTGCCGAATTTCTCCAAAGCCTTGGCGGAAATCGCCATTGCCGCGATGGGCAATCGGCCTAAACGCACTGCGCTCGATTTGGGCTGTGCCTCCGGCCGCTCGACTTTCGAGCTGGCCACCGTGTTCGATCACGTCACCGGCGTCGATTTTTCCGCGCGCTTCATCGGCCAAGGCGTGCAATTGGCGCAGCAAGGCATTTTGCGCTACACGCTGACCGACGAAGGCGAGCTAGTATCGTACAAGGAACGCACGCTGACCAATCTCGGGCTTGATCACGTCAAGCACAAGGTCGAGTTTTTCCAGGGCGACGCCTGTAATCTGAAACCGATTTTCACCGGCTACGACCTGATCCTCGCCGCCAACCTGATCGACCGCCTGTACGATCCGGCCAAGTTGCTCAACAGCATCCACACGCGCATCAACATCGGCGGCTTGCTGATGATCACGTCGCCGTATACCTGGCTCACCGAACACACCAAGAAAGAAGCGTGGGTCGGCGGCTTCAAACGCGACGGCGAGAACTTCACCACCCTCGACGGCCTGAAAGAAATGCTCGGCCCGCACTTCCGCCTGATCCAAGGCCCGCAAGCGGTGCCGTTCGTGATCCGCGAGACCAAACGCAAATTCCAGCACACGCTGGCGGAAGTCACCCTCTGGGAGCGTATCGCTTGAGCGACGCGTTCGATTTCGACCGGGAAATCAATCGCGAAGGAACTCACAGCGTCAAATACGACAGCCGCCTGGCGGTGTTCGGCAAGGCCGATGTCATCCCGGCGTGGGTGGCGGACATGGACTTCGCCGCTCCGCCCGCGGTTACTCAGGCACTGATCGAGCGAGCCAAGCATCCGATCTACGGTTACACCGTATTTCCCGATTGCCTATTTGACGCGCTGATCGATTGGCTGCAACGGCGGCACGGCTGGGCAGTGCAACGCGACTGGATCGTGATGTGCCCCGGCGTGGTGCCGTCGATCAACGCCGCCGTAATGGCGTTCACGCAACCCGGCGAAGCCGTCATCGTCCAGCCGCCGGTGTATTTCCCGTTCTTCTCCGCCGTCACACAAACCGGGCGCAAGCTGATTCAGAATCCGTTGCGCCTCGACAACGGCCGTTACACCATCGACTTCGATCACCTGGAACACTGCGCCCGGCAAGCCAAACTGCTGCTGCTGTGTTCGCCGCACAACCCGGTCGGGCGCGTGTGGTCGCCGGAAGAATTGCAGCAAGTGCAACAAATCGCCACCCGCCACAACCTGATCGTGTTTTCCGATGAAATCCACCACGACCTGATCTACCCCGGCCACCGGCACCATGTGCTGGCCGCCATCACCGGCGATAACGGCAACCTGATCACCGCCGCCGCGCCAAGCAAAACCTTCAACATCCCCGGCTTGAATCTATCCGCGCTGATCATTCCCGACAAAACCGTGCGCAACGCCGTCACGCAAATCTTCACCCAATTCCACGTCAGCGCCTCCAATCCGTTCAGCGTTGCCGCGTTCGAAGCCGCCTACCGCGATGGCGAAGCCTGGCTCACCGCATTGCTGAATTACCTGCAAGACACCCGCACCAGCGTTGAAAACTTCGTCGCAGAACATTTATCGGACATGCACGTAATCCAAGCCGAAGGCACCTACCTGTTATGGCTCGACTGCCGCGAATGGCACATGACCGACGCGCAATTGAAACATTTTTTCATCCACGAAGCCGGTGTCGGCCTGAATCCCGGTGTGCAATTCGGGCAGGAAGGCAGCGGGTTTATGCGGTTGAATATTGGGGCACCGAGGAAAACAGTTTTGGGGGTGTTGAAAAATATAAAAGAAAGGAGATAGATAAATTCTATAGGAAATTGATTTTTAAATTCTTAATTCCATTTATAATTATACTCAAAAACATAATGAGGAGGGAACTTGGAATATTATCACGCCATCGTTCAATATCAGTTTAATAAACTTAAACACATTCGTGAGGGCATTTATCCAGAGTATGGTGGAAATATTGAAGTTGAGTTGTATACTTTTTTCATACTTTGCTATCACCTTAAAGATTGGATCATCAATGAAGATCCAGAATGCAAATCCTTCACTCAGGTCAACAAATTTATCAAAGAAAGTTCCGCGCTAAAAATCTGTGATCAAATTTGCCAAACGATCAAGCATCGCAAATTAACAGCAAAGCAATGGGAAGATTCAATCCCAATCAACTTTAAACTAAGCACAGTTATGACAATCGGCCCCCCTGGGATGATGGCAGAAGCATGTCTTAAAAATGCTCAAATAACAACTGAACGTGGTGAAGAATGCTGTTTCTCACTCGCAGAAGAATGTATGAATGAATGGAATCAATATTTTCTTGAAAACGGCATTAATAATCTCTAAAACAAGCCCGTAGGATGGGGTGAGGCACGAACCCCAACATCAACGAAATCGTCAACTGTTTTGAGTTTAATATGATTTAATCAACCCACAAGCAAAACTTCGGTATACCTATGAAGGAAGTTTTCTAATGCCTACCATTTCTATGTTTTATGGAATTTTGATCTTGATGTACTTTTACGACAACAAGAAACATAACATCCCGCATATTCATGCCGAGTACGGTGACTACGCAGCGACTATTACTATTGAAGATGGCACAATACTCAACGGTGGCTTGCCGCCAGCGAAAATGAAATTGGTTCAGGCATGGATTGAAATTCACAGGGATGAGTTAATGGCGGATTGGAAACTAGCAGTCTCGGGTGAGCCGTTGTTTAAAATCGAGCCATTGCGATAGAGTGAAAAATTATGGATAAGATCATGAAAGCTGTTCCCCTAGAGGATTATCGAATCGAGATTCAGACAAACAGCGGGATTTCGGGTATTTTTGATGTAAAGCCCTATTTGAATGGAAGCGCGTTCAAGGAGCTCATGAATGAATCATATTTCCGTATGGTTCGCCCGGCGCATCATGGAATTGCATGGCCGCATGGTCAAGATTTCAGTGCCGACACGATTATTTGGGATATTCAAAATACCCGGTAATACGTTTAAATCCTTTACCTCACAAGTAGCCTGGATAAGCTTGCGTCATCCAGGATCAACAACTCGCAGATAGGGTGAAGCACGCACTCCAACATCCACAAAACAGCCGACCGTTGGGCCTCATCATCCACCAAGCCGGTATCGGCCTGAATCCCAGCGTGCAATTCGGAACCGAGAGCCGCGGTTTTATGCGGTTGAATATTGAAACGCCGAAATAGACAGTTTTGCGCGTGCTGGAGAAAATCAGATTGGCTATGCATCGATAGCGTTACGTTCCCAAACTTGAAGAACGAAATAAATTTGGCATGATGACAAAGCTAAATTGATCAATTAGTTGGAAGTATCAGAAAGCGCCATAAACCGCCATATTTTAGATTTCATTTATGACGTATTATATTGCGGTATTTTGAACTTGCGATTTTAATCATCGCATTGGAGCAGAGGGAAAATTCGATGTTTTGTACGCAATGTGGCAAGGAAATAATAGATGATGCGAAGTTTTGCAGGCATTGCGGAGCAGCTCTGGAAGCCACGGATCAGGAAACTGTGCAAGAACCCAATGTAGTTTTGTCCACTACTTCGCCCATGCCAATACAGGCTACCGCTTCTGTTGCCCAAATTCGCCCGTGGGTTCGATACTGGGCGCGTATGTTCGACCTCTACTTGATCTCCATCGTGAGTGGCATAGTCATCAGCTTCCTTTATCCAGACGCTTTCAGCGAGCAGAATAGTGGTCAATTTGATCAATTGTTTGGGCTTGCCGTATTTTTTGCTTGGGTGTTCATCGAATCGTTATTCCTTTCAACAACGGGCACAACGCCTGGCAAGTGGCTTTTCAAGATCCGCCTTATTCCACCGTCAGGAGAGACACCGGATTATTCAACTGCTTTCTCAAGAAGTTTTAAGGTTTGGTGGCGCGGTATGGGTATTGGATTTCCACTCGTCAGCTTCATCACTCTTTTAGTGTCGTATAACAAATTGACAAAGAACGGCATAACCAGTTGGGACAGAGATAGTGGATTCACTGTTGCGCATGAGCGGGTTGGCCCGCTACGGGTGATTTTTGCTATTGCTTTCTTTGTTAGCTTTCTGCTGCTTGCCGCCATCGGAAGCATAATCGATATCGAACAAATAATTCCAGCTGACGCTACTTCGTGGCACGTTTGAGCTTTGCCGTTAGGTTGGAGTAAGACACGAACCTCAACAATAACTCAGCATCAACGAAACCGCCAACCGTTGGGTTTCATTTGATCCAACCCATCACCTACGGGCTAAACTCCCGTCCGGAGAGCAAGACTCCGTTGCTTCTCCAATGAACACTTCTTCAAGGTTTCTCATGCAACAACTTTAAATCGTATCCGGGATTATTGACCATTACATCTTTTCCCACAGGTTCACGATGTGTTCATCTGGATTGAGGCATAGTTCCCGCATCAGTCTACGAAGCGGGGTGTTGTCATGAGCAGTAAATGTCCAGTCTGGAAATTGAGTGTTATGGTTGGTGTTGTTGTCATCATGTCGGGTTGTGTGTCTGTCGAGGAGCAACGGCGAAGCATGGTCAACTATTGCTACAAACTGGGTTTCAAATATGATTCACCGAAATTCTCAGACTGTATTGCGCAGTTGAACCAACAAATTGGCCTTTCGCAACAATGTGCCGGAGCATTTCGTTATGGTGTTCCTAATACCTATGGTAGCTGCATGTCCCAAAGACTGCGTTGAATGAGGTACCCGGAATGCAATAAAACCATCGCAATCCTTGATCTGTGACGAACCATGTCAATATTCATTCAAAGCTCGTAGGTTAGCAAGTAGCCTGGATAAGCTTGCGCCATCCAGGATCGACAATGGCAATCAGCTCATAGGTGGGAGTGAGGCATGAATCCCAACAATAAACATCCATCGTTGTTGTTACGTGCAATCCGACTCAATTGACGAATTGGAATTTTTTACAAGGAACAAAGCGCAGATGGAAACACACGATAAATTGCTTCGGCGCATCCTTGAAGGCCGCTCGGACGCCAATATCGATTTTTCCGATTTACGAGCACTTTTGTTACACTTTGCCTTTGAAGAGCATGTCAGGTGGAGTCATCATATTTTTAGGCGAGATGGTGTTGAAGAACGAATCAATCTGCAAAAGCAAGGAAGCAAAGCCAAACCTTATCAGGTTCGTCAGGTCCGCACAGTTATCTTACGTTACCGCTTGGGAGAAATAAGCGATGTATAAATATGAAGTGATTATTTACTGGAGCACTGAAGACGATGTTTTTGTAGCGGAAATTCCTGAGCTTCCCGGTTGCATGGCACACGGCGACACTTATGAATCAGCATTGTCGAGCGCTCAGGAAGCCATCGGTATTTGGATCGATACCGCAAAAGAGTTCGGTGATCCAATTCCCGAACCCAAAGGACGAAGACTTCAGTTTGCTTGAAATTTTTTGTCGCAAGAAAAAGGTTACGAAAGAAGAATTAATCGATTGGGTTCGTAATCTATGGATCTGTTTGGGCCGTGATAAACTGAAATCTGTCAAACTGCCAAGAGCAACAAAATGCAGTCAATCCACGCAAAACTCAAATTAACCAACCTTTTTAACCGCCAAGTTGTAGAAATGAGTGCATTGGTGGATACGGGAGCGACTTTTATGTGCGTGACCGAGGAAATTGCCTTACAGCTTGGTTTTGATATTACCGAAGTTGGCCGGCAAATGGTAACGCTCGCGGATGGGCATCAAATCAAGGTGCCGAAAATCGCGCCAATCGAGATAGCGTTTGAGAATCGCACTTATGTAACCGAGGCGGTTGTACTGGGTAATGAACCGCTACTGGGCGTTATTCCCTTGGAAGCAATGGATTTGATAATCGATCCTCGTCAGCAGGCTTTGATTGTGAATCCTCAGCATCCAAATTACCCAGTAGCTTTAGCGAAGTGATCTAAGCTCATACCGCGCATCCAAGCCCGGAAATCATGACAGTATCCATTGATATGAAGCATCTGCTACCCGCTTGGGAACAGTTCCGCAATCAAACCGATATCGCACCCATTCGCGATGAGACGCACTATGAGCGCATGACTGCGCTACTGGAAGCCTTGCTGGAGGAAGCATCCGGGGATGAAAATCACCCGGCGATGAGCTTGCCCGCTATTGTTGGCGATTTGATCGAGGATTACGAAGCGCAGCATCACCGGTTAGCCGATACAACCGGTATCGATGCGCTCAAATTCCTCATGCAACAGCATGGGCTTAAACAAGGGGATTTAACGGAAATCGGCAGCCAAGGCGTCGTCTCGGAAATCCTATCCGGCAAACGCGAACTCAACATCCGCCAGATCCGGGCATTGGGCGAACGGTTTGCGGTATCGCCAGCAACTTTTGTTTGATGGCATTTTAAATTTGATGAATCAGACGTAAGAGCGAAACACCACTATGTATGCACATTTCCGGGTAGCCCGGCCCGTCAGCGATCTCGCCCGCAGCGATGCGATGTATCAGGCCGGTCTCGGGCTTGTCCGGGTCGGTCATTTTGACGATCACGACGGCTTCGACGGTGTGATGCTCGGCCTTCCCGGTGCAGGTTATCATATCGAATTTACCTACTGCCGCACCCATCCGGTTGCACCGGCTCCTACACCTGAAGACCTGCTGGTCTTCTATCTTCCCAACCGCGATGCATGGGAATCGCGTTGCCAGGCGATGCTCGATGCCGGTTTCAAGCGAGTTTCTTCCCTGAATCCCTATTGGGAACGGGATGGCCGGACTTTCGAGGATCATGACGGGTACCGCGTGGTTATCCAGTGTGCGGAGTGGACTAACGTCAGCGAATCTGATTAATTGCCTGCGCGAGCGATTTGCTGCGTTGGAAACAGAGGCTCATTATGCACGCAGGAATTTCGGCAGCGGCAATCCGTACCAGCTTTTGACGTACAAATATTTCCGCACCGGGGTTTTAATCATCAGTAACAGCAATCCGATGGAATACAAGCACCAGACCGCTACCCCTTCGTTCAAGTCGTTAGTGGTCATGTACGCCAGCAACGGCCCCGACACGAAGTGATAGCTCACCATTTTCCAAGACCCGTACAGTAAAGGCAGCACAAAAGCGGCGTAACCGTAAACATTTCCCATGAAGACATTACCGTTGGCGGGAATGGCCCAGGCGATATGCCAATCGCCGGAAGTCGAGCAAATCTGCTCGCCGCAGAAAGGCATGGTGAATTTTGCGCTGGTGAAGAATGTCATGGTGTAGTTTCTTTCGAAACAGTAGACGACCCAATCGAACGGATAAATCCGCATCATAAAGATGATCGCGGCGGCGGCGCACAACGTGTAAACAACCGGAGCGATGCGGCGGCGCAAGTCTTCATGGATGAAATGCATCGCTACTGCATTGACAAAAAAGGGCTGGAACGCGATATGCATATATCCCAGAAAAGTCGCAATCTGATTTCTGGGATCCTGGCATTGATCGATCACCGTGTATGTGTACGCTTGCAGCAATTCCATCAACGAAAAGTACGCCAGCGCGGCGCATAACACGCCGGATTCACCTTTCCGGTAAAAATAAACGGTACTCGCAATGCCGGCCACTGCTAACACCGCCGACGCTTCTCCACTCCAGCACATATAACCTCTCTAGAAATATTGAATATGCGCCTGGCAGATTTTTGGACTTATCGAAGGGTTTCAATGAAACGTCAACAGTCTGTTCACGCAATAACCGTTGACTTGAAAGAAATTGGGTCTCGGTAGGACAGGATTTACAAGGGCATTTAAGTGGCATTGTACATGGCTGCCTATTAAATAGACAGCCGCTACTCCAGATATATTTGTTCTCGACAAACTTCTTGATATCCAGTTCTTATGCGCATTCATCGAAGTTGCACGCTTAAATAGGCATTAATTTCCACAAAATTGTGGGAATTATTTACACAAATATCTTGACGTGTAAAAATTTCCCGCATATAGTGCACTCTGTGTGGGAAATAATCACACATAAATTAACTGAAGCAGCAATCATTAACTTCTAATTCATTTAATCTTTGATGGAGAAATAACGATGAAATCCACGATTCTAAAAACTTCAACCGCTTTATCCGCAGTAATGGCAGTATTTTTCACATCACTACCCGCAGCTGATGCGAATGCCGCAAACATTCGCGTGAAATGCGAAAAAAAAGCGGACCGGTCGAAGGTTTCAGTTGATGGCAATAATATGGTTTCCGGCAACTATATTGCCAAAATCGTATCGGGTGACAATGTTAAAGAATCCGAAGCGAAAGCGACGGTTGGAGATGAAATCGAATTCGATTTCGATAGCAGCACTAAGGATATTACTAACGGAGCAACACGCATCAGCCGGTCTTTCATCCAAGGCGGGCGAGTCACCGGGCAACTCATCAACGAGCAAGGATTTACTGTTGCGCAGACAACAAGTACCTGCAGCGTGAAATAACAGTGGCCAGGCTGCTTGAATTCCTCCTGCTCAAGCAGCCTGATTTGTACCAGTTGTTATTGAATCGTATCCTGATTAATTTCTGATTTTCCCTGAAACAATCAAATTCTCATTTGCTTGCGCACCGCCCAGGCAAACAGCCGCGCGCCTAACAACCAGCGGGAAATCACGGCGGCTTTCGAATCCCACGGCAATGCATGCCGGACCGGCGGAATTGACCGGGTTACGGCTTTCAGGATCGCATTGGCGATGATTTCCGGACCGGGCGCCTGCGGCTCGCCGGCAAGCAGCCGGCGCAAACCGTCGAGGATTTTACGGTACACCGGCGGGTGCTGAACGGTTTCGAGCAACGCGAATTCCTTCTCCGCGAATTCGGTTTTAATCAGACCGGGCGCGATGACGACAACGTCAATCCCCAGTGCTTTGACTTCGCCGCGCAGCGTTTCCGACAATGCTTCGACGGCATGTTTCGATGCAGCGTACCAGCCAAAGCCCGGCAGTGATATTTTTCCGAGAACCGAAGAAATATTGACGATACATCCCGACCGTTGTTCGCGCATATGCGGCAGAACAGCCTGAATAAAATGCGCATAGCCGAATACGTTCACTTCGAACTGGCGGTGCGCGGCTTCCATCGAGACGCATTCGAGCGTGCCCAGCTGGCCGTAACCGGCATTGTTGACCAGTACGTCGATACGGCCTTTGGTCGCGATGACATGCGCCACCGCCGCGTTGACCGCTGCGATATCGGTGACATCGAGCGGCAGCGGCTCGATATTATCCGAACGGATCTGCTCCAGCCGCTCTTCCCGGCGCGCCATTGCAAACACATAAAAACCCTGTTGCGCCAGCAAGCCGGCCGTGGCTCTGCCGATTCCGCTCGATGCGCCGGTCACCAATGCAATTCGTTGCATAATTTGTCCTTTCTTCAACGCGTGTTGCCGATCTTGCCGGAGAAATCCGGGATACAATAAACCAATGCTTGTTAATTCAGCAATCCAGCGAGTATTTTATGACACTACAAAATATTTTTTCAGCGATTCCGCGCGATTTATCCGGCGAAATTTTTGAGACATTGATCGAAAGCAATTCGATCAAGATCGAGCGCATCGTATCAAAAGGCCAGCAATCGCCTTGGTACGATCAGGCGCAACACGAATGGGTCATGGTTTTGAAAGGACAAGCAGTACTATCGTTCGACGATCAAACGTCGATACAGCTTGGAGAGGGTGATTTCATCAATATCCCCTCTCATAAAAAGCATCGGGTTTCTTGGACGGATCCCGATCAGGAAACGATTTGGCTGGCGATTCATTATTAAGCCGATCCAAACTTTCGCTGATCCGGCTTAAGCTGAATCAGGAAAAATTACTTGCCTGCGAGTTGACCGTATTTTTGGCGGAATTTCTCAACCCGGCCGGCAGTGTCCACAATTTTCTGTTTTCCGGTATAAAACGGATGACATTGCGAACATACTTCGATGCTCAAATTTTTACCCATAGTAGAGCGTGTCTGAAATACGCTGCCGCAACTGCAAGTAACCGTTATCTCTTGATAATCTGGATGAATTTCTGCTTTCATTTGCTACTTCCTCGATGACTGATCCCCGAAAGGGAAAATTAAAAAGTCGTGTATTATCCTTTATTGCGGATGCCGGTGCAACTGCCGCGGTCCAAACTCATACCCGCCGCATGGAATCAAAAAAATCGGAATTGTTCTTGGTCGCCTTGACTTTATCCAGCAGAAACGACATCGCATCCATATCATCCATCGGGTGCAACAATTTGCGCAATACCCATATTTTTTGCAGCACTTCGGGCGGAATCAACAATTCTTCGCGGCGGGTGCCGGAGCGATTCACGTTAATCGCCGGATAAATGCGTTTCTCGGCCATGCGCCGGTCCAGATGGATTTCCATATTACCGGTGCCTTTGAATTCTTCATAAATCACATCGTCCATGCGCGAACCGGTATCGATCAGCGCCGTTGCGATAATGGTCAGCGAGCCGCCTTCCTCGACATTACGGGCGGCGCCGAAAAAGCGTTTGGGCCGTTGCAAGGCATTGGCATCGACACCGCCGGTCAGCACTTTGCCGGAAGCCGGCACCACGGTGTTATACGCGCGCGCCAAACGGGTAATCGAATCGAGCAGAATCACCACATCTTTTTTATGTTCAACCAAGCGTTTGGCTTTCTCGATCACCATTTCCGCAACCTGCACATGCCGTGTCGCAGCTTCATCGAAGGTCGAAGAAATCACTTCGCCTCTAACGGAACGGATCATGTCGGTCACTTCCTCGGGACGTTCATCGATCAGCAACACAATCAGGATTACATCCGGATAATTGGCCGCAATGGCGTGCGCAATGTGTTGCAGCATGACGGTTTTACCCGATTTCGGGCTGGCCACCAGCAAACCGCGCTGTCCTTTGCCGATCGGCGCGATCAAATCAATGATCCGGCCGGTAATATTTTCTTCCGCCTTGATATCACGTTCCAGCATCAGCCGTTCATCCGGGAAAAGCGGCGTCAGATTTTCAAACAGAATTTTTTGCTTGGAGTTTTCCGGCGGCTCATTATTGACTTTATCCACCTTGACCAGCGCGAAATAGCGTTCACCGTCCTTGGGCGGACGGATCTCGCCGTCGATCGAATCCCCGGTATGCAAATTAAACCGGCGGATCTGGCTTGGAGAAATGTAAATGTCGTCGGGGCCGGCAAGGTACGAAGTATCCGGAGAACGTAAAAAACCAAATCCGTCCTGCAGCACTTCCAGAGTCCCGTGTCCGTAAATATTTTCGCCCTTCTTAGCTTGATTCTTCAGCAATGCGAAAATCAAGTCCTGCTTTCGCATTCGATTGGCTCCGTCAATTTCGTTTTCGATAGCCATTTTTACTAATTCGGTGACGTGTAAATTTTTAAGATCAGATAAGCGCATGAAGGAGCTCGAAAAAAGGGGATTTACGTATTAAAGATAAGTGCTGGAAGGAAAGCTGTTACAGACGGGAAAGCGTTAATTATGATCGTGGCCTACATCGGAGCCTGGTTCACTAAACTCACTATTCAATATAATCAGCGAGTTAAATATGACTATCGATGAACGCGGTTAATTGCGATTTAGAGAGCGCGCCCACTTTCGTCGCCTCAATATTGCCGTTTTTGAACAGCATCAGTGTCGGAATTCCGCGAATGCCGTATTTGGGCGGTGTCAATTGATTTTCGTCAATATTGAGTTTGGCCACTTTCAAGCGATCGCCGTATTCATTTGCGATTTCGTCAAGAATCGGGGCTATCATTTTACAAGGGCCGCACCACTCCGCCCAATAATCCACTAACACAGGAATTGTCGACTGCAAGACTTCCGCCTCGAAATTCGCATCGGTTACATAATGAATATGCTGACTCATAAAATCCTCTTTTAAATTATTAGTTTCAGGAATAGCTACCTCAGTATTATCACTGAGCCGGGTTTACTTGATCGCTTGGAAAAAAGCTATAAAAGAAAGGTATTAACACGAATTGGCAATGCTATAGAAAAAACTGCGAAAAGGGAAGTACACTTACTCTAAAAATTTTATCCGGCGGCTCAGTGTGCGAATTTGTCAACACTGGTTGCGGAACCGCTCAGCATCACGGTAACGATTGCGGAAAAACCACCAGATGATGCGTTTCAAGTTTGATGCCGATTTTCTCGCCAATCGGATGATTGTGATGGCTGGGAACTAACGCCAGAATCCGCGCCCCGCCGGCAAGGCGCAACGTGTACAGAATTTCCGCGCCGCGGAATGCCTTGCTGACAATAACCGCTTGTAACGGACTGGTGTCATCGTGAACAACATCATCCGGCCGCAGCAAGACTTCCACGCGATCTCCCGGCGCGCAATGCGATGGAATCTCACCGGCAATCACCCCGAGTTCGATTTCAACTTGTTGCGGATTCTTCACCGTGCCGGTAACAAAGACCCCTTGACCGATAAAATCAGCGACAAACCGGTTGGCCGGATGATGGTATAAATTAAAAGCGGTGTCCCATTGCTGCATTGCGCCGTGGCTCATCACGCCGATTTCATCCGCGATTGCAAAGGCTTCGGCTTGATCGTGCGTTACCAGAATCGCGGTTATTTTCTGCTGTTTGAGAATCTCGCGGACTTCCATGCTCAAGCGTTCGCGCAAACTGACGTCGAGATTGGAAAAAGGCTCGTCCAGCAACAATAACGCCGGTTTCGGCGCTAGCGCCCGCGCCAGCGCCACGCGTTGCTGCTGCCCTCCCGAAAGCTCATGCGGATATTTTTTCGCGACAGACGCGAGATGAACGACGTGCAGCATCTCTTCAACGCGCTGCTCGCGTTCGTTTTTGGTTAACCGGTGCAAGCCGAAACCGATATTTGCAGCCACGTCGAGATGCGGGAACAATGCATAATCCTGAAATACCATGCCGATCTGCCTGCGTTCCGGCGGCACTAGATGCCCGGAACTGCTGACGCACACGCCGTTCAGCAAAATTTCTCCCGCCGATACCGGTTCAAATCCGGCAATGCAACGCAACGCCGTGGTTTTTCCGCAACCGCTCGGGCCTAGTAAACAACCGATTTGCCCTTGCTGCAAAGTCAGCGACAAATCATGAATAACCCCCTGCGCGCCATAGGCCTGGCGGATATTTATCAGTTGCAACAGCGCATTACCCATACGATTATTTTTCAGTTTGGCGCATCAACAAAAAAATCGGTATTAAACCCGCCAGCACCAGCGTCACCGCAGGCAATGCCGCTTGCTCCCACTGCCCTTCGGAGGTCATTTCGTAAATACGGACAGCCAGTGTATCCCATCCGAACGGACGGGTCATCAGCGTGATCGGCATCTCCTTCATGACATCGACGAACACCAGCGCCGCCGCAGTAAAAATGCCCGGTTTCAGGATCGGCGCATGGATTTTCCGGATCATCGCCCAGCCATGCACGCCCAGACTCATCGCCGCTTCATCGATACTCGGGGTTATCCGCTGCATCGCGCTGTCAACCGGATAGTGGCTGACCGCCATGAAGCGGATCATATAGGCGATCAACATTGCAACCAGTGTGCCTTGAAAGATTTGCCCGGTATCAATCTGAAACCAATCCAGCGCCCATTCGCTGAGTTGCGCATCCAGCCACGTCAACGGCAGATAAACACCGATCGCCAGAACCGCGCCGGGTAACGCATAACCGATGGTCGCGATGCGCACAGCATTTTTCGTCGCGGCGCTTGGGTACCGCCGCGCCGCATAAACCATGGCGATCACCACCGTACAAATTATTAGCGCCGCCATGCCGGACAACGACAGCGAATGCCACAAAAAATCCAGATAACGGGCAAAATCATAATCATGCGAAAACGAATCGATCGCCCAGTAGCTCAATTGCATGACCGGCAGCAAAAAAGCCAGAAACAGCACATTGAACATGAATCCGCTAACCAGCGCAGCATGCCAGCCGTTCAATGCGATCCGCTGCGCGCGCGCGGTGCGCTTGGATTCCGCGTAGCGCATGCGCGCGCGGAATTGCTGTTCCAGCACAATCACCACAAAAACGATGATAATCAACAAGGAAGCCAGTTGCGAAGCCGCTTGCAAGGAAAACATGCTGAACCATGCTTTGTAAATCGCGGTGGTAAAGGTATTGTAATTAAACACCGCCACCGTGCCGAAATCCGCCAGGGTTTCCATCAGCACCAGCATCAGACCGCCGGCAATCCAAGGACGGGCCATCGGCAACGCCACTTTGAAAAACCCCTGCATTTTGTTTAAACCCAAGGATTGAGCGACTTCCAATGAGCGCTTGCCTTGGCTCAAAAAAGCATTTCTTGCCAGTAAATAGACGTACGGATAAAAAGCCAAGGTCATCACCAGGATCACGCCCGCCCGGCCGCGGATTTCCGGAAACCACGATAAATCGGAATCCAGCCAAGCACGCAAGGTCGTTTGCACCGGACCGGTGAAATCAAACAGCCCCAATGCCACGAAAGCGGTTACATAGGCCGGCATGGCCATCGGCAACAGCAGCGCCCAGGAAAAAAAACGCCGTCCGGGAAATTCATAGACTGCAGTAAACCAGGCCAAACCGATACCGATCACCGCAGTGCCGCTGATAACGCCTGCGGCGAGCCAGAAAGTATTGATTAATAAATCCGGCAGCGTGGTTTCCAACAGATGCCGCCAGACATCGCCAGCAGGCGTCAGTAAAGACGACACCACCACAGCCACCGGCGCCAAAACCAGCGCAGCTACGATAAAAGGCGCCAGGCGCCAGAAAGCGGAAAAGCGATAACGGGAAAACAGCACCGGCAGTTTCCCGCCGGAAGAAGCATCACGATTAGACACGCTGCAACTGCTTGAGGATGCGGTGGTTTATCGCGAGCTTAGCGATAACCTGCACGATCCATCAGTTTCACGGCAGCCGTTTGCAACTCACCCGCTTTCGCCAGATTCATCGGATTTTGCTTGAATTCACCCCACGCCGCGACAAACGGATCCGCTGCAATCTTCGGATTGACCGGATATTCCATGTTCACATCGGCAAAAAGATTTTGCGCTTTGTCCGATGACAGAAATTCGAGCAGCTTGATCGCTGCGGCTTCATGTCGGCCATGACGGGTCACACCGGCACCGGAAATATTGACATGCACGCCGCCGTCATTCTGATTCGGCCAGAAAACCGCCAGCGGCAGCTTAGGATCCTTGCTCATCAACCGGCCAAAATAATAGGTATTGACGATGGTCACATCGCATTTACCGGCGGCAACGAATTCCAAAGCTCGGGTGTCATCGGATAAAGGATCGGTCGCCAGATTGGCCACCCAGCCTTTCACGATTTCTTCGGTCTTGGCTTCGCCATGCTCGGCGATCATCATGGCGACCAGCGATTGGTTGTAAACTTTCTTCGAAGTGCGCAAACACAAACGCTTGCGCCACTTAGGATCGGCCAGATCCTCGTAAGTCGACAGCTCTTCGGGTTTCACTTTCTTGGTGTTGTAAATCAACGTCCGCGCCCGGATCGACAAACCGAACCATTCATTGGCCGGATCGCGCAAATGCGCCGGGATATTGCTTTCCAGCACCTCCGACTTGACCGGTTTCAATAATCCGGCCTGCGAAGCCGCCCAAAGATTACCGGCATCCGCGGTAATCAACATATCAGCCGGCGTGTTTTTCCCTTCGGCTTCGAGCCGCGCCAGCAACGCGCCTTCATTGTCGGTCGTGTATTTGACTTTGATACCGGTTTCCTTGGTAAACGCATCGAACATCGGCTTGATGAGCTGTTCGATACGTGCGGAATAAACGACTACTTCTTCCGCATGAACCGGACATACCGCCACGATAGAAAGCAGGAAAAAAAACGCAATCGAAAAACGGGATTTTATTTGACTTAACATGAAAGATTTCCAAGCAAAAAATGTTGAAATACCGGACTGCCCTATGACTGCTACTATAGAATGAATAAGAATAATTATCAATTGAAGAACCGCACCTGATTGTATATGCAAGTCACCGCTCAATTTTCGACCGCAGATTGAAACCAGCCATTCAGTTCCTTGCGCCCGACCAGCGGCAGCTTGATCGCCGGCGGATCGAGATCGACACCGAACGATAAGCCGAGAAAATTAAATTCGATGCCTTCGATCTCGCTGACCAGCACTCCCATCAAACCGAACAGCGAAACCTGAAAACCGCTGCCGCTCGGCGCCTGACCGATCAATTTGTAACCCAAATAATCCTTGCCGATCGCCGTCGGCGGCAAATCCAATTGCAACTCCGGCACAGCACGCGAAATCCACGCAACAAAAGTATTGGAATTCGGACCCGGCCAGATCGTATAATTTTTTGGATAGGGATAGCTGCGCGCCGCTTCGTCGATTTTCGCAATCAGCGCATCCACCCCTTCGCCGCGTTTGTCCAGCAGCAGCTCGGGCATATTGCCGTACCAGCGCCGGTCGGGCACATTGTCGTAAATCACCACCACCGGCAATTTGCGCCGTTGCATCCAGCCGATCACTTCGTATATCGTGAACGACTCCGCCGCCGTGGGTTTGACCGCGATCCAGGTGTGGATGCCGAAATAGCCGCGCCAGCTAAACGCTCTTGCACCATAAACCTGCACAATCGCTTCCGGCGTCGTCAGCGGATCGGGCGCGATGCCGGCCGGTTCGCGGCTGGCGTTCCACCAATATTGCGCCTGCGCGCGGTGCGGTGTCGCGGCAATCAGCACCAGTCCCAATGTCAGCAGTATAGAAAAGAAGATAGCGATCCGTTTCATTCAATCATCGGCCTAAGCTGTTTCACGGCCCGGTACGTTTCCCCAGCATCTCCGGCAGATTCCGCAAAAACCGGCCGGCATCGAGCATCTGCCGCCGCAGCATTTCCCAATCCTCAGCGCGTTTTCTGGCGTCCAGGCAGCGCATCATGCGCACCCGCAACGCTTCGTCGTGATGGTTCAGAATCGCCGCCCATAAGGTATCGTCGACATTATAAACTTTGTCTTTCAATAAACAGACCGGAATCACTTTTTCAACCGGAACTGCCAGATCGGCGGCAATCGCCTGTATCGCGGCGTTGATATTCAGTGACTTGGTATTCGACGGCCGGGTTAAATCATACGGCGGCCGCCATTCATTCACCGGACGCAACCGGTCGATAAAGCTGGCGGCCACCAGCAGCGGCGGCGAGCGCCGGTCGGTCCACGCCGCTTGCGCGGATCGCAATTGGTCCAGGCATTCGCGTTCGCGCTGCCGGTCCGGGCGATTGGCCGCGCTGACCCACAAGATCAAATCGGCGTTTCTCGCGGCTGCCAGCATTTGCGCTGGATCGAACCCGGTGCTATCGCACCCGGGGCTATCAAAAACCAGCGCTTGGGTGAATCCTTCGCGCGCCAGCACAAACGGTTTCAAGGATTGCGTGGTATCCGGCGATTGACCGGCAGCAGTTGCCAGGTTGCCGAACAAGGCGTTGATCAAACTCGACTTGCCCGCATTCGTTCTGCCGAGCACCAGAATCCGCAATGGCTCTGTCGCCGTCGCCGCCGCTTCTTTCGCTTGCTCCAGGTCCGTTTTGGACTCCGGCGTCGTTGATTCGATCGAGGCTTCATCCGTCAACGTCAAGCGCCCGCTGTACAAATCGATCGCGTAGTAACCGACCTTGCACACATACGCCCGCAATAGCCAGCGGTGCAATTCGTCCCTGGCCTGATCGAAGCTGCGCTCGCGCAAATGCCGCCATGCTTCGCCCAGCAACGCATTGAGCGGATTAATAAGGATGCTGCCGGCGCGGTAGATATCGATAACTTTTTCTGCCTTTGCCTTCCAGCGCTGAATCCGGAAAAAATCACCAATAGTCAGGCGCGTGCTGAACGGGATTTTTTCGGCGAAATCACGGCGCAAATCGCGGCTCGCGCGTTCGATGATCAGCAAGGTGTGCGGAATCGTCAGTTCTAGTAAAGGTTTTTCCACATCCGGATGATAGCTATGCGCGACCGTCTCCAATGTCTTCTGCCCCAATGCCAGCATCCAGGTGCCTTCCTCCAGCGGCCAGTCCTGCGGATTACAGGTTTCGGCAAGCACTTCCACCCGTTGCCAGACCGCATCCGCATTCGGCGGCCACTGCGGATTCGGCGCTGTCACGGGCGCATTCAGCAATTGCCGCTGTTGCCGCACCAGCCAATACTGCAAGCCGTAGCCCAAGCTGCCGCATATCACCAAGGCAATCAGCCAATATTGCAAGTTGCCGCTTTGCCATAGCCAGAAAAAACCAAAACCGAGCAAGGCCACTACCGGCAATAGCATCAAAATGAATACCAGCAACCGTAACGGATCGATTCGCGCGAGCGTCGATTTCATCTAGGCTTGCCCCCGTAACCGGCTTTTCAGCACGGCAGCACCGCGCTCCAGCTCTTCGGCGTAAATCCGGCGCAAAGTATCGGCATCAACATTCAAGCCATTCTTGCGCCGCTCGAAAAAATAAATCGCGATTTTGCCCAATGCGTAAGTAGTCGCGCCGCTGGAACTCGCGCCCCACACCGCGCCGATCGTTTGGCCCCAGAACGGGATCACCTTCACCACCGCGCGGCTGAGCCAGCGCGCCACATAACTGGACGCAATTCCGGCGCCCGCCAGTCCCAGAAACTCAGTGACCGTACTGCGATCCCAGCGCTGTCCGTAAAGTAACGCCAAACTATGCAACAACTTCGCCTGCACCGCCGATACCGCGACCAGATCTACCACCGGCAAAGCGCCCAAGCCCGCGGCCACCAGCGCAAAACCGACGATGTGCGAATGCGCGGTGCGCGCGTATAAATCCTGCACTTCCTGATCGCCGCCCAGCTGGTGCTGCAAACCCAGCGATGTCAGCGACTCAATCGCTTGCCATAGCGCTTCCAGACCGTAATCCGGCGGCTCGAAACCGTCCTCGGGCAAGGTCAGATCGACCGCCACCCAGTTTACGGCTGCAAATCCCGGCAACGGCTGCAAGGCTTCGCGTTGCGCTCGAATCGCGCGGCGCAAATCCTGCGGCACGGCTTCCGGCAACGGCTCGGATCCGAAAGGCCACGGTTGCGCGTGCTTAAAACCGTCCGGATACAAATCGTGCAAGCCGGTTTGCACCAGCAGCACCGGCCACTCCGGGTGACGCCCGCGAATGTTATGCAACACCTCGAATATCGCTGCCGGATCGGAATCCGCCACTTTCATCACCGCCACCAGCAAGTGCGCTTGCGCTTCGCAATACTGCATATCGTCGCTTGGGTCGTAAGCCACCACGCCCAAACCCGGCGTATCGAGAAATTTGACGAGCGGCGCTTCCGCCGGAAAATCGTAAACGCGTGAACTGCGCGTGCACGGCTGGAACCCGTTGCCGATCTCGGCAGTTTCGCTACCGGTCAGCGCGCGGATGATCGAGGTCTTACCGGATTGAGTTTTACCCAGCAGCCACAGCACCGGCACCGGCATCTTCGCGCGCGCTTCGCGCAACGACGCTTCCAGCAATGCCGGATCGACCTTGGGTTCAAGCAATGCAGTGCGCAGTTGCTCCCAGTAGTCCGTCCAGTTTTTTGAATCTTCTCCTTTCATCATTCAGGTATCTTATCACTGCGGCAATGGTGGCAGCCCGAGTTCCTTGAGAAATTCATTGTGTTTCCCGGTATTTTCCTTGATCCGTTTTTCCAATTCCGTCAACTCGTTATGCACCAACGCCAAATCCACCTCTTCTTCCTGCCTTGCAGTGCTGATATAGCGCGAAATGTTCAGGTTGTAATCATTACTCACTATTTCATCCATCGGCACCCGCCGGGCGTAGCGCTCTTCTTCCTTGCGAAATTGGTAAGTGGAAACAATCTTGCCGATATGTTCCGGCAGCAAGCGGTTCTGCCGTTTGCCTTTCTCGAAGTGTTCGCTAGCATTGATAAACAGCACATCGTCCGGCTTTTTACACTTCTTCAAAACAAGAATACAGACTGGGATACCTGTCGAGAAAAACAGATTGGCGGGCAAACCGATCACCGTGTCGATATGGCCGTCTTTCAGTAGTTTGGTGCGGATACGTTCTTCCACCCCGCCACGGAACAACACGCCGTGTGGCAGGATGATAGCCATGACGCCTTCAGGTTTCAGGTAGTGGAAGCCGTGCAGCAAAAAGGCGAAATCGGCAGCGGATTTCGGTGCCAGGCCGTAATTCTTGAAGCGCATATCTTCACCCAGCGCATCAAGCGGCTCCCAACGGTAGCTGAAGGGCGGATTGGCCACCACCGCATCGAATCTCGGCATCTTGGCCGGATTGGTTTCGCGCAGCCAATCCCAGTCGTTGGTAAGCGTATCGCCGTGATAAATCTCGAACTCCGAATCCTTTACCCCGTGCAGCAGCATGTTCATGCGCGCCAGATTGTAGGTGGTAATGTTCTTTTCCTGCCCAAAGATTTTGCCGATGCCGTGCGGGCCGAGCCGATGACGTACATTGAGCAGCAATGAGCCGGAACCGCAGGCAAAATCAAGCACGCTTTCCAGTTGCTTCTTGGTACCGGTGGCGGGTTCCTGACTATCCAACGTGACAATGCCGGACAAAATGCTGGAAATCTGCTGTGGCGTGTAGAACTCGCCCGCTTTCTTGCCGGAACCGGCGGCAAACTGGCCGATCAGATACTCGTAAGCATCGCCCAGCGTGTCCTTACCGGTGGAGAACTGCGCCAATCCCTCGGCAATCTTGCCGATGATGGTGCAGAGCTTGGCATTACGTTCGGGATAGCCCTTGCCCAGTTTTTCCGAATTCAAGTTGATCTCGGAAAACAATCCGCCAAAGGTGCTGGCAAAGGACTCATTCTCAATGTAATCGAAGCCATTTTGCAGGGTGTGCAGCAATTCATTATTCTGTGTACGCGCCATTTCCACGATGCTGCCCCACAGGTAGGCAGGCTGGATCACATAATGCGTCTTGCGGCGCATCTGTTTTTCAAATTCAACGGTATCGTCCGGGTTCTGCGCATACCATAGCGCCAGAGGCGTGCGGCGATCACCGGCTTCCAGTTTCGGATAATCCGGCCCCAGCTCCTTTTGCGCCGCCGTCTCGTAGTTGTCCGATAAATAGCGCAGGAACAGGAAGGACAGCATATAGTCGCGAAAATCGTCCGCGTTCATCGCACCGCGTAATTGGTCGGCAATGCTCCACAGGGTGTTGCCCAGTTGTTTTTGATCTTGTTCGGTCATTTGATTTCCTCAATGGCGCAACATTCGTGACGCACTGCGTCACATTTCGCAACGTACTGCATTCCAAAATGCAAAGTGGCCAATCCGGTTAGATGGAACTTATTGATCATGCTTTGCCCTTGTTTTTGGGTTTCCTGCGAGATGCAGCCGGTAGTTGTTTGATCACGCGGTCAAAATCGGCTTCCAGCGTATCAGATTGATTGATCCTGGCCGTATTGTATTGCTCGTATTGTGCTTCGGCGAAAGCTTTAGCCATGTCGTGGGAGATTTTTCCGGCGTGATTCAGGATGTCGCGGTCGTTGATGGTCAGAAAACCGTGCAACTTGCTAATCCAATCGTTCATGGTCATGGGCACGCGGCGCATGGCTTGGCCTTCGGCGAACACCAGATATTGCTCCACCAGATTATTGAGCGCCACCAACTCGTCGGCGTTCAGGTAATTCTTGGCAATACTCACATCGGCCTTGCGCACCTTGCCGCCCCGCCAATTAGTCAGTCCCATATTGGGCTGGTTTTTGTCGGCGCGTGCATGAATGATTTCTGCAGCCGTTTGTCCTGTAATCGCCCAATGCATCTTGTTTTGCACTGTTTGAAAAAAGGCGATGCTCTGCGGCTGAGTGGGATCGTAATCGATACTGGTGGCGTAAATATCAGTGATTTTTTGGTAAAAGCGACGCTCGGACGTGCGGATATCCTGAATGCGCCGCAACAGCTCATCAAAATAATCAAAGGGTTGATCGGGGTTTTTCAGGCGCTCGTCGTCCAGCACAAAGCCTTTGACGATGTATTCGCGCAAGGTTTGCGTCGCCCAGATGCGAAAGCGCGTCGCCACCGCGCTTTTCACCCTATAGCCAACCGAGAGGATCATGTCCAGGTTGTAGTGTGCCACCTGGCGCGACACCTGCCTTGCCCCCTCCTGGCGAACCAACAAGAAATCCTTGTGAGTTGCCTCCTGCCGCAACTCTCCTTCTTCATAGACATTCTGCACATGCAGGCTGACGTTCTGCTGGCTGGTCTGAAACAAATCCGCCATCTGCTGCTGGGTCAGCCACAGGGTCTCATGCTCTAGCCGGGCTTCGACTTTCAAGCGGCCGTCTTCGGTCTGGTAGATCAGTAGTTGGCCTGCGGGGGGGTGTTTAGTCATCCCAGCACCTCGCCGCACAGGGTGTTGCCCAGTTGTTTTTGATCTTGTTCAGTCATTTTTTATCTTATTCGCATATATGAACTACCCAGCATTCCTCGATAGTTGCCGCCATTTCCGGTGACGTCATGCGCCTCCCTCAATCAACCGCTTCTCCCGCTCAATTTCGGCAATCAATTCCGCTTCGGTCGGAAGTATGCGCTGATACTTGGAAGCGAAAAGTTGCTGACTCTCCTTGATCACCGAGTATTTAACGACGGTTTCATCCTTGCTGTCGCAAAGAATAATGCCAATGGTGGGGTTGTCGTCTTCACCCCGCTTAAGATCGTCGAACATGCGCACATACATATCCATTTGGCCAATGTCCTGATGGCTAAGCTTGCCGGTCTTCAGGTCAATAATGACAAAACACTTGAGTAAGTAGTTGTAGAACACCAGGTCGAGATAAAAATGACTGGTTTCGGTGCTGATACGCATCTGCCTTGCCACAAACGAGAAACCCTTGCCCAGTTCCAGCAGAAACTTTTGCAGCTCATCAATAATCGCCTGCTCCAGTCGGCTTTCTTTTACCTCGCCAGTTTCCGGCAATTGCAAGAATTCCAGCACATAAGGGTCTTTGATAAATTCCAGGTGGGCAGAGGCGCTCTGTGCCGGCGATGGCGGGGTCTGGGTTGAAAGCAGGCGCTGAAAACTCTGGCTTTTGATATTGCGCTCCAGTTGGCGTACCGTCCAGTTTTGCTCTCTGGTTTCGCGGCAATAATAGTCAATGGCTTGCGGCGAATCGACCCGCATGATCAAGCGCAGGTGGCTCCAGCTCAATTCTCTACACAGCGTGTAGAGAATCTCCTGATCGGGAAAGGTCAGGTAAAACTGGCGGCAGTTATACAGATTGGCATAGGAAAAACCCTTGCCGAAATCCGCCATCAACGCTGCCGAGAGGTCTTCGATCAGCCGTTTACCGTATTGGGCTTTGTGCTGCCCAAGCTGCTCTTCTTCTACGATCCGTTGCCCAATCTGCCAGTAGGCTTCGACCATCGCGGCGTTCACCGCTGAACGCGCCTTGCTCCTCGCCTGCTCGAGGATGTTTTTGATGTCGGCGTGAAATGTGGTCAATGCGTTCATCCTTGCGCCCCATCCACTACGGGGCGACCACCCCGTCCGGCTTCGCCGTCCACCCCTCCAACGGAGGGGAATAGCTGCTGCATCAATCCTTTTTTATGGGCTTTGAGCGCGGCGAGTTTTTGGGTTTGGGCGGTGATCAGTTCGTCGAGGGAAGTGAGGCAGTCAGCGACCCTGCGCTGCTCGTGCTCGGTCGGCGGCAGCGGAACCACGAATGACCAAATTTGTGCAAAATTCAGCCCTTGTCTGTTCCCGCCAGCCTGAAAACTGTCAATTTGCTTCTGGCCGCGTTCTGAAATTAGAAAATGGTTTAGCAGAGTGGGACTTAATTTGTCCTGTTTAACTCGAATAATACAGACGTGCTGATTGACGTTTCCTCCGGCAATGCGCGAATCGGCCACTGCGCTTCGTCCGATGGATGCGCCAGTAATGTTGAGAAGAACGTCGGATACTTTGATTTCAGTGGAGTCGAAGGACTGGTGTGTTTCTTCGTCAATAAATGCCACGTCATTCAAGATCAGTTCGCCCCAACCGACATTTTGACTTCGCACAAACGGGCGCCCTTTTGTTTTGTAGTTTTTATCGCCACCCATCGGCGTGATACCGCTGCCGACTTTTGTTGTCAGCGGCCCCAGTTCACGCTCCTCCCACTTCCTCGCATCCCTAAACTCAGGAAAGCGCAGCTTGGGCAGGGTTTCGCCTTCGGCGGGGAAAAGCTGCTGCATCAGCCCTTTTTTATGAGTCTTGAGCGTATCGAGCTTTTGCGTCTCCAGGGTAACAAGCTCGTCAATGGAAGACAGGCAGTCAGCGATTTTTTGTTGTTCCTTCTCGTCCTTCGGAACTGCACAATTAACCTTCTCAAGAACGTCGATCGAAAGTCCGGGTTGCGCTTGGCCTGTAGCAAAACGATTCAAGTTTAGTAGGCAGAGATTGTAGAAAAGCCAGTCTGTTCTAATTCCCAGTTTAGTCGTGGTTACAACGGCATGTTCAGTGGCGTAGAAATTACCTTCAACTAAATTTACATTTCCACAAAGTGCGCCCTGACGACCGATAAGCGAATATCGACCAGACTGGTTGAACGACTTGGTGTAGCCACGTAGACCGTTGCCGCCAAAACATGGATAGTGTTCTTTGGCTGGCTTATCTAATATCTCCGAGGCTGAAACAAATTTACCAGCCTGCATATCACAAACCGCACCCAGCAGTTTTTCCTCCCACTCCCCCGCCTCCCGAAACTCAGGAAAGCGCAGTTTGGGCAGCAATGCCTGCTTTCTTTGCTCACGCATCGTTTCCCTCCGAAGGCGGTAAAACCACCCCGTCAGGCTTCGCCTGCCACCCCTCAACAGGAGGGGAATGCCGCCCAGAATTCCCCTCCTGTGGAGGGGTGCCCCGCAGGGGCGGGGTGGTCGCTTTGCCCCGAGGCGGAGCGGTCAAAGCCGGGTGTTGTAAAAGAAATTGCATCACTCCCGATAAATTATTTTTCACGTCCTTATCCAACAAATGGATGACAGTCAAATCCAGACTCATTAAATATGCATCCCGTTGAGCATCATATTCCACCTTGTGATCATGACTGCCACCATCTATCTCAATCACGACCGCTTTTTCAGCGCAATAAAAATCGACAATATAATTGCCGATGATCTTCTGCCGATCAAAATCCAACCCTGAAAATTGGCCGCTCTTGACTTGATTCCACAACAACACTTCAGACAAATTACCCGCTCGCCGTAACTCCCTGGCGCGTTGTTTGAGTGCCGGATTGTACGGCAATGTCATATAACGAGCCGTTTTCCGCATCAAGACCACCCCGTCATGTTTCGTCCATCACCTCTCCATGCGAGGTAAAACCGCCCCGCCAGGCTTTGCCTGCCACCCCTCCACAGGAGGGGAAAGACCCAAAAATTCCCCTCCCGTGGAGGGGTGCCCCGCAGGGGCGGGGTGGTAGACGTTGTAGTGAACGAGATGGTTTTACTGCTCATAAGCCTCCAGTCCCGAAACCTCGCGCCCCTGGGCGAGTTTTTTAAACAGCGGAATCAGGTCTTCCATCAGCGCCAGCTCCGCCTTGGTGCGGGCTTTCCAGCCTAGTTCCTGCGGGGCGAACAGCTCGCTGAGTTGATCGCCATCGAACACCATCCGGCGCAGGATGCCGTCGACAAAATCTTGCAGGGCGGCGGTAGCAAGGCCGTGTTTGGCAGCCACCTCGGCAATGGCTTGGTTGGTTTTGGCGACCTTGTATTGGGCGTATTCTTCTCGAATACCTTGCACGGTATGAGGTTTGTCGGTGTTGAGACTATCGATATATTCAGTGAGCGCATCCCGGTCGTCGATGAGTTTGGCGTCGGACTGAATCAAACCAATCAACTCGGCGCGGCTCATCTTCTGCTTACCTGGCATTTGGCTGGCGTAGCGGGCAATCAGCGCCATGATGTAGTCGTAATCGATCACGCTGCTGGCAAACAACACGAACTCGAAATCGAGCTGTTGCACTTCTGGCGGCGTACTGTCGTCTCGTTTATCCTGCTTTTCCTTCAGGCGCTGGGCGGTGTCGAGGTACACGCCCTTGAAACCCTGCAACTGTTCCCTGGGCAGCACCTGCTCGATGCTGGCCTTATGCTCGTCCGTCAGATCGGTATACTGGTCGAGTTGGGTGTTGAGGCGCTGCACTTCCTTGAACAGGTTGATGAACTGGCTGCGCGCGGCGTCGCCTTTGAGGTTGGGTAACGCCTCCGGTTTGTTCTCCAATCCCTGCGATTGCATGAAGTCACTTAAGCTTTGTACCGCGGTTTGCAGCTTGCCGATCACCACCGGGGCTTTGTCCACCAGCCAAATCTCCTTGGCAGGTTTGGCGGCTTCGCCGGAAAAGAGGCCGATGGCGGTGTCCACGGCGTCTTGCTGCTGGCGGAAGTCGAGAATATTACCGTAGGGCTTGGTGTCGTTAAGCACGCGATTGGTGCGCGAGAACGCCTGAATCAGCCCGTGGTACTTGAGGTTCTTATCCACGTACAGCGTGTTCAAATACTTGGAATCGAAGCCGGTGAGCAGCATATCCACCACGATGACGATGTCGATCTTCTGTGCGTGGGGCAAATCCTGGTTGGGATATTGCTGATCCTTGATGCGCTTTTGCACGTCCTGATAGTAGAGGTCGAATTCGCCAATGCTGTGGTTAGTGCCAAAGCGGGCGTTGTAGTCGGCGATTATAGCTTTGAGCGCGGCTTTCTTCTCGTCTGGCGCTTGTTCGTTGTCGGCCTTTTCCTGCGGCAGGTCTTCCTGGATCTGCTGCACGTCCTTGTTGCCCTCGGCGGGCGGGGAAAAGACGCAGGCAATGTTGAGCGGCTGGAAATCACCGCCCACTGACTCAATCTGGGCCTGTTTTTCTACCTGCACAGTCTTGAACAGCGCGTGGTATTCAATCGCGTCGTTGATCGAAGCCGTGGCCAGCACGGCATTGAACTTGCGTCCGTTGGTGGCGGCATCGTGCTTGGCCAGAATCGCCTCGACAATGGCGCGTTTGGTTGGCACCACCCTGTCCGGCTTCGCCTGCCACCCCTCCAAAGGAGGGGAATTAGGGCGGGGTGATTCCCCTCCTCTGGAGGGGTGCCCCGAAGGGGTGGGGTGGTTGCCCTCGGGTTTGTAGTAATCCACATGGAAGCGCAACACGTTGCGGTCTTCGATGGCGTGGGTGATGGTGTAGGCATGCAGTTGCTGCTGGAAGATGTCCGCCGTGGTTTTGAAGGATGCCTGCTGGCCTTCGATCTGCTGATAGCTGGCGTTGTCGTCGAAGATCGGCGTGCCGGTGAAGCCGAACAACTGCGCGTTGGGGAAGAATTCTTTAATGGCCTTGTGGTTCTCGCCGAATTGCGAGCGGTGGCATTCGTCGAAGATGAAAACCATGCGCTGCTGGCGCAGCGGTTCCAGCCGGGCCAGATAATTCTTTTTATTGTTGCCATCGAGTGCCAGGCCGAGCTTCTGGATGGTGGTGACAATCACCTTATCGGCGTAGTCGTCCGAGAGCAGCCGCCTTACCAGTGTTTCGGTATTGGTGTTTTCTTCGACGCACTTTTCCTGAAACTTGTTGAATTCTTCCCGCGTCTGCCGGTCGAGATCCTTGCGATCCACCACGAACAGGCATTTGTCAATGTCTGGATTGTCCTTGAGCAGAGTCGATGCTTTGAACGAGGTGAGTGTTTTGCCGCTGCCGGTAGTGTGCCAAATGTAGCCGTTGCCGCAGTTCTGGTGGATGCACTCGACAATGGCCTTGACGGCATAGATTTGATACGGGCGCATCATCAGCAATTTCTGCTCGCTGGCCACCAACACCATGTAACGGCTGATCATCTCGCCCAGCGTGCACTTGGCGAGGAATTTGTCAGCAAAGCTGTCCAGATGAGTGATCTTAGTGTTGTCCTCACCTGCGAACTGATAGAACGGCAAAAAACGTTCGTCGGCGTTGAAACTGAAATGGCGGTTGTTGTTGTTGGCAAAGTACCAAGTGTCTGAGTGATTGCTGACGATGAACAGTTGCAAGAAGCACAGCAGGGTTTTGCTGTAGCCATTGCCAGGGTCGTTCTTGTAATCGACGATCTGCTGCATGGCCCGGCGTGGGCTGATGGCAAGCGCTTTCAGCTCGATCTGCACCACCGGCACGCCATTGATGAGCAAGATCACATCATAGCGGTGGTGGCTGTAGTCGGTATTGATGCGCAGTTGATTGATAACCTCGAAGCTGTTCTTGCACCAGTCTTTGATGTTGACAAGCGTGTAGTACAGCGGCGTGCCGTCATCGCGCTCGAATCCGTTCTTTTCACGCAGATGCCGGGCGGCAGCGAAAACGTCGGCGTTAACAATTTCATCCCTCAGCCTGGAGAATTCCGAATCCGTCAGCTTGACGCGATTAAGTGCCTCGAATTTCTCACGGAAATTTTTTTCCAGTGCTTCACGATCACGGATATCCGGACGATAGGTATATTTGAGCGCTTCAAGCTTAGCGATCAGATCTTGCTCAATTCGGGTTTCTGTTGCTGTCATCGGGATGATTCGGAAAGTTCAATTTGTTAATTTTACAGGCATTGATTGTTTCATCGCCATTAATGGGAATAGCTCTATACCAGTGACGCAACCCTGATCTGCTCCCAACACTCTGCTCAGTCTTTCAGATCATTCAATTTCATCATCCTGACATCTTAACATCAGTACATCGTGTATTTAAGTTGGGGTGGCCGTTTATGGAAGCGCTGATTAATTCAACGAACGTGATGAAGGGCGAGGCGCACGGAACGCAACAACCGGGACATATCAATCTGATAGGCGAAGGAGTGAGTACCACGCAACGAAGCAATTCGCTCGTGCAGTCAATTAATCAGCACTTCCTTATCGATTCAAGATTCACCGAATTAATATCTGCTTCCAGTGGAATTGAAGGCCAAAAGCATCTTATTCCAACACTATGACCAGATTATTGCGCTGCTACGATAGTAGTCAGCAAAAGAAGGTTACACAAAAAATTAATCATTTCATTTGAGCACAAAGGAAATTATTTATGCGATGCACAAAACCAACACAAAATTTCTTATCTCTTACCGCTGCTCTGGCGCTTTGGACCACAACACCGGGCAGCGCCAGCGCCGGTATGGATCCATTTGTAGGGGAAATCAGTTACGTGGCGTTTAATTTTGCGCCCGACGGCTGGTTGCAATGCGACGGGCAAATATTACCCGTCAGCCAGTACAACGCGCTTTTTTCTCTGATCGGCAACACTTACGGCGGCAACGGCACCACGACTTTCGCACTGCCCGACATGCGCGGCAGAGTGCCGGTGCACCGCGGGCAGCATCCGGGCGGTTCGATGTTTACGCTGGGACAGACCGGCGGCGCGGAAAGCGCTGCGTTAACCGTCAATAACTTGCCGGCGCACAGTCATACGGCCGCCGCCACTTCGGCATCCACGTCAGCGGTCGCGCCGGGCGCCAGCGCCACATCGACATTGAAAGCGGTGAATAGCGATGCCGATCAGAAAAACGCCGGCGGCAATTCGCTGGCCAACGCCAAGGGATTAAACTCGAATTACTCCGCCGCCGCGCCAAACGTCAGCATGAATGCGGCTTCGATCGAAACCACGCTGAGCGGGCTCAACATCACCACCACGACCAGCACCAATGTCAGCATCGGTTCGACCGGCAATTCCCAGCCTTTCTCGATCATGCCGCCGTATACCGTGGTGAATTGCATCATCGCTTGGCAAGGCGTTTATCCGACGCGCCCGTAATTTCAACCGGAATATACGATTGGACCGCGTTGATCAGGGCCGGAGCAGATGGGTTCTCCCTCGCCCCTGATCAGCCGTTCCAATCCGCTTCAGGAAACGATGAAAAACCACCATACCCGGCCATACAGCATTGAAAAAACGATCCAAGCATTTTGGATAATCTTCTGCGCCGCAACTTTCCTGTCCAACGCCTTCGCGGGGGTCACACCTTCAGCCGATGCGACGCTCAATGACGATCAGGATTTGCAAACCGCGCAGTCGTTGCTTGCAGCCGGAGATTACGGCAACGCCTTCGACCAGTATCGCGCCGCCGCCGTGAACGGCCGCCAGCCGCTGGCGCAATTTACTTTGGCGCTGTTTTACCAGAATGGCTGGGGGCGCGCCGCCGACCGCGAAATCGCCTGTGAGTGGTTCGAGCAAGCGGCGCAAAATAACATTCCGGCGGCGCAGCACATGACCGGCTTGTGCTTCGAGGAAGGCGTACACCGCCCGGCCGATCCCGTAGCGGCCGCTCAATGGTTTCAGAAAGCCGCGCAAGCCGGACACCTGAATTCCTACTGCCATCTCGGCAATTTGCTGATGACCGGAAACGGCATAGCCAAAAACCCCCTCCAAGCATTGGAACTTTGTCGTCCCGCGGCGTTGCAAGGATCGACGCCTGCGCAACTCTGGATGGGCAAGTTTTATCTGTACGGCGACTCCAGCGTGCGCAATCCTCAAGAAGCTTACCAGTGGTTCCTGGCAGCGGCGCAAAAGCAATCCGCGGAAGCCTTTTATCATTTAGGCATGATGCTGACGCAAGGTGTGATCAGCGGGCATGATGCGGAACAGGCCCGGCAGCTTTTCGAGCAAGCCGCCGCGCTCAAATATATTCCAGCCTATTTTCAGGCAGGTAAACATTTTTTCACCACGGAAGCCGATGCGGCAACCAGCCTGCTCCCGGCGGCGCATCTGGCCAAAGCGTACGTATGGATTTCCGCCGCGATACAACGATCCATGGATGCGGAAGAAGTGGCCGCCGCCCGGGCGATCCGCCAGCAAATCCTCGTCGTAATGCCGCCCACTTGGCTAGCCGAGCTCGATCGTAAGGTTGCGCAGCACTTACAACTGGATTAAACCGTTTTTTTTTTGCGGCCGGGTGAATTCAATGCCAACGATTGAAGCGCAACTGCCGATTCTTATAGGAGGTGCAACATGACTGTTACCAATTTCAATAGCGGATCGCTCGTCAATAATACATCCGTTACCTCCGCGACCTACGACGGATGGACATTCGGTTCCGGCAGTTCGATCGATATCGCGAATGTCAGCAACAGCGATATGGCCGTACTGCTGAATCAATCCGGCGGACGGTCGATCCTGCTCAATTACGGCGGCGCTTCAGTAACCGGTTTTTACTTCAAATCCGCCGATGGTTCGGATTTCAAGCTGAATTCATTCAACTTCGACAACGGCCCGAGCGGCGCATCCACCTCGTTGACGGTCGCCGGTTATCGCGACGGCGGTTTGATCGTGTCCACCGAGGCGGTCAATATGACCGCCAACGATTCCACCGGTAATATCAGCTACACCCAGTTGAGCAATATCGGCTCGTTATACAGCGGTACCTTGAGTTTCAATTCGGCCTTCAACAATATCGACGAAATCCGCTTCGTATTCGGCAGCGCGGTGGAATTGACCATCGACGATATCGATATTTCCACCGCGGTGGTGCCGCCGGTCATTACTTCAGCCACTTACGACGCCAGCACCAATTCGCTGGTTGTCACCGGCACCAACATGACCGCCACGTCCGGTGCAACCAACGATATCGATGTCTCGAAACTGACATTGACCGGCCAAGGCGGTGCCACCTACACCCTCACGTCGTCGAACGTCGAGCTCGATTCCGCCACGCAATTCACCGTACCGTTGAATACCGCCGACCAGCTCAATGTCGAAGGCTTGCTGAACAAGAACGGCACGTCCTCGGTCGGCAGCACCACCTACAATATCGCCGCGGCAGCGGATTGGAATCCGGCGCAAAGCGGCAACGCCGACACCACCGGCAACGGCATTACCGTCAGCAACGTGCAAACACCCACGATCACTTCCGCCACGTATGACGCCAGCACCGGCACGCTGACCGTTACCGGCGCGAACCTGGTCAAAGCCAGCGGCGCAACCAACGATATCGATGCGTCGCTGCTGACGTTCACCGGCGAAGGCGGTTCGACCTATACGCTGACCGATACCAGCGACGTCGAAATTACTTCCGGCACGTCATTCACCGTCACCTTGAGCAGCACCGACAAAGCCGCCGTCAACCAGATCGTCAACAAAAACGGCACCAGCTCGACCGATGCCGCCACGTACAATCTGGCCGCGGCGGACGACTGGAACACGGTCATCGGCAACACCAGTATTGCCGACACCAGCGGCAACGGCATCACGGTTTCGAATGTTGCAGCACCCGCGATCACCTCCGCCACGTACGACGCCAGCACCGGTGCCTTGGCAGTCACCGGCAGCGACTTGCTGAAAGCCAGCGGCGCCGCCAATGACATCGTCGCATCCAAATTCACGTTTACCGGCGAAGGCGGCGATACTTATACGCTGACCGATTCCGCCAATGTCGAAATCACCTCCGGCACGGCATTCACCATCACATTGAGCGCCACCGACAAAGCCGCAGTCAACCAGATCGTCAACAAAAACGGCACCAGCTCCACCGGCGGCACCACCTACAACCTGGCGGCGGCAGAAGACTGGGCCGCCGGTGCGGATGCTGCTGTCGTGGTCGCCGACACCACCGGCAACGGCATCACCGCATCCAGCGTCGCGACACCGGCAATCACATCCGCCACGTACGACGCCAGCAGCGGCACCTTAGTAGTCACCGGTTCCGGTTTCCTGAAAGCCAGCGGCGCGACCAACGATATCGTGGCGTCCAAGTTCACATTCACCGGCGAAGGCGGCACAACTTATACGCTAACCGACAGCAGCGATGTCGAAATCACTTCCGGCACGGCGTTCACCATCACGTTGAGCGCTACCGACAAAGCTGCGGTCAACCAATTCATCAACAAGAACGGCTCTTCCTCCACGAGCGGCACCACCTACAACCTGGCTGCGGCGGAAGACTGGGCAACTGGCGCGGACAGCGCCGCCGTCGTCGCCGATACCACCGGCAACGGCATCACTGTCTCGAATGTCGCGGCACCGGCGATCACCTCGGCCACCTACGATTACAACAGCAATGTGCTGACCGTTACCGGCACCGGCTTCTTGCAGAAAAGCGGCGCAACCAACGATATCGATTTATCCAAGCTGACGTTCACCGGCGAGGGCGGCGCAACCTACACATTGACCAGTGCAACGAATGTAGAAATCACGTCGGGAACTTCGTTTTCGGTGACACTGACCGGCGCGGATTTAATCAGCGTCGAGGCGTTGCTGAATAAAGACGGTACGTCATCGGCCGGCAACACCACCTATAATCTGGCTGGCGCCGAGGATTGGGCGGCAGGCGCGGACAGCGCCGTTGCCGTCGCCGACACCACCGGCAACGGCATCACCGTCAGCAACTACGCCGCACCCGCCATTACTTCCGCTACATTCGACGCCAGTACTAACGTGCTGACGGTCAGCGGCACCAACTTTGTTGCCAACAGCGGCGCCAGCAACGATGTGACGGTTTCACTGCTGACGCTGACGGGTGAAGGCGGCAGTTATACGCTGACCTCTTCGTCTGTCGACGTGACGTCGGCCACTGCCTTCAGCGTCACGCTCAATGCGGACGACCAGTTGGCAGTACGCGGATTGTTGAACAAGAACGGCACAACATCTTCCAGCGCCACGACCTACAATATCGCGGCGGCTGAAGACTGGATGGCCGGCACCGCGGCTTCGATCACGGTCGCCGATCTGACCGGCAACGGCATCACCGTCAGCAATGTGCAGACGCCAACAATCACGTCGGCCACTTACGATTCCGATACCGGCATTCTGGTTGTTACCGGCAGCAATCTTTTCAAAAAGACCGGCGCCAGCAACGACATCGATATTTCCACGCTGACCTTGACCGGCGGAACCGCAAGCGCCACCTACACCATCACCAGCGCATCGGATGTCGAGATCACTTCCAGCACGTCGTTCAGCGTTACCTTATCGGGAGCAGACAAAACCGCCGTCGACGCCTTACTGGATCAAACCGGAACGACGTCGTCCGGCGGTTCGACCTACAATCTGGCGGCCGCCGATAATTGGTTGAGCGCCGCCGATGCCGCCACCGATATCAGCGATGCCGTCAATGCGGTTACGGTGTCAATCAATCCGCGCATCACCTCGGCCACTTACGATGCCTCGTCCGGATCGCTGGCCGTAACCGGCACCAATCTGCAAGCCAATGGCGGCGGGGCCGACATCGATGCGTCGAAGTTCACCTTCACCGGCGAAGGCAGCAGTACTTATACACTGACCGATTCCGTCGATGTCGAGATCACCTCCAGCACAGCCTTTACGGTCACACTTAGCGCCACCGACAAAGCAGCCATCAACCAGATCGTCAACAAGAACGGTGCTGCTTCGACCGGCGGAACTACTTACAATCTGGCGGCGGCGGATGATTGGAATACGAATGCCACCACCGGCGATACCGCCGACGCCACCGGCAACGGCATCACCGCATCCAACGTAGCCGTACCCGCGATCACATCGGCCACCTATAACGCCAGCACCGGCGCATTGGCGGTCACCGGTACCGGCTTGCTGAAAAGCAGCGGTGCGGCTAATGATATCGATGTATCGAAATTCACCTTCACCGGCGAAGGCGGCGATACCTATACATTGACCGATTCCGCCGATGTCGAGATCACCTCCGGCACAGCATTCACCGTGACATTGAGCAGCACCGACAAAGCCGCTGTCAATCAGATCGTCAATAAAAACGGCACCGCTTCCACCGGCGGCACGACTTATAACCTGGCCGCCGCCGAGGATTGGGCGGCGGGCGCCAGCGCGGCGGTAGCCGTGGCCGATCTAACCGGCAATGGCATCACCGCATCGAGTGTCGCCGCCCCCGCGATCACATCGGCCGCCTACAATACCGGCACCGGCGCGCTGACCGTGACCGGATCGGGATTCTTGAAAGCCAGCGGCGCGGCCAACGATATCGACGCCTCCCAATTCACCTTCACCGGCGAGGGCGGCGGCACCTACACACTGACCGATACCGCCGATGTTGAAATCACCTCCGGCACAACGTTCACCCTCACTTTGAGCAGCACCGACAAGGCCGCGGTCAATCTGCTGCTCAACAAAGCGGGCACGGCTTCCACCGATGCGACGGCCTACAATCTGGCCGCTGCCGAGGATTGGGCGGCGGGTGCGGATGCCGCGGTCACGATTGCCGATACCGGCGGCAACGGCATTACCGTATCGATCCCCACTTCTTCAAGCGGTGGCGGTGGCGGAGGCAGCAGTAACAATGACGGTACCGCCACATCCACAACGACCGACGGCGCGGCCACCACGACAACGACTCAAGCGGACGGCACTGTCGTCACTGTCGTTTCGGCCGTTGAGTCCTCCCGGCAGGAAGATCCCGATTCGTTATTCCGCGACTACGCGGATATTCCGCTGGCGGCGGATGCGGCGGGCAATCCTTTATTGACGGTCAGCCTGCCAACCGGCGCCGGATTGAACGTCACCGGGCGGCCGGAGGCGCTGGGCTTGGCGCAAGCCGAGGCAAGCGCGATTGCGGCTCTGGCGCAAATCGGCGGATTGAGCAGTAACGCGGCCAGCGACTTGGCGGCGCAAGCACGGCAATTCCTAGCGCAACTGCCCGGCAGCGATCCGGTCAGCGTCTATACCATCACACCAAGCGTTACCGGCGATCGACCGCCAGCATTGCCGATTCTCATCGGCAGTCCGGCAGGCGCCGGCGCAACCGGCAATCTGCTGGTGATCGACGCCCGGCAATTGCCTCCCGGCACCGTTATCCAACTGGACAATGTTGCATTCGCATCGATCGTCGGCGCTGTGCAGGTGACCGGCGGCAGCGGACAAAATTTCGCCGCGGGCGACGATCAGAATCAGTTCATCGTCCTCGGCGCGGACGACGACACGCTATCCGGCGGCGGCGGCAACGACACAGTCGGCAGCCTCGGCGGCGATGATCGCACCTCGGGCGACGCCGGGCAGGACATCGTTTTCGGCGGCGCAGGCAATGACCAATTAACCGGCGGCAGCGGCAGCGACCGTTTGAACGGCGGTTTCGGCTTCGACCGCGCCTTCCAGGACGGACAACCGGCGGATTACCGCATCGCCATCGCCGGCACGCAAATCACGCTAACCAACGCGGCGGGTGAAACCGACACGCTGACCGATGTTGAATTGATCGAATTCTCCGGCGGCGAAACGATTGCGGTCGCCTATTCCGAAGCGGAAGCAGCCGCGTGAATCGCCCCGGGTTTTCCGGAGACTGTTTGGTCTGAGTCAAGCTGCATCAGCTGACTTTTCCTGTTGGCGATGAT
>JAIETK010000011.1 GCA_019745325.1 Nitrosomonas sp. | reverse complement strand
GTTAATTTGATAGCACCAATTGCGATGGAAGATGGACTGCGATTTGCGATACGTGAAGGCGGCAGAACAGTGGGTGCCGGTGTCGTCGCCAAAATTATTGAGTAAGAGAGAAAGTTTGTTAGATGCTGAATTCAGTATGATCGTGTATTGAATCTGGATACTAAGGAAAATTATCATGCAAAGTCAAAAAATTAGAATTCGGCTAAAAGCTTTCGATTATCGGTTGATCGATAAATCAGCGCTTGAAATTGTAGAAACAGCTAAAAGAACCGGAGCGGTTGTCAAAGGACCTGTGCCTCTTCCAACTAAAATAGAGCGCTTTGATGTATTGCGATCGCCGCATGTTAACAAAACATCGCGTGATCAATTTGAAATTCGGACTCATTTGCGTTTGATGGATATTATTGATCCAACTGATAAAACAGTAGATGCCTTGATGAAACTGGATTTGCCTGCGGGAGTTGATGTGGAAATAAAATTGTAAGTAATCTATGGAAAGTTAATGGTTGAAATGTACGAAAGATTGCTCTTCTGTAAAAATAAAAAGTAAAGATTTCCTTTATCGAGGATGAAAATGAGCTTAGGTTTGATTGGACGAAAAATCGGAATGACAAGAATTTTCACAGAAAATGGTGATAGCTTGCCGGTTACTGTTATAGATATCGCAAATAATAGAATTACTCAATTAAAGAGAAACAATAACGATGGCTATAGCGCCGTGCAAATAACTTTTGGAAGCAAGCGATCCAGTCGTTTATCCAAGTCAATTGCAGGGCACTATTCAAAGGCTGCAGTAGAAGCGGGTGAGATTTTAAAAGAATTTAGAATACCCGATGAAGAAATTGAACAATTTAAGATTGGAACGGTAGTTGACAGTAGTATTTTTCAAGTTGGCCAATTGGTTGATATTTCTGGAACAACTATTGGAAAAGGCTATGCGGGGACAATCAAATTGCATCATTTTTCATCGAATAGAACTAGTCACGGCAACTCAAAGGCACATAGAAAACCAGGTTCGATTGGAATGGCGCAAGATCCTGGGCGTGTTTTTCCAGGCAAAAGAATGTCAGGTCATATGGGAAGTGTAAAAAGGACAACACAAAATCTTGAAATATTAAGGATTGATAATGAAAGGAAATTACTGTTAATAAAAGGCGCTGTTCCAGGCTTCAAAGGAAGTAATGTTTTTGTGTATCCGAGTATCAAAGGTTCTAAATAAATTAAAAAGCATAATTAACAGCAATAGGGTGAATAAGCAATGGAACTTGAGCTTATCGGAAAAGAAAAGCAGGAAAAAGTGATTATCTCTGATCAGGTGTTTAATAGAGAATATAATGAAGCACTGGTTCATCAAGTGATTACAGCATATTTATCGAATGCGCGAGCGGCGTCTAGAGCACAAAAGGGGCGCTCGGATATAGCTAAATCCACTAGAAAACCTTGGAGGCAGAAAGGCACTGGACGTGCGAGGGCAGGAATGGCATCGAGTCCCATTTGGCGGGGCGGTGGAAAAATATTTCCGAATTCACCCGAAGAGAATTATAAGAAAAAATTAAATAAAAAGATGTATCGTGCCGGCATGAGTGTCATTTTGTCGCAATTAATAAGGGACGGAAGGTTGGTCGTGACGGAGCAAATTAGTGTTGAATATCCTAAGACTAAAGAATTTTTAAAAAAAATAACTCTTCTTGGTATGAGCATGGAAGGAACAATGGTCATAACACATGAAATTGATGAAAATTTATTTTTATCATCACGGAATGTCCCGCATGTTTCGGTCGTAGAAGTGCATAATGCAGATCCAGTAAGTTTGCTAAAATTTAAAAAAGTTCTGATAACAACGGATGGACTAAAGAAATTTGAGGAACTTTTGTCATGAAAGAACTTGAAGTTAATCAAGAAAGATTGTTGAAAATAATTTTTGCTCCGCATATATCAGAAAAAGCAACATTTTTAGGGGAAAAAAATAATCAAACCATATTTCGTGTGGCGCTTGATGCTTCTAAAAAAGAAATAAAAGATGCAATAGAACTGTTGTGGAAAGATCAAAAAATAACAGTAGAAAATGTAAGAACCATTACAGTTAAAGGAAAGAAAAAAAGATTTGGACGCTTTTTAGGCAGTCGGAGCAATTGGAAAAAAGCAATAGTAAGCGTCAAGGAAGGGCAAGAATTAAATTTAAACAATTTTTCTGGTACCGAGGCTAAGTGATGGCATTAATAAAATTAAAACCAACCTCTCCGGGTAAAAGATCTGTAGTTAAATTAGTAAATAAAGAACTGCATAAAGGGAAACCTTATAAGAATTTGCTTGAAAAGCAGACAAAAAAAGCTGGACGTAATCACCATGGACATATAACAGTGCGGCATCATGGCGGAGGGCATAAGCAACATTATCGACTCATTGATTTTAAACGTGACAAAGATAATATTCCAGCAGTAGTGGAGCGGATCGAATATGATCCCAATAGAACGGCTAATATAGCTTTGCTGTGTTACCAGGATGGTGAAAGAAAATATATTATTGCACCTAAAGGATTGCATGTTGGCGCAAAGATAAGTAGTGGAAATAATGCTCAAATCAAAATTGGAGATGCTTTAGCACTACGTCATATTCCAATGGGTACTATCATTCATTGTGTCGAATTGCTGCCTGGTAAAGGAGCACAACTGGCAAGATCAGCTGGAGCCTCTGCACAGTTACAGGCAAGAGAAGGAAGTTATGCGCAAATTAAGTTACGTTCCGGGGAGATGCGTAAGATTCATATAGACTGTCGTGCTACGATAGGCGAAGTGGGAAATGTGGAACACAATTTAAGATCAATCGGAAAAGCTGGTGCTATGAGATGGCGGGGTCAAAGACCGACTGTTCGTGGCGTTGCAATGAATCCTATAGATCATCCTCACGGTGGAGGAGAAGGTAGAACTTCAGCAGGAAGGCATCCGGTTAGCCCCTGGGGCGTACCTGCAAAAGGATATCGAACAAGAAAAAATAAGCGAACAGAATCAATGATTGTACGGCATCGTTATACGAAGAGAGGATAGTAATTAAATGGCACGCTCAGTAAAAAAAGGACCATTCGTTGATAATCATTTACTGAAGAAAATTGAGAAAGCACGAGAAAGAAATGATAAAAAACCCATCAAGACATGGTCAAGAAGATCTACAATAATTCCTGACTTTATTGGATTTACGGTTGCCGTGCATAATGGAAAGCAGCATATCCCTGTATTTGTAACCGAGAATATGGTTGGTCACAAATTTGGTGAGTTCTCACTGACAAGAACATTTAAGGGGCATGCTGGGGACAAGAAAGCTGTAACTAAACGATAGGAAAGTATGATGGAAACAAAGGCGATTTTAAGAGGCGCGCGACTATCGGCTCAAAAAGGGAGACTGGTGGCTGATCAGATAAGAGGGTTATCAGTCGATAAAGCTTTGCATATCCTACACTTTAGTCCTAAGAAGGGAGCAACAATAGTGCGGGCATTATTAGAATCTGCAATAGCAAATGCAGAACACAACGATGGTGCAGATATTGATGAGCTCAGAGTTATTTCTATTCATGTGGATAGAGGGATGTTTATGAAGCGAACCAGCGCAAGAGCGAAAGGTCGGGGAAATAGAATTCTTAAACCAACTTGTCATATATCGCTCACGGTAGGCGATAAGATTAAAAATTAAAATATAAGGCTATAGCACATGGGGCAAAAAATACACCCAATAGGATTCCGGCTTTCAGTAAATAAAAACTGGCAATCTCGATGGTATGCAAATAGTAATGATTTTGCAAAAATGCTCAACGAAGATATTAAAGTGCGACATTTTCTAAATGAAAAGCTAAAAAATGCTTCGGTCGGAAGGATTTTGATTGAGCGGCCCTCAAAAAACGCCAGGATTACAATATTTAGTTCCAGGCCAGGGGTTGTAATCGGAAAAAAAGGAGAAGATATTGAAGTGTTACGAAGTGAACTTCAGAAAAGAGTGGGAGTTCCTGTGCATGTCAATATTGAGGAAATTAGAAAACCAGAGATAGATGCTCAACTCATAGCAGATAATATTGCGCAGCAATTAGAAAAAAGAATAATGTTTCGACGTGCTATGAAAAGAGCTATGCAAAATGCCATGAGACTCGGAGCTCAGGGAATCAAAATAATGAGTTCAGGACGATTAAACGGCATAGAGATCGCCAGAAGAGAATGGTATCGCGAAGGGAGAGTGCCACTTCATACGATAAGAGCGGATTTGGATTATGGAACGGCTCAAGCACAAACGACATATGGAATTATTGGTATAAAAGTATGGATTTTTAAGGGAGAAATTCTTGGAAATTCTGAACAAGCAATTACATTGCACGGTAATACGAGCTTAGAAAATGAAAAGAAAAAAATATCGAAGAGATCAGTCATGACGTTATCAGATGTTGATTTAAAAACTTCTTCGATCGTTGATAAAGCAACTTCTTCAGAATAATAGAATTTATAAAATCAATAGCGTTGTTTTAAACGGAGAAATTGATGCTTCAACCATCAAGAACAAAATATAGAAAGCAGCAAAAAGGAAGGAATACTGGAATCGCAACAAGAGGAGCGAAAGTAAGTTTCGGAGAATATGGCTTGAAAGCGTTAGGGCGGGGACGATTAACAGCTAGGCAGATTGAGGCTGCTAGACGCGCAATGACGAGGCATATTAAAAGAGGTGGTAGAATATGGATAAGAATTTTTCCAGATAAGCCCATATCGCAAAAGCCAGCTGAAGTTAGAATGGGAAATGGAAAAGGCAATCCTGAATATTATGTAGCTGAGATACAACCGGGTAAAGTGTTATATGAGATGGATGGAGTTAATGAAGAGTTGGCGAGAGAAGCTTTTTCATTAGCAGCAGCAAAGTTGCCTATAAAAACGACATTTATCGTCAGACAAATTGGTGTATAGACATGAAAATTAGCGATATGAGAGTCAAAAAACTTCATGAATTAAATGAAGAATTGATGACGCTGCTAAAAATACAATTTAGTTTACGGATGCGACATGCGACTCAGCAGTTGTCGAATACGCAGCAAATTAAAAAAAATAGAAAAGATATAGCTAGATTGAAAACTTTGATTGCTCAGAAAAAAAATTATGAAGAGTGAAGATATAAAACGTAGTCGCAGCTTAAATGGTAAAGTTGTCAGTAACAAGATGGCTAAAACAGTCACGGTTCTTGTTGAGCGTCGGCTTAAGCACCCTCTATATGAAAAATATATAACACGCTCTAAGAAATACCAAGCTCATGTTGAAAATAATAATATAAATATTGGAGACATTGTTTTAATCGAAGAGTGTCGCCCAATATCTAAAACCAAAAATTGGTTGGTTAAAGAGTTGCTTGTCTGTACAAAAGAAGACTTTTAAATTTAAAGATTAATAGCTTTTTGAAGAATTTGCAGATAATAAACCTATAAAAGAGAACAGATCAATGATACAAATGCAATCCAAACTAAGAGTAGCCGATAATACTGGTGCGCGATCCCTGATGTGTATTAAAGTGCTTGGTGGATCAAAAAGACAGTATGCTGGCATAGGAGATATTATAAAAGTCAGCATCAAGGATGCTGCGCCAAGAGGGAGAGTCAAGAAAGGTGAAGTGTACAATGCTGTCGTGGTCCGAACTACTAAGGGAGTGCGACGCAATGATGGCTCATTGCTCAAATTCGACAATAATGCTGCAGTGTTATTAAATAATAAATTAGAACCTATAGGAACACGGATATTCGGGCCAGTGACTAGAGAATTGCGTACTGTAAAGTTTATGAAGATTGTCTCATTAGCTCCTGAAGTTTTATGAATCGGTGATAGAAAATGCCTAAAATTAAGAAAGGTGATGAAGTAATGGTTATTACAGGCAAAGATAAAGGTAAGAGAGGCACAGTTTTGCATGTAATTAAAAACGAGCATTTGATTGTTCAAGGTATAAATTCCGCAAAAAAGCATCAAAAACCGAATCCTGCTACTGGCACTGCTGGGGGAATAATCAACAAGGAAATGCCCATCCACATTTCCAATGTCGCTATTTATAATTTTGAAACAAGTAAAATTGATAAAATTAAAATGAGTTTAGATTCACAAAAAGAAAAAAAGAGAGTTTTTAGATCTACCGGTGAATTAATTGGATAATCTTGTTGGAGGTAGTTATAAATGGCTCGATTAAAAGAACATTATCAAACGGCAGTTGTGAAAAAATTGATGACTGATTTTAAATATAAATCAGTTATGGAAGTTCCTAGGATATCGAAGATAACACTGAATATTGGTCTCGGAGAAGCAACAACCGATAAAAAGATAATTGACAATGCACTATCGGATTTAAAAAAAATAACTGGGCAGCAGCCCATAGTTACACGAGCAAAAAAATCAATAGCAACATTTAAAGTTAGAAAAGATTATCCTATCGGATGTAAAGTTACTCTTCGTCATATAAGAATGTATGAATTTTTAGATAGATTAATTGGGATAGCTATGCCAAGAATACGAGATTTTAGAGGAATTTCGGGTAAATCATTTGACGGTCGTGGAAATTATAATTTGGGTATAAAAGAGCAGATAATATTTCCTGAGATTGATTATGATAAAATTGATTCTTTGCGTGGGATGAATATATCGATTTCGACTACAGCAAGAAATGATTTAGAGGCAAAAGCATTACTAGAAGCTTTTCATTTTCCTTTTAAGAATTGAGAATAAATATGGCAAAACTATCATTAATTAATCGAAATCTAAAAAGAAAAAGAATAGTTGATAAATATGCTGATAAAAGGGCTAGAATAATTAGCATAATTCATAACTATACGATACCTATCGAAAAGCGCAATGAGGCACGTATAGCCTTGCAGATGCTTCCTAGAAATGCTAGTCCGGTAAGATTAAGGAATAGATGTGAATTGACAGGTCGACCACGAGGTGTTTATTCGAAATTTGGATTGGGAAGAATTAAGCTAAGAGAGATTGCGATGAGTGGTAAAATTCCGGGTATTACAAAAGCAAGCTGGTAATTTCTTGCCGTACAAATAAAGGATAAAAGTTGAGATGAGTTTAAGTGATCCGATATCAGATATGCTTACCAGAATCAGAAACGCACAAATGGCTCATAAGCTATCTGTTAAAATGCCAAGTTCAAAATTAAAGATCGCTATAGCAAATGTGCTTAAGGATGAAGGATATATTCATGAATATGAAATCGTTGCGATATCTAATAAAAGTGAATTAGTAATTAATTTAAAATATCACTGTGGTGTGCCTGTAATTGAACAAATAATAAGAATAAGCAAACCAGGTTTGAGAATTTATAAATCATGCTCGAACTTACCTAACGTAAAAAATGGTCTGGGTATATCGATTGTCTCTACCTCGAAAGGCGTTATGACTAATCAAAAAGCTAGAGCAAACGGATTGGGTGGTGAATTATTATGTTGTGTAGTTTAATTTAGTGAATTATCAAAAAAAATGTCTCGAGTAAGCAATAGTCCTATAGCTATATCAAAAGAAGTTGAAATTACTTTATCTGGAAAATGCCTTTCGGTAAAAGGCCCGTTGGGTGAAGTAAAGCAAGATTTGCCAGTTGAATTGAATGTTGAGAATTATAACAATCAAGTAAAAGTAGAAGTAGTTACGCACACGCAACAAGCAAATGCATTGGCTGGAACTTTAAGAATGCTCATCGCTAATATGGTTAAAGGTGTGACGATCGGTTTCGAGAAGAAACTTCAGTTGGTTGGTGTTGGATACCGGGCTCAGGTTGTTAATAATAAAGTTAATTTGTCATTGGGTTTTTCTCATCAGATAGATCATGAGATTCCTATAGGCATTAAAATTGAAACTCCAACTCAAACTGAAATAGTAATTAAGGGAATTGATAAGCAAAAAGTAGGGCAAGTAGCCGCTGATATCCGATCCTATAGAAGACCCGAGCCTTATAAGGGAAAAGGAATTAGATATAGCGATGAAGTTATTATCCTAAAAGAAACCAAGAAAAAATAATTGAGCTTTATATGAAAAGTAACAAAGAAAGAAGATTGATAAGATCTAAACAAACAAGAATTCGGATAGCCAATAATAAAGCGATTCGGTTGTGTGTGCACCGAACGAATTTGCATATATATGCACAAGTTATTGATGACAGCAGGAATATTGTAATTACTCAAGCTTCGTCACTTGAAAAAGATTTTAAAGAAGAAATAAATAATGGTGGAAATATTGCTGCAGCAATTTTGATCGGAAGAAAAATTGCCCAAAAGGCAAAAGAACATGGCGTATCGAAAATTGCATTTGATAGATCAGGATATCGATATCATGGACGTGTCAAAGCTTTGGCAGAAGCCGCGCGTGAAGAAGGATTAATTTTTTAAATTAACAAAATGTCTAAATTAAATAAACTAAGTAATAAAGCAAGTACCGAAGAAGATAATGGGGATAATCTTCGAGAAAAAATGGTAGCGATCAATCGAGTAACAAAAGTTGTTAAAGGAGGCAGAATTCTAGGATTTGCTGCACTTACTGTGGTTGGTGATGGTGATGGCGGTGTGGGTATGGGCAAAGGGAAAGCAAGGGAAGTTCCTGTTGCTGTTCAGAAAGCCATGGATGAAGCGCGAAAAAGATTGATTAAAATTAAAATGAAAGGCGGAACTATATATCATCCTATAACAGCGTCTCATGGAGCCGCAAAAGTGTACATGCAACCTGCTCCCGAAGGCACAGGCATTATCGCTGGAGGCCCTATGCGAGCAATTTTTGAGGTTATGGGCATGACAAACATACTGGCTAAATGTATCGGATCAACAAATCCTTATAACGTTGTTCGAGCTACACTTAAAGGTTTGAGTATGATGAGAACTCCTGCGGAGATCGCAGCAAAAAGAAATAAAAGTGTAGAAGAGATTTTGGGCGGAAAGCATGACAAATAATAGAACTATAAAGATAACGTTAATTAAAAGCACTATAGGTACAAAAAAAATACACCGTGAAACCATTAAGGGCTTGGGTTTGTCGAAGATTAATAGTTATTCGATTTTAAATGATACACCATCAATACGTGGAATGATTAATAAAGTATTTTATCTCGTTAAATGTGATTGAATAATATGTATTTAAATACTATAAAACCTCCATCAGGAGCAAAAAAAAATAAACAGCGAGTAGGCCGAGGAATGGGAAGCGGACATGGCAAAACTTGTGGACGAGGACATAAAGGGCAGAAATCACGCTCTGGAGGATTTCATAAAATTGGATTCGAAGGTGGGCAAATGCCAATACAACGCAGACTACCTAAGAAAGGATTCACTTCTATAAATACTAAACAAAGTGTATCGCTAAAGTTGGTAGACCTCGATATTATAGCTGAAAATGAAACGATCAATCTGAATTTACTCAAGTTAAAAGGCTTGGTTTCAAGAAAAATAAAAAAGGTGAAAATTTATAATCCTTCTATTACTAACAAAAAATATAAATTAGAAAATATTTCTATTAGTGGAAGCATGAGAGATCTAGTGGAAGATGTTAGTGGAAATCAAAAGTGACGTGAGGTTATGAATTGTCAATAAATGCGGTAATGCAAAAATCTGTTGATAAGTTCGCAGATTTGAAGAGACGATTATGGTTTCTTTTTTTTGCTTTGATTGTATACAGAATTGGTGCTCATGTTCCAGTTCCAGGTATCGATCCAGCAGTTTTAAAAGATCTTTTTAATTCGCAAGAAAATGGTGTGTTGGGAATGTTTAATATGTTCTCAGGGGGCGCTCTTGCTAGATTTTCTATTTTTGCACTGGGCATTATGCCGTATATTTCGGCTTCAATTATCATGCAATTAGGAACTGTTGCGATACCACATCTTGAAGCATTAAAGAAAGAAGGGGAAAGTGGTCGGAGAAGAATTACACAATATACGCGATATGGTACCTTGTTGCTGGCTTTAGTTCAAAGTTATGGGATTTCAATTGCTTTGCAGTCACAGAATGGTTTGGTAATAGTTCCTGGTAGTATGTTTATCTTAACTACTGTTATTACATTGGTGACAGGTACAATTTTTCTAATGTGGCTAGGCGAGCAAATTACTGAAAGAGGGATTGGTAATGGCATATCATTAATTATATTCGCTGGTATAGCAGCGGGATTACCTAGCGCTATAGGTGGAACGTTAGATCTTGTTAGTACTGGATCAATGCATTTCCTTGTTGCATTAGGAATTTTTATTGCTGCGGCAATTGTAACGTGTTTAGTGGTGTATATAGAAAAAGGACAGCGAAGGATTTTAGTAAATTACGCGAAACGTCAAGTTGGCAGAAAAATTTTTGGAGGTCAAAGTTCTCACCTACCACTTAAATTAAATATGGCTGGAGTGATCCCACCAATTTTTGCATCAAGTATAATCTTATTTCCGGCTACCTTGGCGGGCTGGTTTGTCAATAATGATTCTATGTTATGGTTAAAAGATATTAGTGGTGCGTTGGCACCTGGGCAACCTGTATATGTAATACTTTATGCAATTATGATTATCTTCTTTTGTTTTTTTTACACGGCTTTAGTTTTTAATCCCAAAGAAACTTCTGATAATCTAAAAAAGAGTGGAGCTTTTATACCTGGCATCAGGCCTGGCGAACAAACAACACGTTATATAGAAAACATAATGTTGAGATTAACATTGACTGGATCGCTTTATGTTACTTTAGTTTGCCTTCTTCCTGAGTTTTTGATTCTAAAATGGAATGTTCCATTTTATTTTGGTGGAACATCTTTGCTCATAATTGTTATTGTTACTATGGATTTTATGTCACAGGTTCAATCTCACGTCATGTCATCACAATATGATAGTTTGCTTAAGAAGGCAAATTTAAAAGGAAATAGCAGAGTTCCTATGCATTAGTGTTTGATTATCTCACTTGAAAAAGTCAAAATATCATATGGCAAAAGAAGAAACTATACAGATGCAAGGTGAAATTCTCGAAACGCTACCCAATGCTACATTCCGTGTTAAATTGGAAAATGGACATATAGTTTTAGGTCACATATCAGGGAAAATGAGGATGCATTACATAAGGATATTGCCCGGCGATAAAGTAACTGTCGATCTAACTCCATATGATTTGACGAGAGCAAGGATTACATTCCGAGCAAAATAATTTAACCAAAATAAGAGTAGATCATGAAAGTCAGTGCTTCAGTAAAGAAATTATGCAGGAAATGTAAAGTAATAAAAAGAAAAGGGATCGTACGCGTAATATGCGAAGATCCGCGACATAAGCAGCGTCAAGGTTAATAATATAAGTGTAGGGTTAAGAATGACACGTATTGCAGGGGTAAACTTACCAAATCATAAGCATGTAGGCATTGCACTTACTTCGATCTATGGAGTAGGACGCACTAGATCTACGTTAATTTGCAAATCAATTGGCATCGAGACTGATCGAAAGCTTAAGGATTTAACTGAAAAACAAATTGACGATCTGCGAGAGCAAATTTCTAGATTCACTATCGAAGGCGATTTGCGTCGTGAGATTTCAATGAATATTAAACGATTGATGGATCTTGGATGTTATAGAGGGTTACGGCATCGTAAAGGTTTGCCTGTGCGTGGCCAGCGAACAAGAACTAATGCGAGGACGCGAAAGGGACCACGGAAAGCAATCAGAGCAAGATAAAATAATTTTTTACAGGATAGAAAATCTGATGGCAAAAGTTACATCTAAAGTTAGAAAAAAAATTAAAAAAAATATATCAGAGGGTATAGCACATATTCACGCATCTTTTAATAATACTATTGTAACTATAACAGATAGGCAAGGTAATGCGTTATCATGGGCAACATCTGGCGGTGCAGGCTTTAAAGGTTCAAGAAAAAGTACACCATTTGCTGCACAAGTAGCTGCTGAAAACGCTAGTAAAATTGCTATTGAGTGTGGTGTCAAAAATTTAGAAGTTCGAGTTAAAGGACCCGGGCCTGGGCGAGATTCTGCAGTACGTGCACTCAATTCGGCAGGCTTTAAGATAACTAGTATTTCTGACGTAACGCCTGTGCCGCATAACGGATGTCGACCACCAAAAAAAAGAAGAATTTAGGAGAAGATATTGGCTAGAAATCTTGAACCAAAATGCAAGCAATGTCGCCGTGAGGGTGAGAAACTTTTTCTCAAGGGTGAGAAATGCTTTACTGAAAAATGTGCTATTGAAAGAAGAAATTATCCTGCAGGTCAACACGGTCAAAAAAAAGGGCGACTATCTGATTATGGTGTCCAACTAAGAGAAAAACAAAAAATCAAAAAAATATACGGAATTTTAGAGAAGCAATTCCGAAATATTTATAAAAATGCTGATAGTAAGAAGGGAATAACGGGTGTTAACCTAATGCAAATTCTCGAGAGTAGATTAGACAATGTGGCCTATTTGATGGGATTCGGAGCCTCTCGTTCAGAGGCGCGCCAAGTTGTAAGACATAACTGCATTTTAGTTAACGGGAAGCGTACGAATATACCTGCCTATCAGGTTAGGCCTGGTGATGTTGTTGAGCTTTTACCTAAAGCAAAAAATCAATTAAGAATTAAAACTGCAATAAGTGCAGCTGATAACCGAACTTTTCCAATATGGCTTGACATAGATGTAAAAGAAATGCGAGGCATATTCAAAGCATTGCCTGATCGATCTGATATTTCTTCGACTATAAATGAATCGCTAGTTGTTGAGTTATATTCGAAATAATTAATAGTCAATTCGATTGCAAATATAAAGGACTTTGTTATGCATGGTCATGATTTATTAACACCTCGCATCGTAGATGTTCAAAATATATCTCCCTTGCACGCCACAGTTGTAATGGAGCCTTTTGAACGAGGCTACGGTCACACGTTAGGTAATGCTTTGCGACGTATCTTACTGTCATCGATGATAGGATTTGCCCCAACAGAAGTAAAGATCGCTGGAGTGTTACACGAATATTCATCGATCGAGGGAGTGCAAGAAGATGTCGTTGATATACTTTTGAATATTAAAGGTATTATCCTTAAGTTGCATAATAACGAGGAGGCAATTCTAACTTTAAGGAAATCTGGAAAAGGAATTGTAACAGCAAGTGATTTTGAAGTAGGTCACGACGTCGAAATCATCAATCCTGACCATATTATCGCTCACTTAACTTCAGATGGAAATATCGATATTCAGCTTAAGATTGAAAAAGGACGAGGTTATGTTCCGGCAACTTTAAGAAGATACAAAAATCAAGATAATAATGTAGGTACAATTTTACTTGATGCTTCATTTAGCCCGGTAAAACGTGTTAGTTATGTTGTTGAAAGTGCGCGCGTTGAACAGCGTACTGATTTAGACAAATTAGTGATTGATCTTGAAACAAATGGAATTGTTGAGCCGGAAGAGGCGATACGGTATGCTGCACGAGTTTTAGTTCAGCAATTATCTGTATTTGCTGATCTTGAAAGCACTCCATTACCTAAAGAACAACCTCAAATCCCCCAGATTGATCCAATATTATTGAGACCAGTTGATGATTTGGAATTGACAGTCAGATCAGCTAATTGCCTTAAAGTTGAAAACATATACTATATCGGCGATTTAATTCAACGTACTGAAGCGGAATTATTGCGAACTCCTAATTTGGGGAGAAAGTCACTTAATGAGATCAAAGAAGTTCTTGCTGCACGCGAATTAACATTGGGGATGAAATTAGACAATTGGCCCCCCCCCAATTTAGATAATTTAGTTAAGGATATTAATCATGCGTCATAGTTGTGCTCTAAGAAAATTAAATCGATCTAGCAGTCATCGAATTTTAATGCTACGTAATATGAGTAATTCATTATTGCAGCATGAAGCAATTAAAACGACTTTGCCTAAAGCTAAAGAATTAAGAAGATTTCTTGAGCCCGTTATTACTTTAGGAAAAAAATCATCACTCTCAAATAAGCGCTTGGCTTTTAATAAACTTAGAAATCGTGAAAATGTTGTAAAGCTTTTTGCCGAAATTGGGCCACGATATAGCACGCGCCCAGGAGGGTATCTGAGAATTCTTAAATTTGGATTTCGAAAGGGAGACAACGCACCAATGGCTTTAGTTGAACTTGTCGATCGACCAAATATTGAATTGACTGATAGCGATACAACTCAAGTGTAATTTGATAATAGCTAATGTTTATTATTTATATTGAACGGTTTTAATAAACTCGGTGGAACTGAATTTATAAATTTCAAACTAATAAGAATAGTTTAGGCGACATTAATAAATTAAATCATCATGAAATTCTGAATACCTGCCCAACGCTCTCCGAATATATTCGGTTAAGCGTTCTAGATGAAACTGATTCTACCAATAATTGGATTTTACGTAACTTATCGCAATTAGCATTTGATGATGACACACTAAGTGTCGTTGTCGCTGAATTTCAAACTAATGGGAGAGGTAGACAGGGGCGAATTTGGCATGGCGATCCTGGCAATTGCTTAACATTCTCTGTTTTAAAATCTTTCACAAAAGACGTTGCCAAATTATCAGGCCTAAGCCTAGTAATTGGACTTGCGATAATCAGGACACTCAAATCGCTTTTTACTATCGATTTTAAGCTCAAATGGCCGAATGATGTTTTGTTTCAGCATAAAAAACTTGCGGGAGTATTAATTGATATTAAGCGGACAGTAAATGATCAAACCTATGCTGTAATTGGCATTGGAATAAATTTTTATCTGGCTGAATCAATTAAAAAAATTCTTGATCAAGAATCCACTGATTTATTCAAAATCACGGGCTACCATATAAATCGTAATTATGTTCTCGGTATATTGCTATCAGAGTTACGAAATATACTTGAAGATTACGAAGCATTCGGATTTCAACATTTTAGAACTGAATGGATCGGTTTTCATGCTTATGAAGGCTATCCGGTTACACTAGTGCTCGCAAATGGTGAAACAATTGATGGAACTGTTGACGGAGTCAGTGATTCTGGTGCTCTCAACTTGATCACTTCCATTGGTAGACGAACATTTTATATTGGTGATATTTCTTTAAGACTTAAATCATCAATCTAATTTGTTATTGATAATGATTTTAGCCATCGATTCTGGAAATACTTTCTTTAAATGGGGCCTTAGAAATGACGGTCTCTGGTTTGCAAAAGGAAAAATATCGAATACTGAAATTTCCCTTTTGCTAGATTCTTTTAAGAAGTTTCCGGCACCTTCACAAATTGTCATTTCTCACGTGGCGACTGACAATTTGAGAAATGATATTGATGCAATTTTTTCGCTATGGCCTGTAAAACCTTATTGGATAAGTGCTTGTGCATCTCAATGTGGAGTATCAAATGGTTATCACAATCCCGAGCAATTGGGGTGTGATCGCTGGGCTGCTCTTGTAGCAGCTTGGAATATTCATCACCAAGCCTGTATGGTTGTGAATATTGGCACTGCGGTGACCATTGATGCACTTTCTAATTCAGGAGTATTTTTAGGTGGCATCATTTTTCCCAGTATAAATTTGATGCGAGACTGTTTGCAGTCAAAAACGCAAATAAAAAATTTACAAATCGGCTCCTTCAAAAATTTCCCTCAATCTACAGATGATGCAGTGCAAAGTGGTTTGATGCACTGTGTATTGGGCGCGATTGAGCGTTTATACTGTTCGATATCTGAGCAGCTAAAAACACCTAATTTAAAATGTTTCATAAGCGGCGGTGGTTGTATCGAACTTGCGCCTTTTATTAGAATTCCTTATGAAATCATAGATAATCTGGTGCTGGAAGGACTCGTCATTATCGCAAATAATGTAATATTAGACGACCGAAATAATCTAAGCAAAAACTGATCATATGTCCCAGTTTCATCGAGCATTTTTTTTTACTTCTGCCTACGAAGAGCGGGATTTGCCTTCATCCACAAGCATTGAAATAGCATTCGCTGGACGATCAAATGCGGGTAAATCGAGCGTGATTAATACTTTAACAAACCAGAATCGCTTGGCTTTTGTGAGTAAAACGCCCGGAAGGACACAACATATCAATTTTTTTCAAATAAGTGCAGGAAAATTTCTGGTCGACTTGCCTGGATACGGTTATGCGAAAGTTCCAGCTTCGGTGATACGCCATTGGCAAAGCGTTTTAGAAAATTATTTACAAACTCGCCAAGCCCTTAAAGGCTTGGTATTAATCATGGATATCCGCCATCCTCTTAAAGAATTGGATATAAAAATGTTGAATTGGTTTTCTCCAACAGGAAAAGCCATCCATGTCTTGTTAACGAAGGCTGACAAGCTAAGCAAGCAACAGGCAAATAATACCTTGCGAGAGGTAGATATGATTCTCAGTACCACTTATTCAAATTGTAGCGTTCAATTATTTTCGAGCCAATCATCCCTCGGGGTAGACACTGCATCCGCAGTGATAAATGGATGGCTTGATGACAAGTAACTGTTACTTCTTAAAAAAAACCCCGGTTAAAGGGGAATAAAACCGGGGGAACCGCCTTAATATCACTTAAGGCCCTGTCTCAGGGAGGAAAGACAGGGGGACGATCAAGATTGTCCGTAAATAAGAGGATAAAATGATAAAATTAGTTCCCCGTTCTTAGAATTATTCTTATTTTCTGATTATTATGTTTCTGAGCACCAAATTTCCACAAAGAAGAATGCGACGGATGCGTCGCGATGAATTTTCCCGGCAGCTGATGCAAGAAAACCATATTAATGTAAGCGATTTGATCTATCCTGTTTTCGTCTTGGATGGAAAAAAGCGAACTGAGAATGTGAGATCAATGCCGGGCATCGTTAGGCAAAGTATTGATTTACTTTTGAGTCAGGCAGAGAGCTGCTTGAAACTGGGAATCCCTGCACTAGCGATTTTTCCGGTAATTGATGCCGAGCTTAAGAATCTGTCAGCGAGTGAGGCATTTAATCCTGACGGGTTGGTACCAAGGACTGTCAGACAACTGAAAAAAAATTTTCCAGAACTTGGTGTTATTACGGATATTGCGTTGGATCCTTATACAAGCCATGGTCAAGACGGGTTAATTGATCAGAGCGGATATGTATTAAATGATGAGACCGTAGAGGTTCTTTGCCAGCAGGCATTAGCTCATGCTCAGGCGGGCGCTGATATAGTGGCGCCATCCGATATGATGGATGGACGTGTTTCAGCGATAAGAAGCCGTTTGGATAGCGAGAACCACATTCTTACACGGATCCTTGCATATTCAGCGAAATATGCTTCCAATTATTATGGACCATTTCGCGATGCTGTCGGGTCCGCAACAAATCTTGGTTCAGGCAACAAATATACCTATCAGATGGATCCCGCAAATTCCGACGAAGCGCTCTGGGAAGTTGGGTTAGACCTGAATGAAGGCGCAGACATGGTTATGATTAAACCGGGGTTGCCTTATTTGGATATTGTACGACGCGTAAAGGATCAGTTTGGTGTACCCACATTTGTATACCAGGTAAGTGGAGAATATGCCATGTTGAAAGCAGCTGCCATGAATGGATGGCTCAGTGAGGAAGCCTGTGTTCTGGAATCCTTACTTTGCTTCAAGAGAGCTGGTGCAGATGGAATTCTTACCTACTATGCTGTAGAAGCTGCTAATTGGTTAAAAAAGAACACCTAATAAATTTTAGAATAATTGATCTCTTAAATCTCTGGTTGTTAAAGGCGCGTGATCTTCAACAACTGGAATATCAGACATCGGCGGTAGCTGCTCACTAAAGAAGAACTCAGAAATATCTCCCGACGGATCTCTAAATCCTGAATTTGAATTTATTTTTGCAATTGTGACAGCATTCGGCGGTTTGTATTCCGCGACTGGAATACCTTTTAGGACCGGTCCCATATAATCCATCCAAATGGGCAGAGCTACACGTCCGCCGGTTTCGTTATTGCCCAATGATCTAGGTTCGTCGTAACCCGTCCATGCGATGGTAACCAAGTCTTTTTGAAAGCCGCAAAACCATGCGTCTACGAAATTACTGGTAGTACCGGTCTTGCCGGCTAAATCAGTGCGTCCCAGTTGCTTGGCTCTGACGGCCGTACCATAATTAATAACATCTTGCATCATGTTCGTCATGATAAATGCATTGCGTGGATCAATGACTCGTTTGGCACCCGCAGTGACGGTGATTGGCTGGAATTGCTCAAGTGCGTTACCTTTTTCATCCTCAATTCTTTTTATGAAATAGGGAGCGACACGAAAACCGCCATTTGCAAACACAGCATAACCTACCGCCATCTGCATGGGAGTCACTGAACCAGACCCCAGAGCCATCGGTAAATAGGGCGGGTGGCGTGTTGCATCGAAACCGAATCGCGTAATGTAATCTTGTGCATAGTGAATGCCGATGGCCTGAAGGATCCGAATGGATATCAGATTTTTTGATTTGACTAATGCGGTACGCAACCGCATGGGGCCGTCAAATTTTCCATCAAAATTCCTGGGTTCCCAAGGCTTGCTCCCTGTTTGGGTAGCACTGAAAGACAGTGGTGCATCATTTATAATCGTGGCGGGGGTAAATCCTTTTTCCAAAGCTGCGGAATAAATGAAAGGTTTAAAGCTGGAACCGGGTTGCCGCCAAGCCTGTGTCACATGATTAAATTGATTTTTCTGGAAATCGAAACCGCCTATTAAAGCGCGGATGGCGCCATCGTTTGGATCCAACGAGACGAGTGCTGCTTCAACTTCCGGAAGTTGTACGATGTGCCATAGATTATTTTCTTTTTGGATACGGATCAGAGCGCCGGGAACAATATATTTTTTTCCAGGCTCTTTTCTATCGCTAAGAAACTTTTGTGCAAATTTTAGACCTTCCCCGGTTATCTCAACAATTTCACCGCCTTTTCGATAAGCTTGAACGGCATTAGGTTTGGCGGATAGAACGATGGCTGCAAATATATTATCGCTGTCACTGACTTCGTCCAAGGCATCATCCAGTGTTTTTTCCTGATTCGCCCCGTTCTTGAGTAAGTCGATATAAGCTTCCGGGCCGCGATAGCCTCGGCGCCTGTCGTATTCAAGCACATTTTTCCGTAAAGCCTGATAGGCAGCTTCCTGATCGAGCTTGCGAATGGTTGTATATACCTTAATGCCTTTATTATAGGCATCTTCCTGATAACGATCATAAATCACTTGACGAACCATTTCAGCGACGTAATCCGCCGGCATCGCAAATATCGCTGTTTGCTTTTGCACGGAAATGGGTTGTTTTTCTAATTCACTGAGTTCCTGACTGGATATGTGATTTAGCTTGTGTAAACGGCCCAATACATATAATTGCCTGCTTTTAGCGCGTTTTGGATTGCTGATGGGGTTATATCCGGAAGGCGCCTTGGGCAATCCCGCTAACATAGCCGCTTCGGCAATATTGATTTCTTGTAGGGACTTGCCGAAGTAGGTTTGCGCAGCTGCTGCAAAACCATAACTGCGTTGCCCAAGATAAATCTGGTTGATATAGAGTTCTAGTATTTTATCCTTGGTGAGATTATGTTCAATTTTAAATGCCAGTAACGCTTCACTGAGCTTTCTCGTAAAAGTTTTCTCTCTGGTCAGAAAAAAATTGCGGGCTACTTGCATTGTAATGGTGCTGGCGCCCTGACGAACAGCGCCCGAAGTGAAATTAGAGTAAGCGGCTCTAAGTACACCGAGGTAGTCGACCCCGCCATGTTCATAAAAGCGATCATCTTCGGCAGCCAGAATAGCTTGCTTGAGATGCGGGGGAACTTCGGCGATGCTCACTACGTTTCGGCGCTCAGCGCCGAATTCTCCGATCAATAAGCCTTCATCGCTATAAATGCGTAACGGAATTTTCGGGCGATAATCCGTCAGTGTCTCCAAAGAAGGCAAATTGGAATAAATGACCAGTGCTGCAAAACCGGCCAGCAGAATGCCAATGAATCCTGTAGCGGAAACCGTTACAAAAAGATAAAACAACCAACGGGAGAACATGAATTACGATTGATTAATGGTAGGTTTGTGGGAGTGAAAAGTTATAGGGGGTATATCGACCCCTTTTCTTTAAATAAAATTTCCAGAACTCTGGCAGAATCAAAATTTTGTGATTTAGCATACTTATTTAGTATACTGAATAAATTCAATGAATTCTTGCAAAGAGTTCACATCAATTCAACAATATTATTAATATGATATTTCTGAAGTATCGCCGCAAATAGACCAATGTTCAAGGGAAATTTTGACATCAATTTTGATTTTCTAAAGATTAAGCCTCCGGCATTGATTGGTGTGGATATAAGTTCTTCTGCAGTAAAACTGGTCGAATTGTCCCGAATAGGTAGCAGTCAGAACTATCGAATTGAACGGTATGCGATAGAATCATTACCGGCTGATGCCATGCTTGACGGTGAGATCGTCAATATGGAAGCGGTCAGCGAAAGCTTGCAACGGGGCTGGAAGCGCATGGGAACGAGGCAAAAAAATGTGGCGCTTGCACTTCCCGCAACCGATGTGATTACCAAAAAAATTATCGTCCCTGCGGGGCAACGGGAAGACGACTTGGTGTTTCAGGTCGAGAACGAAGCCAGTCAGTATATTCCCTTTCCATTAAATGAAGTTGATCTTGATTTTCAAGTAACGAAGGCTGTTCCTGATAATCCGGAAGAAGTTGAGGTTCTGATTGCGGCATCGCGAAAAGAGAAAGTCGAGGATCGTGTGGCGACAGCACAGGCTGCCGGTCTTAAAACCGTCGTGGTGGATGTTGAGCCCTACGCAGCGCAAGCAGCATTTGAATTGACGTTGAATCAATTACCCGGGAGTGGAAAAGACCAAATAATTGCATTAGTCGATATCGGTGCAACGGTCATGAAAATAAATGTGTTGCTCAACGGTGAATCGTTATATACAAGGGATCAACCGTTTGGCGGCAATCAACTAACTCAGGAAATTCATAATCAGTTTAATCTCTCGCTGGAAGCATCCGAAGCGGCTAAACGCAGCGGCGGCTTGCCGGAAAACTACAATGCGGAAGTTTTGCAACCTTTCTGCGAGACGCTGGCGATCGAGGTGATGCGCGCCATTCAATTTTTTTTTACATCAACGCAATATACCGAAGTTAATTACATTTTTTTAGCCGGCGGCAGCGCAGTAATTCCTGGCCTTGATGCAATCATTTCGACGCGTACTCAGGTAAGCACATTAATAGTCAATCCTTTTTCAACAATGGAGTTATCCAGCCGGATCATTCCACGCCAGCTCAATCTCGATGCACCCTCTCTATTGGTTGCCTGCGGTTTGGCTTTACGCAGTTTTGATCCATCATGATTCGTATTAATTTACTTCCTCATCGCGAGCTGAAACGTAAAGCCAGGCAGCAACAAATTGCGGTATCGGCGGGATTGGTGAGCGTGTTCGGGATTATGATCGTCTGGAGTGTATATTCGATGATCGCGGGTGAAATCGAATATCAAAATGGCCGCAACCAATTTTTGAACGATCAAATTGCGCTCTTGGATCAAGAAATCGCGGAAATTAGAAATATCAAAACGCAGACGCAAGAATTGCTGTCGCGTAAGCAAGTAGTTGAAACATTACAGAATAGCCGTTCCGAAGTGGTTCATTTATTGGATCAATTGGCCAGACTATTACCGGATGGTGTGTATTTGCAAAGTGTTCAGCAAAATGATCATGACATCACTTTGATGGGCTACGCGCAATCGAATGCCCGCGTATCAGCATTGATGCGTAACCTGGAATCCTCGCCGTGGCTGACATCGCCGCTGCTGATCGAGATTAAGGCGATGACTCAGGATAATGTGCGTCAAAACGAGTTCAACATGAAAATTCAACTTCGGCGCACCACGATGGATGATATTCAGAAGCCTTCTCAAAATACAACCGGGTAAGTAAAAGTCATGGAAAATCTTCTCATGGAGCTGCGCCAGCTTGATATCAATCGAGCTGGAGATTGGCCGGTAGCCTTCAAAGTCGTAGCGTTGATAATTTTATTGATTGGGATCATCGCTGCAGGTCATTTCCTTATCTGGCAAGACGAATTTGAGACGCTTGAAAGAATTCAAGCGGAAGAAGAAACTTTGAAAAATACCTATCTGATTAAAAAACGCAGCGCTGTAAATTTACCGGCGATGCGTGAACAATTGCAAGACATTGAGAAATCGCTGGGAACCTTGTTGCGCCAGCTTCCGGATAAATCGGAGATGGAAGCGTTGCTGATCGATATTAATCAAGCCGGTTTGGGCCGAGGGTTGCAATTCGAATTATTTAAACCCGCGACGCAGGAAACGATCAATGCATTTTATGCGGAGCTTCCCGTTGCGATTCGTGTAACCGGCGATTATCACGCGATAGGCGCTTTTGCCAGCGATATAGCACATCTATCACGTATCGTGACGCTCAATGATATCAATGTCAAACCCGGGAATGACGGTAAACTGGTTCTGGATGCTGTTGCAAAAACCTATCGTTATCTGGACGAAGGGGAACTGGTAAAGCAAGCCGAAGGTAGATAAATTATGCTAAAAAACACATTCCTGCTAGTATTGGTCGTGGCGATTCAATTTCTACTTACTGCGTGTCAGCAAAATGACTATAGTGATCTTGAAGTGTTTATCCATAGTTCGGGCGAGGGGTTGCATGGACAAATTGATCCATTGCCGGAAGTTAAGTCCTATAAACCTTTTACTTATATGGCATTTGACGCGCCCAATCCTTTCGCTCCCCGCCAAAATGATCAAGCGTTTGCAAGCATGAGTGATATCCAGCCTGATCTGAATCGCCGCAAAGAAGTATTGGAGGCTTATCCGCTGGAAAGTCTAGCAATGGTTGGTTCGTTGCAACAACATAATTCGATTTTCGCGTTGATTAAATCCCCGGAAGGCATACTGCATCGTGTAAGAGTCGGGAATCACCTGGGTCAAAACTTTGGGAGAATTGATGAGATCTCAGAATCGGAAGTAAAGCTATCAGAAATCGTTCAAGAAGGTGTCAATGAATGGGTTGAAAGAACAAGTGTACTGATGCTAAAAAACTAGGATGAGGTCATGAAGCTATTATTAACCGGAAATTATAGCTTGGGTGGAGTAATAACTGTATGGATACTCTGTATATCAGCATTAATCACGACTGTGCAATCCGCAAGAGCGGATGAAGCGCAGAACAGTATTCTAGCAATCGATCTTTCAACGTTTCTGAATGGCGAAGTCATCGCCAAACTGACGCTGGATAAACCCTTAGTAAATCTTCCTGTCGGTATGGTACTCGACAATCCCCACCGGATTTATTTTGACTTCTATAATGTTTCTAACAAATTAGGCAAGAATGTTCAGGAAGCCGCGGAAGGCGATCTGCGCAGTGCCAATATCATCCAAGTAGGTGACCGAACGCGCGTGGTACTAAACTTGGCAAGATTGATGCGACATGACATACGCGCCGAAAACAATCTCGTATTCATCCGATTAGTGAGCGTGGCGGAAAATTCAGCAAGCAACGCAGTGGTCCGTTTTGCCGAAGAATCACCGAATAAGCGGATGAATAGCTTGCAGGATATTGATTTTCGCAGAGGCCCCAATGGCGAAGGACGCGTTGAAGTCGACATGACAAAAGCGGGAATGAGCGTTGATGTGCAGCAACAAGGCGAAGATATTATCGTCGAATTTTTTGATACGCTACTACCCGCCAGTTTGATCAGACGCTACGATGTAATGGATTTTGCAACACCGATCCATACCATTGAAACGTTCAAGAAAGGCGATAACGTTCGAATGCTGGTAAAGGCCGGAGGGCGCTGGGAACATTCCGCGCGGCAATCCGGAACGCGTTTTGTGCTGGATGTGCGTGCATTATCGGAAGATGAAGAAGAACAGGCCAAAAGGAAGCGCGTCTATGGCGGGTATACCGGTGAAAGGCTGTCGCTGAATTTCCAGGATGTGGAAGTGCGAGCGGTACTGCAAGTAATCGCCGATTTTACCAATCTGAATATTATTGCCAGCGATTCGGTCGGCGGTAACCTGACATTACGCCTTAAAGACGTGCCGTGGGATCAGGCACTGGATATTGTGTTGCAAGCGCACGATTTGGATAAACGTAAGAACGGGAACGTGATTTTTGTGGCGCCTCGCAAGGAGATGGCGGATCGGGAGCTGCTGGATCTTGAAGCTAAAATGCAAATCACCGAAATGGAACCGCTGCGTTCGGAGATTTATCATTTGAATCACCGCCGGGTCAATTCAATGTCCTTTGAAGGGATGCTCAGTCAACGCGGTACCATCAATATCGATGAGATCAGTAATACCATAACCGTTACCGATATCCCAGTCCGTCTCGAAGAAGTCAGGAAACGCATTCATAGACTGGATGTTTTTGAGAGACAGGTGATGATTGAAGCGCGTATTGTGGAAGCGATCGAAACTTTCAGCCGCAATTTAGGCGCTCGCTTCGGAATTCAGAACGCCACGGGCTTGGGGGACCAAAGGCTTGGTATTTCAGGCAGCGCGACCGGATCCAGTGCATTAGCCGGAGGCGGCGCGGCCGGAGGAGCGAATAACCTGAATGTGAATTTGCCCGCAGCCGCTGCAACCGGTCTGTTGGGTGGTCCCGCCGCGCTGGGATTAAGTCTGATGAAAATCAACAATGGCCGCTTAATCAATCTCGAATTGTCAGCCTTGGAAACCGATAGAAAAGGCAGAGTGATTGCCAGTCCGAGAGTTGTCACCGCGCATGGGATCGAAGCGATCATAGAACAAGGTGACCGGGTTCCCTATCAGCAAGCGACCAGCAGCGGCGCTACCAGTATCCGTTTCATGGATGCCACGCTCAGATTAAAAGTAAAGCCCCTGATTACCCATAATGGCCAGATCGACATGGAGCTAAATGTCAATCAAGATAAGATCGGCGTGCCGATCAATCAATTCTTGCCGCCACCGATTAATACCAAACAAGTGACTACCAAGGTGCTGGTTGAAAATGGCGGAACGGTCGTGATCGGTGGAATTTTTGACCGAACCGAGAATGAAGTTGTCAATAAAGTGCCGATGCTGGGTGATATTCCGGTACTGGGTAATGTTTTCAAAAATACCTCAAAACAGGACGACAAGCGCGAATTGCTGATTTTTGTAACGCCGCGTATTTTGAGCGATAGCTTGAATTTGCAATAATCCGTTTTTAATTTCCATCCGGAAACCCGATTTGACGCCACGCTTCGTAGGCGATGATTGCCACTGTATTGGATAAATTTAAGCTGCGGCTTGCAGCGACCATCGGTACGCGGATGCGATGCGGTTCCGCAAAGGTTTCCATGACCGGCGCGGGCAGTCCCCGGGTTTCCGAACCAAACACAAATACATCCCCTGGCTGAAAAGCGATTTTGTCGTATCGCTGCGTGCCTTTTGTGGTGATCGCAAACGTGCGGTGATTCTGTAGTGTCAGGCAACATTCATTCCAGTTTTCGTGCACCTTGATGGATGCAAATTCGTGATAATCCAGCCCGGCGCGTAATAATTGCTTGTCCTGGAGCGGGAAGCCGAGCGGTTTGACCAGATGCAATTGCATGCCGGTATTGGCGCACAGACGAATGATATTGCCGGTATTTGGCGGGATCTCGGGTTGATGAAGAACGATGTTGAACATGCTCTGTTTGGATCACAATGATTACACGGTATGGACTGTTGTTTGATGCAATTCCGGCAGGGTTCTGGCAATTACCCAGTTGCTGATCTCGGCAGCACCCTGCTGACGTAACACGGCAGCCAGTTCATTCAATGAAGCGCCTGAAGTCATCACATCGTCAAGCACTGCGACATGTTTGCCCGATAAGTCAATTGTACAGTCAAACGCTTTGCGGATATTTTTTTGCCGCGCTTTCCACGGTAATCCGGTTTGCGGCGGTGTATGCTTGATGCGGCTGCAGCAATCGGGTAATAGCGGAATCTTCATCTGCTGTGCGAGATACCGGCCGATTTCCATTGCCTGATTGAATCCGCGTTCGCACAGCCGGATTGGATGCAATGGCATCGGCACAATGATATCCGGTTTTGCGGCGATGGTTTGCAAGCGAGCGAACAGAAGGTTGGCGAGGATCGGTGCAATCGCTAGATTGTTCTGATATTTCAACGATTGGATCAATGCGTCGGCAGGAAAGTCATAACGCAGTGCCGCGATCGTGCGAGTGAACGCCGGCGGAGTTTTTAAACAAGCGCCACAAATTTCCCCGGTCGGCACCGGCCAAAGGCAAATCGGACAGCAATATGCCGGTAAACGTGGCAAATGATCGTGACAAGGCTTGCAAAAATCCTCTGATGTATGGACACCGCAAAGGATGCAAGGAGTTTCAGTCAGAAATCGCACAAAATATAATCAGCCGTTTAAAAATGGGCAATGGTAAAATGGGCTGCCCAATGTAGTTTAATTCATTAAGCTATCGGCAAACGCAGGGATTGTTGCAGGACTCAATTAGCTCAATAGGTACACGGATATGAATTTGGATACATCGTCAAACCTCGAAACGAAAACCGAACAAAGTAGTGCAACCGGCAATTCCGGACGCATGCTGCGCTGGAGCATCGGGGAAATATTAGCGTTGCTCGATATGCCGTTCAACGATCTGCTTTATCGAGCGCAGACGGTTCATCGGCAGCATCACGACCCAAACGGTGTGCAATTGTCGACACTGATTTCGGTCAAGACCGGTGGATGTCCCGAAGACTGCGGTTATTGCCCGCAAGCGGCGCGTTATCATACCGGCGTTGAAAATCAGGCGATGCTGTCGGTCGATGAAGTCGTCACGGCGGCGTCAGCAGCTAAAGCCAAAGGCGCATCGCGGTTTTGCATGGGAGCTGCCTGGCGCGGTCCGAAACAGCGTGATATTGAAAAGATGACGGAAATGATCCGTGCGGTTAAATCGCTCGGCATGGAAACCTGCGCCACCCTGGGTTTATTGAAGCCGGGGCAAGCGCAGCAGCTCGGCGAAGCCGGTTTGGATTACTACAATCATAATCTCGATACTGCGCCGGAATTTTATGAGGAAATCATTACCACGCGGCAGTATCAAGATCGTCTGGATACCTTGCAGGATGTGCGCGATGCCGGTATTAATGTATGCTGCGGCGGCATTGTCGGCATGGGGGAAACGCGGGAATCGCGCGCCGGGTTGATCGCGCAGCTGGCGAATTTGAATCCGTATCCGGAATCGGTGCCGATCAATCATCTGGTGCAAGTAAAAGGCACGCCGCTATACGGTACCGCAGCGCTCGATCCGATGGAGTTTGTCCGCACCATCGCGGCTGCCCGGATTACCATGCCGAAAGCCATGGTGCGGTTATCCGCAGGCCGCCAGGAAATGTCCGATGCGGTGCAAGCATTGTGTTTTCTGGCAGGCGCCAATTCGATTTTCTATGGTGACAAGTTATTGACTACCGGAAATCCGGAAACCGATCGCGACCGTGCCTTATTGGATAAGCTGGGGTTGCACGCGCTGTCGTAAATGTTCTCCGATCTGGCCGGTCAACTCCGCAAGCGCGAACAGCAAAGCTTGCTGCGTCACCGGCAAATTCTCGAAAGCCCCCAAGCAAGCCATGTCAGCATTGACGGCTGTGAATATCTGGCTTTTTGCAGCAACGACTATCTAGGACTCGCCAATCATTCGCAATTGATCGAGGCGGCTTCTGCGGGGGTGCGTCAATACGGTGTTGGCGCGGGCGCTTCGCACCTGATTAACGGTCATTCCTTGGCACATCATGATTTGGAAAAGGCACTGGCGGCATTTTGCGGCTTTCCGCGAGCGTTGCTGTTTTCTACCGGTTACATGGCGAATACCGGCGTGGTGACGGCGCTGGCCGGGCGCGACGATGCCGTTTTTGCCGATAAGCTCAATCATGCGTCACTCAACGATGCGGCACTGTTGTCGCGCGCTAAATTTGTGCGGTATCCGCATCTCAATCTGGTGGTACTGGAGAAACGCTTGGCGGCGACCCAAGCGCGGCGCAAGCTGATCATTTCCGATGCGGTATTCAGTATGGAAGGCGATATTGCGCCGATTCCGCAGTTAATTGCTTTGTGCGAGCGTTACGACGCCATGCTGTTGCTGGATGACGCACACGGTTTCGGTGTGCTCGGACAGCAAGGGCGTGGTAGTCTGCATTTACCACTGACGTCTGCCGTCCATTCTCCACGGGTGGTCTATATGGCTACGCTTGGTAAAGCGGCTGGGGTATTTGGCGCATTTGTCGCGGCGCAGCCGGACGTGATCGAAACCCTGATCCAGTCGGCGCGCAGCTATATTTACACCACCGCCACGCCGCCGTCGTTGTCGCATGCACTGTTGACGAGTTTGCAATTGATCGGACAGGACGAATGGCGGCGCGAATTATTAGCGCAACATATCGCTCAATTGAAACAGGGGTTGCAATCATCGCCGTGGAAATTGCTGCCGTCCGATACACCGATTCAACCGTTGCTGATCGGCGATAGCGTTGATGCGATGAGGGTCAGCCAGGCATTGCGGGAACGCGGCATACTGGTTCCGGCGATCCGTCCGCCGACGGTGCCGCATGGGACGGCGCGCTTACGCATTTCATTGTCCGCGGCGCATCAGCCGCAAGACATCGCACGGCTAATCGATGCCTTGCACGAACTGGCCACACCGTCATGACCGCACTGCATATCGAAACATCCGGGCAAGGTCCCGATCTGGTGCTGCTGCATGGCTGGGCGATGCACAGCGGCATTTGGGGCAGTGTGCGCGATTCGCTGGCGCAACGTTTTCGTTTGCATCTGGTCGATCTGCCAGGGCATGGCCTGAGTCAGATGTGCGAACCGGGAACGCTCGAACATCTGACCGGGATCGTTGCGGATATCCTGCCGGAAAATTGTATGCTCGGCGGCTGGTCGTTGGGCGGGCAAGTCGCGATGCAATTGGCATTGCGCCAGCCGGAGCGAATTGAGAAATTGATTTTGATTTCGACGACGCCTTGTTTTGCTTGGCAGGACGACTGGCCATTTGGTATGGATCGCAAACTGTTGCAACTGTTTCTGGAGAACCTGAAACTGAATTATGCCACGACGATCAATCGTTTCCTGACGCTGCAAATGAGCGGCGATCGCGATGCGGGCAAAATTCTGTCAAAACTGCGCAAAAGTTTTTTTCAGCGCGCCGAGCCGGATCCGGCAGCGCTAGAGAAAGGATTGAAGATATTACAGCACAGCGATTTGCGCGATCGTATCGGCGAAATCCGTCAACCGGTTTTGATCATGCATGGCGGCAATGACGTGATTACGCACCCGGCGGCGGCCGATTGGATGCACCGGCAATTGCCGCAGTCGCAATATGTGAAGTTTGAACACTGCGGCCATGCGCCGTTTTTATCGTACCCCGAACAATTTGTAGCACATCTTAATGATTTCAGAACAAATTCTTGACAAGAAACAACTGCGCGCCTCGTTTGAACGCGCCGCCGGTAGTTACGACCAAGCAGCGGTATTGCAACGCGAAATCAGCCATCGTATGCTGGCACGGTTGGAATACATCAAATACCAGCCGGACGTGATTCTCGATGCCGGCAGCGGCACCGGTTACGGCACGCAGCAGTTGGCCAAGCGCTACCCGAAAAGCCGATTGATCGCAGTCGATATCGCTTGGACCATGCTCACGCATGCGCGACCGAATACCGCTTGGTGGCAACGTTTGCTGCCACTGCAGCAACAGCGCAGCGATTATGTGTGCGGCGATATCGAGCAGCTGCCGTTCAAAAACGAAAGCGTCGGCATGATCTGGTCGAATCTGGCATTGCAATGGTGCAATGACCTGCAGCATACCTTCGCTGAAATGCATCGCATCCTGCGTGCCGACGGGCTGTTGATGTTCAGCACCTTCGGCCCCGATACGCTGAAGGAATTGCGCCAGTCGTTCGGGCGTATCGACGGCTACCAGCACGTCAACCGCTTTGCCGACATGCACGACATCGGCGATCTGCTGCTGAATAACCGCTTTTCCACGCCGGTGATGGACATGGAATACATCACCTTGACGTACGACGACGTCATCAGCGTGATGCGCGACCTCAAAGCCATCGGCGCGCATAATGTGATTCAGGGGCGGCGGCAGGGATTGATGGGCAAGCATCAATGGCGGCAGGCGATCAATGCCTATGAGACCTTGCGCCGCGACGGCAAATTGCCCGCCACATTTGAAGTGGTGTATGGTCATGCCTGGAAACCGTTCGACCCGCGTTCGATCCTGACGCCGGAAACGCGGCGGCAATTGGGGTTGCCGCCTTAATATGGCGCAAGGTTACTTCATCACCGGTACCGATACCGGTGTTGGCAAAACCACCGTCAGTTGCGCATTGCTCAGAGCTTTTGCCGCGCAAGGCAAAAAGGTTGTGGGCATGAAGCCGGTAGTGGCCGGTAGTGAAAACGGCCGCTGGCACGATGTCGAACAACTGATCGCCGCCAGCAGCATCAGCGCCGCGCGCGAGCACATCAATCCTTACGCTTTCGATCCGCCGGTCTCGCCGCATATCGCCGCAAAACAAGCCGGGATCGAAATCGATCTCACCGTCATTCAACGCGCTTATCAAGCGCTCAGCAGCCAGGCAGACATCGTCATCGTCGAAGGCGCGGGCGGTTTTTTGGTGCCGCTCAGTGCACAGCAAACCGGCGCCGATCTGGCGCGCGCATTAAATCTTCCGGTGATCCTGGTGGTCGGCATGCGCCTCGGTTGTCTGAATCACGCTTTGCTGACCGCGCAAGCGATCCGTGCGGCCGGTCTGACTTTGGCGGGGTGGGTGGCGAATTGTGTTCATCCGCAGATGCAGGTACTGGAAGAAAATATTGCGACGTTGGAGCAGCGGTTGGAGGGGTTGTTGCTGGGGGTAGTGCCGTTTAACCATGAGATAATTGCTAAGAGAAAGACTGGATTATTGGATATTATAAGATTGAGATAAATATCATGATTTATAATTAATAAAATAGATAATAGTGGATGGTGTAAACATTATTTCTAACTTATTGTGGGACTGAAGAAATTAACCACTGATAAAAGAGGGTATATGGACGACATAAAGAATCAATTCAGTGAGGTGAAAAATAAATGGGCAGTAGTGTATGCAGCTGCACTCAGTAATCCGCAACTTTGGAAACCACATCTGCCAAATACTTCTTTAGAAATGTTAAATGAAGTAGTAGAAACTGTTTCAATATGGCTTGAAAGGTCTAAAGCACCAAATGGATTTAGTCCTGGCTATCATTTAGCGAAATCTCTTGCAGCTATTTATCTTCCATCTTTATTAAGTACAGTTCAACAATTAGAGGCTGGAAATTACAGCCATCTTCAGAATTTTGTTAACTACTTAATCAATACATTGGCAGTTATACATACAGCGGTAGTTTATGCCCCAAAGAATCACCAAGAATCAATCAATGCGAATTTTACAGCAGAGCTATCACAAGCGCTTTCGCTAATGAATACTGCTCAAAGAGAGCTTTCTAAAAAAATAGAACTTCTTGATAAATCGAGTATTCTGGTAGAAGAAATAGAGGAATCTCATGGAACAGTAAAGAATGCAGAGAAAGAAATAGAAACTTGTAAGGATAAAGTTACTGAGATTCAAGAACAAACTAATAAATACTTAAATAATGCTGCGGTTGAGTTTGAGAAAATCAAGCAAATTAGGAGTGAATATATTCAAGTTGTCGAGAATAATAAAAGTGAATTTGAAGCACAATTAAATAAACATCGCATTAATCACGACGATCAATTTACGAATTTTGATAGAGAATATAGGAAACTATTGGGAGATTGTGCAGAGTTAGATAACCAATTGAAAGTAATGATTAATCAACTTTCTGAGTTACAAGAAAAATGTGTAGAACAAGAGAAGATAATTGATTCCATTTTGCCTCGTGGAGCAAGTGCTGGTTTAGCAGCTGCATTCTCAGAACGCGGGAAACAACTTGAAAGATCAAAATGGATTTGGTTAACTGCCTTTGCTTTCAGCATATTACTACTTTCTGGTTTTGCATTGTATCTTCTTGTTGGCATGGCAGTACCAGAAGAAACAACATTCTGGAATCAGTTGATGCTTAGATTACCACTGGCTGCCCCCATGGTATGGCTTGGTTGGTTTAGTGCTATCCAGTATGGAAATGTTATTCGAGTCCAAGAAGATTATGCCTTTAAAGAAGCCACGTCAAAAGCTTTTCAAGGCTATAGAGATCATATGGAACATTTGCGTAATGTTGATCTTGATGAAGGAAAAACTGCGTTAACTTTATTATCGGAAGTTACAATAAATGTTTTGAGTCGAGAACCGCTTCGTATTTACGGTAAAACCGAGCAGGATGCTTCCCCAACGCATGGGTTTATGAATTTCTGGAGGAGAGGGGATCAAAGATCAACGAGCGAAACGACAAGAAATAATGCTTCAAAATAATGTGCAAAATTGGTCCCAACACATCACCGAAACCAGCAACGCCCTGGATCTTGAACCCGGTATATTCACCTGGAACGATCCCTATAAGATCGCGTTGTCGCTAAAGCATTCCGCCGACAGCAGTGAGCGGCGCAAGGCGGAGCCGTTTGTGTCGGCGATGGCTATGCTGAATTTTTACATCAACCGGGCGGGGAAGCATTTGTCCGCGCAACAGCGTGAGGTGCTGGAAAAAACCAAGGATGAGTTGCGTGTACTGTACGGAAAACCGCGTCATGGCGGTTAGTTGCCTGATCGCTTGCTTTACTGGTATTTGACAGCCGCGAAGCCTTCCAGTAGATTCCGCGCGATAGTTTGTTCATTGATAGATTGTCAGTATTCATGAGTTATCTCGATTTAACCGATCACCAATTCAATCCTAAAAGTCATTGGGACTTGCCGTTGCAAACTTCAAGCATTCCGTTGGCGCGCGATCTGGCGTTGTTCGATCAGAACGGTTACGACCTGACCGATCTCGAACAGCGTTATGCCGAAGCCAACGGGACGCAAGCGCATTCGCACCGGGAGCACCATCATGCATTGAAAGCGCCGTGGTTCACGCAACCGGACCGGGTCGAGGGTGCGGTGCTGAATCACAGTCTGCTGTTCGAGCGCAAGGGGTATGCCGGAGAGGCGTTGCAACAATTGCAGTGTTGGGCGAAAGCCAATCCGCTGATTTACAAGATCATCCGCATCCGTCCGAAATGGGGGCTTGATTTCAGCATCGACTACGCCGACCGCGACGGTAACGTATTCGAGGTACTGCACTGGGAATACGACGGTTTCGATTACGCCGAAGTCGAAGACCGCAAGCAGGAACTGGAGCCGAGATTCGCCGCCATCGACTGGGACGATGCTGCTGCCAGCATTTTGAAACAAAAAGACCGGTGGCATCACCTCGACTTCTTCGCGCAAAGCGATTGGAAGTGCAATTACTTCGGTATCGTCAAGGAGCGATTCAAGATGGTGATCTGGGAGTAGCGCGATATTTTGTGTGCCGCGAGGATGTGAGTATAGAATTCTCTTGTTAACGATTGGTCGATAAGGAATACCATCAGCGTGGATGTTATCGAACTCAAGAATTATGCGGATTTTCTGCAATCGATTGCCACAACCGGCGCCATCATTGTCGGCGGCATTTGGACTTACTTTTTATTCATCAAGCACCGGCTCAATTACCCGCAAATTGAGCTGAAAATCGCCTGCGATGAATATGCGCTGGATCATGGAAAGAACCTGATACACGCGAATGTGACGATTAAAAATACTGGTAAAGTGATATTGCACTCGCGGTTTGCGGAAATCCGCTTACGGCAGGTATTGCCACTATCAATGGAAGTAAATGAGCGAATTGCTCAGAGTCATGATCTGCTATTGCAGGATCAAACCCAGGTTGAATGGCCGTTAATTGCGGCCCGGCAATGGCATTGGGACTCCGGTGAATTTGAGATTGAACCGGGTGAGTCGGATGCATTGCATACCGAGTTTGCTGTCGATGCGAGTATTACCGTGGTTCAATTTTATTGCTTCATCAAGAATGCGAAGAAACAAAACCTGGGCTGGTCGTTGATTGAAATGCGCAAGCTTGGAACCGAAAGCGTCGAGAATGCCGGTCGATAACGACCGTTAGGATCCGGATATTACCGGAGCCAGACAACAAAAACAGCAAACGCAATAACAAACCAGTACTCGCTGATTATCACAGCGCTGTTTTTCCCCGGTATTTTCGAAAGTTATTTTTTGAACTGAACCAATTGGAAGTCGCGCACTCATACATCGCTTTTAATAATTTCAGCGTTTCAGAAAAGCATGTTTTACAAAGAAACATTCAGCCTTATCGCAATCGCGATTACCCTGGCTGCGTTCATTCCTTACATCCGGGAAATCTTCCGGGGCACGATCCGTCCGCATATTTTCTCCTGGGTCATCTGGGGCGTGACGACGCTGCTGATTTTTCTCGCGCAACTGGAAGACAATGGCGGAGCCGGTACGTGGCCGATCGGGGTTTCGGCGAGCATCACCATTTTTATCGCTTATCTGGCGTATGTTAAACGTGCGGATGTGACCATTACGCGAGCCGATTGGCTGTTTTTTATCGTGGCGCTGTTGTCGTTGCCGTTGTGGTATTGGACAGCCGATCCGTTGTGGGCGGTGATTCTGTTGACGGCTATCGATGTCGCCGGGTTCGGGCCAACGATCAGAAAAGCCTACCAATTCCCGTATTCGGAGTCGTTGCTGTTTTTTGGATTGTTTATGCTGCGCAATGTATTGGTCATGTTGGCGCTGGAAAATTTGACATTAACGACATTACTATTTCCTGCGGTCATGTTGATACTCTGTATGTTGATGATGGCGATAATCGCATACCGAAGACGGGTTTTGTTGGCCTAATCTGGCAACCGTGATTGCCGTACCGGCTTTCATGGTTATTGCGTTTTACCGCAGGCTTGCTGATTCCGTCACAAGTGCTAATCTTTCCCGGAAATGAGTTTGTTCCATAATCATATTTTTCATCGAGGTATCGGCATGGCTTATAAAGAATACAAGGTGTTATACGTAACGGAGGGCGGATTGGGAACAATTTTTCTGGGGGCGTCGGGCATACCGATCAAACGTCTGGAGGTGACGCTCAATAAAGAAGCGGCGGATGGCTGGACGCTGGTGTTCCAGTTTGTCGAGCAGAAGCGGTTTTTATTATTCTGGAAACGGGAGGCCGTTATTATTACGCTGGCGCGCTGACAATCGAGTCATGCGGATCAAAAACAAGCAAACCATCGCGGCCGATGAAGAGCGCATTCGCAGAATGGTGCGTGAATTACCGGATGACAAACGCCCGCGGTTCTTTCGAGAAGTGGAAAAGCAACTCAAAGATCCCGATACTTACGCAACGCTGAACTTCCTTTTTATTGCCGGGTTGCATCATTTTTATCTGGGAAAATGGGTACGCGGTTTTATTAATCTCGGCATTTTTCTGATTGGTATGCTGATGCTGTTTACATCGCTGGCCGGAGTCGGACTATTGTTGCTGATCGTTATTACGGCGGTTGAGCTGAAGGCGCTGTTTCAGTCGCAAACCGTGGTGCAGGATTACAATAATGGCGTGATGGAACGAATCTACCGGGAAGTTGCCGCACAGACGGAGGTGTTGCCGGATAGTTAGTGCGTTTGTTTTACGCAAGCTTTGGTAAAAGTTGCAAACAAAAGTTATATAAAGTGCGATCCAGTGAAAAAACGCAATTTAATGAGGTATATGAGCCATTTGAGCCGGGTCCCAACGCAGCTTCGCCGGGTGTAATGGTTTTTGCAATATTTCCCTTGGAATAACAAACCCCGTCTCGTAGACGAGGTTTGTTATTTACAGACTTAACTCTTTTCGGAGAACCAAGCTTTATTTAGTTTCAGGTATGTGCTTTGTTTAAAACATTCCGGATCGCTGAAGCCATTTCATTCGCGGCGAACTTAGCGACATAGGCATCCGCGCCGACTGATTTGACGTGGTTCTCATTGGCTTCACCGGTGAGTGACGAATGAATAACCACAGGAATCGATTTGAAGCGCTGATCATTCTTGATGTTGCGCGTCAGCGTGAATCCATCCATTTCCGGCATTTCCAAATCGGTGAGTACTAGCGCTACTTTATCTTGGATAGTTTTGCCTTCGGCGTGCGCTGCTTCCGCTATCGATTGTATCTTGGTCCAAGCCTCCAATCCGGTTTTGGTCATTACAAAAGGCGCGTTCATTGCTTTGAGACCGTTCTCAATCATGCTGCGGGCAAGCGGTGAATCGTCGGCTGCCAGTATTACTTTCCCTGGCGGAATCGTCAACTTAACGTCGATGTTTTCCATTTCCATACTTCCGGATGAATCAGGTAGTACATCGCGCAGTATTTGCTCGACATCGAGCACTTGTGCTAAACGGGAATCTTCCCTGTCGCCATCGAGCCGGGCAATACTGGTTACCAGGTTGCCGCCTTTTCCATCCGCGGCGATGACTTGATTCCATTCCAGACGCGCGATCTCGTTGACTTCCTCAACGGCGAAAGCTTGTGTTGACCGGGCATATTCGGTTACCAGCAGAATGGAAGTTCCTTTTTTCGGCGTGCAACCGACGACTTTGGGTAGGTCAATGACGGTAATGATCTGGCCACGAATATTAGCGACGCCCATGACATATCGAGGAGCATTGGCAACTGCGGTGATGGTTGGCATCACCAGGATTTCGCGTATTTTAAAGACGTTAATGCCGAATAATTCGCGGTGGTCAGTACCCGGAGCTTCTCCCAATCTAAACAGCAATAATTCGAATTTATTGTGAGCTGTCAGGTTTGTGCGTTCGTCAATTTCGTGTAAAGCTGTGCTCATGGCAAGGTCTCCGCAATCGTTGAGTAGGTTAGAATGTGAAGTGTATCTTACGGCTGCTGATGGAAAAGCTTGAAAAAAGAGAAGAAAGCTACTTATTTCACCCTTCAACAAAGAATTACTGCATTGTTTCTTTTGTAATTATTACGAACAATATACCCCGGCTGATACCATGTCTCGTTCGATTGATTTCTATCTATGACCATCTTTCTCGATTATTTGCGGGATTATGTTTTAACGGTTGATAAATGGTTGTTGCTGTTTTGTAGCATCTGGATCGGGATTCTGGTTACTTTGAATTATCAACTAGGGATCGAGCGCGAGATGATTGCCGGCTTGGGGTCACGCTATTACCAATTTGCAGCGTTGAGCGGGGTGTACTACTGCGCTTTTGTGATTCCTTACTGTTTTGTGATCGCGCGAAGAATGAATCAGGGTGCTTTAACGCCGGTATTCTGGGGCTTGCTGATGTTTGCTCCGCTGCTATTCGCGCTTAAAGTTTGTATTACCAATCCCTTCGAAAATTTAGCGGCGGGCGTTTGGGGTGATTATGTAGCGGCGGTGACGGCATTACCGTTTAGATTGTTGGTAGTGTTGGTACCATTGCTGATTTTGGCCATGCATTTACCGGCGCAACAGAGTTTCTGGGGGATGACATGGATAGGTGTTCAATGGCGGCCTTATATGCTGATGCTGGGATTCATGCTGCCGCTGATCGTTTTTGCCAGCACGCAGCCGGATTTTCTCAATACTTATCCGCGGTTAAAGCAAATTGATTTCATATTGCCGCATACGGAGCATCCGATCATTATTCAGTTATTGTATGAAATCAGTTATGGCTTGGATTTTGTGACCATTGAGCTATTTTTTCGCGGGTTTCTGATTTTTGCTTTTGTCCGCTACGTTGGAGCGGCTGCGATTTTACCGATGGCGGCTTTTTATTGTAGTATCCATTTTGGTAAGCCACTGTTTGAATGTATTTCTTCCTACTTCGGCGGATTGATATTGGGTATTGTCGCGTACCGGACACAATCGATCGCCGGTGGCCTTGCCGTGCACTTGGGAGTAGCCTGGATGATGGAGATTGGCGGTTTTTTCGGGAATCTTGCGTTGAAATGAAAAAAATAGTTTGGTTAATACTGGCTTTTACCATCATGGCATGTGCAACGTCAGGGCAAAGTCATTCCGATTACCAACAACGCAGATGGCAAGAAGCCAAAATTCCGCATTACCGGTTCGAGTTGCGTATCGTTTGCTATTGCCCTTTCAGGGGGCGCATGCCGCTACGAATCGAAGTTCTGGACGGGCAGGTGGTATCGATGAAAGATGCGCATGGCGGCATCATCACAAAGGCGGATGTTCACTCGGAATATTTTGAGCGTCATGCGACCATTGATCGTCTATTCTCGATATTGCAAACTCACCAAAGCGGTAAGGCGGATCGGGTTACAGTGAAATTCCATCCGGTATACGGTTTCCCGGAACGGATCAATATCGATCGCATAAAGGGCGCTTCGGACGATGAATTGGGATTCATTGTTTCCGAGTTCGAGCGCTTGCCTTGACTTTGAGGTGCGATCGGCGGGTTCCGGCTAATTGGCAACTTCACCCGTTTGATTGGCCCAGTCGGAAGCGCGCAATTTGATGCCGTTAAATTCGCGTAAGCTCAAGAATCCTAATCCGGCGAGCGCCGATTCAACGGCGGCATTATCGCCGCTCTCGTCGCCTTCAACCAATTTGAGCGCTTGACCCAGACGTCCTTCCCGCATTATCAAAGCTTGGTGCATATCGTCCGAGATCCCCAATTTGTTCACAATCTGTTGCATGTCGATGCCTAACAACTCGTCAAGTAAAGATAGAATGCCTACGATGAAAGCCCGCTCCTGATGATTTTTATCGTGCGGACGTTCCGCGGCGGCGATTAATTCCATCAACTTGCCGCGCTCGACGGCGGTTTGCATGCGCCGGTTAACCGCGCTGTCTTCCACGGGATTGGAGGTATAGAGCAATAGTTGAATCCATTTCAATAATTGCTCGCGCCCCATCAATGTGATGGCGTGTTTGATCGAATTGATTTTGCGCGGCAGATCCCCGGCTACGGAATTGACCATGCGCATGAGGTGATAACTTAAACCTGGCTGGCGTTTGAATTCCCGTTCAATTTCATCGTGATCGCGATTGTCGGTTACCAGCGTGAGCAACTTCATCAGCGATAATTTTCCGGGGTCCGCGCGTTTGACTGACATAACCTCGGGTTTGGCGAAATAATATCCCTGAAACATTTGAAATCCCAGCTGCTTGCAGCGCATTTCCTGTTCGCGGCTTTCCACTTTCAATGCCAACAGCAGAACGGGCCAGCGTTTCAGAGTGTTTACCAATTTCTCTAATGCATCTATTTCCAGTGACAATACATCAACTTTCACGATGCTGACGATCGGCAACAGCTGCTCAATTTTGCTATCGATGGCAACAATGTTATCCAGTGCGAATTGATAGCCTTTTTGCTTTAATTCGTTGCAGTGCCGCAAGAAATCTTCAGTGATATGATCGGGTACTCTGACCTCTAAAACCACATGTTTACAGGGCAGCAAGCTGATGATATCGCTCATGATCAAACCGGGATCCGCATTGATGAAGCCCCGTTGTTGCCCTAGTACATTTTGGATACCGAAGCGGCCATAGGCGTTAACGATAACATTTGCCGATGCGGATAAGTCATCGGTAACGACCGTTGCTTCCTGGGCTTGTTCCTGGCGGAACAATAATTCATATGCGACCAAGTTTTGATTCCGGTCCAGAATGGGTTGCCGTCCGAGAAAATAATTGTCCATTGCAAACTCCGCACTTGTTTGTATCTTATTGATTTAAATTAAATCAAGCGTATCTTGCCAAAGATTGGGAGTATACGGTACGGGGGTGGCAAGCCTAAAGCGGGAATAAAAGGGTTTTTCCGGATCAATGGCGAGTTTGGTTATTGTGGAGTGAAGCGTCAAATCTTACGACGCGCCTGCTGTAATTCCTTAACGCGGAAAGATTCAACTACTACAGTTGTAGTGCTACAGGTGTTTCCTATTAATTTTGTAACGCTATTGTAATAATTGGCGACTGGTATGTGCTCATACCCGATCAGTTTGTTCGTCAAAGGGATTCTCGATAGACCGATTTCTGATTGACATTGGCGGAGTTGTGTTTTTAAACACAGCAACTGGTTTTGAGAAATTTTTCTTGATCATTTTTAAGGAAAGAATAATGAAAACTAAACATACTCTAATGGCTTTATTGGCAGCATACTTGATATCTGCAAATGCCGGATATGCAGATTGGGATGACAACACTGCTGTCATGTTGGCTACCGCATCTGAATGTGCATATCGAGTTACCAGCGAGCGCCAGAGAGATGCGGATCGTATTAATGTATTAAATTGCCTCAAAGATGCCGCAACTGAGAATCCAGAATCCTTGAGAGAAGCTTTCTCGAGACTGAATATTCACTCGGTGGAAGTGTTTTCTTCGCCAGGATCATCTGGGAATGGAGGTGCCGAAATCGATGCAGCGATTCTGCTAAAAATTCCCAATGGTGCGATTATTGCCTTCCGGGGCACGGAGCCGAATAAATCGGATTGGCTGAACAACTTTAAACTGTTCAGTTTCCATGATCTTGATCCGGATACCCGGGAGTTATTGTTTGAAAAAGGCAGGCACGCCGGTTTCGAAAGATCATTACGATCCTTGCATGAGAAGATCTTGCAGGATCAAGAAATCTGGCAGCCATTCAAAAATCAAGCGCAGGGAACTTTGTATCTGACAGGTCACAGCAAAGGTGGTGCATTGGCAACGGGTGCCACCGTCGATTTCCGAAAAGATTTTACGAGAATTGTGACTTATACATTTGCAGCTCCTCGGTTTTTTACCGCTCACGGAAAGATGATTAATGAACGCGATATAGCGGGAGTATTTGATAATTTATGGCGTTTTGAATATCAATATGATTTTGTTCCGCATGTGCCGCTAGGAAAAGTGACGTATGACATCCTGCTTGAGAAACTGAATAATATTCCGGAAATATTGTTGCCGGAAGAAATTTCTCAGCTTAAAGAGTCGCTTAGAACGTGGGTGGAGGATAATAATGTGAATTTTGTGCCGGTCGGAAAATTAAGGTACGTGAATTACCAAAATAAGCTGCGCGGCGAAAATCTTTCCGCTTCTTATCCGGAACGCTTTAAAGATGTTGCCAGTAAATTGGGTGGAAGGGTATTGGAGTCGATCCGGCATCCAAGCGAAGTAAAAGAAATAGTGAGAAATCCGGCCAAAAGCAGCTTTTTTATCGGACAACACGCACAATATTTACCTTATCTTAAAGAGCTGTCGAGCAACCAAGCAGCTATTGCCCGCCCTGAATAAGGTACTGGATATGCCGGGCTGACAAGTAAAACCAAGTGCGATTTACATTTCCGGTGGTCAACGGATGCTTCGCATTTTAAATTGATTCGTAGCACGGATTAATGCTGCTTGTATGCCCGGTTCCCATACCGAGTGCCCGGCGTCGTCGATGATGAGGTATTCCGCTTGCGGCCAGGCATGGTGCAGATCATCGGCGCTGACGATCGGACAAACCGCATCGTAGCGTCCTTGCACGATGGTTGCCGGGATGTTGTGCAATTTATGCGCGTTATCCAGCAATGAATTTTCCGGCAAAAAGATGTTGTGCTTGAAATAATGCGCTTCCATGCGGGCAAGCCCGAGCGCCACGGTGTCGCCCGCGAAATAACTGACGGTTGCGGGGCTTGGCAATAAGGTCGAGCAAGATCCTTCGTACGTGCTCCAAGCGCGCGCGGCCGGCATGTGGACGGCGGGATCGGGATTCATCAAGCGCTGATGGTATGCGGATAGAATATCGCGGCGTTCTTCGATAGACAGCGGTGCTACGAATTCCCGCCAGGCTTCCGGGAAAAAATTGCGCAATCCATATAAAAACCAATCAATTTCCGGTTTGCGGCACAGGAAAATTCCCCGCAGAATAAAACCAAGGCAGCGCTCGGGATGCGCTTCGCCATAAGCGAGGGCTAATGTGCTGCCCCAGGAGCCGCCAAAGACCAGCCATCGGTCGATTCTCAAGTGCTGACGGAGTAATTCCAGATCGTTGATCAAATGAAGTGTGGTATTTTCCTGGATCTCGCCAAGCGGTAAAGATCGGCCTGCGCCCCTTTGATCGTACACGACAATACGATAAGATGCAGAATCGAAAAAGCGCCGGTGGGCTGGAGATGCTCCGGCGCCCGGTCCGCCATGAAGGAATACCACGGGGATGCCGGCAGGATTGCCGGATACTTCCCAGTACATGGTGTGGATGTTATCCAAGGTCAGCATGCCTTGCTGATAGGGTTGGATTTCGGGATATAGCGTAGTAGTGTGATGGTTCATGATATGAGTACAGATGCCGTTAATGAATTTGGTTAAAAAAGCTGAAAAGAGTGATAAACAGCACAGAGTTCAAAATATAAATGAATTATAGTTCTGTTATATTGCTCGACAGGCGGGTTACTGTATTTATGTTATAAGGAATATCATATGCCTAATACCATCTTGAGAGAACAAGAAGTTTCCATGCTGCGCGAAGAAATGGAAATTCTAATGAGTGAGCGTCAGAGTCTTTTGAATGCGACTGGCGCTGCAGCTGTTTTTGTGGCTAAACTGGATAGTTCGATATTGCCGGATTCGGCATGTCAGGCGGCGAAAATTTTATCCAGTTCGTTAAATAACTTACCAGAAGAGACCTTACGGGATGCGCTGGAGAGGGTGAAATCAGAATTTGCAGTTCGAGCATGAGCAACAACAAGATTCAGGTGCGCCCAGAGTCGGTTTGGTTCTGACCGGAGGGGGTGCTCGCGCAGCTTATCAGGTAGGAGTGTTACGAGCGATTGCGGAATTATTGCCGGATAAACGCCGTAATCCTTTTCCCATCATTTGCGGTACTTCGGCTGGTGCGATTAATGCAGCCAGTATTGCAGTTTCGGCAAGCAATTTTGGTGAAGGCGTTGAAAGACTGGAAGCCGTCTGGTCGAATTTTCATGTCGACCAGATCTACCGGTCCGATTTCCTGGGGGTGCTGCATAATACCCTGCGTTGTATGCTTTCTTTGGTATCGGCCGAATACGGTCAGCATCATCCGATTTCCTTGCTGGATAATTCCCCCTTAGAAGCTTTATTAAGAAACCGCTTCTCTTTTCGTACAATTCAGCATTCCATCCGTTCCGGCTCTTTATATGCACTCGGTCTTACCGCATGGGGCTATACTTCTGGCCAATCAGTCACTTTTTATCAGGCGGCTAAAGCAGTGACTCCCTGGAAAAGAGCCCAAAGATTGGGGATTCCGGCTGAGATCGGAGTTGGACACCTGATGGCTTCATCGGCAATACCATTTATTTTTCCAGCGGTAAAACTGAACCGGGAATTTTTCGGCGACGGTTCCATGCGTCAACTGGCGCCGATCAGCCCGGCATTGCATTTGGGCGCGGATAAAGTATTGATAATCGGTGTGCGCAAGCCCGTGACCGATGAACCGAAACGTGTGAGCGTATCGGGTTATCCGCCATTTGCGCAGATAGCCGGGCATGCGTTGAACAGTATTTTTGTTGATAGCTTGGACGTGGATTTGGAACGCTTGCTGCGTATTAACGAAACCTTAAAACTGATTCCACCGGCGGCATTCAAGGAAAAAAATATCTCGTTACGACCGGTCGAAGCGATGATGATAGCGCCAAGCGAAGGCATCAATGAGATTGCGCAAAAATACGCGGATACTTTGCCTTGGATCATGCGTTATTTGTATCGCGCGATCGGCGCGATGGGACCTAACGGATCAACCTTGTTGAGTTACGTGTTGTTTGAAATGGCTTTTTGCCGGGATTTAATCGAATTGGGTTATAACGATACGCTTCAGCAGAAAACGGAATTGCTGAAATTTATCGGGATTCAGGATAGCGAGAACCGGGCGGAACGCTCGTAGCATTTCCCATACTTAATTAAATATTTCTTAGGAAAGTTGATGGCATTTGATAGTCCGCAGTTTTGGTTAGCCGTGCTGCAAATTATTGCGATTGATATCGTTTTAGGTGGCGACAATGCGGTAGTCATTGCGTTGGCTTGCAGACGCTTACCGGATAAGCAGCGCAAGCTCGGGATTTTCTGGGGAGTTGCAGGTGCAATTGTGCTGCGTGTTGTGCTGATCTTTTTTGCATTGAATCTGTTAACCATTCCTTATCTGAAGGTTGCAGGCGCGGCATTGCTGGTTTGGATTGGTATCAAGCTATTACAGCCTGAATCGGAAGGCAGTCACGAAGTAGACGCCAGCACCACGCTGCTGGGCGCTATCAAAACGATTATCGTCGCGGATGCGGTGATGAGTCTTGATAATGTGATTGCCATTGCGGGGGCGGCAAAGGACGAAATCAGCTTGGTGATTTTTGGATTGGTGATCAGCGTACCGATCATCGTTTGGGGTAGTCAACTGGTAATGAGGGTCATGGATCGATATCCGGTCACGATTGCAATCGGTGCAGGGTTGCTGGGGTGGATTGCGGGCGATATGGCGGTAACCGATGTGGTTACCAAGGAATGGGTTGATGTGAATGCGAATTTTCTGCACTGGATCGCTCCCGCTGCCATGGCAATCGTGGTAATTGCCGCCGGTAAAACGCTGGCCGCTCGTAAGCGGGCTGAAGCGAGACCGATCGTTGATCTGGCCGATGAAGACAATTCCAGGCAATAACCTGGATAGATAAATAGAGGATTATCATGCTGAAAATACTGTTGCCTGTTGATGGCTCTGAATGCTCGAAAAAAGCTGTAGCTGATTTTATTCAATTGCTCGATTGGTACAAGGAAATACCGGAGTTTCATCTGCTTAATGTTCAATATCCGCTCGATGGAAATGTGTCATTATTCATCAATCAAGCGGATATCAAGCAATATCATCAAGAGGAAGGCTTGAAAAACCTGCATGAAGCTCGCGACATATTGGATCAAGCCGGGATTGCTTACCAGTTTCATATTACGGTGGGTGATCCGGCTGAGATGATCGTGCGATTTGCCACCGAAAAGCAATATGATCTGATCGTAATGGGGCCGCGCGGTAGAGGTGGTTTAAAAGGATTGCTTTTGGGGTCCGTGACCAGCAAAGTGATGCAGCTGTCGCAGATACCCGTCTTACTGGTTAAATAATTCTTTCTCTGGGCTAGTCCGTTGAAACTGAGAATTTTGGGATGCAGCGGCGGTATCGGCGGTGGGGCGCAAACCACGGCGATGCTACTGGATGACGATATCCTGATTGACGCCGGGACGGGGGTCGGAAATCTGAGTGTCGAAGAGATGACCAAGATTGATCACGTTTTTGTGACGCACGCACATTTGGATCATGTGGCTTTCATTCCTTTTCTGGTGGATACGGTCGGTTCATTACGCACGAAACCGTTGACCGTTCATGCCATTCAAGCGACGCTGACGGTACTGCAGAAACATTTATTTAATTGGCACTTATGGCCGGATTTCACAAAAATTCCGGATGCGGATTTCCCTTATATGCGCTATGAAGCGCTATTGCCGGAACAAGCTGTCGTTCTGAATGGCCGGAAAATCATACCGCTTCCGGCGAATCACACTGTTCCGGCAGTAGGTTATCAATTGGATTCCGGTCATGCCAGCCTTGTTTTTACCGGCGATACCACCACGCATGACGCATTCTGGCCGATCGTGAATAAAATCTCGAATTTAAAGTATTTGATCATTGAATCCGCTTTTTGTAATGAAAAAAGAGCAATCGCCATCCGATCCAAACATCTTTGTCCCAGTTTATTGATGGAAGAATTGGAAAAGCTGGAGGGTGAAGCGGAAATTTTAATTTCGCATTTAAAGCCCGGCGAAGCGGATATCACCATGAACGAAATCCGGCAATGCCTGGCAAGATTTCATCCGAGACGATTGGAAAACAATCAATCACTTGAATTTTAGGAAGCGATTTTATGAGTACATCTGCGCCAACGCTGCTTAAACAAAAAAATATCCCCAATAGCATTCCTGCACAGGATTTCTCTAAAAGCCTGCAAGCAGTGATCGCCAAGATTCAGGCTGCGAACAATGTTGATGAAATCATGGTGGAAGCGAGTAAAGATATCCGTGCGCTGTTTAATGCGGATCGGTTAACGATTTATGCATTGAGCGACGATAAATCGTTCTTCATCACGCGGGTAAAAACCGGAATTGATACTTTTCAGGATCTGAAAATTCCGGTAACAGAAACCAGTATCATGGGGCATGCCGGTCTGCAAAAGAAAACGCTCAATATCGAAGATGTTTACAACAAAAGTGAATTGAAGCGTATTGATGCGCAACTGGTTTTTTCCAATGAAGCCGACAAACGTACCGGCTATCGAACCAAGCAAATGCTGGTTGCGCCAATATTGAACCAGGAAAACCAAGCATTGATAGGCATTGTTCAGGCAATCAATCATAAAAGCAATCAAGCCTTTCCGTCTGAGATTGTGCAAGGTGTCACCGAAATTTGCCGTGCGGTTTCGGGCGCTCTTAAACAGCCGGAAAAACCCGCGCAACTGCTGAAATCGAAATATGATTATCTGGTGCTGGATGCAACAATTTCCGCGGCGGAACTGGAACTGGCCGCCCGCTCGGCACGCAAAAAGGGGTGCGATCTGGAAGATATCCTGCTCGATGAATTTCAGATCGGATTGCCGGTTATTGGAAAAGCGCTTGCTTCTTTCTTCGCGGTGAAATACGAGCCTTTTAAAGCTGATCGTGTAAAACCGGCGGAACTGCTGAAAAATCTAAAAAGGGATTATGTCGAAAGTAACGCGATTCTGCCGATTGACGACACCAAAGATGGTCTGGTGATTTTAACGCTGGATCCCGAGCGGATTAAAACACAACGCATCGCCAATACCATTTTTCCGAAAAATAAAATTATCTATACCGTCACCACCAAACGGGAATTTGATGAAACGGTGAAGCAATTTTATGGCGGCGACGAAATCGATTCGGGCGATATCAATGAGATGCTTGTCGGTCTTCAAGGGGAATCGATTGATACCGAAGAAACTGATAACGACAAAGAAGAGTCTTCCGCCGCTTCCGACAACGAATTGGTGAAACTCGTCAATAAAATCATCATTGATGCTTATAAACAGGGAGTCTCGGATATTCATATCGAGCCTTTTCCCGGCAAGGAAAAAACCAAAATCCGTTTCCGCAAGGATGGCTCGCTGATGCCTTATATCGAGATTCCAGCCGGCTACCGGAATCCGCTGGTTACACGGATCAAGATCATGTGCGATCTGGATATATCGGAGAAGCGCAAACCGCAGGACGGCAAAATCAAGTTCAAGAAGTTCGCGCCGCTGGATATCGAGTTGCGGGTGGCGACGATTCCATCGGCGGGCGGCATGGAGGACGTGGTGATGCGGATTCTGGCCGCGGGCGAGCCGATTCCATTGGAAAACATGGGGTTTACAGCGCATAACCTGAAGGAGCTGAAAAGTATCATCAGCAAACCTTATGGCTTATTTTTTGTGTGCGGCCCGACCGGCTCCGGTAAAACGACGACGCTGCATTCGGTTTTAAAATATCTGAATCAGAACGATACCAAGATCTGGACGGCGGAAGATCCGGTGGAGATCACCCAGAAAGGTTTGCGGCAGGTGCAGATCAACGTCAAAGCGGGACTCACTTTTCCGGTCATCATGCGTTCCTTTCTGCGGGCGGATCCGGATATCATCATGGTCGGCGAGATGCGCGACAAGGAAACCACCAGCATCGGCATTGAAGCATCATTGACCGGTCACCTGGTTTTGGCGACATTGCATACCAACAGCGCGCCGGAATCGGTGATCCGTTTGCTGGATATGGGCATGGATCCGTTTAACTTTGCCGATGCGCTGCTCGGAGTCTTGGCGCAACGGTTGGCGAAGCGGCTATGCAAACATTGCAAGGAATCCTACGTCGCCAGCGAGCAGGAAATCGATACTCTGTTAGACGAGTATTGTGTGGAACTGAGAAATATCGATCGTTTCAAAGCCGATCCCGAATCTGCGCTTCGTGAAATTCGCGCGCAATGGATCCGGCAATATGGAGATGATCAGGGCCGGATTACGCTTTACAAAGCGATCGGTTGTGATGAATGCGTCGGTACCGGTTATGCCGGACGGGTCGGATTGCACGAGCTGATGACCGCGACCGATGCCCTCAAAAAGAATGTGCAGGAACGCGCGCGCGTGGCGGAAATGCTGGTAACGGCGCTGGGCGATGGGATGCGAACGCTGAAACAGGATGGGATCGAGAAGGTGTTACAAGGGGTTACTGATATGCATCAGGTACGGGTGGTGTGTATTAAATGATTTATTGATAAATCTTATAAGGTATAAATTATTAAATAGAACTGATAGAAAAACCGCCATAAAAGGCGGTTTTTTTACGTTCAGAATCTATTTGGTTTTAGCAAATTGCACCTGCAGCACGCGTACGACAAGTACTCGCTGCATTTACTGTCCAAGTTACTTTTCCTTGAGCATCGACAGCAGGTGTTAATATGTAAGTTTCGCTATTTAAACCCTGAACTGCTGTAGCAGTCGCTGTAATTTGACCAGCGGCTGTAACAACGACACCATTTAAGAAAGTACTAGCTACAGGAGCTGCCGGTATCAATCCAAATGCACCGAAAGCAACGTTTTGTATTGCAGGGCCGCCAGCATTAAAGCAGTTGCCTTCTTGTACACATACTTCAATACCGGCTTTAATACCTGCCGTTGCATTAATAACCTCTGTATATTTTGCTTTTAATGCGTAATTTTGATAAGCAGGCACCGCGACCGCTGCCAAAATACCAATAATGGCCACAACAATCATTAACTCGATCAGGGTAAAACCTTTTTGTACGTTTTGCATTTGCAGTTCTCCTTTTTGGTTGTGAGTAGGACACACCCGATGTGTGTGTATTGAATCGATAGCAGAATTCGTGCCAAAATCTCGAAAAAATAATTTCTATTTAATATTCAATGGTTATCAGTTTTGTTTCAAGTAATTTATGATTAATTCAGATATGAAGATCAGCTTAAATTCATCGCTGAGTGAAAAGTATATTTAATACAATGCATTAGTTCCAAAAACTTCTTTCCATAGCGCCAGTACCGCTTTGCGATCCTCTTTCAAAGGGCTGTCTTCAACCCGGGTGAATTTTTGCGCTTGGCTATCCACCGGCGCACTGCCGGCCATATCCGCTTCGCCATTCAAACGCTGCCGGTGCTGGATACGCCGGAATTCGCGATAGGCCGAGCGTGCTTTTTCCGCAGTGATTTTTTCTATGAGTCCCAGCTCCCCCGCAAGTTTTAAAAGCGCGATATTTCCGATGTTGCCGGTGAGTTCCGGATACTGATTCGAGTAGCCGAGTACCAGATATTGCACGATAAACTCGACGTCTATGATACCGCCGCGATCATGCTTGATGTCAAACAACGCTGTCGGATTGGGGTGCGCTTCCAGCATCTTTTCACGCATTTTCAATATTTCCTGTTTAAGTCCGGTCAGGTTGCGTTGCTTGCACAAAATTTCTTTTCGCGTCTGCTCAAAAACATCACCGACGTGCGGATCGCCGACAACGAATCGAGCACGGGTCAGTGCTTGATGCTCCCATACCCAGGCTTGTTGATGCTGATATTGCGCGAATGCTTCCATCGAGCTGACCAGCAAGCCGGAAGCGCCGTTCGGGCGCAGGCGCAGATCGGTTTCATACAGAAGTCCGGCGGATGTGTGGCGGGTCAGCCAGGCGTTGATGCTTTGTCCGAGCTTGGTATAGATTTCCGCTGCGTCGGGGTGGTCATCGTCGTATAGAAATACCATGTCGAGATCGGATGCGTAGCCGAGTTCCTTGCCTCCCAGTTTGCCGTAACCGATTACTGCAAAAGCTGGGTTTTCCCGGTGGCGTTTCTTCAAACCGGACCAGGCAAGATTCAGCACATTGTCCAGTACCAGATCGGCCAATGCGGTCAGATGATCACTCAACGTTTCCAATTGCAAGGAACCTTCGAGATCGGTAACCAGCAGGCGGAATACTTGCGCATGCTGGAAGTGCCGCAAAACGTCCATTTGCCATTCGATCACGTCATTTTTCGGATTGTTGACATGATTCAATTGGTAGATCAATTCGTTATTGAGTACTTTCCAATCCGGAACCGGATGCGGTTCAGCTTGGCGCAACAATTCATCCAGCAGGATCGGGTGACGCCCCAGATAATCGCTTGCCCATTGACTGATGGAGGCGATTCCCGCGACGCGCTGCAAGGTATGTGGATGCTCCAGCAGCAACGCCAAGTAAGAAGATTGGGTGCTGATTTTTTCGAGTAATTGCAGCATGCGTTCCAGCGTGATGTCGACCGGCGGATGTTCCGAAGCGGCTTCAATGAGCATGGGTATCAACGTAATGATTTGTTGCTGGCTCGATTCGGCGAGATGCTGATAGGCATTATCTTGATAAAACGAGCGGATCCGTTCCGAGATTTTTTCGGGTTCGGTAAAACCCATGGTACTCAATTGCGTTGCGGCGGCTTCCGTTTGCGAGGTATCGTGCGCTTCAGCTTGCCATAAATAGGCCAGCATGTCATGCGAGGGAGATTTCCGAGGTGTGGCAAAAATGAGCTCAAAGTGACGCGTTACGTCACTCCGGTGTTTGTCCAATTGTTCCATGAACCGCTCGTAGCCGCTGAAGCCCATTGCGCTGGCGATGCGTTGTTGATCCTCGGGATTCAATGGCAAGGTTTGAGTTTGCTGATCATCCAGATATTGCAAGCGGTGTTCGAGTTTCCGTAAGAAGCAATAAGCCTCGATAAGCTCGGAGACCGCTTGTTTCGGTAATTGCTGTTTTTTTTGAAGCCGTTGCAGAACGCCGAGGGTAGGACGGATGCATAAATCGACATCCCGCCCGCCGCGGATTAATTGGAAAACTTGTGTGATAAATTCGATTTCGCGGATACCGCCCGGTCCCAATTTGATATTGTCGTGCAGTTCGCGGCGTTCGACTTCCTTGCGCAGTTGCGCGTGCAGGCGGCGCATCGATTCGTATGCATTAAAATCCAGATACTTGCGGAATACGAAGGGTCTGACAATTTGTTCCATCAAAATGGATTCGCTATCGATGCCGCCGGCGATCACGCGTCCCTTGATCCAGGCATGGCGTTCCCATTCCCGGCCTTGCTTGATGAAATATTCCTCCAGCATCGGGAAGCTGATGGCTAAAGGACTGTTTTCTCCATGCGGGCGGAGCCGCATATCAACCCGGAATACATAACCGTCCGCGGTAAAATCATTGAGACTGGCGATTAACTTGCGTCCGAGGCGCGCGAAGAATTCGTGATTCGAAATGGATTTGGCGCCATCGGTTTCACCATCTTCCGGATATACGAAGATCAAATCGACGTCGGATGAGACATTCAATTCTCCACCGCCGAGTTTGCCCATGGCGACCACCAGCAGATGCTGAACCGAATGACTGTTTTCACCCCGTGGCGATCCGAAACGGTGCGGTTGTGTAAGCCACATTTCGTGGAATTTGAGGGCGCAATTGATCGTGACTTCGGCCAGATCGGTCATGCAGGTCATTACTTCCGTTAAATCCGCTTGGCCGCTGATATCCCGGATCGCCAGTCGAAGGATGACTTGTTTGCGTAGATCCCGTAATACGGTATTTAAGCTTTCTTCGTCCGCGATTTGTACGAATCTCAATTCGAGATGATCTTGCATTTCTTTTCTATGAAAAGGGGAATGCAGATTTTCCAACAAGGCGGTTTTTCGGGCCGGCTCGCTATCCAATAACCGTTGCGCATAACGGCTGGAAGGCAGCGCGGCGGCAAGAATGGCTTCTGGCGAGTGATCGTGATGTCTCATAGACCGTCATGAGCAATAAAATAATCAATAAGCTTACAGGAAAGTGACGGTTGGCATGGTGAATAAAACGAAATAGAACGTTTTCCTACTTAAATGCTAGAATCCGGGTTGGGTAACACCGATTCGGTACCGTACATGATGCATATACCGGAAGTGATTGATAATAGAATTTATTTTTTGAATATCCACAAGATATTTTTTTAATTAAGATTTTCTGGAAATCTGAACCAGAGAAAGAAAAGTATGTTGAAAAATACAATTAAAAGCGATCCATCGAAGATTGATAAAGATGCCGATAAGGGTTTCTGTGTGGCCGCAATACAAATGGCTTCAGGTCCGAGCGTATCCGCTAATCTCGAAGAAGCCGCGCGGCTGATCGAGGACGCAGTTGGCCGTGGCGCCAAATTGGTTGTGCTGCCTGAATATTTTTGCATCATGGGCATGAAGGATACCGATAAACTGGCGGTGCGGGAGCAGCCGGGGGAAGGACAAATTCAGAAATTTCTAAGTGACACCGCAAGACGTTTAGGAATCTGGCTGGTGGGGGGGTCGGTGCCGCTGGCTTCGCCGGATCCTGATAAAGTTTATAATAGTTGTCTGGTTTATGCGGATGACGGCCAGCAAGTAGCCCGTTACGACAAAATTCATTTGTTTGGTTTGCAACTGGGGCATGAACGTTATGCCGAGGAGAAAACCATCAAGGCGGGGGATAAAGTAGTCACGGTAAACTCGCCTTTCGGACGAATCGGCTTGTCGATATGCTACGATCTACGGTTTCCGGAATTGTTCCGGCTGATGGATAAAGTTGATATTATCCTGGCGCCAGCGGCATTTACAGCGATTACCGGAAAGGCGCATTGGGAAGTTCTGGTGCGGGCGCGCGCCGTCGAAAACATGGCGTATGTTATTGCGCCAGGACAAGGCGGTTATCATGTGAATGGGCGGGAAACCAATGGCGATAGCATGATTGTCGATCCGTGGGGAGTAGTGATCGAACGCTTGCCGCGCGGTTCCGGCGCGGTTGTGGCGACGATCGACCCCGATTATCAATCGAGTTTGCGAGCCAATCTGCCCGCGCTGGATCATCGGATTTTACAACCCTGCTAAGCGTAAAGATTCGGTATCATGAGCAATTTATTTGCGGTTGCAGCTAGACTATTTGAATTACAATTATGAACATTAACGGTAGCACGGAAAATAGAGATTTTATGGCGATTGCCAATCGCAGCTTGCTAATGCCTTACGATTTGGATGTCTCGGGCTTGCAGCAAGTGATGGCGCAGTTATTGTCTCATCGGATCGATTACGCGGATCTCTATTTTCAATATAACCGCTCTGAAGGCTGGATGCTGGAAGAAGGTATCGTGAAGTCGGGTAGTTTCAATATCGACCAAGGGGTTGGCGTTCGCGCGGTTTGCGGTGAAAAAACCGGTTTTGCCTATTCCGATGATATCAGCATGTCGGCGCTGGTGTCAGCCGCCCAAGCGACACGCGCAATTGCGAGCCAAGGACGTTCGCATGCGGTTCAAATAGCAAAGCGGAACGCGCTGGATCAACGGGCGCAGTTATATTTGCCTGAAGATCCGATCGCGAGCCTGAAGGACGCAGAAAAAGTAGCATTATTGGAAAAGGTGGAACGCTTTACCCGGCAGCTCGATCCCAGGATTACGCAAGTGGTTGCGTCGCTGGCGGGTGAGTACGAAGTCATTCTGGTTGCTCGAAGCGACGGCATGCTGGCAGCCGATGTCAGGCCTTTGGTCCGGTTGTCGTTGCAGGTAATCGCCGAAGAAAAAGGCCGGCGTGAGCAAGGGGTGGCTGGCGGCGGCGGACGCTTCGGCTATGAACATTTTACCGATGAAGTTTTGCAGGACTACGCCAGGGAAGCGGTTCATCAGGCAGTGGTCAATTTGGATGCGCGTCCGGCGCCCGCCGGTACGATGACGGTCGTGCTGGGTAGCGGCTGGCCCGGGATATTGCTGCACGAAGCGATTGGTCACGGATTGGAAGGTGATTTTAACCGCAAGGGAAGTTCGGCATTTTCCGGGCGTGTTGGGCAGCGCGTGGCGGCACCCGGCGTTACCGTGGTCGACGACGGCACCATTCCCCGGCGGCGCGGATCGTTGAATATCGATGACGAAGGCAATCCGACGCAATGTACGGTATTGATAGAAGATGGCATACTGCGAGGCTATTTGCAGGACAGTTTAAATGCCCGGTTGATGGATTTGCCGGTCACCGGAAATGGCCGGAGAGAATCTTTCGCACATATCCCGATGCCACGCATGACCAACACTTATATGTTGAACGGCGATAAAGATCCCGCTGAGATTATCGCGTCGGTGAAACATGGATTGTATGCGGCCAATTTCGGCGGCGGTCAGGTTGACATTACCAGCGGGAAATTTGTTTTTTCGGCTGCGGAAGCCTATATGATTGAAGATGGCAAAATTACTTACCCGGTTAAAGGCGCTACTTTAATTGGTAACGGCCCGGATGTGTTGACCCGGGTTTCCATGATCGGGAATGATATGCTGCTGGATCCGGGGGTCGGTACCTGCGGCAAAGAAGGTCAGAGCGTACCGGTCGGCGTCGGGCAGCCGACTTTGCGCGTCGATGGCCTGACAGTGGGCGGGACGGGGATTTAAAGTAGCAAGGATAATGACTTGCTCTTCGTAACGTTCTGTTTTTTGATGAGACAGTGAAGTTTTTGAGTGTTATTTTCTATAATTTTTTTGAAATTGATATTAGGATGTAATTAGCATGAGTGTAGAACTGACCGGTGCTGAAATTACCATACGGTGCCTGCAGGAAGAGGGGGTGCAGTGTATTTTCGGCTATCCTGGCGGCGCAGTGTTATTTATTTACGATGAACTGTTCAAGCAAGATAAGGTTCGTCACATTTTAGTCCGTCATGAGCAAGCCGCACTCCATGCGGCGGATGGTTATGCGCGTTCCAGCAATAAAGTAGGTGTCGCGCTTGTTACTTCCGGTCCAGGTGTTACCAATGCGGTGACCGGGATCGCGACTGCCTACATGGATTCAATTCCGATGGTCATCATTAGCGGTCAAGTGCCGACCAGTGCTATCGGTTTGGATGCATTCCAGGAAGTTGATACGGTGGGTATTACACGCCCTTGTGTGAAACATAATTTCCTGGTCAAGGACGTGACCGAGCTGGCACAAACCATTAAAAAGGCTTTTTATATTGCCTCGACCGGACGTCCTGGCCCTGTACTCGTTGATATTCCAAAGGACGTTTCACAACAAAAAACCAAGTTTGTATATCCGGACAAGATCACGATGCGCTCTTATAACCCGGTGGTAAAAGGACACGCCAGGCAGATCAAGAAAGCAGCGGAATTGATATTGAGCGCCAAGCGTCCGATGATTTATACCGGTGGTGGCGTGATATTGAGTGATGCTGCGGCACAATTGACCGAGTTAACGCAATTGCTGAATTTTCCTTGTACCAATACTTTAATGGGATTGGGCGGTTACCCGGGGACCGATAAGCAGTCCTTGGGTATGCTGGGCATGCACGGCACTTATGAAGCGAATATGGCGATGCAGTACTGCGATGTGCTGGTGGCGGTCGGCGCCCGGTTTGACGATCGCGTGATCGGCAATCCCAAGCATTTTTACAATGAAAACAGGAAAATTGTCCATATCGATATCGACCCTTCATCGATTTCCAAACGTGTGAAAGTGGATGTTCCGATTGTCGGCGATGTTCAGGATGTGTTGAAGGAATTAATAAAATTACTGAAATCCGAGAATGCAAAACCCGATCAGGCGGCATTGAAGGATTGGTGGAAGCAGATAGACCTTTGGCGCGAGCGGGATTGCTTGAAATTCGACCGTGATAGCAAAATTATTAAACCGCAAATGGTTGTTGAGAAACTATTTGATGTGACTAAAGGGGATGCATTCGTTACTTCGGATGTCGGGCAGCATCAAATGTGGGCTGCGCAGTTTTACAAATTTGATAAGCCGCGCCGCTGGATCAATTCCGGCGGGCTAGGCACCATGGGATTCGGCATGCCGGCGGCAATGGGGGTGCAATTGGCTAATCCAAAAGGGAAAGTAGCTTGCGTCACTGGTGAAGCGAGTATCCAGATGTGTATTCAGGAACTGTCGACCTGCAAGCAATATCGTTTACCGCTAAAAATTGTCAACTTAAACAACCGCTACATGGGCATGGTTAGACAGTGGCAAGAATTTTTCCACGGCAATCGTTACGCGGAGTCCTATATGGATGCGTTGCCTGATTTTATTAAATTGGCTGAAAGTTATGGACACGTCGGGATGCGCATTGAGAAGCCGGAAGACATTGAAGGTGCATTAAAAGAGGCTTTTAAGCTCAAAGATCAATTAGTATTTTTGGATTTCATTACTGATCAGACCGAAAATGTTTTTCCAATGGTGCCAGGCGGTAAAGGGCTTTCTGAGATGATTCTGGTGTGATCAAATGCGACATATAATTTCTTTATTAATGGAAAACGAAGCAGGGGCGTTATCCCGCGTGGCAGGTCTGTTTTCGGCGCGTGGCTATAATATTGAATCACTGTCTGTGGCGCCGACAGAAGATCCGACGCTATCTCGCATGACGCTGGTCACAGTAGGATCCGATGATGTTGTCGAACAAGTGACGAAGCAATTAAACAAATTGATTGAAGTAGTCAAGATTATTGACTTGAATGACGGCAACCATATCGAACGAGAACTGATGCTGGTAAAAGTGCGCGCAATCGGATCTGATCGAGAAGAAATCAAACGGCTATCCGAAATTTTCCGCGGCTCCATCATTGATGTTACAGACAAATCCTTCACGATCGAATTGACGGGCACGAGTGCAAAGCTGGATGCGTTTCTTGAGGCTGTCAGCAAGAGCGCTGTCCTGGAAACTGTGCGCACGGGTGCATCGGGTATAGGGCGCGGTGAATGGATTTTAAAGGTATAATTCGTTTTTGCAGATTAATCCGGGCCTTGAAAGCTTAAATCCACAGTGACCCACAGTGTTTATTTTGTTAACGAGCAGTTTCTTATTGGCTTGTTTCTATCCAACATTTGTATAAAAGGAAAATAATGAAAGTTTTTTACGATAAAGACGCAGATTTGTCTCTTATTAAAGGAAAGAAAGTTACGATCGTGGGTTACGGCTCTCAAGGGCATGCTCATGCGAATAATTTAAGCGAGTCTGGCGTCAAGGTTACGGTCGGTCTACGGAAGGATGGCGCGTCTTGGGCTAAAGCAGAGAAAGCGGGATTGAAAGTCAAAGACGTAGCCGATGCAGTTAAAGGAGCCGATGTCGTAATGGTTTTATTGCCCGATGAGCAAATTGCTTCGGTATATAAGAAAGAAATCGAGCCGGCCTTGAAAAAAGGTGCCACCTTGGCGTTTGCTCACGGGTTCAATATCCACTACGGGCAAGTAGCGCCGCGAGAAGATCTGGATGTCATTATGATTGCGCCGAAGGGTCCGGGGCATTTGGTGCGTTCGACCTATCTGCAAGGAGGGGGAGTGCCGACACTGATCGCGGTCCACCAAAATAAATCGGGTAAAGCACGGGATTTGGCTTTGTCGTATGCAGCGGCTAATGGCGGTACGCGTGGCGGGGTGATTGAAACGACGTTTAAGGAAGAAACCGAAACTGATTTGTTTGGTGAACAAGTGGTATTGTGCGGTGGTTTAACTGCATTGATTCAAGCCGGTTTCGAAACATTGGTCGAAGCTGGTTATGCGCCGGAAATGGCCTATTTTGAATGCTTGCACGAAGTAAAATTAATCGTCGATCTCATCTATGAAGGCGGGATTGCGAATATGCGCTATTCAATTTCCAATAACGCGGAATACGGTGATGTGTCGCGCGGACCGAGAATAATCACCGAACAGACACGTGAAGAAATGCGGGCAATTTTGCGGCAGATTCAAACCGGAGAATATGCCCGTGAATTTATTTTGGAGAACCAGGCGGGGGCGCCAGTTCTCAAGTCAAGCCGCCGTCTCGCATCCGAACATCCGATTGAGCAAGTGGGTGCGAAGTTGCGCGATATGATGCCTTGGATCAAGAAGAATAAACTGGTTGATCAAGGAAAGAATTAGGATTATTCATTCGAATTAATTTTTTACATTCATTAAGTTTCTGGCGCAGTTCATTTCATGACTAACTATCCTTACCCTATCATCGCACGCGAAGGTTGGCTGCATATCCTGATTGCGTTTGCGGCAGCGATCAGTGTGACCTTCTTTGTTGACTGGTATTGGGCAATACCATTCTGGGTGATTGCCATTTTTGTATTACAATTTTTTCGAGACCCGCCGCGGGAAGTACCGGTTGTTCTAAATGCTGTTTTGGCACCTGCTGATGGCCGGATAGTGGCCGTTGAGAAAACACAAGATCCTTTTCTAGACAGAGAAGCGGTTAAAATCAGCGTATTCATGAATGTCTTTAACGTGCATTCCAATCGTAGCCCGATTGATGGTGAAGTATGCAACAAGTGGTATTTCCCAGGAAAATTTATTAATGCCGATTTGCCTAAAGCGTCACTGGAGAATGAGCGCAATGCGTTATGGATTAAAGCCGATAATGGCGCGGATGTGACTTGTGTGCAAGTTGCCGGTTTGATTGCAAAACGGATAATTTGCCATGCTTCCTTGGGTGATCATTTGGCGAAGGGGCAACGCTTCGGGTTTATCCGATTTGGATCGAGAGTGGATGTATATTTACCGCTGAATACCAAAGTGAATGTCAATATCGGCGATAAAGTCTTTGCGACAACATCCATATTGGCAGAATTTCGTGAAGAAACAAACGCAACTGGCTGAAAAAATAAATTCTTTGCGCGTCTGAGGCTATTTCTGCAGCATTAAGCATTGTTGGCATGGGTACTCTGAGGAAAACTAACGTGAGCATGGCCAGTCTGAATTTTATTTTTACTACTGTGTTTTCAAGGCAGCCGAATGCCCATAACACCTGATTTACTGCCTGAGCGCGCTATAGTCAAATCCCGGCTCCGCCGGCGCGGTATCTATCTGTTACCCAATTTGTTTACGACGGCTGCATTATTTGCCGGGTTTTATGCGATTGTGCAGGCAATGAACGGAAATTTTGAATATTCTGCGATTGCCGTTTTTATTGCCATGGTGCTGGACGGACTGGATGGTCGTGTGGCAAGGCTGACTGGAACTCAAAGTGAGTTTGGCGCTGAATACGATAGCATGTCTGACATGGTTTCATTCGGGGTTGCGCCTGCATTGATCGTTTATGAGTGGGCGCTTAAGGAGATGGGCCAGTGGGGTTGGATTATCGCATTTATTTACTGTGCTTGCGCGGCACTGCGGTTAGCCCGTTTCAATACCAATATTGAAGTAATTGATAAACGTTTCTTCCAAGGATTACCCAGCCCGGCTGCTGCGGCGTTGATAGCAGGATTAGTATGGGTTATGTTGAACTTTGATATTCAAGGGAGCGATATCAAATGGCTGGCAAGTATCGTAACGCTGTTTGCGGCATTAACGATGGTGAGTAATATTCCTTACTATAGTGGTAAGGAGATAAACTTGCGGCGCCGGGTGCCTTTTTTCACAGTCTTGTTGCTGGTACTGTTCTTTTTTGTGCTGATTCCCAGCCATCCGCCTTTGGTATTATTTATTCTATTTGCTATTTATGCATTATCGGGCTATTTCATTAAATTATGGCGTTTTGGTAAGAGCAAGAAAAATCCGGAAGGATCTAATCGCTAGCATCTATTGCACAATAAGAAAAAAAAATTTATAGTCGCTCTCATGATGCATCTGACTGCCAATTACTCCTTATTTGATTTTCCTTCTTTTCCGATAAAAAAACTATCGGTGCCGTTATTGCGCCTTGCGCGCTAAATTTCTATCCTTACTTCACTTCTTCCTTATAAAATTCGAGCAACGAATTTTGTTATTCTTTTAGATTTCTTCCTCAAGTGGAGAGCATGATGCAAGATCATTTAATTATTTTTGATACAACGCTGCGTGATGGTGAGCAAAGTCCCGGCGCTTCTATGACAAGAGAAGAGAAAGTGCGCATTGCCTGGCAGTTGGAGCGGATGGGAGTGGATGTCATAGAAGCGGGTTTTCCGGCCGCTTCCAATGGCGATTTTGAAGCTGTCAAAGCGGTCGCGGATACGGTCAAAGAAAGTGTGGTATGTGGTTTAGCCCGTGCGATTGAATCGGATATTCAACGCGCAGGTGAAGCGCTTAGAGGTGCGCAATCAGCACGAATTCATACGTTTATTGCAACGTCTCCCATTCATATGAAGAATAAACTGCGGATGTCTCCGGATCAGGTGCTCGCGCAAGCTGTAAAAGCCGTCAAATGGGCGCGTCAATACACCGATAACATCGAATTTTCACCGGAAGATGCAGGGCGTTCGGAAATTGATTTCTTGTGCAAGATTCTGGAAGCGGTTATCGACGCCGGTGCGACTACGCTTAATATTCCGGATACAGTCGGTTACACCATGCCAGAGCAGTTCGGTAAGCTCATTCGCAATTTACGTGAACGTATTCCGAATTCCGATAAGGCGATTTTTTCGGTGCATTGTCATAACGATCTAGGGTTGGCAGTGGCCAATTCACTGGCTGCCGTAATGAATGGCGCGCGGCAGGTTGAGTGTACGATCAATGGTTTGGGTGAGAGAGCTGGAAATGCTGCACTGGAAGAAATTGTTATGGCTGTCCGCACGCGCCAGGATTTTTTTCCTTGCGACACCAAGATCGATGCTACGCATATAGTTTCGGCCAGCAAGCTGGTTTCAGGTATTACCGGTTTTCCTGTGCAACCGAATAAAGCAATTGTCGGTGCAAATGCCTTTGCACACGAATCGGGTATTCATCAGGATGGTGTGCTGAAGCATCGCGAAACATACGAAATCATGCGGGCACAAGATGTGGGTTGGAATGCTAATAAGTTATTGCTGGGAAAACATTCCGGCCGGAATGCATTTCGCAGCAGATTGATGGAATTGGGAATTGAGCTGGAATCCGAAGAAATGCTCAACAACATGTTTATGCGCTTCAAGGAATTGGCGGATAAGAAGCATGAAATATTCGATGAAGATCTGCATGCGCTGGCTTCGGAAGAAGAACTGGTATTGCATGAATGTTACCGGCTGATATCGCTGACCATCCATTGTGAGACGGGTGAAATACCTTATGCGCAGATCGTGATTTCCGACAATGGTAATGAAATGCGTGCCGAATCTCAGGGAAGCGGGCCAGTAGACGCAACCTTCCGGGCGATCGAAAAATTGCTGATGAGCGGCGCCGAGCTCCAATTGTTCTCGGTTAACAATATTACCAGCGGTACCGATGCGCAGGGAGAAGTTACGGTAAGGCTGCGTAAATCCGATCGTATCGTCAATGGCCATGGAGCGGATACGGATATCGTCGTTGCTTCAGCGAAAGCTTATTTAAGCGCGTTGAATAAGCTCTGCAGTAAGTTGGAGCGCGCGCATCCGCAAGTATAGTGTGAGGCAAGTTATGCGAAACTTGAGAAGGTTAATGCTGGCTTTTTACGCATTGCTGCTGATACTGAGCGCCCCGGTACATGGGTTTCAATTTCAAGATACGACAGGGAAAATTCATAAGCTTGAAGATTACAAGGGGCGATGGGTGCTGGTTAATTTCTGGGCAACCTGGTGTCCGCCTTGTTTGAAAGAGATTCCCGATTTAATTTCGCTTTACAAAGATCGCGAGGACATCATGGTGATCGGTGTGGCGATGGATTCAGACGATCCGCAGACTGTTATGGAGTTTGTGCAGTCGATGTCTATCAGCTATCCGATTGTATTCGGTAATCGCCAGATCGCTTCTCAGTTGGATGACATCTCACTTTTACCCAGCACCTATTTTTACGACCCTGAAGGTAATCCCGCAGCACGTCAACAAGGCATTATTTCAAGGGAAAGCATAGAAAGCTTTATTAATTTGAAGTCACTCGAAAGAAAATAACTTGGATTCGGAATAATCAGGTAAGAGTTTTGCTATTGTCGAGTGGCTCACTATGAAGAGATATAACGCCAGGTAGTTTGCCATTTGTTAAATACCAATTGCGGATATGATGCTGCGCCCAAGCTGCCGTTGTATCTCCCAAGGGCGCGGAAATAGTCGCCTTTTTCTTTATCGAGGTAATGGCGCAAAATTGTGCAGCCATAACGTAAATTAACGCGCAGATGAAATAAATTGTGGTCTTGATGTCCGATAACACCAACCCAGAATGGCATCACTTGCATATAGCCGCGCGCACCGGCATGAGAAACGGCGTATTTCTTAAAGCCACTTTCAACCTGGATGACGCTTAGTACTAATTGGGGATCTAACCCTGCGCGCGTTGCCTCATAGTACACGGTTCTTAAAAAAGCTTCGCGTTCGAGTAAGTCCGGAATGTATTTCTCCAAGCGGCGGCTCATGCTGATGAGCCAAGTGACATTGTCAGCGACAGCTGCATACTCCGTGTACGAGGCAGCTTGGTCGCTGGTTTCATGAAGGATAATGGTTTGGGTGCTGGCGGCAAGCTGTTGGTAACGGGGATTGTTGGCGTTGGCAATCCCGGAAAACAACACAATGAAGCTTATAAAGATTAGTTTGTGCATAACTTGGCGGTGATAAATGAAAAAATCTCATCAAGGGGTATGGCTTGTGAAGTCTCATCTCTGCGGCTTTGATACTCAACAGTCGATTGCTGAAGCCCGCGTTCGCCGATCACGATTCTATGAGGAATGCCCATTAACTCGGTATCTGCAAACATGACTCCCGGGCGTTCGTTCCGGTCATCCAGCAAGACTTCAATGTGTGCGTCGATAAATTGATTGTATAGTTTCTCGACAATTTCCGCGACCAGGTTATTTTTATGCAACCCGATCGGAATAATGGCAAGCTGAAAAGGGGCCATGGCCAATGGAAAAATGATGCCGCGCGCATCATGATTTTGCTCTATGGCGGCTGCGACAATACGCGATACGCCGATACCATAACAACCCATTTCCATATTTTTAATCTGCCCTGATTCGTCCAAATAAGTAGCCTTCATGAGTTCAGAATACTTGGTTCTTAATTGAAAAATGTGTCCCACTTCAATCCCGCGGCAGATTTCCAGAGTACCTTTGCCATCGGGTGAAGCGTCGCCGGAAACGACATTTCTGATATCAAAAACATGTGCTGGCAGTTTGAGATCGCGATCAAAATTGACGTTGATGAAGTGGAAGCCTTCGTCATTTGCGCCGCAGACAAAATTGCTCATATTGAGCACAGCTTGATCGGCAATAACGCAAGCATCCAAACCTAGGGGACCAATATAGCCCGGCACTGTTCCTGTAACCTGCAGGATATCTTCTTCACTGGCCATTTGAAATCCCGATAAAAAAGGGATTTTCCTGACTTTTAATTCATTTAGCTGATGATCGCCGCGCAGCAATAGCAGATAAATTTGATCGTTGGCTTTTATCGCAAGCGTTTTGACCGTTTGTTCCAAAGGAATTTTCAAGAACTCCGCAACTTCCGCACAGGATTTTTTTTCGGGGGTCGCCATTTTTTTCATAGCCCCTGCCGCTTTACCCCGCTCTGTTAGAGAGAATGACGAGCTTGCCAGCTCTATATTGGCAGCGTAATCAGAGTCCGGGCAAAACGCAATGGCATCTTCGCCGGAGTCTGCCAGTACATGAAATTCATGCGAGCCGCTGCCGCCAATAGCCCCGGTATCTGCGGCAACAGCCCGGAATTTCAATCCGAGGCGCGTGAAAATACGGCTGTAAGTTTCATGCATGCATTGGTAAGTTTGCATCAGACTATTTTCGCCGGTATGAAAGGAATATGCATCTTTCATGATGAATTCGCGTGCACGCATGACTCCGAATCGCGGACGGATTTCATCGCGGAATTTGGTTTGTATTTGATAAAAAATGAGAGGCAGTTGGCGATAACTCTTGATTTCCTTACGCGCGATATCAGTAATAATTTCTTCATGAGTGGGGCCGAAACAAAAATCATGCTCATGCCGGTCTTTGATTTTAAGCATTTGCGGCCCGAAAACCTCCCATCGTCCGCTTTCCTGCCATAATTCAGCGGGTTGTATCGCCGGCATCAGTACTTCAATGGCGCCGCCCCGATCCATCTCGTCCCGGATAATGTTTTCAATTTTTCGTAAAACTCTTAAACCCAAGGGCATCCATGTGTACAGCCCGCTGCCTAACCGGCGGACAAGTCCGGCGCGCAACATGAGCTGATGGCTGATTAACTCAGCTTCAGCAGGCGCTTCTTTTAACGTTGTAATAAAAAATTGCGAGACGCGCATGAGCGATTCCATATTATAATAAAAACAGCGGTGATTTTACCTTGAAACGCTTGGGAAAGTGCGCATTGAAAGATATATTGCGAGTATGCTGATCACTTTGCTAAAAGCAAATACTGCGAGATGTGGTTTTTTGTTTTAGGGCACTTTTAATCTATAGTAAAGTATGAAAAAATCCACTCATTTATGGATCAAATGAATAATTCAAATGATCGATCGTAATGGATATCGTCCTAATGTTGGTATTATTCTCCTGAATTCGAAGAATGAAGTTTTCTGGGGTAAGCGAATACGGCAGAATTCTTGGCAATTTCCCCAAGGCGGCATCAAGTCGGGAGAAAGTCCGGAACAAGCCATGTATCGGGAGTTAAGCGAAGAGATCGGGTTGCGCCCCAATCATGTGGAGATTATCGGGCGCACGCGGGATTGGTTGCGATATGAAGTGCCTGACCGCTGGATAAGACGCGAATGGCGTGGAAACTATAAGGGGCAAAAGCAAATCTGGTATCTTCTGCGCTTGATCGGGCGTGATAGTGACGTTTCTTTGCGCCGGAGCACACACCCGGAGTTTGATGCATGGCGCTGGAATCAATATTGGGTTGAATTGGATACCGTTGTCGAATTTAAGCGTAAAGTTTATAAACAAGCCTTAACAGAATTATCACGTTTGCTTAAGACGGACCCTTGCCAAAGCACTGATGGCGAGAATAGTAATATAACCAAGCAAACAAAGAAAATACTCACAGATCGGCTCGAAATTAACGAATAATGAATCTGTTGAGGATTTCCAGAGATGCTTTATTGTTGACAGTTACTGAAATTTAAGTTTTTCAACTTTCTCTTGCAGAATTTCCAATTTTAGGTGTTTTATCAGGCGTAATCGGCTGCGCCATTACAGCCGTTTTTTCAATTATTTAAAGGTAGGGAGAATACCGATGAAGACACGTACACTGGTTGCGTCACTGATATCGATTGGGGCTCTGGTCACTTCGATGAATGTTTCAGCCAATGAACCGATTCAGCCCATCAAAGCGGTCAAAGTAGCAAATGCGGACATGGTCGAATTGGGAAAGATGCTGTTTTTTGATCCGCGATTATCAAAATCTGGTTTTATCTCGTGCAATTCTTGCCATAATCTCAGCATGGGCGGAACGGATAATATTCCGACTTCAATTGGTCATGCATGGCAACAAGGACCGATCAATGCGCCGACAGTATTGAATGCAAGCATGAATTTAGCGCAATTTTGGGATGGACGTGCTAAGGATTTGAAAGAACAAGCCGGGGGTCCGATTGCAAATCCGGGTGAAATGGCATCTACTCACAAAGTAGCGGTAGAGGTGTTGCAATCCATTCCTCAGTATCGTGAACACTTTGCAAAGGCTTTTGGATCGGACCAAGTCGATATCGACCGGGTTACAACCGCAATCGCTGCTTTTGAAGAAACCTTGGTGACACCCGGATCACGATTTGACAAGTGGTTGGAAGGTGATAAGAAAGCATTGAGTGCTCAGGAACTGGAAGGTTATGAATTATTCAAAAGTAGCGGCTGTGCCGGATGTCATAACGGTCCAGCAGTTGGCGGTGCGCTTTATCAAAAATTCGGTGTGCATCACCCATATAAAACCGCTAGCAAAGCGGAAGGAAGAAAAGGCGTTACTGGAAAAGACACCGATTTGAATGTTTTCAAAGTCCCAACGTTACGTAACATTGAATTGACCTACCCCTACTTCCACGATGGCGCAGCTGCAACATTGGAAGATGCTGTTAAAACCATGGGTAAGTTACAGTTAGACCGAGATTTTAATAAAAAAGAGATAGACAGTATCGTTGCTTTCTTGAAAACCTTAACGGGTGAGCAACCGGATATCAAATTGCCGGTTTTGCCGCCTTCCAATAACAATACGCCAAAGCCGGTACCATTTTAAGTTTTAACATTTAAATTCGAACTGTGCGAGTGAGTGTTTGCTAGGAACTGAATTAAAATTAAGCATCCAGGCAATACGAACCTGGATGCTTAATTATTAAGCAACGCTGGAAAAATCGATTAAGCCGGTTTGGTTGTTGACAGACTATGACGAAATTTACAGATATGCGTATAATTTGTTGTAGATTTACATCCGAAAATGAAGTAGAGTCACTCATCCGATAACCAATAATTAGAAGAGGGAGTTACCAATGGGTAACAAGGGACAGTTACTACAAGATCCATTTCTCAATGTTTTACGGAAAGAGCATATTCCGGTGTCGATATATCTAGTGAATGGTATTAAGTTACAAGGACAAATCGATTCTTTTGATCAATATGTGGTGCTGTTGAAAAACTCAGTTACACAGATGGTTTACAAACATGCGATTTCAACGGTTGTGCCTGCAAGAGCCGTTTCAATTCCCATTGAAACAATGGAAACACGCGATACTTGATGTTATCTGAGTCGGGTATGAATCAATCAGTAGTCGCAAATGCGGCTATACTTGTTGGAATCGATTTTGGAAATGCTACCCACAAAGAGAGTTTGCAGGAGCTGCAGCAGCTGGCGATAAGTGATCAGCTTCAAGTGTCGGCGGTTGTTGAAGGGAAACGTAATCGCCCTGATCCGACGACCTTCATTGGAAGCGGAAAAGTTGATGAGGTAGCGCAGTATTTGCAGCAGACAAGAGCTGCGCTAATAATCTTTAATCATGATTTATCACCGGCGCAGCAACGCAATTTATCGATGCGGCTGAATTGCAATGTAATTGACCGTACTAGCCTGATTTTGGATATTTTCTCTCAGCGCGCAAAGAGTCACGAGGGTAAGCTGCAAGTTGAACTGGCGCAACTTGAACATCTGGCGACTCGCCTTGTGCGTGGCTGGACTCACCTGGAAAGACAAAAGGGCGGAATTGGTTTACGTGGCCCGGGTGAAACTCAGCTGGAAACAGATCGCAGATTACTCAAAAAACGAGTTAAGCTGCTTAAAGAAAAACTTTCGGATCTGCGGCGTCAACGAGGTGTTCAGAGACGATCAAGGCAGCGTTCAAAAGTGATATCGGTATCGATTGTCGGATACACAAATGCTGGAAAATCCACATTATTCAATCGACTAACACACGCGCAATCGTATGCGGCGGATCAGCTCTTTGCAACGCTTGATACCACAACCCGGAAATTATTTTTGTCCGAAGCAGGCGCAGTTGTTATCTCGGATACCGTCGGGTTTATTCGCGAATTACCGCATACGCTGGTAGCCGCGTTTCGTGCGACGTTGGAAGAAACTGTGCAAGCCGATATTCTGCTTCATGTGATAGACGCCAGCAGCCCAAATAGAGATGAGCAGATCGATGAGGTTAATAAGATATTAAGAGAAATCGGTGCCGATACGATTCCTCAGATTCTGGTATATAACAAGATTGATTGCGTTGATGAAGTGAATAGCGGGAAAAGTTTCGTGCGCGATGGATATGATAGAATATCCCGCATTCGTTTAAGCGCAAAAACAGGCGAGGGTATTGAGTTTTTAAGGCAAGCACTACTGGAAGCAATCGTAGAAAACTCCAAGAAATTAATTAAGTGAAAGAGCAGTAAATAATAATATCGAAGATGGGCTTGGAGGTTGTACTAAGGTACGAGAACTTTTTTGAACGAACAAAATAGGAAAGATTATGGGATTAAATGATCCTCAATGGGGAAAAAATAAAGGTGACTCCGGGCCACCGGATTTGGATGATGTGCTCCGTAACGTCAATAAAAAAATAAATAATATCTTCGGGCAGAAAAAAGGTGGCGGTGGTGGCGGAGACGAAGGTCCGCGCTCATCGGGTCCCAAGCCACAAAGTGGCGGTAGTGTCGCTCTGATCTTGGGGCTATTGGCTGTCGTTTGGTTAGCCAGCGGGTTTTACATCGTAGACGAAGGTCATAGAGGTGTAGTACTGCGATTTGGCCAATATGTCGATACGACGCCTGCCGGTTTGCGCTGGCATATGCCTTATCCGGTTGAGAAAGTTGAGATTGTGAATGTCAGTCAGGTGCGAACGGTTGAAATCGGTTATCGCAATAATGTCAGAAGTAAAGTCTTGCGGGAATCGCTGATGCTGACTGACGATGAAAATATCATCGATATTCAATTCGCGGTTCAATATATTTTGAATAATCCTGAAAATTTTCTTTTTAAAAACAGGAATCCCGATGAAGCAGTGCTTCAAGCGGCTGAAACGGCAATTAGGCAGGTTATCGGTAAAAGCAAAATGGACTATGTGTTATACGAAGGTCGTGAGCAGGTAGCCGCCAGTGCAACGCAGTTGATGCAGAAAATTCTGGATCGTTATGAGATCGGTATTTCGATCAGTAGAGTGACAATGCAAAATGCGCAACCGCCGGAACAAGTTCAAGCCGCGTTTGATGATGCTGTAAAGGCCGGTCAAGATAGAGAGCGGCAGAAGAATGAAGGGCAAGCATACGCAAATGATGTTATTCCGAGAGCAGTTGGTAACGCGGCGCGGTTGATTGAGGAATCTGAAGGGTATAAGCAACGCGTCATTGTGAGTGCCGAGGGTGACGCCAGCCGTTTTGAGCAGATTCTTTCAGAATACAGTAAAGCACCCAAGGTGACGCGAGAACGGTTATATCTGGATATGATGCAACAGGTGCTTTCGAACACGAGTAAGATTATTGTTGATCAAAAGAATGGCAATAACTTGCTGTACCTACCACTGGATAAGTTGATCAATATGAGTGGTTCCTCACCGGTTACACCAGTAACGGTGCAACCCATGATACAGGAAGCGGCGCCCGACAATAGCCTGCGCGCGCGCGAGTCATTTCGTAGCCGTGAACGGGAGATAAGATAGATGAAAAGCATAACGTCCGTATTAACAGGTATTCTTGTTGCGGTTTTCTTTTTAGGCAGCTCGGCGATTTTTATTGTTGACGAGCGGCAGCAAGCCATTCTGTTTCAATTGGGGGAAGTAATCGATGTGAAAACCGAACCTGGCTTGTATTTCAAAATTCCGATCGCCCAAAACGTGCGTTATTTCGAGAAACGCATACTGACAATGGATACTGAAGAGCCTGAGCGGTTTATCACTTCTGAAAAGAAAAACGTGTTGGTGGATCTTTTTGTGAAATGGCGTATTGTCGATGTAAAACAATATTATATCAGCGTGCGCGGTGACGAAGGGTTGGCGCAAACACGGCTGGCGCAAACGATCAATGCAAGTCTGCGGGATGAATTCGGTAACCGTACCGTGCATGATGTAGTATCCGGTGAACGTGACGTAATCATGGAGATCATGCGGCAAAAAGCCGACAATGATGCCCGGTCAATTGGTGTGGAAGTTGTGGATGTGCGTTTGAAGCGGGTTGACTTGCCGCAAGAGGTTAGTGAGTCGGTATTCAGGCGTATGGAAGCGGAACGTAAACGAGTTGCGAACGAATTACGTTCAACCGGTGCTGCTGAATCAGAGAAGATTCGCGCAGATGCTGATAGGCAGCGTGAGGTTATTCTGGCGGAAGCTTATCGTGAAGCACAAAAAACCATGGGTGATGGCGATAGTCAAGCGGCCGCAACCTATGCTACGGCATTTCAAAAAGATCCGGAATTTTATGCTTTCTGGCGTAGTATCGATGCATACAAGCAATCATTTAAAAACAAGGGGGATATGATGGTTCTTGAACCGACTTCCGAATTCTTTAAATATTTAAAGAACCCTTCGATCAATAAATAATTAGCGGCGATCGCATTACGTAATGATAATGATAGTGTTTGATTCCCAATAATTGATTGATATTTTTGCTAACAACAGGCAAATAAGATCCGGGGCCGGCACTATGATTATTTGATGAATTTTGTGATCCGCTGTTTCGATCGGTCATGAAGAGGTTCTGGAAATCGTAGTTTGTGCATACGCGAGACTACAACAGAGCCTCTTAATTTTTGTACTTCCTCAGCGGTTATAATCAACGTGGATGCGTCAATAGCGCAGAGGTTATCGTAAATGTGGGAAAATTTTCTGAACGCGATTGCGTTGATGCTCATCATCGAAGGAATGCTGCCTTTTTTGTCGCCGCAAGCGTGGCGGGAAGCCTTCAAAAAATTGATCGAAACCAACGATAATCAGATACGATTTATCGGTTTGACTTCCATGATGGTCGGCGTAATGTTGCTTCTTATCTTCAGTTGAATTGTTATTCAAATCTCTTCTTTGATGGCTATCAATTTTTAATATATGCGTAATTGGTTACTTCCGGAGTATGTCGAGGACATATTACCCGTTGAAGCTTTACAGATCGAAGGCATGCGCCGGCAGATGATTGATTTGTTGATGGTGCACGGCTATCAGCAAGTGATTCCGCCACTGCTGGAATACATCGAATCATTGCTGACCGGCAGCGGTAGCGATATGGATTTACGCATGTTCAAAGTCATCGATCAGCTCAGCGGGCGGATGATGGGATTACGTGCCGACATGACACCGCAGGTTGCACGGATAGATGCACACTTGCTGAATTGCGATGGCGTCACACGCTTATGTTATGTTAACAGCGTATTGCATACGGTACCTTCCGCTATCACAACCACGCGGGAGCCGCTGCAAATCGGCGCGGAATTATATGGTCATGCCGGTCTCGAAAGCGATCTGGAAGTACAGCGGTTGATGTTGCAATGCTTGTCAGCCGCAGGTGTCAATCAAATCCATTTGGATTTTGGTCATGTGGCTGTTTTCCGGGGGATTATCAAAGGCGCGGGCATTTCGCAAGAACTCGAGTCCGAGCTTTACGCAGTTCTGCAAGCAAAGGATATCTCGACATTGAGAGAATTGTGTGTGCAGTTGCCGGCGCATACCCGTGAAGCGCTATTGCTATTACCCGAATTTTATGGGGATGAAAAAGTATTAGCCGACGCCCTTAAGCGATTGCCAAGTTATCCTGAAGTCAAGTCGGCGCTAAATGAATTGTCGACTGTCGCAGCGGAATTGAGTGATTATGTCGATACGATCGCGTTCGATCTGGCGGATCTGCGCGGCTATCATTATCATACCGGAATGGTGTTTGCCGCTTATGCGCCGGGTTGTTCAAATGCCATTGCTTTGGGAGGACGTTACGATGAAATCGGCAAAGCTTTTGGACGCGCACGCCCTGCAACCGGTTTCAGCATGGATCTCAGGGATTTGGCGAGATTGATAAAACCGTCAATCTACCCGAAAGCCATCCGCGCGCCTTACCAGCTGAAGAATGCTGCGCTCGAAAACAAAATCGCGCAATTGCGGCAATCCGGCGAGATTGTCATTGCTGAGTTACCAGGACAACCCCAAGGATCGCTCACTTGCGATCGTCAGTTGATATGGCATGACGATCAATGGATCGTTAAAGCGCTATAATTGTCAGGAAACAGAATTTTTAGAGATAGCAAATATGACAAAAAATGTTGTCGTCATCGGAACGCAGTGGGGTGATGAAGGAAAGGGCAAGATTGTTGACTGGTTGACCGATCATGCGCAAGGCGTGGTGCGTTTTCAAGGCGGGCATAACGCGGGTCACACTTTGGTTATCGGCAATAAGAAAACCGTGTTGCACCTGATACCTTCGGGCATTCTGCGTGATAATGTGGTGTGTTACATCGGGAACGGTGTGGTGATTTCACCGGAAGCGCTGCTCAGTGAAATCGACATGCTCGAGAGCAATGGTGTCGACGTTAGCGGCCGTTTACGCATCAGCGAAGCGTGTCCGCTGATTTTGCCGTGTCATATTGCGCTGGATAATGCCCGGGAAACTGCCCGGGGCGTTGGAAAGATTGGTACCACCGGACGCGGTATCGGTCCGGCTTACGAAGATAAAGTTGCACGGCGGGCGGTGCGGTTGCAGGATTTATTTCATCGCGACCGCTTTGCGGCTAAATTAGGCGAAATCCTGGATTACCACAATTTTGTGCTGAAAAATTACTTTCATGCGCCAGTGATCGATTTCCAGAAAACGATGGACGAAGCATTGGCGCAAGCCGCTCGCATCAAACCGATGGTGGCCGATGTGCCGCGATTGCTGTTTGAAGCGAACAAAGCCGGTAATAATCTGTTGTTTGAAGGCGCGCAAGGCGCGTTACTTGATGTCGATCACGGCACTTACCCTTTCGTGACTTCCAGCAACTGCGTGGCTGGCGCAGCGGGACCCGGTAGCGGTGTCGGGCCGCAGATGCTGCATTACGTGTTAGGTATCACTAAAGCTTATACGACACGGGTGGGATCAGGACCTTTTCCGACTGAATTGGACGATGAAGTTGGCAAACATCTGGCCACGCGCGGACACGAATTCGGTTCGACGACAGGCCGTCCGCGCCGTTGCGGCTGGTTCGACGCGGTGGCGCTGAAGCGCTCGATTCAAATCAATGGCGTGACCGGACTATGCATCACCAAGCTGGATGTATTGGATGGCGTCGAAAGTCTCAATCTGGGTGTCGGTTACCGGTTGAGCGACGGCAACAAGAGTAATATCCTTCCGGTCGGCGCGGATGACCTTGATCGCTGCGAACCCATCTATGAAGAAATACCGGGCTGGTCGGAAAATACCGCCGGCATCAAGGAATTTTCCCAATTGCCGAAAGCCGCGCAAAATTATTTGCGGCGCCTTGAAGAAGTTTGTGAAATCCCGATTGATATGATTTCTACCGGGCCTGACCGGGAAGACACTATCTTACTTCGCCATCCTTTTATTTGAGTAACCGGGCATATCCTATCCGGAGTCTGTCATGCATTCCGCCGGCACGATACGGATTGTAAGCTGGAACCACGAAGCCCCTGCCTTACGCGCGATTCGCACGACGGTATTCATTCAGGAGCAGCAGGTACCTGAAGCATTGGAATGGGACGAGTTCGACGCGGTCAGTGTGCATGCGCTGGCGTTGGATGCTGCCGGACAACCGATCGGAACGGCGCGGTTGCTGCCGGATGGACACATCGGCCGCATGGCGGTGCTCAAACCATGGCGTGGACAAGGTTTTGGCGCGGCATTACTGCAAGTGCTTTTGGAAGAACTGCGGCAACGGCAGCAAAAGAAAGCGATGCTGAATGCGCAAACCTACGCTGTTCCGTTTTATCAGAAATTCGGTTTTAACGTTTGCAGCGAAGAATTTATGGATGCCGGCATACCCCATGTCAAAATGGAATTGCTGCTGGCGTGAATACGCAGTAAGCGGTTATTTCACCTCGGAATTTCCCCATTCACTGGCCAAAGCATCTGTAGCTTGTTTCCACTGATTGGCTGCTTGCTGGGCAGCCATTCTAGCGCGCTCCGATCTTGTTTTTGCAGCTTCGGCTTCTTGTTCGGCTTCCGCCAGCTTTTGTTTCGCGGTGGCCAGCTTTCTTTCAGCGAGCGCCGCGTCTTTTGCCAAAGCATCTGCGGATTTTCTTGCTTCCATCATTTTTTCATACGCGATACTGGCATTTTTCTGCAACAACTCGATGGTATCCGCTTGCGCTGACAATACCCACGAGACCAGTAACAATAGCATCGTGAAGCTGGTGAAGCGGAGACGGTTGAAGGGAAATGGTTGTGTGTGACGATTCATTTTCATCATAGCCTATGAGTTTGAAAACTGGTTGAGTTGCTTGTCAGCATTTGAGTTAGGGTAAAATCAGTATAACAAAAAGCCATTATTCAGTGGTTATCTAACAGTTAGAAAGGGGAGATGTCGATGTCATTTTTTTTCAGAGCCAGCATCACGATTGTTTTCAGTGTGGGATTGAGTTTGTTTGCGGCGCCGGTACTGGCAAGCTGCGAAGGCTGCCTGTGTCCGGGAGATCCTTGTAATCTGTGCCCGTTACCGGCGATGGAGAACGATCCGCCCAAAGCGAACGAGCCTGAAATATGCGCGCGCATCCGCGCCCGCGTTCCACCCACCTCAGCGCAACCTGGTTCCAATGAATATTTTCCCAGCCTGGATCAGTCAATCGCGGTTTGTGTCAATGAAGGCGGTGACGTGATACGGAACCGGTTACGCAATAATCCGGAATTTCCGTCGCGCTATTATTGCAAGCCGCCGGCGGTGATCAAACAGCAGTGAGTAGTGTGAACCGGTGACACTCAGTCAAACATTAACCGACTTCAATATACGTCAGTCCCGTTTGCACCAATCCGGTCAAGTTGATATTTTCCGCATTGGCAGCGCTTTCAGCGGCCAGCACGGTTAATCCGCCGGTTGAAATGTCATCTTCGTCAAGCATTTTGACGTATGGGGATTTTTCGCTGTCGGTTGGAAGTTCACCGAATAGATTCAGCCACAGCAGTGTGACAATTTTGTCGTGATCGGTCAGCCGGGTGGCATCAATGGCGAATTTTGCCAGTTGCTCATAACTTAATCCCTCATCGGCTTTGTCCAGCCCGATGCCGACGTAACCGGTGTTGTTGACGAAGGTTGCACCGAATACCGCGCCGATCAGTTTGGCGACTTCCCCGGCGTTGCCGTCGAGATCGAGCGCCAGCCTGAGGTCGTCGAATGCTGCCCGTTCGATATTGACAAGCGTGTCCTCATTGCCAGGGCTGGCGTTTACCTTGACGGAGTAGCCGTTGCCGGTTTTACTCAATGTGACTTGGTTGCGCTGCGCTTCGATCCGGATCGTATCGATACCGGCGGCGCCATCCAGATTATTGCGACTGCTGTTACCGATCAGGATATCGTCGCCTTGTCCGCCGATGGCATTCTCAATGGTGACTTTGTCGGCGATCCAGATATTCGGGATCGGTGAACCGCGGTTAACGCCGTTAGCTTGCACGTAAACCGGTTGACCGATCAGCGATGGGCGGGCGGCGTTCAGATCAATCAAACTGGGCAACGAACCGGCGTAGTGAATCGTATCGGACGCGCCGCCGGCATCCCAAATGGTTTGATGGTACGTGTGCGCATCGTCGAACAGATAAGTATCGTTTCCGGTATGAAAACCATTGTTGGGGCTGTACAGATATTGGATCGCCGCAATATCCAGCACCATCGGCGTCGTCGGATGAAAGGAAAAACCGTTGCCTTCGTCACCGTCCAGATTGGCGTAGGTATAGCTCATGATGGTATGGATGGTGTTATCCAGATCAGGCGGCAATGTAGCTTTCGCAGGATCGTCAGGGTCTGCAAACGGGTGTTTCAGACCCAATGCGTGGCCCAGTTCGTGCAGAATCGTTTCAAATGACAAACTGCCAGGATTCCACTCTTCTTCATTGAGCCGGCTTTTGGTGTTGATCCAGATATCGCCGCCCAGCGGACTGTTGCTTGGCAGATAAGTCCACGCCAGCGTCAGTGAATCTGCTTCGACGGTGTACGCGGCGCGGATATCGCCAACATTGCCGGGAGACTCCGAAACCGGCACGAATCTCAAATTGATAACATTTGACCATTGTTGCAGCGCATTCACAAAATTGCTCTGATCGGAACTGGTCAGCGGCGCAAATGTGCTTCGCCAGGGTTCGCCGTCGCCGCTGACCGGACCGTAACCATTGGAATACGTAGACCAGAAAGCGGTACTGTTGCTCGATGGAAAACTGTAAGGAATGGACAGAACCGCCCAGCGCGCCCCATTCAATAGCGCATCAATCGAATTGATGCCGGAAAGACTGCGATTAATGGCGCCGCTGGAAAATAAGGGGGTTGGCATAGTTAAAATAGTCAATGTAGTTGCATATCAACTATTTCATTGTAACCGATTCGTGAGTTATAAACTGATTGCTGCGATCTTGCGTAGCGTATTGAGGACGTTCACAGAGTTGGGAAGCGCAGTAACACCGGCTATTTTTCCGGCCGGCTTTGCATGATGTTTCTATGATTGGTAAACACCGGTTAGGGAGGCGCTGATTAATTGACTGCACGAGTTAATTGCTTCGTTGCGCGGTACTCACTCCCTCGCCTATCAGATTGATATGTCTCGGTTGTTGCGTTCCGTGCGCCTCGCCCTTCATCACGTTCGCTGAATTAATAAGCGCTTCCTTAGTGAAAACAGCTTATTCAATGTTTTCCTCTTCGCATTCAACCGAGAAGCGATAACCCGTTCCGCGAACGGTTTGCACCAGATATTCCCTGCCAACTTTCTCCAGGATCTTGCGTAACCGGCGGATATGCACGTCGACGGTGCGATCCTCGATAAATACATGATCGCCCCAAACGCGATCGAGCAATTGCGCGCGCGTATGGACACGTTCTTTGTGCGCCATCAGGAAATGCAATAAACGGAATTCAGTCGGGCCGAGCGAAATTTCCGCCATCTTGGATGATTCGTCAACTGCGGCGGCATGCACCCGGTGCGTCACCGGATCGAGTTTCAAGCCGCCGATGTCGATGATTTCATCCGACATTTCCGGCAACCGGCGGCGTAGTACCGCTTTGATGCGGGCGAGCAATTCCCGTGGTGAAAACGGTTTGGTGATGTAGTCATCGGCACCGGCGTCCAGTCCGGCGATTTTGTCGCTTTCCTGCACGCGCGCGGTGAGCATGATGATCGGGATCGCTTTGGTGCGATCCTCGCGCCGCAATTTTTTCGCGAGCTCCAATCCGCTCATGTCCGGCAGCATCCAATCAAGCAAAACCAGATCCGGTAAAACGTTATTGACCATCTTCTTGGCTTGCTCGGCATCGCTCGCGCATAGCACAATATGCCCTGCTTTCTTAAGATTCAGCGCGATCAATTCCTGAATTGCAAGTTCGTCTTCAACAACGAGTATGGTGACAGCCATCAACGACTCCCTAGTTACCGCGGTTATGAGATGCTGCAATCATATAAAGAATGCGTTACATATTTATGACAATCTGATGAAGGAAATATTATTTGTCATGAGCCAAGCAAGAATGCCAGCGATCCATCCGTATGGCTCGCGTGATTTGAAAGGAAAAGGATGCGGTCGTCAGGAAATCTGCAAATTGCTCGGACAGCGGCATGCAGTCCGAGTTAGATTTTTTTCTCACGCGCGATACTCATCGAATTCAATGATGCGGTCCTTATTGATACACTATCAATGATAAGATACTCAACGTATATGACGATCTTCAAGCTTTTTTCCGATGAAAACCCCGCTTGTTAATCATAAGAAGACTGAGTCCCCGGTTGATGCAAAACGGGAACCTAAGTTACCGGCGGAATCCACGGTGAGCATTCAGCGCCCGGAATCGCTGGCGCTGAATGACTTACTTACTGCTATTAATGCCAGCCCGCGGGTTCAACAACTGAAGAGACAGTCTCAACGGTTCAATAGCCGCTTGCCGGTACAAATTCAGAAAAAATCGGATTTTCCAACCATTGGCAAAGTTGCACAACGGAATTTTGATACGACGGTAGCCACCTTGCATCCTATGACCGGGAAACCGGTTGTTCTGAATTTGTTTGATAATATCAACGGAATTTATCAATATACCGGCACCATTACCTTCTTTTTCAAACCATCCGCCAACGAGTATTTTGACTCAAACCGGAAATCCATTCCGGGCCCAGCCGACTTTGACGAAGACAAAGCTGCCATTAATCCTGCTACTGGTGGCAGTAACACGTTTCGTGAATTGAAATTCACAGTCGATAGCGTCAATCGTGTGATTGGCGCCGAAGGAAATATCTATAAGAGCGGCACCACCGCAGAGAGCGGTCGTTCGTCGGATGCCCAATCCGGCGCATGGGATCATGTGCAAGGTATCCATCGCCGCATGTTCAGACCACTTAAAGAATTTAACGGTGGACACATCATTGCGCATCATTTCGGCGGCTCACCGGGGGCCGATAATATGGTGCCGATGGAGAAAAACTATAACCAAAACGGCAGCTATAAACAATTTGAAAATGATTTGGACGAGGCGCTGGAGAACGATAGTCCGTTATCCATCAATATTCAGGTTAGCTATGCTACCGATTTTGACGACTTGATGGATCAATTGGTGAAGAAAGATGATGCCGATAAACGCACCGATATTAAGAATGATCCTGCAACCAATAGCATGATCATGCGAACCTTGGGGCGCATTCCCAAAACAATCCATGTCGTATCGCTGACCGATTCGAGCTTGAGCAACGTCGCAATAACCGATCCGGACAGCCCTATGGATTCCTTGCAAGGAACCATTCCCAAGAACTTCAGCACCGATACAATCTTGTTCGAAGAATTTAAAAAAGTAGGTAAGGGGCGGGAAGGCGAAGGCACTTCCAAAACTTTTAAGCCATTTGAAAAATCCTACGGTCCGAAAAAAGGCGAATCGATTGCTAAGGACAAGACCTATCAATCGGATTATCAATCCTTATATGGCGCACTGCCGAAACCGGGAATTACGGAGTATTTGCCCGGAAATAATGGATTAGCAGGCGGCGTGCGGGCCTATATCTGGATGGATCCCATGGGGATCTACAATCGATTTGGCGGTAGCGATACGATTGATACCGTCGATCCGCTCGGAACTGATTGGGCTTACTTGCGTAAAGCTGTGAATGCGTCCACCGGGGGCGATAAAATTTATAAAAAAGGACACTTGCTCAATGCGGGGCTACACGGGCCCGGCGCGGATTCGCGCAATTTATTGCCGGTCACGACGCGTGCCAATGGCGAGATGTCACGCAACTTTGAAGAAATTGTGAAGAAATCGGAAGCGCTGATTAACCCTCAAAAAGGTGTGCTGTGGGAAACGCGTACCGGTGGTGGTAATGTGACACGCCCATTCGGCTGGGATCGAATTGCAGCCGTTGGGCAAAATTCCGCCAAGTTGTTTGATGAAGAAGCGAAGCTTCCCCAGTACCTTGATTGCAATGCCTGGGAAGCGATTCAATATCATGGCGGATTGCAAAAGGGCCGTTCGATCGCATCCTATCGCGCTTGGAATGGTCATCCAAACGATCCTAACGGAGTGCTCGGTAAGACCTTGGCAGGCAACCAGGCCAACGATATTGGAATTGCTAATACGATCAAGCAAGGCAATAACAATGTAACGGGGCATGCAGTAGTGCCTTTGCCGGTGGATGCTTCCGAGGCTTATGGAAAAGGCTATCAAATGGACGGTAACTGGTTGTTGTTGAATCCCGGGAAACAGAATGATTTTCTCGAAGGATTGGGCGATAAGGCATTTGATACCGGATTTGCGCAGCAGCCGAAGCCCAATCAATTCGGATGGCCACTATTGGTAATCCAAACATACGACAAGCATTACCTCAAAGGACAGCAAAAATACAGCCATGCCCACGGTCTGCATGACGATGTTCATGCGCCGGTCAATCCTAATCAAGTTTTGGCTGACAGCTATAATCAAGGCCGTTATGACCGTGGCCGGGCGATTGGCAAATTGCTGGGCGATCAACCCGACAAAGCGCACAATAACGATTTAATACAAGAGGGGTATTTCGACGGTCTTTATGTTCGCGGGAAGCAAGATGCATCCGAAGGAAAGAATGCGGCCAGCAATAAGCAAGACTATCTTAAAGGTTATTGGAAAATCTATCAAAACAAAGCTTACGATCATGGATACGATTGCGATCCCTTTCCTCAAAACTTACCCAATATCTATGCCCAGAAATTTAATTCAGCCTATCGCGAGGGCCAGGATGCGCGAGGATTTCACGATGGTTACGATATTAAACCGTCGTTGTATAACCAATTCCAGGAATATTATCTTGGTCGGGAAGAAGGGCTTGAAAAACGTGGTTATGAAGACGGCTACGATCTGGAAGACAAAGCCAGCGACGAACAAGACTATACCAAGGGCTATTATGACGGAGTTTTCGAACGCGGTAAGGACGATGGCTATGACGCTGAAGATGAAGCCAGTCAGGGCGGCGTGTATTTAGAAGGTTACTCGCAAGGCGCGTATGCGTTGAGTCAGGATGAAGGCTACGATTTGATACCGCATCATGAAACAAGCTATATCACCGATCTAAACGACAGTCACGCGCAAGCCTATTCGCAAGGGATGCATGACCGCGGCAAAGATGATGGTTATAATCTGGTGGCAAGAGAATCCAATAACATGACATACCGGAACGGATACGAAATGGGGTTGTTCGAACGCGGACGATCCGATTCCGAGGAGGGAGGAATGCGCATGAGCAACGAGAAAAGCTATCTGGACGGGTACGGTGGTTAACGGATGGCTCTGGATTAATACCGCTTAGCGCTGCATAGCAGCTTCAGACCTTAATCACTCTTTGTTCTTTTTAATAAACATTCAAACACCGGTAATATCGCCATCGCCGCTCAAGTCGATGCGATGCGCAGCCGGATCGTGCGGCAATCCCGGCATGGTGACGATGTCGCCGGTCATGACAAGCAAATAGCCTGCACCGGCGGCGATGCGCACCGCTTCCACCGGCAAAGGGAATGCTTCGGGGTGACCGACTTTGGTGGGGTCGCTGCTGAGCGACAGATGGGTTTTGGCGATGCACACCGGCAACCGTTCGTAGCCTAACGCGCGGATTCGTTCCAGATCTTTCTTCGCTGCCCGGCTGAACTCGACTTCGCTGGCGCCGTAAATGGTGCGGGCAACGGCGGCGATCTTGTCTTCGGGCGAATCGTTTAGATCGTACAAATAACGCTCGGGCGGCTGCGGCCCGGTGGTTGCGGCGATCACTGCATGCGCTAGCACTTCGGCTCCCGCACCTCCGTCGGCGAAGCCGGTGAAGAGGGCACTATTTAAACCAAGTCCAGTACAGTATTGTTCGATGGCGGTCAGTTCATCAGAGGTATCGCCCGCGAAGCGATTGATGGCGATGACCGGCTCAAAACCGAAAGCCTGCACGCTCTGCACGTGATGCTGCAAATGCGCCAGGCCGCATTCGATTTCTTCGATACCGCCGGGACGGGAAGGATCGCCGCCGCCGTGCACGCGCAGCGCCCGCGCGGTGACTACCAGCACCACCGCGCTCGGCCATAACCCGGCACTGCGGCATTTCAGATCGAAAAATTTCTCCGCGCCTAGATCAAAACCGAATCCTGCTTCCGTCACTACCCAATCGGCGCAGGCTGCGGCCGCCTTGGTGGCGATCACGCTGTTGCAGCCGTGCGCGATATTGCCGAAAGGGCCGCCATGCACAAAAGCTGGTACGCCTTCGGTGGTTTGCACCAGATTCGGCAGCATCGCATCGTGCAGCAAAGCCGCCATGGCACCGGTTGCCCGGAGACTTTGCGCCGTGACCGGATTGCCGGAACGGTCGAAACCAACCAGAATACGCCCCAAGCGCGCTTTGAGATCGGCGAGATCTTCGGCCAGACAGAGAATGGCCATGACTTCGGAAGCCGCGGTAATGTCGAACCCGGTTTCGCGCGGCACACCGTTGAGCCGCCCGCCCAATCCGATCACCGCTTGCCGCAGCGAACGGTCGTTCATATCCAGCACGCGGCGCCAGAAAACCTGGCGATGCTCCAGATCCAAGCCGCTGCGAAAGTGAACGGCGTTATCGAGCAAGGCGGCAAGCAGGTTGTGCGCCGCGCCGACGGCATGCAGATCGCCAGTGAAATGCATATTGATGCGCGTCGACGGCTCAAGCTGGCAACGCCCGCCACCGGTACCGCCGCCTTTAATGCCGAAAACAGGCCCCAGCGATGGCTCGCGCAACGCCAGCGCAACGTGTTGCCCGATGTGTGCCAAGCCTTGCGCCAGCCCAATCGAAACCGTCGTTTTTCCTTCACCCATACGCGTCGGATTAATCGCCGAAACCAAAACGATTTTACCTTTCGGTTGAGCATCTTTTTTTGGTAAAGCAACTAGCCGCAGTTTGGCCATGTGCTCACCGAACAGCATGAGGTTATCCGGTTGCAAGTTAAGCTTCGCGGCGATATCGGTGATGGGTTTCATGTTAGAAATCCGGGATCAAGCAAACAAACTCTCCTGACGATAGTACAGTGCTAGTTTCTGATCGAATATGGATTGTTATCCAGTCAATAATGAAAGCCATCAAATATTGTCAGGTTCGACAACCGGATCGACTATTTCCAGAAAATCTTCATTCAGCGTAGGTAAAACCGGAAGTAGCTCCTTCAGGCCTTTTTTCTTGACCGGTTCGATAATCAGTTTATCGCCTTCTTTTCGGATGATCGCCTCGGTTCCTTCCAATTCAAAATCGCGCGGGATGTGTACCACTTGGCTGTGCCCGTTTTTGAACAGGCTGACGTGCCGTTCATTGTGCATATGATGATCTCCAAATCCTGGTGTATGACAAAACATAGGCCTGGATTATCGCCATGTCAACCGTGACAAAAACAGATTGTGTAGAAGGAAGTAAGATTCTGATTTCCGTATGGTATGGCCGTGCATCCGATTAAAAAATCAGCGCCAACATAATCATTGTATTTTCATCAAATTTGAAAGTGTCGGACTACCCGAATTGTTTTCGGTGATATTTCAAATCTTCGTCGCATTGCAAAGCACAATAATCCTAATCCGGCTAGCAACATTACATAGAATTGAGGTTCCGGAATGGCGGGCGCAAGTAAGCCACCGCCATCCAGTGTATAAGTACTGCCTCTTAGAAACGCATTGCCCGCCAGAGTCGGGTTGTAGTAAATATTGTAATCGCTATGAATGTCATTCAACTGGTTCAGTCCGCCACCTAGATCGATCAGTTGCACATACAGTGCCGCGCCCAGCGTTGCGTTACCATCTAAAATATTAAGCTCGACACCCGATGCCAGATTGAGTGATTCAAAAGCAAAGTTATTGATGAAACCAAGGGGCGACTGGCCATAATCGGCACCTGCCATATACAGATATTTCATGCCGCTGCCATCGAAGAACAAGCCAGCGTTAAGGGTATCCCATAGCGTGTTTTGCTGACTATGGTTTTCAAAACTGCTTGTAATATGCCATTCGTCCCCTGTGCCGCCAATGAGGTGACCACTGCTTCCGATGATGAGGTTAGTAAAATTATTGATCGACGGGTCGCTGATGTACGCGCCATTTTCCGTGTAGGTGCCAGTGAAGGTAACGGTGGTGTGTGTGCTTTTGAATTGACCATTATTGACAACATCGCCGGTGAATATAACCGGACTCTGAGCGACTTCGATTTTGCCGCTTACGCTATTGGTGACGTTGCCGTTTACCGTCGTCGCGCCGCCAGTTAGTGCTATCGTGCCGTTGTTATCTATTCCCCCATGGACTTCCAGAACGCCTCCTGAGACATTGTAGGCGCCATTATTTATTATGGAGTTGGATATTGTGTGGGTACCGCCGGTTTGGTTGAAGATGCCGTTATAACCAATTTCCTCACTATTCGAAGTCAGGCTGCCGCCGCTCAGGTAATACCTCCCGTTGTTGGTAGTAGTCACGGGAATAGAAAAAATGGCAATAGCGAGAGTACCACTTACGCTATTGGTGCCGCCACTTTGGGAAAAAAATCCGCTGCTGCCGCTGTAACCATCCCCAATAAACTCGGAGCCTGCTGACAAGCTACCGGCGGCAAGGGTATAAGAACTGTGGCCGCCCCAATAGCCACCGAAACCAATGAAAAGATCCGTCGTTATCGTATGCGTTCCACCGCTTTGGACAAAATCACCGCTGGCAACATCGCGGCCATCGCCTATTCTTTCACTATTCGTCGACAAGTCGCCGTCGTTTAAATTATAGGTACCACTTATTACAAGTTCCGTGCTTACGGTATGCGTTCCGCCGTTCTGGGTGAAAATACCAGAGCCGCCAGCCATATAACGATCGCCCGGAATGCCGATGGATTCATTGCCAACCCACAGGCTTCCGGAATTCAGTACATACTTGCCGGTGCTTCCCGGTCCCTCTCCAAGAACGAGTCCGCCATTGATTCTATTTAGTCCACCGTTCTGAGTGAAGCTACCATTTGATTCCCAGCCTGAACCTAGAATCAGAGATCCAGCCGTGTTAGCGCCGTCACTGAGCGTATAACTTCCGTTACCCTTAAAACCAAAACCGATCTTCTCCAAATTAAGGATGACCAGACTGCCGCCAGTCTGCTCGAAACTGACGGTGTTGGAAGTATCTGAGTTGATGCTCAACGAATTGGCAGACTGGGCACCAGTAAAACTATCGAATCTTAATACCGTATCCACACCACCGTATGGATTGACAATCACATCGTCAGCCAAGCCCGGTATACCGAAAGGAAACCAGTTGCTGTCATTACTCCAATTACCATCGCTGCTTTTCCAGGTTTTGGTTTCGGCATGCACGGCTTGGTTGATTAAGGCAGAGAAAACTAAACTTGCTGCAAGAATTAATATGAATGGTTTCTTATTCATGATGATGCCTCCATAAATTGGAAAAAGGCGAAATCAATGTAACGTAAACAGTCTTTCTTATAAGCAAGCTTACATTATATTGGATTGCTTATTGTTTTAGAATAATTAATAAATTCCTTAATCCAAGTTCGGCAAAGCGCTCAGCTGCAGTTTCGCCATGTGCTTGCCGAACAGCATCAAGCTATCTGGTTGCAAACCAAGCTTAGTGGCGATTTTGACGATGGAGTGCATAGTTACAGTTGTTCGTAATGCCCGCCAATAGAAAAATATACACGTACTTGTCGTCAAATTTGTAGATTACGCGATCTTTTTGGCTAAGCCGACGCGACCAAAAGCCTATTAAGTTATGACGCGACAATTCCGGTTTGCCGATACCCGCCGCCGGATCATCACGCAACATTTCTTTCAGGATGTTGCAAAGCGATTTATGCAGGCGCGGGTCACGCGTTTTCAGTGTTTCGTAAACTTCCCAAGTATTACCTTCAAACACCAAGGATCTTTTGGGTTTTTTCATCCGATGGCGTGTATCCCGATTTTGCGGCGTGGGTTTGTGTCGAAGCCAGAATTTGTTGCATGAGAGGGGAATTTTGAAGCACAAACAGTGTTTCTTGTTCACGTGCCCAATCCTGGGCGCTGATGACCACAAAATCTTCACCGTTTCGACGGGTGATTTTAACCGGCTGATGTTCGCTGATAACCTTCTCAACGATATTTTTCAGGTTGTCGCGAAATTTATTGACGCTGATGTTATCCATTTTGATTTCCGTACGGTATGACTGTGCATTCAATTAACAATGGCGACAGTAACATAGTCATTGCGTTAAGATAAATTTGTGTATTTGAGAAAATAACGGTTAAGCTATGCCGAGCATTTTATTTGCATAATCTTTGCCCGATGTCGGTGGCGGTAATAATTTGCCATCTCTTTCGTACAAGGCAATCGTTTCATCAACGATTTCGCAGAGTTCGGCAAAAACCTGTTTCTCATCATCGCCATGACACCCGCCATAAAAAAGTCCGGGGCAACTGCCGACAAAACATTGATCTTCATCGGACCACTCGACAATTTTCACATAATGGTGTTTTGCATTCATTTTTTGGATTCCTCTATAGCCGTTGCAACCGCTTTTTCCTGATATTTCTTGGCATCATCGCCCGCATTTCCGGAGATTACAACCGGTTTCATCACCAACGGGTGGATAAAATTTCTATGACTGCCTTTGCCGCCTCGATTAACAAACCCCGCTTTTTCTAGTTCACCGATGAGTTCTTTGATTTTTTTTGGCATACATCACCACATGCTGTTTTCGGTACGATTCTTATCGTCAAATCTGCACTTCAACAAACGAACTTGAGCAATGCGGTACTGGGATTTTCTGACCTTCTTCTTTAAGGCCTTCAATATGGAATTCAATGGCTTCCTGAATAAGCTGCAATACTTCTTCCGCTGATTCGCCGGCAGCTATGCAAACCCGGAAGATCGGGAACGTAGGCGCCAAAGCTCGCCGGACCTTCTTCAATAACAACCATATAACGCATACACACCTCTACTTTTTCAGTCTTGCTTGTTTTAAAACATTGATGAGCGTGCCGAGTGGAACTGGGGGCGCATTGCTTGTATCGGATTCGTGATTTGGCACCTGGCCCTGTGTGCTCACAGACGGATCTGATTGCGTCTTCATGTTTTCTCACAAACTTGTATAATTTTTAAGTAACCCAATAAAGTAGTCACCAAATCCGTTAAGAAATGTTCCTAACACAATCAACGTAATTTCCAGTTTCTTTATTCGATTCTTTATTTTTCCGGAATGATTATTTAAATTTTTTTGGATTCTTGATTTAATATCGACTTCAATACTTTTTCTTTTTTCATCAGTAACTAACCTTTCGTCTTTCTCAAATTCCATTATTGCTTCTTGCATTATATTAGGGAGTTCTTTTTCAAGACCTTGCAGTGCCTCCGTTTGTACCCATTCAGGAAAATTATTTGCAGCTAAACAAACACCGATAATAATAATTATCGCTCCCGAACGATTTAACCAAATGGGTTCACTATTTAATCCAAGACATAAGCCAATAATTAAACAAAGAAAAGAAAGTATCAGAGCATAGATATCAGGTTTATGTTTACCAATAAAGATGAAGAAGCGATTCATAGATACTTATCGCATGATACAAAATGTGCGTGACAGCTTAATTCGTTTAATAGGTGGGTTAGACGTTATCAAAATTAACGTCTACACCATATTTGCGTTTAATCTGGTGCTTCACCCATGCAATTTCACGGTGAGCACCCAAAATTTCAGAAAATGGATTATGAACTTCATACCACTCATTCCCAATTTTAGGAGGTATCCCAATACGTGACATTCCCAGCGCGATAAAACCATACCTCTGTTCAGGGCGCATAAAATTTAATGTATCTTCCGAATCCCGTACTGGATATTTAGCGGTTGACATTAAGTTTGATACTGATTCCATAACTTCATCGCGGTCTGATTCAGAAAGAAGATCAAAAGTATACTTCGCGCGAATTGCATTTGAAGCGGCTTTATATCTTTGTCGGAAGAGAGTCATAGATGAATATATAAATGTCAATCCAAGAATGCTCCATCCCCAATGAATCGTTTCAGATAATGCTCCAATTACTAACAAGAATCCAAACATTCCGAACCAGAAAACCATAAATTCCTCCTTGTTATCATGCGCATCAGATAAAACTATATATAGCATAACTCTGGAAGAATGCTATAAATCTCTTTTGTTTTGCAAAATGAGGAAGTAAGAATAAAGTTATACCGTGTTAGGGATCAGGCAGCATGCCCCTTCAGGTACTTCGCGCATTGAGCCAGGTTGCGAATCAAGAGTATTATCAATAAGTCGCAATAGCAGCGCCCGGATACATATAATTTTCATCCAGCTCATTTTTGCAATGTAGCCGTAAACTATCCAAGCTGCTCTTGGTGGTATTTCAAATGCTCACCCATAAACGTGCTGATAAAGTAATAACTGTGATCATAGCCTTGATGATAGCGCAGGGTCAGTGGTTGACCGGCGTCGCCGCAGGCTTGTTCCAGTGCTTCGGGGAAGAGTTGTGTGGTTAGGAATTGGTCGTTAAATCCTTGGTCGACGAGCAGATCGGGGACGCGGTGTCCGGCTTGGAGCAGTGCGGTGGTGTCGTAGAGTTGCCAGTCTTGCGGGTTTTTGCCGAGGTAGTGGCTGAATGCTTTTTGTCCCCACGGGCAGCGTATCGGTGCACAGATCGGCGCGAATGCTGAGACCGAACGGAATAGTTCGGGGTAACGCAGCGCCAAGGTTAACGCCCCATGACCGCCCATCGAATGGCCGAAGATGCCGATGCGGTTTTTGTCTGCTGGGAATTGTTCGGCGATGATGTTGCGTAGTTCCTGCGTGATGTAGCTTTCCATGCGGTAATGCTTCGACCACGGTGCTTGCGTTGCGTCGAGATAAAATCCGGCGCCGGCGCCGAAATCCCAGGTGTCGGTTTCGCCGGAAATGCCGGTTTGGCGCGGGCTGGTGTCCATCGTGACCAGCATCAAGCCGAGCTCGGCGGCGTAGCGCTGCGCCCCGGCTTTGATCATGAACGTTTCTTCGGTGCAAGTCAGTCCGGCGAGGAAAAACAGCACCGGCACGGCGTGATCTTTGGCTTGCGGCGGTTGATACACGGAGAAGCGCATCGGTAGGCCGATCACTTTGGATGGATGCTGATAATAGCCTTGAGTGCCGCCAAAACAGTGATGCAGGCTGCGGGTTTCGAGTGCCGTCACGATCAGTAAATCACTACGGAGCGGATCGATTCGCCGGCTTTCATCAGGCGGAAGCCTTCGTTGATGTTGTCCAGCGTCAGTGTGTGCGTGATCAGCGAGTCGATGTCGATTTTGCCTTCCATGTACCAGTCGACGATTTTCGGCACATCGGTGCGTCCGCGTGCGCCGCCGAATGCCGAACCTTCCCATTTGCGCCCGGTGACGAGTTGGAACGGGCGGGTGCTGATTTCGGCACCGGCTTCGGCGACGCCGATGATGATGCTGCGTCCCCAGCCTTTGTGCGTGCACTCCAGTGCTTGGCGCATGACTTTGGTGCTGCCGATGCATTCAAAACTGTAATCCGCGCCGCCGTCGGTCAGTTGCACCACGGCGTCGACGATGTTGGACACGTCGTTCGGGTTGATGAAATGCGTCATGCCGAATTTGCGCGCCATCGTTTCGCGCTCGGGATTGATGTCGATGCCGATGATTTTGTCCGCGCCGACCATGCGCGCGCCTTGAATCACGTTCAAACCGATACCGCCTAAGCCGAACACGGCGACATTCGCGCCAGCTTCGACTTTGGCGGTATAAATCACCGCGCCGATGCCGGTGGTGACGCCGCAACCGATGTAGCATACTTTATCGAACGGCGCATCCTGGCGAATCTTGGCCAAGGCGATTTCCGGCACCACGGTATAGTTGGAAAACGTGGAGGTGCCCATGTAATGGAACAGCGGCTTCCCGTCGATGGAAAAACGCGAGGTGCTGTCGGGCATCAATCCTTTGCCTTGCGTGGCGCGGATGGCCTGGCATAAATTGGTCTTTTTCGACAGGCAGAATTTACATTCGCGGCATTCCGGCGTGTACAGCGGAATGACGTGATCGCCCTTGCGCAACGATTTGACGTTAGGGCCGACATCGACCACCACGCCCGCGCCTTCGTGGCCGAGAATGGCCGGAAACAAACCTTCCGGATCGGCGCCCGACAGTGTGTAGTAATCGGTATGGCAAATGCCGGTGGCTTTGATCTCGACCAGCACTTCGCCGGATTTCGGACCTTCCAGATCGATTTCTTCAACGGTTAACGGTTCGCCCGCTTTCCAGGCGACGGCAGCTTTTGTTTTCATGAATTATTCCTGTTAAAGATAATGGTTTCGTGCAAATGCTTGAGCAAACCCTGACTGGCTTCTTCCACCATGTCCAGTACCAATTCGAAGCCTTGATGACCGCCGAAATAGGGATCGGGCACTTCGGTATCGTCTTCGTAGCTTTCGCCGTATTTCATGAATAAATGAATCTTGCCGTGATGGTGGCGTGGACTGCGTTGCAGCAGCAGTTGCAGATTTTCTTTATCCATCGCCAGAATATAATCGAATTCGTCAAAATCGTCCGATTCCACCGCCCGCGCGCGCAAATCGTCCATTTTGTAGCCGCGCTTCAACGCGGTACGTTGCGAGCGTTCATCCGGCGGGTTGCCGATATGGTACGCGTGCGTTCCTGCAGAATCGACCTCGATCAAATGATCCACGCCAGCACTTTTGACATGGTGACGAAATACTGCATCGGCGGTTGGTGAGCGGCAAATATTGCCCATGCAGACAAACAATATCCTGATTTTCTTTTGAGTGTTCATGCGTGTTTCTTAGTAGCAGCGGTTATTAATTGTAATGGCTGTTATTTTACACGGCTATGAACGCAAGAACAGTGCGCAGCCGCTGAATACCATCTGCAACAACAGGCAGGCGTGATAAAATCCGCGCTTCAATAACCCTAACAGGCCATTGAAAAACTACCTGCGTTGCCGCTACGGTGTTAAAAACAGGCTCAAAATGCTCATTTACTACGCATAAACTGCGCTTTTTCGCCTGTTTTCGCCTTGTATCGGCTGCCTCGAAAACGTTTCTCAACGGCCTGCTAAATATATTATGAATTTCTCTGCTATTACCGCACTCTCGCCATTGGATGGGCGTTATCACAGCAAGGTCGAATCACTGCGGCCGTATTTCAGTGAATTCGCGTTGATCCGTTATCGTGTGCAAGTCGAGATTGCCTGGCTGAAAGCACTCGGTGCTGAACCCGCCATTACAGAAGTACCGCCTTTTTCAACAGAGACCAATGAACGTCTGGATGAGTTGCTCGCTAATTTTTCGGTGGCGGACGGCGAAGCCGTCAAGGCAATTGAAGCTATTACCAATCATGACGTGAAAGCCGTTGAGTATTGGCTGAAACAAACGCTCAGCGATAATGCGGAAGTTACGAGCGTCGCGGAATTCATTCATTTTGCCTGCACCTCTGAAGATATCAATAACTTGTCGCATGGATTGATGCTCAAAACCAGCTTGCAGCAGGTGATGCTGCCGGCATTGGCCGCGATCATCGCTAAATTGATTGAATTGGCGCAGCAATTGGCGGAAATACCCATGCTTGCCCGCACGCACGGACAACCGGCGTCGCCGACGACGCTGGGGAAGGAAATGGCCAATTTCGCCTACCGCTTGCAACGCGCCAAAAAGCAACTGGAAGCGGTTGCCATTCTGGGCAAGATTAACGGGGCTATCGGTAATTACAATGCGCACTTATCCGCTTACCCGCATTTGGATTGGGAAAGGTTCGCGCGATCGTTCGTGGAACAACTGGGGCTGGGATTCAATCCGTATACCACGCAGATCGAACCGCACGATGCCATGGCCGAACTGTTCGATGCTTACGCCAGAATCAACACCATTTTGCTCGATCTGAACCGGGACATTTGGGGCTATATTTCACTCGGTTATTTCAAGCAAAAAACCAAGGAAAACGAAGTGGGTTCTTCGACTATGCCGCACAAAGTCAACCCGATCGATTTTGAAAATTCCGAAGGCAATCTCGGCATTGCCAACGCCCTGTTGCGCCATTTGAGCGAGAAGTTGCCGGTTTCCCGCTGGCAGCGGGATTTAACCGACTCAACGGTGTTGCGTAATATGGGCGTTGCATTGGGACATACCTTGCTGGCATACGATTCTTGCATCAAGGGTTTGAATAAGCTGGATGTCAACATTGTGCAGATACTGGAAGATCTGGATAACACCTGGGAAATTTTGGCCGAGCCGATTCAAACGGTGATGCGCCGCTACGGTGTCGCTAATCCCTATGAGCAGCTGAAAGCGTTGACGCGCGGCAAAAGCGGCATTACCCAGGAAACGCTGCATCAGTTCATCGCGCAAATCAATATTCCCGAAGCGGAGAAAGAGCGCTTATTGGCATTAACGCCCCGCAACTATATCGGCAAGGCCAGTGAACTGGCTGCCGCTGTCAAATCGAAATAACAGATTTGTGGCGTAACCGACTGAACCGGAATAGCTAATCTGAGAAAGTAAAAAAATTTTGTTTCTGGCTTGAAATTTCAAACAGTGACCCCAATATCGCTTGCACAGTTATTAGGAGGAATAATGCAAAGTCCAGAAAATCCGCAAAATGCAGAAACCAGTCAAGCAGGCGCAGCAGAAAATATGGAGGGAATGAATATTCCCGGCGCAACCAACGACCCCACCATTCAAACAGGTGGAATTGGCATTGCACAGCCCAATCTTGAGCAATTGTTGAAAGAGGCTGAGATAAAAGCCGCCGAGCACCATGATGCGTGGATACGCGCGAAAGCGGAAACCGAGAATATCCGCAAACGCGCGCAAAGCGATGTTGCCAATGCGCATAAATACGCGGTTGAAAATTTCTCGGCTGAATTGCTGAATGTGATGGATAGCTTGGAAGCCGCGCTGGCGGTGGAAAATGCGACCGTGGAGAGTTATAAAAATGGCATGGAGTTGACGAAAAAACAACTGATGACCGTTTTTGAAAAATTCAGCATAAATGCCATTGATCCCAAAGGTGAGAAATTCGATCCGCATCAGCATCAAGCCATGTGCATGGTGGATTCCGAACTATCTCCCAATACCGTGGTGCAGGTTATGCAAAAAGGCTATAAGCTGCATGAACGAATCATCCGTCCGGCGCTGGTGTCGGTTTCTAAAGCCAAAGATACTTGAATTTTTGACAGATATCTCCATTTACCAATCAATTTACAAGCAGAATCAATTTCAGAAAAGGATCTATTAATATGGCAAAAATTATCGGTATCGATTTAGGAACGACCAATTCTTGCGTGGCCGTGATGGAAAACGGCAAGCCTAAAGTCATTGAGAACTCGGAAGGCACGCGGACGACCCCATCGATTGTGGCTTATACCGAAGAAGGGGAAATCCTGGTGGGCGCTTCGGCAAAACGTCAGGCAATTACCAACCCGAAAAATACCCTATTTGCAGTCAAGCGGTTGATTGGACGCCGTTTTGATGAAGACATGGTGCAACGCGACATTAAGATGGTGCCTTACAGCATTGTCCGCGCGGATAACAACGATGCCTGGGTTGAAGTACGTGGCAAAAAAATCGCTCCGCCGGAAGTATCGGCGCAAGTATTGATGAAAATGAAAAAAACCGCCGAAGATTATCTGGGTGAACCGATAACCGAGGCAGTCATTACCGTTCCGGCGTATTTTAACGATTCGCAACGGCAAGCTACCAAAGATGCCGGACGGATCGCGGGTCTGGAAGTGAAACGGATTATCAACGAACCGACCGCTGCGGCGCTGGCTTTCGGTCTGGATAAAAAGGAAGGTGATCGCAAAATCGCGGTTTATGACCTCGGTGGCGGTACTTTTGATATTTCCATCATTGAAATCGCTGAGATCGAAGGCGAGCATCAGTTCGAAGTATTGGCAACAAATGGCGATACTTTCCTCGGCGGTGAGGATTTCGATTCGCGCGTCATCGAATATCTGGTCGATGAATTTAAGAAAGAAAACGGCATCGACCTGAAGAAGGATATGCTGGCATTGCAACGTCTGAAAGATGCGGCCGAGAAAACCAAAATCGAGCTGTCGTCCAGCCAGCAAACCGAAGTCAATTTACCGTACATCACGGCCGATGCTTCCGGACCCAAACATTTGGCGGTCAAAATAACCCGCGCGAAATTGGAAAGCCTGGTGGAAGATTTGATAGAGCGTACCGCGGGACCGTGCCGCACGGCGCTCAAAGACGCTGGTTTGAGCGCATCGGAGATTGACGATGTGATTCTGGTCGGCGGGCAGACCCGCATGCCGAAAGTACAAGACAAGGTGAAAGAAATTTTTGGCAAGGAGCCGCGCAAAGACGTGAATCCCGATGAGGCGGTTGCTGTCGGCGCAGCCATTCAAGGCGGTGTGTTGCAAGGTGATGTCAAGGACGTGTTGTTGCTCGATGTGACACCGTTATCCCTGGGGATTGAGACGCTGGGCGGTGTGATGACCAAGCTGATTCACAAAAATACCACGATCCCGACCAAAGCGCAGCAAGTGTTTTCTACCGCGGAAGACAGCCAAACCGCTGTTACCATTCATGTTTTGCAAGGTGAACGCGAGATGGCATCCGGCAATAAAAGTCTGGGGCAATTCAATTTGAGCGATATTCCACCGGCGCCGCGCGGCATGCCGCAAATCGAAGTGACGTTTGATATCGATGCCAATGGCATTTTGCACGTATCCGCGAAAGATAAAGCGACCGGCAAGGAAAACAAGATCAAGATCCAAGCCAGTTCCGGTTTGTCGGATGATGAGATCGAACGCATGGTCAAAGATGCGGAAGCGCATGCGGAAGAAGACCATAAAGCAATGGAATTGGTATCCGCCCGTAATCAATGTGATGCGATGATTCACTCGGTCAAGAAATCTTTGAAAGAGCATGGCGATCAACTGGGCGGTGATGAAAAAGCCAAGATTGAATCGGCATTAAAAGAAGCGGAAGATGTTCTTAAGACCGATAACAAGGAAGCCATTGAAGCGAAAACTCAGGCGTTGACCGAAGCTGCGCATAAATTGGCCGAGAAAATGTATCAACAACACGATCAGACAGGTCAGCAAGCGCAACAACCGGGTGCTGGCGCTTCTTCAAGCCAAAGCGAAAAACCGGTCGAAGGTGAAGTTGTGGATGCGGAATTCGAGGAAGTTAAAAACAAAAAATAATTGTCTTTGAAACAACGATATAACTGCAGAGGCGCACCAAGAAAAAGAAACTTTCTTGGTGCGTCCTCTGCGTTTTAACGTTAGATGCAAACATCAATAATCAAGAAACTGAATGCCCTATATCTGTCACGGTAGCAGGAAATCAATATGAGTAAGCGCGACTATTATCAAGTGTTAGGCGTCAGCCGCGATGCCGACGAAGCCACCATCAAAAAAGCCTATCGCAAACTGGCGATGAAGTACCATCCCGACCGGAATGCCGGCGATGTGAAATCGGAAGAGATGTTCAAAGAGGCGAAAGAAGCTTATGAAATATTGACCGATCCGAATAAACGCGCGGCGTATGACCAATTCGGCCACGCCGGGGTGGAAGGCGGTGCAGCGGGAGGAGCCGGTGCGCAAGGTTTCAGCGACGCTTTTAGCGATATTTTCAGCGACTTGTTCGGCGGGCGCGGCGGACGCACTAACGTGCATCGCGGCTCGGATTTGCGCTATAACCTGGAAATTTCTCTGGAGCAGGCTGCGCGCGGTACTGAAACAAAAATTCGCATTCCAACAATGGAAATGTGCGATGTCTGTCATGGCAGCGGCGCCAAATCGGGCAGTTCGCCGAAAACTTGTCCGACTTGTAACGGTCATGGGCAAGTTCGCATGCAACAAGGGTTCTTCTCTATCCAGCAAACTTGTCCGAAATGTCACGGCAGCGGCAAGATCATTGCTCAGCCGTGCACCAGTTGTCATGGTGCCGGGCGCGTCAAGCAGCATAAAACGCTCAATGTCAAGATTCCCGAAGGTGTTGACGATGGTGATCGGATTCGCATTTCCGGCGAGGGTGAAGCTGGTGTCAACGGAGGCCCGCCGGGCGATCTGTACGTTGTTGTTCATTTAGCGGCACATTCGGTGTTCCGCCGTGATGGCGATCATCTGCATTGCGAGATTCCGATCAGCTTTACCGTCGCGGCACTTGGCGGAGAAATCGAAGTGCCGACTCTGGAAGGGCATGCCAAAATCAAGGTGCCGGCAGAAACACAGACCGGTAAAATTTTCCGGCTGCGTGGCAAAGGCATCAAGGGTGTGAGAAGTCATGACAAGGGCGATCTGCTGTGTCATGTGGCGGTGGAAACACCGGTTAAACTGACAACCCGTCAAAAAGAATTGCTGGAGGAATTGGAAGCTATCAGCTTGAAAGACGGATCGCGTCACAGCCCTCGTGCAAAATCCTGGATGGACAAAGCGCGCGAGTTTTTCTCTGAAAAATGAAGCAGTTCGTTTGGGAAGCGCTGATTAATTCAACGGACGTGATGAAGGGCGAGGCGCACGGAACGCAACAACCGAGACCTATCAATCTGATAGGCGAGGGAGTGAGTACCGCGCAACGAAGCAATTCGCTCGTGCAGTTAATTAATCAACGCTTCCTTTGAATTCTCTGAAAAATGCAACAGACTCGAGTCCGATGAACGCCGATGTTGCTCCGGAAGACGTAAATAGTGCTCATGCGGTCGAATCCGGAGCGAGTGCCGGAGGAAAAGAAGCCATTATGGTTTTACTTTACGTAGCAGGGTTCGTGCGCTGACATTGAATGATTTTCTTCACAACCACCTGGATTAATCAGCCGGTTGCAACAACACTGCGGATGCGGCGGATGACGATAGCAGCAGCCGCTGGCTATTATATTTGAGTCTTTATTGAGTCAGGGGCATCCAACCCAATGTGGAATCGAACGGCGGTGATTTGAATCATCCATTGATTCCGGTGATGGCGGTGATGATTAGAGCCGTTCGGTTCTTTTTTACATCAGAAGCTTCGGGTTATCGAACCGTAACCGGCTCGATGGATTATTTCTTGGCCAGTAACATCATTGCACTGATAAAGGAAATCAATAATCCCAGCAGCAACGGCGCCAGAGCCGTGCCATCGCCGGTCATTTCGTAATAGCCAAATAATATCAATGCGATGGCTAATGAAACAATCACAATCATTTTATACATCTAACGTTTCCTATCCCTATTAATTAGTTATCAATTCATTTCTTGCTTCCGGATTCAGCAGATTTCTGGATGTCCTCAGGCATAGTCGGCTTGTTATTTGCGATACTTGTCATTAATGAACTGTGCCACGAATAACCCGGCGACCAAAGCAATAATGCAATAAAAAGTGATTTCGATTAAATCCGACATTTTTTCCGATTCTCCGCAACCAAGACACAAAGCTAAATCATACTATATCCGCCAATGGAAATTGAACGGAAAAACGCGCTGACTTTTATCGCGGGCAATAATCAGACTCAAACAGAGTTGCAATCGCGCAAGCGACTGCTTCACTTTCGCTCGTTTCCATGGAATCATACCGGTCACTGTATTTATAACTCAAAAAGGAGTTTCATCATGAAAGCTGCCGTCCGCTTTACTTTCATATTATCCCTGTTATTGTTTTTTCCGGCATCAACGTATGCAGAGAATATTACCGCCGACATCTACTTTAATAGAGCGGGTACAAAGATCGTTAGCGGTATTGCCAATGTGGCCACCGGGTGGATGGAATTACCCAAAAATCTTGCGATCTGGAATGAAAAGGATGATCAGGTCGTGATAGGCACCATTAATGGATTGCTTTGGGGCATGTTTCATACGGTCGGACGTACAGCGAATGGTGCGCTGGATTTCGCTACGTTCTGGCTGCCGACTTATCCAATTCCCGAGCCGGTGTACATTTGGGAAGATTTCTGGAAAGAAACAGATTACCTTGGCTGGCGCATGGCGAGATAGTTGAGGGAAACGCTAATTAATTGATTGCAGGAATGAATCATTTCGTTGCGCGGTATTGGCGCCTTCGCCTATCTTGTTGATATGTCTCGGTTGCTGCGTTCCGTGTGCCTCACGTTTCATCTCGTTTGCCGAATTAATCGGCGTTTCCTTGGATTTTCCCGGAGCGGCGCATCAGATCTGGACTTTTTCCGGTTTTACAATTTCCTTGAGGTTTCGCCATTCTTCCGCTAAGCTGTGATATGTTAAATTGAAATAGAGGAAATAAATGTAACGCTGTAATATTTATCAGTTTTGTCGAGTTTAAAAAGCATGTTGTAGAGCGCTACTCATCCAATCAATAAGGAGCTGGCTATGGGGCAGTATAAAACACCGGGTGTTTACATTGTTGAAAAAAGTGCGTTTCCCAATTCCGTCGTAGAAGTCGCTACAGCCGTACCGGCGTTTATCGGATACACGGAAAAAGCAAACAATAAAGGCAAATCCCTGTTAAACAAGGCATGGCGAATCTCGTCCATGTCCGAATTTATCAGCTTTTTCGGCGGACCGCCTAAGACGCAATATCAGATTGCTGAAGCTGCGGCTTCAGCTCCTGCTCCAGGCGGAAAAGATAAGGATAAAGATTCTGGAAAGGGCGGCGCAGTCGCAGCAGCAGTGATTGAATCCGATTTCTCCAGTAACGATAAAGAATATGCACTGTCGCTTCAGGGCGCGCGCTATTTTCTGTATCACAGCATGATGCTGTTCTTTCAAAACGGCGGGGGTGCCTGTTATGTCGTTTCTGTCGGCAATTACGAGCAGGAAATTGCGAAGCAAATTATTGAGAAGCCTAAGCTGAGCGCGGGGATCGACATTCTGCTAAAAGAACAGGAACCGACCATGGTGGTGATCCCGGATGCGGTATCGCTGGCCGAGCCGGATTGCATCGCGTTGCAGCAAGCAATGCTCAGCCACTGCGGGCAAGTGATGAAAAACCGTTTTGCCATTTTGGACGTGTTTGACGGCTACAAGGAAGCGCAAGACAGCGGCTGTATCGAGAATTTTCGCAACGATCTGGGTACGAATAGCCTGGACTTCGCAGCAGCTTATTATCCTTGGCTCAACACTTCAATCGTGCAAACCGGCGATTTGAGTTTCGCCAATGTTTCCAATCTGGATAAGTTGAAAGAATTACTCAAAGCCGAGACCGACGGCAGCGATCTGGATGACAAGAAAAAAGGCGAGATCAACGCCAAGATTGCCGAAATTGGTGTGACGCCGAAAACAGATAAGATGTCCAGCGATGAAGATCTGCACAAAATTCTCACCGCAGTTTGTCCGCTTTACAAGAACATCATCGAAAGTATCAAACTCAAGTTGAATTTGTTGCCGCCCAGTGCCGGTATGGCTGGGGTCTATACCATGGTCGATAATTCCCGCGGCGTGTGGAAAGCGCCTGCCAATGTCAGCCTGAATGCGGTGATCTCTCCGTCAGTGGAAATCACACATGCGCAACAAGAAGATTTGAATGTGACGACCGCCGGAAAATCGATCAATGCAATTCGCACTTTCATCGGCGAGGGTACGCTGGTTTGGGGGGCGCGAACACTCGACGGCAATAGTCTTGACTGGCGCTATATCAATGTGCGCAGAACCATGATCATGCTGGAGGAATCCATCAAACTGGCGACCAAGGCCTATGTGTTTGAGCCGAACGTTTCTAATACCTGGGTTACGATCAAAAGCATGATCAGTAATTTCTTGACCAGCATCTGGAAACGGGGTGGTTTGGCTGGTGCAACACCGGATGACGCCTTCGGTGTTTATGTCGGTTTGGGCGAAACCATGACACCGCAGGATATTCTGGACGGTATGTTGAAAGTGACCGTGCTGGTTGCATTGAGCCGCCCGGCGGAGTTTATTGAGATTACATTCCAACAGCAAATGCAAAAATCTTAGACGGATAGTTCGGGTTGCTGAAGCAGTCAGCAGAAATATATATTTCTTAATCATAAAATTGGGAGTGCATTATGGCAGATGATGGATCAGCTCAATCGACGACAGTTTGGCCCATGCCGAAATTTTATTTTCAGGTTAAATGGGATTCGCAAGTGATGCGGTTTCAGGAAGTCAGCGGATTGGATATCCAATCCGAAGAAATTAAATACCGTCATGGCGATAGCCCGGAATTTTCAGTCATTAAGATGCCGGGCATGAAAAAATTTGGCAATATCACCATGAAGAAAGGCATCTTTAAAGGTGACAACAAGTTCTGGGACTGGTTTAAACAAATCAAGATGAACACGATCAAGCGTTTGCCGGTCACGATCAGCTTGCTCGATGAAGGCGGTAAAGCGACGATGGTTTGGACATTGACGAATGCCTGGCCGACAAAAATTACCGGTACTGATCTGAAATCCGAAGGTAACGAAGTGGCGATCGAATCCATTGAAATTGTGCATGAAGGCCTGACGATCGCCAACAGCTAATCGCAAGATCCGGAAAGCAGATGAGCGGTTCGATGAATTTATCACTGTCGGGCAGTCCTTATCCGCCATCTGCTTTTTATTTCAAGGTTGTTATCGGACCGCCCGCTGGCTTAACGGTTGATACTTCGTTTCAGGAAGTTTCCGGGATCGATATTGAGATGGATGTCGAAACGGTAATCGAAGGCGGGGAAAACCGGTTTGTCCGGCAATTGCCGAAAGGCACCAAGCACTCGAACTTATCGTTGAAGCGGGGGATTGCCGCTTTAGATTCACCGCTGGTGGTATGGTGTAAAACGACGCTGGAGTCCGGTCTGAATTTGGCGATTAAGCCCTTGCCGGTGCTGGTGTACCTGATGAATGAAGACAAGGTGCCGATCCGTGGCTGGTCTTTTGACTCGGCTTATCCCTTAAAGTGGGAAGTGGAAAGTTTCGGGTCGACCAAAAACGAAGTGGCGATCGAGAAAATCGTGCTGAGCTATACCGCTTCATCCCGCATCATTTAGCGCGTCAAAATAAGAAGATGTCTATTGAAATTAAGCAATTGCTGATCAAATCGAACATTGTCCAGAGAACCAAGCTGGAGGACCCGGAGCTGCCGGAGGAATACCGGGAACTCAAGGAAGATATTCTTTCTGAATGCCGGCGCATGATTCGTGATTCTCTGCAGCGAATGGAAGACCGCTAAATGCTGCTAAGCGGAACAAAAACGCTACTGACGATTTCTCCGTGCACGGTGAGTAGCGGCAAGATCAGCGTGGATGGCTCCAGGCAAAAATTCGAAGCGATGATCAATCCTGCGGGATATGAGCAAACGCTCCGGTTAAGTTATTCGAAAAACCGGGTGCTGGGTCAACCGGGAACGGAAACCAAATACGATATCAGTCATCCGGAAAAATTTACGCTCAAGGAATTGATATTGGATGCAACCGGCGCGGTGCGTGCTAACCCGCTCGATGTGGTTAGCGATCCCGTACCGATCAAGGATCAAGTCGATTTATTGAAAGATGTGGTTTACAACTATCAAGGCAGTAAGCACGAAGCCCCGATTGTGCAAGTGAAATGGGGTGAACTGCTGTTTTACGGGCGAGTGGAAACCCTGAAACTGGATTATACCTTGTTCAAACCGAGCGGCGTTCCGCTCAGAGCAAGAGTCACACTGACATTTGTCGAATATCAAAGCAGCGAGGAAATCTCCAAAGAAGCCGCGACCGAATCGCCGGATTTGACGCATCTGATAGAAGTCAAAGCCGGTGACACTCTGCCGCTGCTTTGTTATCGCATTTATCAGGACTGCGGTTACTATCCGCAAGTCGCCAAGATCAACAACCTGACAAATTTTCGTGATCTAAAGCCCGGGATTAAACTTCAATTCCCGCCATTGAGTGGAGGCTGATTATGGCAGATTCTCCATTGATGGGCAGCACAGGGGTGGTTTCGGTAACCATTCAAAGTAACGGCGCTGCGATCGCCGATTCCATTCAAATCGTATCCATCGAAATTTTTTACGCGGTGAACAAAATTCCGCATGCCAGGATTATCCTGCTGGATGGCGATATGCCGAATAATGATTTTCCCGTAAGCAACGCCGACGATTTCAAACCCGGTGCGGAAATTACCATCAATGCCGGCTACGCCAATCAAACCGCCACGGTTTTTAAAGGTATCGTCATCAAGCATGGCATCAAAATGGACGGCGATAACTTTTCCCGGCTGATTGTGCAATGTAAAGATAAAGCGGTTGCCATGACAGTGGGGCGCAAGAATGCCAACTATGTCGATTCGAAAGACAGCGATATCCTCAGCAAAATCATCGGATCCTATAGCGGATTGTCGTCCGACGTGACCGCCACCACTACCAGTTTTAAGGAATTGGTGCAGTATTACTGCACGGACTGGGATTATTTGCTCGCTAGAGCCGAAGTCAATGGATTCCTGGTGACAATCGATGAAGCCAAAGTCAGCGTTAAAGCCCCGCAAGTGAGTGGTGAACCGGTATTGACGCTGACTTACGGGATCGATCTGATGGCATTTGCCGCAGACATTGATGCGGCGGCGCAATATTCGGAAGTTAAAGGCGCGGCATGGAGTTTAACGGATCAGGCAGTACAAGAAGCTCAAGCCGCTCCGGACAATCTGACCAGCCAAGGAAATCTGACAGGCAGTGATCTGGCTGGCGTGATCGCGGCCAGCAATTTCCGCTTGCAATCGCCGGTGCCGCTCGACGATTCGGCATTAACCGGCTGGGTTAAGGGACAGCAAGTAAAATCGGCTTTGGCGCGGATCCGGGGTTACGCGTCGTTTCAGGGCAGCGCCAAAGCGAAAACCGGCGAGTTGATCGAATTGAAAGGTGTGGGTAATCGTTTCAACGGCAATGTGTTGGTGACGGCTGTCAAACATGATATCAAGCAAGGTAATTGGGTCACGGAGATCGAGTTCGGCTTGTCGCCGTTATGGTTTACCGAGCAGTATAAAACCGAAGCGCCGCTCGCTTCGGGGTTGACGCCGGGGGTCAGCGGCTTGCACATCGGAGTGGTGAAAAAGCTGGATGCGGATCCGGACGGGCAATACAAGATCCAGGTATCGGTTCCGGTGATGCAGCCGGATACCGAAGGCGTGTGGGCACGTCTGGCGAATTATTATGGTTCGAATGGTTTTGGCGAGTTTTTTATCCCGGAGATCGGCGATGAAGTGGTGCTGGGCTATTTCAATAACGATCCTTCGCACCCGGTAATTTTAGGGAGCATGTACAGCAGCAACCACAAACCGCCGTACGAGTTGACTGCCGAAAATTACATCAAGGCCGTGGTGACAAAAAGCAAGCTGAAGCTGGAATTCGACGACGAGAAGAAAGTCATCACGCTGATTACCCCCGCCAACAACAAGATCGTTATCAACGACGATCAGAAATCGATTTTATTGCAAGACCAAAATTCCAACAAGATTGAACTGAATTCCAGCGGTATCGTGATCGACAGCCCAAAGGACATTAAGATCAGCGCCAAAGGCAAGATTACCATCGATGCCGTTGGCAATATCGAAGCAACGGCGCAAGCGGATATCAAGTGCCAAGGATTGAATGTCAATCATCAGGCAAATGTCGGTTTCAGCGCCAAAGGCAATGCCACTGCCGAATTGTCCGCTAGCGGGCAAACTACGGTGAAAGGCGGCATTGTTATGATTAACTAGCGTCATCCGGAAAAATTAACGATCGATACAGGAGTAGCAGAATCATGCCGCCAGCTGCCCGAATAACCGATATGCATACCTGCCCGATGCAGACCCCCGGCGTTCCGCCAATTCCTCACGTCGGCGGTCCGATTAGCGGACCTTGCGTACCGAATGTGTTGATTGGCAACCTCCCCGCTGCGGTCGTGGGGGATATGTGCGTGTGTGTCGGACCGCCCGATACGATTGTGAAAGGCTCCGCTACCGTCATGATCGGTAACAAGCCGGCAGCCAGGATCGGTGATACCACTGCACATGGCGGTGCGATCGTGGTTGGTTTGCCGACCGTGATGATTGGCGGTTAGAACCGGAGCCAGATTTGCCATGACTGTCGACAAATCCTTTCTCGGAACCGGTTGGGGATTTCCTCCCGAGTTTCAGATCCATGGAACGGTGAAGCATGTTTCCGCTGAAGAGGATATCCGGGAAAGTTTGTATATTTTATTATCGACCAACCCCGGAGAACGGGTGATGCAACCAACCTACGGTTGCGGTTTGAAAGCGCAGATATTTGAAGAAATCAATGAAACCGCGGTAACGGTGATGATCGATCTGGTTAGGCGCGCCATTCTGTTTTTCGAACCGCGAGTCATTGTGGAAACGATCACCGTCGAATCGGATAATGCAAGCGATATCTTGAATGGACTGATAAAAATAAACATTTCTTATATCGTACGGGCAACCAATAACCGCCATAACATTGTATATCCGTTTTATTTCACGGAAGGAACCAACGTTGAATTGTAATTTATTCGGGTAAGCGGATGCGATTGCTCAGTGATCCATTAAATAGTCAACTGCACATTAGCGACGGACGGAGTCAGCAAAACAGACGATTGCCGGCTTTGCAGCAAGATTATTTTAATGTTTCGGAAATGCAGTTTCACACACTGCTGGCTTTGCTGGCGGATTATGCACAGGCAATGAATTTTTTCAACCTGGAGCACCGGGTTTCCGGAACCTGGAAGCAATTTTTCTCAGTGGATGAAACCGTAGTCATCGCGACAATACTGGCGGTTGATTTGAAAAAATTGACAGCGGCCGGAACGGCTGAGCTAAGTCCGGCGGATACTGACAACCCGGTAATCCATGCGCTGCAACCGTTAGCCGGCAAAGAAGCCAGCCGGCATGTGATGGCAGCCTATACCGCGTTGCATTTGCTGGATCAATGGCTGCAGAAATTAGCAACGCCGCATAATCAAGTTGGGATAGAGTTACGCAAGATTCTGGAAAGTGTGATCACCGGACTGAGGAAAGATATCGATGTGCTTTGGCAATATTTAGCCGGGTATCTGGAAGGTTGCGAACAGCAGCAAGTTTTTTCCACGGATCTGATTGATTTGGTGTTATCCGCCGAGGAGAGGCCGCGAACTCACCGTGAAACCAGCATCGTCGAGATAACCGATATTGCAGCAATCCGGTCGAGTCATTATGCATTTGTGAAGGCCATTGAAATGGTGCAAAGCAATGCGGCCGAACTACTTTCATCCGCTTTGCGCAGCGGCGATCATGATCCTGCAGTCGGTTTGCTGTTTGCTTTTTTGCAGCTATTCCAGAAACTGCAAAAAAAATTAAACCGGTTCACGTTGAATTATGTTGATTTCTACTATGATCAGGTGCTCAAAGTTCAGCGGCGTGATTTTTCCCCGGATTATGTTTATCTGGTAGTCGCGCCCAATAAAAAGAATTTTAACGCTTTGATTCCGCGGGGAACCGAATTTCTTGCGAGATCGGATGAAGAGAGCCGGGATATTGTTTACACGTCAACCGCTGATGTCGCAATTAATGATGCAGTCGTAAACTCGATTTATACGCTGTTCTTTAAAAGGGATGCGATGAATTTTCCAGAAAATAATTTACTGGAAAAAACCGGATTGGATGACCGATCCGATGAATCCGCGAGACAACTGGCAACCGGATGCTGGCTGCAAAGTATTCCGTTGCCGCTAGGGACGAATGCCGCCGGTCAGGGACAGATGACCGCTTACCCATTGTTCGGAGCAACCAGAGAAGGCGAAGAGAATGTGCTGACGCAGCAAGCGGATATCGGTTTTGCATTCGCCAGCAAGGTGTTGCTATTGAAAGAAGGGAAGCGGACAGTAACGATTGAAATTTGCTTCAGGGATAACGGACTGACTTTTGAGCAGTGGCTTCAAAAAATTGCTGAAGCCATGCATTCCGGCGGCGGTTGCACAGAAACCTTGACGCATATTCAAGAACAGCAAGCTTTTTTTAAAGCGTTTAAGGATGTTTTTGTAATCAGCTTATCCACTCAAGGCGGGTGGCAGGAAGTACCGGAATATTCGCCTTGTTACTTAGGAATCGACCCGCGCCAGCAATCCAACAGTTTGCGCATAACCTTGTTGCTGCCGGAGAGTTTTCCAGGAATTGCCGCGGTCAGTTCCGATGTTCACGGAACGGATTTCGATACCGGGTTACCTGTTATCCGTTTTCTATTAAATCCCCGGAGCTATTTGTACCCGTATGGGATTTTTTCCAGATTGGAAATATCGTCGGTTGAAATCGGGGTCGAAGTCGAGGGTTGCAGAACCTTGCAACTTTTCAATAATATCGGACAATTGTCGCCGTTGACGCCCTTTGCGCCATTCGGTCCGATCCCGGAAGTGGGTTCCTATCTGGTTGCCGGGTGTCCGGAAACGGCCGGTAAACACTTATCCGACTTTAGTATCACGCTTCAATGGGGAGGCGTTCCCGCCACACTCGGCGGTTTTAGATCCTACTATCAAGGTTACGAGTTATCCGGAAATACCGATTTCCGTGTAAGCGCCACAGTTCTGGCCAATGGTAAATGGTTGCCCGAAAATGCCGGATCGGCTAACGTCAGCTCGCTTTTTGAAATTAATACCGGCTTGGATGGCGGCAGTGAAATCAACGAACATCGCCAGCTATCATGCCGTTCCATCATTTCCAACTGGAGTCCTGTGGAGTACCGCAGCTCCGGAGGTCCGTACAATTATTCGTCGTCCGCCCAAAAAGGGTTTTTTAAATTTACACTGATCGCGCCAGCGCAAGCTTTCGGTCATCGTGAGTATCCGCAGGTATTGACGGAGGTATTGACGTTCAACGCCAAACAGAAGCATAGCCAGTTTCTGAAAAAAATGCCGAATCCTCCCTATACACCGATGATCGTGTCGATTTTTGCCAACTACAAAGCGGCATCGAAAATCATCGTGGGCAGGGAAGAAGCAAACTGTATCCCGGCGATGCAAGAAAAAATCATTCATTTGCATCCGCTGGGCTGGAAAAATGCAATGATTAACACGGATCGAAGCATTTTTTTACTGCCGCACTATGCCTATTCAGGCAATTTGTTGATTGGATTGCAGGGATTGACCGATGGCGGCGCGATCACGCTGTATTTTCATTTGCGCGAGAATTCCTTGCCGATTAAGGACACCTATCTGAAAGAGCTCCGCTGGTTCTACATGGCCGATAACCAATGGCTGCCATTAAGCGCGAAGGCGATATTATCGGACTCCACCCAACGGTTTATGAAATCCGGGATCGTTACGTTGCATATCCCGGCGGATATTACGCAGGAAAATACGGTGCTGCCGGCCGGATTATCCTGGTTGCGAGTGTCGGCGGAACATGAGCTGGAAAATTTCTGCAGTCTTTATGCGATCCATGCGCAAGCGATAAAAGCCAGCAGGCAATTGGATCAGAGCACTCAAAGCAACTTGATCCGATTGCCGCCCGGTTCCGTAACGCGTGCCCGCAAATCAATTCCCGGTATCGGGAGCATCCGGCAAATCCAGGCATCGTTCGGCGGCGAGCCGGTTGAAGATCGCGATCAATTGCGCGTGCGTATCAGCGAGCGTCTGAAACATAAGAAACGCGCGTTGCTGCCGGCGGATTACGAATTGCTGATACTGGAACAATTTCCGCAGATCCATAAGGTAAAATGCTTTCCCAGCATGGCTCCCGATTTTGTGTCCACGCAGCAATTTTCTCCCGGTCATTTGATGATCGTCGGAGTGCCGTATCTGTCGCATGATGAAATTACGACGCAACGGCCGTTCTTAAGCGGACAATTGATCAATGACATACAGGATTACATCAGTCAGCTTACCACGCCGTTCGTGGCGATCCATGTTTGTAATCCGGTCTATGAAGTGATCCAGGTGAGGTGCACGGTCAAGCTGAAAAACCCGCTCCTGGCGGGTTTGCATTTGAATCAATTGAATGCGGCGATTTCCGGTTTTCTGTCGCCCTGGAATGATGCGATTGGCAATACCCATCATTTTGGCTGGCGCATCAGCAAGCACGATATCGAATCTTTTATTCAGAATATGGATTACATTGACCGCGTGACCAATTTATCGATCTTGCGGATCGCACCCAGAGGCGAAGGTTATTTCGAGTTGTTCGATAGCGCGGCACAAACCGGGGATGACATGGATTCCAGCGACGTCGCTCCAATTTATCCCTGGAGCATCGCAGCGCCGATTAAGCAACATTTTATCGAAATGGATGACCGCTTCGATTTGATCGAACCGGAAATAACCGGGATCGGGGAATTGGAAATTGGCAGCACTTTTATTATTTCTGATGAAAAATGGCGCGAAAAGATAGAAAAACACTAGAAGCCAAATTCAAGAACGGCAGAATGCCATCGGAAGTCGCATTCGCCGATCTCATTGATTCAACGTTGAATCTGATTGACGACGGGTTCGAAAAAACCGTGGAAGACGGGCTCAAAGTCTCGCAATTAGGAGATGGAAAGCTGATGAGTTTTTATCAAAATATGTCGACGCTCAGCTCTATGTGGTTTGTCGGGATTGATAAAGCGACCGCGAATTTAAGTTTTGGCAATCCGAGCAACCCTCATGTATTGACTTTACGCAGCATCGACCCCGCGGATTCCGGATCTGCAAGCGCGGCCAAAATGGGCGTCGGAATTAATACCGCGGCGCCGCGATTTGAACTCGATGTTGCCGGAACGATTGCGTCTCATGGCCGGGTGGGGCAGCGCGGAGAATTTGCCGTTCCCGCTGACGGCAACTGGCACGATATCACCGAAATGCTGACGGGGTGTCAGGCGTTTGAAGTGGTTGCGGGTGTCGGCGGCAAGGATGCCGATGGCAAGTTTGCGCTGATGCACGCATTTGCGCTGAATACCTATAATACCAAGGGTCATATTACCTATCATCAATCCCATTACGGGGCCAAATGTAACCGCCTTGAATTGCGCTGGCAGAACGGCGAAAACACCGAGAACTTCGAATATAAGTTGCAACTGCGGGTCGAGGCGGCGTATGGAGATAAAATTTGGGTCAACTATCATATGACCCGGCTTTGGCATGATCCGCTGATGTATGGAAGTGAGAAAGAACCCGAATCGGTTTATCCGCAGGTCATCCGCAAACGGCAGCAAACAACGGACAAGTAAGATGACCGGGCGCACATTCATTATCAGTTTGAATCTGGAAGAAGGCAATGTGTTATTGGAAGCGCTCGCGGAATGTCCTTTTAAATCAGTTTTTGAATTGATCGGTAAATTAAACCAGCAAGCCAATCAATTGTTTGCATCCGGTGCTTCTCCGCAGGAGCGGCAACCATTCAATTTTACCGAGGCGGAACTCTCGCTTTCGCTCAAGGCCTTGGGGAACCTGCCTTATCATCGCGTCCACAAATTGCTGGAAGACCTGAACTTGCAGATCGGATGTCAAGGTAATCAGCATTCAACGGCGGTATCAACCGGCTATGTCAACGTCTGATCAAATACCGCGGATTAGAATTGATCCGGATGGTCTTGATTTTGATACGTTAAGAAGAGAAGCGATCGGCAGTGTTCAGGAACTCAGCGGAAAAATCTGGACTGACTTCAATACGCACGATCCGGGCGTTACCATCCTGGAACATCTTTGCTACGGCTTGACGGATTTAGCGTATCGGACCGGATTCGAAGTGCCGGATTATTTGATCGATCAGAACAACAAGATCGATTACGCCCGGCATGCATTATTTTCTCCGGAAGCAGTCTTTCCCAGCGCGGCCGTTACAGAAACCGACTATCAGAAATTATTATACGATGCGATTCCCGAAATCGATTATGTTTGGCTGGAACCCTATGCTGCCGGGGAAGCTGCCGCTCCGAAGGGGCTTTATTCGGTTTTTGTGAAGCTGGATGAAACGCATCTGCAAAGCGGAGCGGAAAAGCCGAAACAGGATGATAGCCGGCTAAAGGAATTTCCGGCGAAACTTGAGCCGATCCGCCGGGCATCGGATCGGGTGCGCAGCCAATTCGATCAACTCGGTGAATGCTTGGATGTCTGGCTGGAAACTGTGCAACGTGGACGGGATACGGTGAATGACTGCACCCCGGCAAGTCAGGAATCCGCGCAACTCGTCAACCAACTGAACGAGATGTTGCATCAGCTCGATCGGATCTTGTCCCGCATCGATAGCATTTGGAGCCGGATCGATAACCTCTGGTCGGTGATGATCGATTCTTTAGTCAGCGCCGATTTGGCTGCCCGTTTCGATGAGATCCTGCTGAAAATGCACGCGGTATTCGGTTATGCCAAACTGAATGAAACGCTGAGGAATGCTTTGGCGTTTTTACAGCCGGGTCCGGTAAAGCGTGAGCCGGCGGATAATGATTGGCTGGCGGCGCTGATGATTCCGCTGTTAAAGTTTGAACGCGCATTGAACAAGCTGGATGAATTGCTGCAAGGAATCGGAAACGGCTTATTCACGCAAATTGAATTACCGGATAACGCCATTGCGGCGCCTGATGAAGCCGCGATTAAACAAAAAATACGCGCGGTATTTTTGCAACATCGCAATCTCTGCGAAGATATTCAACGTATCGAAATCATTCATAGCATGCCTTTTTTTCTGGCGGGAGAGGTGGAGATTCAGCCGTCTTACAACCGGGCTAAGATTTACGCCGAGATTTTTCTTAAATGCGCGCACTGTATTTCTTCCGGTATACAGATCGACCGCTATGAATCGGTTCTCAGCCGGACGGGTGATTACGAGCGGATTTTTTGCGGCCCTCTGACCAGTCACGGGCATATCAGCGATCGTTGTTTTGAAGGATCGCAACAAGTACTGGGTGTGATTGATTTAATCAACTTGGTGAAACAAATCGAGGGAGTCGTTCAAGTCCATGAATTGTATTTGATCGATCTGGACAATAAAAAACACACCAGTATTTTCTACGATTCTTCCCGGTATGTTTTTCCGGATTTATGCTTCCCTAAATCGGCCAATCCGAAGCAGGTGCTGAAGCTGGTTCTTCCGCAAACGGCTAGTCAACGGCAAACCGGTCGCAGTATTTCCGGTTTTGGATCTTCCGGTGGCGGCGCTCAGGATGTCGAGTTGCTCGAAGAAACGCGGCTGGAACTCCGCAAGTTAATTTTTGAATACTACGCTTTCAGGAATAACCGCGTAGCGTTTGCGCAATTGATTCCGCTGCCCAAGGGACAGCGGCGGCCTCTGCAAGAATATTATTCGATCCAGCATCACTTTCCGGCGATTTATGGGATTAACCGCTATGGAATTCCGCAGTCCAAACCCCTTGCAGTGAAAGCGCGGGCGAAGCAGCTAAAAGCCTATTTGTTTCCCTTTGAACAGCTCATGGCGGATTATTTGCAGAATCTGCAAGAATTGCCGCGATTGTTTTCACTGGACCCGGAGCTTGGCCAATCCTATTTTTCTCAATTTCTGGATGATCAGAATATTCCCGGCATCGAGCAACTTTATGCGGGTGGAAAAGCGTGCAGCCGGACTTTGTTATCCGCCGTTTTGGCGCGCTACGACGGCCACGCTGAGCGAAGAAACCGGCTGTTGGATACATTATTGGCGATGCATGGCGAAGAATATCCGCGAAAATTGCTGCTGCAATTCGACTGTTACTGGCGAGAGAATCCGGAAGAATGGATTATTCATAATAAGATCAATTTTCTGAAGTGTATCCGGGAAATTACACGCGACCGGGGGTTGGGTTTCAACTATTCGGAACCTGCGGTACGGGTGGCCGGTCAGGCGGCAATTGAAAATATTGCCGGCGCTCATCAACGTATCAATATTCTGCTGGGACTGACACAATATCGCAACATGCCCGCCATCACCGAAGTGTTACTGGCCAGAAACAGTCGGCTGATTCCCGACCGAGTGATGGCGCAAGCGGTCAATTTTCTTTCCGGAGAAATGGAACAATCGGCGGAATCTATCGTCGCGGAAGCAAGAAGATTCGCCAACCTTTCGGTTCCAGCTTTATTACCGCCGCTCAGCGATAGCGTATTTAAAGAAGGAACCGAATTGCGCAATTACCGGTTAGTCAATTCCGGCGGTCAGACCCTGGTATGTCTAAAAACCGCGCAATCGGCGCGCCTTTGGCCACTGGAGATTAAGGACAGCCGGGATGAAGCCATCCGTTATGCTTATACGTTCAGCCATGCGTTGACGCAACTCAATATCGCCTGTGAAGGCTTTCATTTGCTGGAGCATGTTTTGCTGCGGCCGCGAGGACAGGATCAACCGGATACCGCTCCCGCTTCCGATTCTTTTTTCGATTTCCGGGTCAGTGTGATTTTTCCATCCTGGACGGCGCGCTTCTCGAATCCGGCATTCAGGAAGTTCGCAGAAGAAACCGTGCGCAGCAATCTGCCGGCGCATATTTTTCCGCAGTTTTACTGGCTGGATTTTGTTTATATGCAAGATTTCGAGCAGCGTTACCGGATATGGCTTGACTGCATGCGGCAAACCGATCCGGATCAGCCGGGTCTCGAACGGCTCAATAATGCGTCCAAAAGACTCATCGCTTTCCTGGTAAAAAATAGAAAGGAAAATAGTCATGCGTGCTGGATTTAGCGATAGACCGGCGGCGCATCGCATTGAAGCGCTTATTTTTGATTGTTCCTTTGATTCCATGGCCATTGCACAGACGTTCGAAGCGGATATGAATGTCTGGTTAACCACTCGGTTACTGCCGGTTATCGATAGCGTGCTTCTCGAATTTGACGAAACCGGCGTGGTATGGCGCATGGATCAGCTGGAACTCGATCTGGGCGATATCCCCGAAGACAATTTTTACGATGTGCTGATGCAGCGCTTACGGGAAAAACTGAGCGAGTGTTTGCGGGCGCAACAAAATAAACCCCCTGATTCCGTGGCGGCAGTTCCGGCACTGCTGCCTTTACAGCGTATCAGCCAATTGCAGTCGGATCTGGAACGATTGCGTGATTTTTTGCTGACCGGCGCTTTACCCTGGCACATCAATGGTGCAAATCGGCTGGCGCATGAAACTATGCTGCAACGCCTGTTGCAATCCGGGCCTGCCGGAGGGCTATTGGTTACACTCTTGAAACGTTTATCAACGGACGAACGGACAATCGCTGTGAAACGTCTGGTTTCGCAGTTTCCCCGGCAGCATTTGGAAAATCTGCTATTCCACATGACTCCGGTGCATGCCGGTATGCTCGCTGATTTTATCAAGGTTTACCGGCAAGCGCTTGTCGAGCGAGGCGATCTGCAGTATTCACCTGCTGAAGAATCGGCCGTGGCATGGACTCATGTATTCGAGTTTCTGTTGTCAGCCAACCGGCTGCCCGATCATCCGCAAGCGTTATTACACCAGTTGATCCATCAAAATGCGATCCGGCAACCGCGGCAAGAGCCGCGCCAGTTAGTGAAGCAGCTAGCGGCAACGGCGATTCAATGGGAAAAATCCGGAAAGATTGATCGTATTTTGAGTGATGCATTGCAAAAACTCTACGCGGGTATTTCCGGACGGAAGCCTGGTGCGGGACATCATGATATCGCAGTCACTCGCAATCAGTCCGCACAACGAGCAGCTTTGGAGCAGAAGACGCCGCTGGCGCGGATACGGGAAGCGTTGCGCGGGATGGGATCAATAGGGGAACCGGCCTTCAAGTGGGCGGATCAGGAACCGGAACTGTTCAGGCGGCAATTGCGGCAGTGGCTCAGCGCAGCGGCGGTGCGAGCGGAAGTGATCAAACTGCCGGACCGCGTGCTGCGAGACATTCACTTTGTGTTGTCGGAACAAGCGGCGTTGCTGCTGGAAAACTTGCTGAGTTACAGTGGCAAACTGTACAAGCTGAAGCAACAAGGCGGTGAACTGAGTCGTACGGAGTGGCAACGGAAACTGTGGATGGCCAGTCTGGCCTACTGGCCGAGACAAACCGGCGCGGCATTTGAGCCGATGGATTATCTGCATGCACTGGCCCGCGGCATATCGGATGCAGCAAGCCCGCGGGAAACATTGCGCGCCTGGCTTGCGGCGCTGCAGCGCGCCAAATCCTACGGCACGCTGGTCATGCAACTGCAACTGTCGATTGCGAACGCTCCCGGACGGCAAACGGCCAAAGGAAGCAACGTAACGTACCGGATTGATGAGCCGGCGGAAGACGAAACCGCCTGGCTATTACATCAGCAGCTCCTGACCGGCGCGGCTGACGCGTTGCCACAGCCATTGCGGCAACATCTGCAACAACTATCGATCAAGCACCCGCAACAACTGCAACATTTCTATCAGGATTTACGCCGCGGCCGCTACGATTTGACAGCAGCGCATCTGCGCGTGGAAGACTTGCGCAGCCTGATCGGAGGACTGTTGCAGACCGAAACGACGACTTCAGATGCCGATCATCAGCTTTTTCTGCAAAGCATCGACCGGCAGGCGCTGCGGATAACCGGCATAACCGATCAAGGCGCCTACTACCGGGAGGTGCTGGAAGCGATGCTGCAGAACCGCGAAATTGACGTAGAGGCGATTGCAACAGCGGTGCAGCGGGACGCCGATAGCGCCGCCGCCGGAGGTAAAGAAATCCCGGGTGCTACGCAAGCCGCCATGGCGGAAGCGGGAGCAGCCAAGCCACGCAAAGCAGACCCGCCGCAAACAGCATCAACGGTTAGTGCACCGGAGCAGCAGCTTGAAGCGGCGTATGCCGCGGCTTATGGAAAGCTATTGAGCGGACTGCAACAGGCCGGGTTGCTGCAAGAAACCGGACGGCCGGGCGGGGCCGGCATGCGCGTTACGGAATTGCGGCAACGGCTGCGAGAGCTGCTAAGCGGCATGGAACTGGACGAACTGGCCGGTAAATTACCGCCGGCACTGGTACTCGAAATCATTTACTGGCTGCAACCGCAGGCGGCGGGCATCGTTGAAAGCTTGCTGTCGCATGGTGCCGAACTGCACGGAGTAACGGATCTGGAAGTAACGCGGAATCAGGCGCAGTGGCAACACCGGTTACAGCGGGCCGCAATTGCCGGCTGCTTGATGCAAGAAGATCAGGCATTCGAGCCGGCAATTTATCTCCGCGCACTGGCGCGCGCGGTATCGGCGGATGGCACGGCACCGGAGCGAGTACTTCTAGCCTGGCACGAGAAACTGGAACAGATCAAAGCTTTCGGGGCGTTGCATGCGATGTTGCAAACGATCAATGACTTGCCCCAAATTACCCGGAATCCGGTATCGCGGGCTTCAACCGCCGCATCCAGCCACGCTGATAAGATGATGCCAGCGGCTGCAACTCAGCCGGTTGCGCTTTCCGGTGAGTTGCGATCAACACGGCGAGCAGCTCTGGATCGGAAGACGCCGCTGGCGCGGATACGGGAAGCGTTGCGCGGGATGGGATCAATAGGGGAACCGGCCTTCAAGTGGGCGGATCAGGAACCGGAACTGTTCAGGCGGCAATTGCGGCAGTGGCTCAGCGCAGCGGCGGTGCGAGCGGAAGTGATCAAACTGCCGGACCGCGTGCTGCGAGACATTCACTTTGTGTTGTCGGAACAAGCGGCGTTGCTGCTGGAAAACTTGCTGAGTTACAGTGGCAAACTGTACAAGCTGAAGCAACAAGGCGGTGAACTGAGTCGTACGGAGTGGCAACGGAAACTGTGGATGGCCAGTCTGGCCTACTGGCCGAGACAAACCGGCGCGGCATTTGAGCCGATGGATTATCTGCATGCACTGGCCCGCGGCATATCGGATGCAGCAAGCCCGCGGGAAACATTGCGCGCCTGGCTTGCGGCGCTGCAGCGCGCCAAATCCTACGGCACGCTGGTCATGCAACTGCAACTGTCGATTGCGAACGCTCCCGGACGGCAAACGGCCAAAGGAAGCAACGTAACGTACCGGATTGATGAGCCGGCGGAAGACGAAACCGCCTGGCTATTACATCAGCAGCTCCTGACCGGCGCGGCTGACGCGTTGCCACAGCCATTGCGGCAACATCTGCAACAACTATCGATCAAGCACCCGCAACAACTGCAACATTTCTATCAGGATTTACGCCGCGGCCGCTACGATTTGACAGCAGCGCATCTGCGCGTGGAAGACTTGCGCAGCCTGATCGGAGGACTGTTGCAGACCGAAACGACGACTTCAGATGCCGATCATCAGCTTTTTCTGCAAAGCATCGACCGGCAGGCGCTGCGGATAACCGGCATAACCGATCAAGGCGCCTACTACCGGGAGGTGCTGGAAGCGATGCTGCAGAACCGCGAAATTGACGTAGAGGCGATTGCAACAGCGGTGCAGCGGGACGCCGATAGCGCCGCCGCCGGAGGTAAAGAAATCCCGGGTGCTACGCAAGCCGCCATGGCGGAAGCGGGAGCAGCCAAGCCACGCAAAGCAGACCCGCCGCAAACAGCATCAACGGTTAGTGCACCGGAGCAGCAGCTTGAAGCGGCGTATGCCGCGGCTTATGGAAAGCTATTGAGCGGACTGCAACAGGCCGGGTTGCTGCAAGAAACCGGACGGCCGGGCGGGGCCGGCATGCGCGTTACGGAATTGCGGCAACGGCTGCGAGAGCTGCTAAGCGGCATGGAACTGGACGAACTGGCCGGTAAATTACCGCCGGCACTGGTACTCGAAATCATTTACTGGCTGCAACCGCAGGCGGCGGGCATCGTTGAAAGCTTGCTGTCGCATGGTGCCGAACTGCACGAAGTAACGGATCTGGAAGTAACGCGGAATCAGGCGCAGTGGCAACACCGGTTACAGCGGGCCGCAATCGCTTACTGCCTGATGCAAGAAGATCAGGTATTCGAGCCGGCAACCTACCTCCGCGCACTGGCGCGCGCGGTATCGGATGGCATGCCACCGGAGCAAGTGTTTTTGGCCTGGTACGAGAAACTGGAACAGATCGAAGCCTACGGTGCGTTGCATGCGATGTTGCAGCAGATGATCTTGCAATCTGCCGCAACTCCGGGGGGGCACGAGGAATCCGGCGGAACGCAGCGTCAAGCGGCAGCGGACTCGGCTGCAGAGTTAGCGACGTATCAAGCATCGCCGCCGGTCAATTGGGATTCTCTGTTGGAAACTTCAAGATCGGATGATGTCTGCGAAGAGATCTTCATCGATAATGCCGGAATGGTATTGGCCGCGCCATATCTGCCGCGGTTGTTCACGCTGCTGGAATTGGTCGGCGACGGCGCATTCGTTGACCGGCAAGCCGCCGAGCGCGCAGTGCACTTGTTGCAATTTCTGGTGAACGGACAATCGCAGTCACCGGAACATCAATTGACGCTTAATAAGATTTTATGCGGTATCACTACCGGCATTCCGATTTGCCGGGGAATTGAAATCAGCAACCGTGAACAGGAAACGATTGAAGGCTTGCTGCGCGGCATGATTCAAAATTGGAAAACCGTCGGCAATACTTCCATCAGCGGGTTACGCGAAACCTTTCTGCAGCGTAAAGGCGTATTGCAGTTAAAAGAAGACGGGCTATGGTATTTAACGGTTGAGCCGGGTGTGTTTGATATGTTGCTGGATAGCTTGCCGTGGAGTTTTTCGGTGATCAAGCACGCTTGGATGGAACGTGCGGTTCATGTAACCTGGCGTTAAAGCGTCGTGATCTGTTTTTTTACCCTGAAAGACCAGAAAGTATGATGAAAGGTCATGCAAATGCAGTTACTTTAGAGAAAGAGATCGCCTGGTTTAAGGCGGTGCTCGCGGCGCGTTGCGATATATATTTTTGCAGGGAAACCGCCACTGCGGATATTCGCGAGATTGCGCCGCCGGATGTCAGCGCCGATTCTTCCGAGTATGCCCAATTGATACAGGCTTACAACATGGGCTTTGATGAACGCCTGGTGTTGATTCTGGCGGTGTTGCCGCATATTCAACCGCATGTGCTGGATACGTTCTTGCTCAACAATCAAGAGACAGCCCGCGGATTTACCGAATTTGGCGGATGGAAGGGAAAAGGGCATAGCGGCTTCTTACCGACGTGTGAAACCGCTGTGTTTATCCTTGCCGGCGAGGAACTGGCGAGGCGCTTTGAAGTGATGAATTTGTTTCAGCCGGATCATTTCCTGTCGAAGCAGCAGATGATCAGAGTCGAGCACAATGCCAGCGGAGAACCTTTTTTAAGCGCCATGTTGATGATAACCGCCGAGTGTCTGAACCGGGTGACGCTCGGCCGCTGTGATAAACCCGACTATGGCGCCCATTTCCCGGCAAAGTTGATTACCACTTTCTTGACATGGGATCACCTGGTATTGAATCCCGAAGTGATGGATGACGTGGAGAATATCAATACCTGGTTGCGGCATTCGCAAACGATTTTGCAACAATGGAAACTGGAAAGAAATATCAAACCGGGGTACCGGGTACTGTTTTACGGTCCGCCAGGCACCGGAAAAACCTTGACCGCGACATTAATTGGACTCAGTATCGGCGTTGATGTCTACCGCATTGATTTATCGATGGTGGTATCGAAGTATGTCGGTGAAACGGAAAAGAACCTGGCCAATGTTTTCGATCAAGCGCTCAATAAAAACTGGATTTTGTTTTTTGACGAAGCGGATGCATTATTCGGCAAGAGGACGCAGACCAATAATTCCAATGATCGCTATGCCAATCAGGAGGTGTCGTATTTGCTGCAACGGGTTGAAGACTATCCCGGTGTCGTGATTCTGGCGACCAATCTGAAGGCAAACATCGATGAAGCTTTTGCCCGGCGGTTTCAGGCTTCGATACATTTCGCCATGCCGGATGCCGATCAACGCCTGCGTTTATGGCAAGGAATGTTTGCGGATCGCGGACTGCTGTCTGACGATGTGGATTTAGTGAAACTGGCGGAACGATACGAGCTATCCGGCGGGGCCATCACCAATGCGGTGCGTTACGCCGCGATTCAAGCGATCCGCATGAGTCGTACCCGGATACTTCAACACGACTTGATTCAGGGTGTCACCAAAGAATTGCTTAAGGAAGGCCGAACCTTGTGAGTGTGCAATGAATAGATATCTCTACCTTATTTTCGTTTTGTGGTGCTGCTGTCTGACAACGGTATCGGCAACGGAAGTTTATTATGACCGTCTGCTGGATCAAGATCATTTCAGTCACTTGAACAGATCCACGGTCAAACGCATGCAGCACAATCTCGCAGCGATCTATCAGCATGACCGCGATTGGGCGCGCGATGCCGCGCTCAGACAGCATCCGCTCACGGATGGCACGCTCGGACCGGTTACCTTATTCTGGCTGCAACGTTTTATTTACGATTTTAAGATCGAACCCGTCGGCCGCCGCTATGTCGACGAGACGATTCTGCGATTGGAACGCATTGCATCGTTTGCCGGTATGTTTCCAGAAGAGTTGAAAATCCTTATCAGTTCGGATTTTGCGGAATGGAACGATGATCAGCCGGAAAAGCAGAGGAGTCAGTATTTTGGTGTGAGACGAACCGGCAGCGATCAAGCGCTGCTGGATCTGGTTTATCTGTATCTGCAGCTGGTCGAGCCGCTGCCGGATCCAGGCAAGCCTAACAAGAATCTGCTCACGACCTATTATTACCAATTATCGGCGGAAGATTTCAAGGTACTGCAAGGCAAGAACCAGATTCAGGCGCAACTGGCGAAACTGGTCAACAAACGGTTTGACAATATCGAAGCACTGAAAGAAGCCGTGACGGGCGTGTTGACTGATTTTCCGGAATTGGCCGAGAAGCTGGCTTCGGTGATTGAGCGTTACTATCGTTACGCGGACCCGGTTATCAGCCAGAGTTTTCTGGAAGTCCTCATGGGCGATACGCTGTTTGCCACGCTCAATGGCACTCTCGTCCAGTTGCTGGAAAATACCCTCAGCGGTATCGCCTATCCAGATCAACATCTGTTTGCTCAAGCGGTAAAATCCAAAGTCGATGCGGGGTTCGGCGCTTGTCAGAACCCCGATCAGCAGAATGAATATGTCTCTCGATTAAAGTTGAGCGACGATGATTTTCATAAATTAACCGAGGATTTACTAACCGGCCCTTATCAAGGAATACCCGATTTCTCGCAGCAGCTAAAACAAATCGATTTATTGCGCATGCGGCGCAAGGACGATTGTGAAGCGGCGGATCTGGCCCTGATCAATGAATTTGTAAGCGGCGTCTATGAGAATGTCATCCATCCCGCGATCCAGTTGCATTACAAGAAAAAACCCGGCTATCGCGCGGCAACGCCGATACAGTGGGACGGCAGCGGTTGCGGTTGCGTTTTGGACGATCTATCGGGACTCGTCTACGGTTTTTATCCGTTCTGGATCGCGGATGGCGCCGCGCATACGGTTAATTTCAGCGTATTGTCGCGAGTGGCGTACTATGGTTTGTCATTCGACGAGGACGGGATTATCAAGCAGACCAATAATCCGCATCATGAGGTTACGGCGTTGTCGGCGAACGATCCCGGTCAGAATCTTCAAACCGCTTTTATTCGAACGGCGCGCAAGCACAACAGCAAAGTCGATTGGGTTGTGCATAACGATAAATCGTACTGGGACCGGTGGAAGTCGCTGACGTATGCCGCCAAAGTGACGGTTTTCGAGACGCTGGCGGACAGCATCGTTAATCTGCTGACCGGCCGGCTCACCGACAGCGCTTCAGAATTTACACAGAAAGTCACGTTCGGCGCTATCAAGCCGGCAACGCGCGGGGATGGCATAACGCTCTATTTTAATGATTTTCCGGATGACTACGAGTCGGTGGGGCTATTCAACCGGTTTTTCTCGGATTTGCAGAAGCGGTTGCAGATTGAGGCCAATGATTACTTTGTCAATATTCTGGTTTCCCAATCCAGACTGGGAACCGGTATTTACCGGTATTCCAATCTGCTGGCATGGATCGATCAGACAAAATCCGCAACCGGGATAGCGATGATGCCGAATTTTCCATCGCAGGAAACTTTGAATACCAGGATCCTGGTATTTATCGAAGAACCGACAACCGATTCGAAGAAGAATTTACGGCTGGAAATTGAGAACAGCGAATTACACGGCATGGAGCGGGGGTTGTTATTAAGAAATATTATTCCGGTGATCGAATTCGACGGCAAGAATTGGAAGCAATTGGAAGATGATGTAGTGTATTTCAAGGATAATTTCGGCGGTATCGGCTTTTGGCCGTTCATGACGAATGAAGCGGAAGTTACCGCGGAAATGCCGTTCCGCTGCGATGAAATTCAATCGGTGAGCGGTTGCCTGACACGGTTTTTTCAAGCCGCGACGTGGCATGGGGAACCGGAATCGATGCTGGAGAAAGTGGTTTGCGATAACCGTTACCTGTTCCGTATCGCATTCGGCTTGCTGGTTGCACTTTGCCTGATTTATACCGGTTTGTATTTTTATTCATGCCGGATCCGCAGCAAAATCAGAAACTGGTACGTGTTTTATCTGCTCCTGATCGGGGTTCCAACCTTGGTCGTCGCGTTATTGCTGTTGACGTACGATCCCATGCTGGAACCGGTTTCGGAAGGCAATTTGCCATTAATCATGCTGCTTTTTGGCGGTGTCGCAGTCAGTATTGTGGTGTATCAACGACGGAAAAAACAAATGAGAAAACCAACGCGCCCGAGAGTTCTGGCTTATGACAACCACACTAAAATCTAGCTAACTGATTTTAAAGGAGTGAATAGCCGTGAATCTCATCGAGAAAGCAACGATCTTGCACTATCACCGGCACCGCATCGGGCAGTTCCAGCCAGGCACCGTTGAAGCACTCGGCTGGCGCAATATGAACAGCCAACAGTTACGGTTTCAAACATTAATGAAGGCTGGAAATCTGAACGGCGCGACGATTCTGGACATTGGCTGCGGTTACGGCGATCTGAAAGCTTTCCTCGATTTGCATTTTTCGGGTTTTGATTATACCGGTATCGATCAAATGCCCGAATTCATAACCGAAGCCCGGAGGCGCTATGACGGTCACGCGCGAACCGTTTTTTTTCAAACGGACTTCAGCACTGCGGCATTGCCGCAATTCGATTATGTCTTCGCCAGCGGCGTATTGGGTTATCGCTGTAACAATGAAAGTTTTTATACCGACATGATCTGCAAACTGTATGACAGCGCCGGAATCGCGCTGGCTTTTAACATGCTGGACAAAAACCGTTTTCCGCCGCATGATTTGCTGGTTGGACATGATCGCGAAGCGATTCCCGCGTTTTGCCGGGAACTGTCGCCGCGAGTGGAATGTTTCGATGATTACCTGGAAGATGATTTTACGGTGTTGATCTATCGGGATGTGGCGGATCGTTAGGAAAGTTCTGTTACAGAGTTTGCAAAGTTGCATGCTGGATATTTCTGGAAGGAGGCTGCATGAAGCGGTCGTTAATAACCAAAACTCGTTACTCTGCGGATCTGAGACAAAAGATTGCTGCAGGCGAATCTTCGCATATCGCTAAGCAGCGAATTGTGGATAATCGTCCGCATGCGATCGCGCAGCGGGAACTCAAAAAGATTATTAACGATAGCTTCCGCGTTGTGTCGCAGCGTAAGACAGCGGCAATGATGCAAGGCGGCTTGCAAAACCGGTTACAAAAAACCTTACCCAGATCGTCAATCAAAACGGTTGCGCAATTGATGACGATACACTCCACCGGTAGTGAAGCCAATCCAAGTTATGACTTTACAGTGTTAAAAAACGATTTAAACAAAGGAACCAATACTACAAAAGAGACCAGAGAGTATGTCAATAGCTGGAAAGCTATCCCGGGAACGGTCAATTATGCCTACGAGATTTATGATGTCAGCCAGGCGGATAAGAAAGTCGACCAAGATTCGGGCTCTACGGCTAATCCAAATCCGATGAAAATTGGACAGAACTGGGATGCGGGCCACTCGCTTGGCCGGCAAAACGGGGGGTTAGGGGATGATAAAGGCTGGGTATTTCCACAGAACCCGCAGTTTAACCGCGGCAATAGCTATATGGGACAAAAGACTTATCAAGATTGGCGTTATTGCGAGAATGTTTTTCATGATTCTGTGTATCAATATGGCAAAGGCCGTTGGAAGGTATGGTTGACTTAGCTGCAGGTGCAGAAAGTTTATGCGATATCAAAATAAGCTAGAGGTATATGAGTGAAACAAACATTGCCTATTGAATCGGAGAAGAATCGGACATGTTGTGCTTATGATTCGACAAGTAATTCAGTGCTTGTCCATCAAGCATTTACGGATAACCGTGAGTCGACTGCAATTCAACGGCAATTGAGAGACACCATGATGAATTCGTCGAAGGCCATCGAACAGCGGCAAATTAATCAGAAAATGCACAACAGTGAGCGGCTGCAGGCACAACGCAAAATGATTTCAAGTATTCCGGATGGTCCTGCGCAGTTCAAAGATGAAAAATCACTTCAGGGAAAATTTCCCAAAGTATATCGGCCGCAGGGAGTGATTCAGCGGAAAGCGGTCGATGTTAATCTCGATAAAGTCGAGGCCTTGGATAGCTCTGATAAGATTGAGCTGAAGAACGTATTTAGCCGTCCCACTTTTAAAATTTCTCGCGATGCTAAAGGAAAACGTGGCTATATCGGTACTGCGATTGTTTGGTCAGGCGAATCGGGAGCAGCATCCTTGGCCAACAAATATGTAGAAGGCTCACAAGAATGGGGTTCTGACGAACGTAAGGCCCGCTTGGGAGTAAACTTTTTGATTAACAGCCGCGCCGAATTTGATATAAAAGCGAACGAGAATGCGGAAAGTGATGCTGTTATCAAAGCCGCGGATACGGCGCTGAATGTTCTGGGTAAAGCTACGAGCCGCATTGAAGGGACAACGTGGGGGTATCGCTACAAAGGCGGCGGATTGCCGGAAAAAACCACCACGGAAGTTGGTGAGACTCTTGCAAGTGGAAAGTTGAATGCAACGGATACGGTAAACTGGAAGAAAGATAATATCGTTGTTGATGCGCTTAAAGCTGCCGAGGTATTCAAAGCCAAGCGGGCGGAAAAAGGCGTACCTTATGGCGCACTGCGCAGCAAAGTTGGCAAGGGCACAGCGGAGATAGAAAACCATCTGAAGAGTTCCAATAAAACTGGAGAGGTCTATCTTCATTCGATCGATGCAGATGCGCCTGATTTTTCGACACTCATCCCTGACAAAAAGGGCGGCTGGTTAAATGTGCTGGATGCTTACGACCAAGTTCTGGAAGGCGGAGGCGATCATGATTTTGTCATCGGCGGCTATAATCTCATTGCCGAGCCGGAGCAATACAAAGGATTGAATCCGGAGCAAGACTTCCGTCATACCGTCCGTGCTAACGTGGTGGATATGACCATTCGTCAGGCAGCGTTTAGTGTGGAACCGGCGCTGATTTATCCGACGGAACCGAATTTTCTGGTTAAGGCCAGTACTTACACTGAAATTGACAAATCTACCGGCAAAAAGAATGCATGGGGTAACCGCGCTTCGGAAGGCAGAGCATTGCTCGATAACTATATTAAAGCTAAAAAAGACAATACGGATATCGCTTATAACCCGCTAGCTTCGGTTCCAACCGGCGTTGGGGCGGGCGGTGCCCGGCTGAAAATCGACAGCGCTAAGACTTACGATGAAAATTCACTTTTCGGTAAACCACAAGGCGATACTTCCGTGAAAGGAGATGCCATAGGGATTCCACAGCAGTATGTGGTGCAAGCGCAATCATGGGCAGGGGCTACGCGTATTGCTGGAGCCTATTTTGCGGCTTATACGGCTAAACTTGGCAACCAACCTACCTTCAAAAAAACGGACATAGTGAAGTATTTTGCACCAGTTGAGCAAATGGTGATGGCGCTGGCTCAAGACAAAGATCCTGCGGAGATTTCATTGGCAGTCGATGGATTGGAAGCACATGATCTAGCAAATACCAGCATAAAAATTCAGCCGATCCTGAAAGCAATTCAGGAAGCATTAGCGGTACTTCACACAGATGTTGATTTTGCTCGACTGATCACTGGAGACAAGTAGGAAATTGTGAGGGGGTTATTATGAAACGTTCATTACCGGTCGAAACAGAGCAGCGGCAATCACACCGCGCTAATGTGCATGCAAATAATAGCGCTTTTGTCAGCCAAACTTTTGTTGATAACCGGGAATTGGCAGCAAGTCAACGCCAATTGAAGGCTCTCATGGTAAATTCCCCGCAATCCATTGCACAGCGGCTGGTTAAAAATCAATTGCACTCAGATCCGCAAATGCTGATGCAATTCAAAAAAATAACAGCGGCTGCTCCCAGTTTAGGCGCATTGAGAAAGAAAAAATTTAACAACTGGGTTCATTTCAATATTCAAATGAGCGGAGATTCCCGGATGGCGGTAGCGGGAGTAAGGCTGGCCGGTCAAAACGAAACTAGAGACAATTACTACAACGGTTTAATCGTTTCGGTTCCCAAAGATACAGATCATGCAGAATCTACCGATGCTGATTATGTTGACAAAAAACTGTATGGACTTTTATCTACTCATAGTGTGAAAGATAAAACAGAGGTTTATGCAACTTCAGCTAGCAATCCTCATGACAGTCGACAGGAGGCGCTAGAAACTTGGAAGGGTAGATCCAATAAAGAGCCACGTGTATATCAAACAGGAAAAGTAGAAGAGCTTATTAATGAGTATGAGAAACTGCCATCTGACAAATCCCTTAAGGATACTTTGATTCAGGATTATGGGCATGATGACGTGGAAACCGAGTTGGGTGGAAAAATGAAAGCATTAAACAGTGCAGGGAATGCAGTCCTTTGGTTCAAAGGGGATCCTGCAGAAAGTGGCGCAATCAATTCACTCCAAACTGCTAAAACGGAGCATTGGCTGAGTGCGGGTGCAGGCAACAAGATTATTTCCAAAATAGCAAAGGGGAAGAAATTTGCTATTGCGGGTTCTCTCGCGGGTGGTATGGAAGGTGCATTATCAGATAACCTCACAAGCGATAACCGGTTTACAGCAGATAAGTTAAATGAAGCCGGTTATACCAACTTAGGCAAACAATATGGATTTTTCAATCAATATAGTGACAAGATGACGCATTTTGGGGGACGAAGCGGGCATCTCGAACCGATTGCAGCGATGGGGATTAAAACAGTTTACTTTGAAGAGGAAGGTAATAGTCAGGCTGGCCGTACCGTCGGTATGGGGAAAAATAATGCGATGAGCAAGGTTGTCGTATCCGGTGCCGGCGGTTTGGGCGGGGTTATTTCAAAAGCGTTATCCTGGATGCAGCCGGATGGAGGGTATTACAGCGGAACGCGAGGTCCATCCGGTGATCAAGAAACACTGATGGATAATATTGTTCATCAATGGCTAAAGTTGGATGTGTCCGTTGCGGTTGATAAAAACAAGCGAAAAGAATTTTATGAGACGTTTGTGGCCAAAAAATCCGGAACAAACCAGCACCAGCAAGACAAAGATAAGACGCTCAGCGAAAATAGTAAACGTATGTTAGAGCAGTTGAAAAATAAAGGTCATGATCTGACCGCGTTGGAAGCAGGCGTGTTATCGGATAGCGATGTTGACGAAATCGTGAAGGCTTTTTAGTCGTCAAGTCATGGGCTTGCTTGCGATTTTGCTGTACCATGGACTGTATACAATGAGATTATAGATTTGATCTTGTTTCCCTGATAGTTGGTTTGAATGGAGGTTATTATGAAGCAAGCGTTGACAATGGATGCTGCACAACGGCAATTACGCTACTCTGAGAATGCTACCGGAAATATCAAATCCGCACGGAGCATCACTGACAATCGCGCCTCAGTCGCCGCACAGCGCCAACTAATCACCGCCATGACCAATTCTCCCCAAGCCATCGCGCAGCGGCAAATCAATCAGCAAATTCACAGCAGCTCGCGCATGCTGGCGCAACGCAAGCTGCTATCCGGCGAATCCGTTCAGCGCGTTGTGGAAGATGAGTCCTTGCAGAAGAAATCCGAACCGCTGCAGCGTGTTGAGGAGGAAGAGTTACAGAAAAAAGCGGTTACCGATTCTCCCGCGCAATTGAAAGAGCAGTCTTCCGCTCAACCGAACAATACCGTGAATAACACCGGTCTACCGGATAACCTCAAGTCAGGTATCGAATCGTTGTCGGGACTGTCGATGGATTCCGTGCGGGTTCATTACAATTCATCGCAACCGGCGCAACTCAACGCGCTGGCCTATGCGCAAGGCACCGATATTCATGTCGCGCCGGGGCAGGAGCAACATTTGCCGCACGAAGCCTGGCATGTGGTGCAGCAAGCGCAAGGCCGGGTGCAGCCGACCATGCAGATGAAAGACGGCGTGCCGGTCAACGATGATCAAGGGCTCGAAAGAGAAGCGGATGTGATGGGCGAAAAAGCGTTGCAAATGCCTGCCGGCGGCTGATGGTGCCCGGTGGTAGCGCGATTTATCGCGATGGGCGAATTTCTCCGGGGGCGCCGCCCACTGCGGCAAATCGCTTGCGTAGCCAAATTATCAGCATTTCCCTAAGATTTTCAGTGACTGCATGCAAATCCACCGGCGCCCCGCGCAGAACTCCGATTACGATTGGCTGTTGCGGCTGCATCATACCGTTTACCGGAAATTGATCATCCGAGAATTCGGTTATTGGGACGAAAACGAGGAATTCGAGTTATTTACTGAAGCGTGGCAAACGCAGCAGATTCAAATCCTGCTGCGCGACGGGCAACGTGTCGGCATGTTGATGATTCTCGAAGAAACCGGGCGGCTGTGGCTCGACGAAATTCAAATCGATCCGCAGTTTCAGAATCAGGGCATCGGCACCGCCGTGATCGAGGAGTTGATCGCTACCGCGCGGGATCGCCAATTGCCGGTTCACCTGCGCGTACTGCGCGCCAACCGCGGTGCGCACCGGTTGTACCGCCGGCTGGGTTTCCGCCGGATCGAAGAAGCAAAACACCATATTGTGATGGAATTGACCTGGACAGTACCCGGTATTGCCGCGGAATGAATGTATTTCCATACACTTGGTTTGGGTTTCTGTAATTCAACGGAATTCTGTGAAACGGCGTCAGTCATATTGAAAGGTTATATTCAAAATTCGCGGTGAGGTTGCTATGCAATCGGTTCAATGGAAAGGTTTATCAGTGATTCTCCTGCTCGGCTTTAGCGGCAGCTTGGCATGGGCGCATGGGCATCATCATAGTCATTTCGGCATCGGTCTGGGTTATTACGGCCCGGGTTTTTACGGCAGTTATGGCTACGGCGGCTATGGATTTGGCCGCTATGGGTTCGGCGGTTATGGCTACGGCTATCCCTCTTACTACTATCCGCCTTGGTATGCGTATCCGCCAGCAGTGGTCGTACCCACAACGCCGCCGGTATACATTGAGCGGCAAGAAGCGCAACCGGCTCAATCGGCCCAGCCAGACCAGCCAGACCAGCCGCAATCCAATTTCTGGTATTACTGCCGCAACCCCGATGGTTACTATCCTTATGTCAAAAGCTGTCCGGGCGGCTGGTTGCCGGTGCCGCCGCGGCCAGCCGGTCAATAACGCCAAGAGGAAATCATGATAAGCCGATTGTTCTTTCTGTTGATCATGCTGGTAATTCTGACCGCCTGTGTCAGTACGCCAAACGCGCCGAGTGTGATCACCCTGCCGGGCAAGGGGGTCAGTTTCGAGCAGTTTCGCGCGGACGACTACGATTGCCGGATGCTCGCATTCCAGCATCTGGAAGGCAAAACATCGCAGTCTGCCGCTGCCGCAATGCACAGGAGTCAGCGGCAATTCGATATCTACTACATTCAATGCATGTATGCCAGAGGCCACCGCGTGCCGATGCTGGGAAGATTGACCGGTGATCCAGCGGATGTTGAAACAAGCAACCCCAAGGTAACCGCGCCACCGGCGGGCTTTAGGCCGCCAGCGCCGCCAGCGGGCAATCCCCCATCGCCGCCACGTTAACGCAACCGTTTTAGCGTTTCTTTGTTGAAAGGAGAAATCGAGATGATCGAGCAAAAAAATATCCAGGAGCCCGAGAAAGTATCGTGCGAAGTGTGTTTCAAGGAAATTCCTGTATCAGAAGCGACCAGTGTCAAAGCGACCGATTACATCGTGTACTACTGCGGTCTTGAATGCTACGATCGTTGGAGAAAGCAGCAAACCGGAACCACGGCTCCGGAGAAAAAGGACTGAACCGCCAGCTTCAGCCTGGCAGTTTTTCGAACACCATCAAATTAAGCGCAACGCTTCTCAGGAACACCTGAAAAGCGTCATGCGCGCTCTCAGCGCAGGCCGGACTCGGCGATTTTTACCATCGATCCAAGTTAATTTTCTTATGCGTCTCAACTAAAACGCTGCGTCAGTAATCTCCGATGCCGCCGTAACGGCGGCGGGGCGGGATCGTGCACATTCTCCTAGCAAAATGTTGCAGCATCGTTCACGCAAGCAACCTATTTCCACTTTTATATCATTGAAATAATAAGAATATTCTGACAGGAAATGAAGGCCATTCCGATAGCTTTTGCCACTTTAGTTGCGCTAAGGTGCAGCCCTATCATTTTACTTTTAGATATATAAATAACCATGAAAGGGATAATGAATTACCGGATCAACAACCTGATAGCGTTAGCAGGAATGGCTGCCGTCATGATGATGACGGCTGATCGCGCCGCCGCCAATGTCATGCCGGAATTATTTAAGCGCAGCGGTCTGGAAATCGGCGGCTGGATCAACGGCGGGGCAACCTATAACGCAAACAATCCGGCGGATGGTTTTAATGGCGCGGTGACATTTGCCGATCGCGCCAACCGCTTTCAGTTAAACCAGCTTAACTTCTTCATCGAACGCAGTGTCGAAACCGACTCCAAAAATTGGAGCATCGGCGGCCGCTTCGACTTTATGTTCGGGACCGATGCCATTTACACGCAGGCCTTCGGCATTTCCGCGTTCGATGAGAATACCGGAGAGCCTTCGGACAGAGGCAATTGGGATCTGAATATCTGCTGTAAATCGACGCGCACATACGGTATCGCGCTGCCGCAAGCGTATCTGGAAACACACGTTCCAGTCGGAAACGGCCTGAATATCAAAGCGGGACATTTTTATACCCCGCTGGGCTATGAAAGCGTGCCCGCCCCCGACAATTTTTTTTATACCCGCGCGTATATCCTGAACAGCGGTGAACCCTTTACGCATACAGGCTTCTTAGGCACCTACCCGGTCAACCGCAACTGGACCATCCGCGGCGCAGCGACCACCGGCAGCGCAACCGGCGGCTGGGACGGCGGTTTCGACAAGCAGCTCGATAACTGGGGCGGGTTGGCGAATCTGCTGTGGGACAGCGACGATAAGCGTACTAACGTATCGTTGGGCGGTACCTATGGCCAAACTGCGGTGGGTGAGCCGTGGATGATGTACAGCGTGGTGTTGCAACATTGGCTCACACCCAAGATGCACGCCGTGCTGCAACATACGAACGGCTGGGCGGCTAACATCAATCTGCCCGAAGGCATCGGCAACGCCGCTTGGTACAGCATCAATTCCCACCTGACTTACGAACTGCGGCAAAACCTGTCGATCGGTATCCGCGCCGAACGTTTTCATGATCGCAACGGCTGGCGGGTATTTTCCCCTTACCGCATCTTGTCTGCATTAAACAATAAGGGTGTCAGCTATGCCGGTAATGTACCCTTCATCAGCGCGCCGGCGGATTATTACGCCGTGACCGTCGGCATGAACTGGAAACCGGCGATGCGCTGGAACAAAGGCTGGAAACCGATCCGCAATATCATCGTCCGTAAGAATATCCGTTACGACCGGGCGGACGGCATCGATATGGCGTTCCGCCCGTTCGACGGCAAGAAGGATCAGTTTTTATTCTCGCTGGATGCAACGATTCCTTTTTAAAAGAAAATCAGGAATTGATAAGCGTTTCCTCAAAACTTGAATGTCGCCATCGTATAACCATAATTGGTGTCGGCCATGCCGGGGGTATTGGCGACTTTCTCGAAGTAATCGCCTTTAAAGATATGGCTGTAACCGATATCGAAGCTGACGCGTTTCAGGAAGCTGAATTGCGGATCCCAGCCGATGCTGATGTCGAGCATGTTGCCGAGGAAAGTGCCGGCTCGGCCGGTCGGGTCTTGCAAGCCGCTGCCGACATAGGCCCCGTGTTTATCGGCGAGCCAGTAGGCGCGATGCGACATCATCAAGCGGACAGTCGGCGTTGGAACCAGCGTTGCGCGGAAGCCGACCGGCGATATCAAGTTGGACGGAAAGAAAGGCCCGAACATACCGGTTGGACCATACTCGACGCGCCGCTTGGCGTACAGAATGTCGAAGTTTTTGTCTGGATCGCGGTCTCCCGATGAGTAATCGAATAAATAAACGGCTCTGAGCGGCATAGAGGTATTGAAACTATACCCGACCTCACCGTGATGGCGATGGGCGAACAAACTTTTATCGCGCGTATCGCCGAACTGGTACATCGATTCGACTTCATAATCCATGCTGCCTTTCGCAGGTTTGGCGAACAGCCGGAAGCCGGTGGTCGACAAGTTGCGCTGCCTGAGATTATCGCCCTCGTTTAACTGCAGGAAATAACCGTCCAAGTTAGCCCAGCGCAGATCGCGGTTGGTCACGTAGACCCCGGAAAAGTAAGTCTCGGGTGTGTTCCAGTTCAACGATGTGGTAACCCGGTTGACTGGCCGGGCGCCAAACACGCGCAAGCTCCATTTTTCATCGGTATTGCCCATCATGAAGTGCAAGCCGTCAAATGCGGGCGAGAGCGTTCCCCAACGGTGTCCCCCGACCAGACGGGCTTCACCCAGATCCATCATGAAGCGGCCGACTTCAAATTTCGCCGCATACCCCGTGCCGAGAAAATTTTTGCCGTGCAGACCGAGGTTCATTTGGGTAAAGTCAAAATGATCGGCGATATTCGGGTTGTGCTCTTGCGCGAAATTGGCCAGCGGAGCACGGATATCGGTCAGTTCGAGCGTGAATTTCAACGGATCGATGATATTTTTGATTTCCATCAGAAAGCGGGTGCGCTGATGAATCTGATCATTGAATCCTGGAATGCTTCTGGTGAAACCGTTATCGTAAACATCGTAACGCGTGCGATGCTCAACCGCGATGTTCAGCCAGTCGGGTGCCATGGCGGCCAGCGGTGTTTTGTGTTCCTCCATCAGTTTGGTTAGATTGTCGAAGTCGAAGCGTGTGCGCCCGGGCGTTTCCTGTGCGCTGAAAGACGTGCCGTTGGTACCGTTGGCCGGCGTATTGGTTCTTACGATCGAAGGCGTTTGTGTGGCTTTCCGGGCTTCGTCCTTGGGTAGTTCCGCAGCAAACAGATGTCTGCCCCATAATACGCACCCGCAGCAGAAAAATACCAGCCAACAAGTGTATTGAATTTGTCTCCAGGTCATTGTCGTTCCCTCATCAAGTGAATGGTCGGTTAAAGAAAATCCAGGTGAATCGATCAAGTTTTTATTAATATACCGGGCGATAGTTGCCGGAAAAATCCGTGCGAGCACTTAAGCGCAATCCCTTATAAGTTTTGGGGTGATATTAATTACTATTGGTAATCATATGGTTGTGGAATTGCTGCCGCATTTTCTATTGCAATTGCGATACGGGCGATAGGACCCGGCTACAAAAAATGCTGTGAATGGTTAGTGTGTTGAGATCCTGGCTGATCGCCAGCCAGGATTTGAAGATGAAGCGGTTTAAGGATGCCGGAACGGTTGATGCTTAATACGAAACTGCCGGTCCCATGACCCATTGGCAATCGGTGACTAGACACATGCCGCCGAAATTTTTTAAATTCGGGTGAAGGATGCTGATGATTTTTGCTGCCTGACTTTCTTCGCAGGCCAGTACCATGATGGCATTGGGCAGTTCCAGCGCGTAATCGTCCGGGTTGCGTTCGCCGGTCGATCCGAGTCCTCCGGCTTTCTTGATGACCGTGTAGCCGCGCACGTTGGCGTCGCGCAGCAGTTTCAGCAAATCATCCAGCGAGTTCTCGTCGATGACGATCTCAATTCGCTTCATCGGTTTCAGTATTTCTTTTTCTAACATAATGCGGTATCTCCATAAAAATTAATGATGTGGTATCGGGATGTGAACGTATTGATCCGATCAATCGCGGCGGCACCGGAGGACAGTGCCGCCGAAATTGGCTCCTGTTGCTAAAGGAGGAAAAACAACAGGAGCAGGTAAACGCGGCTTGCGGCCACATAGCAGGCTGATACGCCGCTTACCAGGGATAGTAAGTGGCGTGCAAATATTGCGCGGCGGCGTAGTACATGGGAATGCCGATGACAACATTAAACGGGAAAGTGCAGCCGAGCGACAACGTCAGATAAAAAGACGGATTCGCTTCCGGGATCGCCAAACGCATCGCCGGAGGGACGGCGATATACGAGCAACTGGCTGCCAGCACCGTGACCAGCGTGATACCGCCGACCGAATAACCCAGCAGGAAGTGTCCGACAAACAAACCGCAGGCTGCGCCGATGAGCGGCATCACAATACCGAAGCTGACCAGGAAAACACCGACGGACTTGAATTCCGACAATCGTTTTCCGGCTTCCATGCCCATGTCGCACAAGAAGATGCACAACGCGCCCATGAAGATCAGCTCAAAGAACGGCTCGATTTTCTTATAGCTAGGATCTGAAACCATCCATCCGATCGCCATCGAACCGAACAACAGCAGAATACTGCCGTTAGTAAAGGCTTCTATTATCAGGTGCTTATACATTCCTTTGTCAGCTTTGGCAGCGCCTCCCATGATTTTCCGGGAATATCCGGCAAGTACCAGGCCGATCATGATCGCCGGCGATTCCATGATTGCCAGCATGATCACCGGGTAGGCTTCGTACGTCACGCCGATACCGGCGAGAAATGCGACCGCGGTCATGTAGGTACCGGCGCTGACCGAACCATAATGCGCGGAAATCGCCGCGGCGTTGAGCGGATCGATTTTGCCGACCATGCGCAGGATCAAATAGGCGACGATCGGCAAACCGATGCCGAACCCGAGCGCCGCCCAGACCGCCGGGATGGCGGATGCCATATCGGATCCGGCCAGCGCTTTACCGCCATGAAGTCCGATACCGATGAGTAAGTAAATGACGATCATTTTGTGCATATCGGGCGGGAATTTCAGATCCGATTTGATCAGACAGGCAAACATTCCCAATGCGAAAAACAGAATCGCCGGTACGAGAAGACTGGACAGGGACATAATGGAACTCCTCTATACGTAACAAGTTAAACAACTAAAGTATTGCGTGCATGTTCTTGCTGCACCGCGGGCTTTGAAGCCACATCGACCGGATCGCTAAACAGAGATTTGTCCGGCAAAATCGTTAATGCCGCCATGGCGATTCCGCATATCCATATTTTTATGTTCATCATGTTTCTCCAAATAGTTAAGAATCAGATTTTTTGAGTGAAAACAGCCCATCGCCAGGTTGTAATCGCTCTCGGCAAGCCCCGGATTTTTTAATGCATTCCGGTGAAAGCAATCGTTGCCATTTCCTACCGGGCAAATCCTACAAGAGAACCCCGTAGGGAAATATCCGTGCGGACACGTAAGTGCAAACCCTTACGTATCAACAAATTGATAGTAAATTGCCGATTTCTGTCGTAAGCTGTTTAGCGTTTCAATTCCGAATCGACGGGTGGAGAAACATTTGAATAGTGCAGTGAGAGGTTTAACTTTCTCGACAGTATTTGAAGCCGCAGCGGATGCCATGATTCTGGCGGACGACGCTGGCCGCATCGCGGTCGTCAATCCCACAGCCCAGCGGCTGCTCGGTTATACCGGCGGCGAACTGGAAGGCGTGACGGTGGAAATGCTGATCGCGCCGCGCTACCGGAAGCAATACCGCTACTACCAGGATCTCTTTTTGAGACGTCCGGCGAAGCGCGCCATGAGCGCCGGTAACGAATTAATCGTACTGAATCGCGACGGCAAGGAAATGTTGCTCGATATCAGTCTCAGTCCAGTCAAGAAAAAGCAGCAGTTGTTCGTGCTGATTATCTTCAACGCCGCGCGGCGGCGGCTGGACACCGAAGAAGCCCTGCGTATCAGCGAAGAGCGCTTGCGTCTGGCCAAGCAAGCGGCGGGATTGGGCATCTTTGACTACGACTTCAAGCGTAATATCGTTTTCTGGGATAAGCAGATGCGCAAGCTGTGGGGGAAGAATTCCGAAAATACCGTGAGTTACGAGGAATTTGTGGCGGCGATTCATCCGGAAGACCGCGAAGCGCGGCAACTGGCGATCGAGAAAGCGATGGATCCCGCCAGCAACGGCGAATTCAAGGCGCAATACCGCATCATTAATCCGCAGAACGGCATGGAACGCTGGATCTCGGCGCACGGGCGCGTCTATTTCGAATCCGGGCATCCGCATCGCCTCATCGGGGTGACACGCGATGTCACCGAGCAAAAGAAAATCCAGAAAAAATTGCAACTGCAGCGTGACGAAACCGAAAGCATCCTCAAGCAGCAAGTCGCGGCGCGCACCGCATCGGCGATCGCGCACGAGCTCAATCAGCCGTTGGCGGCGATATCCGCCTACAGCGAGGTGGTGTTGCATGCGCTTGGCAGCGGCAGTTCCAGTTACAGCCATCTGAAACGGGCGCTGGAAGGCTGCGTGGAGCAGGCGCAGCGTGCCGGACGCAGTCTGCACGAGTTGTTGGCTTTTCTGCAGAAAGGCGAACTGGTGACCGAACGCTCCAGTTTGACCGAAATCGTTTATGAAGCGTTAAATGTCGTCTACAACGATGGCTACGGCAGATTCCGCCCGGTGTTGCTGTTGCAGGAAAATCTGCCGGAAGTGCGTTGCAACCGCACACAAATCCAGAAAGTGCTGGTCAATCTTTTCCGCAATGCGATCGAAGCGATGCGCAACCTGGATTCGCCCGACCTGACGATCATTACCCGGCTGGAAACGACCGGTGAGGTGGAAGTTGCCGAAGTGATCGTGCAGGATAGCGGCCCGGGATTCGACCCGAATCTGATGAAACGGATCTTCGAACCGTTTTTTACCACCAAACCGACGGGTATCGGCATGGGGCTGGCAATCAGCCGCGCCTTGATCGAAGCCAACGGCGGCCGGTTATGGATCGACACCAATGCCAAACCCGGTGCGAAATTTCATTTTACCTTACCCTTTGAACCATCATGATGCAGGAACCGGTTGTTTATATTGTGGATGACGATGCGGCGGTGCGCGATTCGCTCACGTTGATGATCGAACAAGCGGGTATGGCGGTGCAATCGTTCGAGAACGCCCGGATGTTTCTGAATGCCTGCCACCCGGATTTATTCGGTTGCATCATCATCGACGTAAGAATGCCCGGCATGGACGGCCTGCAACTGCAGGAAGAATTGGCCTGGCGCAAGATTCCGTTGCCGGTCATTTTTCTGACCGGGCACGGCGACATTCCGATGAGCGTGCGGGCGATCAAGGGCGGCGCAGTCGATTTCCTCACCAAACCGGTGATCCGCGAGAAGCTGTTGATCTGCGTGCGCACGGCTTTTGCCGAAGCGAGAAAGCATATCAGCGATGTCACCGGTCATCAGGAAATCCGGTCGTGTCTGATCAAGCTGACACGGCGCGAGCGCGAGGTCATGCTGCTGGCGGTGCAAGGTCTTGCCAACAAGGAAATTGCATCCTGTCTGGGTATCAGCCACCGCACCGTGGAAATTCACAAATCGAAAATCATGCAAAAAACCGGTGCGGGCAATTTGCTCGAACTTGCGCGCATTGTCCGCGAAAATGGTTTGAACGAATAGCTTTGCCGGTTGTGTGATCGCATCAGCATGAACCTGACCGTAGTGGTTTTTCAGAACCTTATGGGGGAAACGTTGATGCCTATACGTCCAAAGCCATCCGCTATCGGGGTGGCCGGTTTCAGTCGCGCGGTTTTTCAAGAACCTTCAAGTCGAGCGGCAATACTTCTCCGAGCCAGCGGGCGAGCGCGGTGTGCGCTGCCAATTCATCCTCCAGCACCGGATGAATCAGCACCGGCAAGCCTTCGCGCAGATTGTCGATTACTGCCAGGATTGGGTCGATTTCCGCCGCCGGGATGTGAATCTCAAACATCGGCTTGGAATGCGGGCCGATTGGTTTGGGGATCAATTTTCCGATGTACGTCAACTGCGGCAGCGCGCTGGCGAGATTGTCGCGCACTTTCCCGGCGAGTTCGATCTGATCCGCCGTAAAATAAATATGGCCGTGGAATAGTTGCATGGCTGTCACCCCGATGTGGCTTTAGTGAATTATTGCGCCGGCATGACGTAATCCGCCGTCAATATCTCCAGCAGATGCCGGTCCGGGTCGCGGAAATATACGCCGCGGCCGCCGTGGTTGTGATTGATCGCCCTATCGTCGGCGCTGACCGGCCCGCTGCCGTACGGAATATTCTCCGCCAGCAACCGCGCGAAAATCTCGTCGAATTCCCGCTCCGAGACTTTGAACGCATAGTGATGCGGCTCAAACTGCGCCTTGTTGTCGAAATCCAAACACAGCGTATCGTTGACGCGTACCACGATGAAGTGCGAGAAGGGTCCGATGTACTCAAAACCGAACACCCGGCTGTAAAATTTGGCCGATTCGACTTTGTCGAAACTCGGCACGATGGTGTGATTCAGGGTGATGGGCATGGTTACTCTCCTGTTGGGCGATAAGATGCGTTACGTCCCGCAGAACGTTTGATAAACGCGTTCCGACGGGGCGGGTGGGGTACGGTAGTCGAAGTATTCCGGGTTATCTTCGTAAGGTTGCGCGAGCGCGGCGAGCAGGCGCTGCAACACGGTGTAATCGCCTTGTTCGGATGCGGTCGTCAGCGCTTCCTCGACGCGGTGGTTGCGCGGGATGATCACCGGGTTGTTTGCTTGCATCAATTGCAGCAATTCGGATTGCGATTGCGGCTGGCGGGTCAGCCGTTGCTGCCAGCGGTCATGCCATTCGACAAAACCGGCCTCGCGGAACATCGCGTCCCGCGGCAGCGCCGCTTCGGTCAATGCGCGGAAGGTGTTGGTGTAATCGGTCTGGTGCTGATACATCCACTCGAGCAGACCGGCGATTAGTTCATTGTCGCCGTCTTCCGACGTGAACAATCCCAGTTTTTTGCGCATGCCGCCGATCCAATGTGTTTGGTAAATCTCCGGAAATGCGCGAAGGCTTTCTTCCGCCAGCACCACGGCTTGATCCTGCGACGGATCGAGCAACGGCAGCAGCGTTTCGGCGAAGCGCGCGAGGTTCCATTGCGCCATCAGCGGCTGGTGGCGGTAACGGTAGCGGCCGTTCTGGTCGATCGAGCTGAACACGGTATCTGGGTTGTATGCGTCCATGAACGCGCACGGGCCGTAGTCGATGGTTTCCCCGCTGATGCTGGTGTTGTCGGTGTTCATCACGCCGTGAATGAAACCCGCCATCAGCCACTGAGCGATCAACGCCGCTTGCCGCTCGATCACGCGGTTTAACAGCGCATGGTAAGGATTTTCGCTGGCTTGCAATTCCGGGTAGTGGCGCTGAAGGGTGTAATCCGCCAGAATCTTCACCGTGTCCTTGCCGCCGTGCCCGGCGGCGTACTCGAACGTGCCGACGCGGATATGGCTGGCGGCGACGCGGGTCAGCACCGCGCCAGGCAGCATCGTTTCGCGCCGCACTTGCTCGCCGGTCGTCACCACCGCCAGGCTGCGCGTCGACGGAATGCCGAGCGCGTGCATCGCTTCGCTGATGATGTATTCGCGCAGCATCGGCGCAAGCGCCGCGCGGCCGTCGCCACGGCGGGAAAACGGCGTCTGCCCGGAGCCTTTGAGTTGAATGTCGACGCGCCTGCCGTCCGGGGTCAAATGCTCGCCGAGCAGAATCGCGCGGCCATCGCCGAGCATGGCGAAGTGGCCGAATTGATGTCCGGCGTAGGCTTGCGCGATCGGCTGCGCGCCGCCGGGCAGGGCATTACCGGCAAACAACGCCGCCGCTTCTTCAACGGACAATGCGTGCAAGTCCAGCCCCAGCGATTCCGCCAGCGCATGATTCAACAACACGGCTTGCGGCGCACGCACCGGCACCGGGCACAATTGCGCGTAAAAATAATCCGGCAGCCGCGCGTAGCTGTTATCGAACCGCCAACCGGCATTGCCGGGTGCGTGCTGAATATCGGGCTTCAAAGTCATGTCGTTATTTTTCGGAGAATGTGACAAACGAACTTATTGTAGGGGATTTACGATAGGACATGCGCAAAACCGATCTGTTCGGGTGAGCCGTTGAATGTTGGGTTTTCTTCGGCAATCCGACCCGCCGCGCTTTTGCGCAGTCTCTCTCGATTGACGGGTTAGAGTGCATTCTCACTCGGCTTTGGTGCTGAGTTGATTGCAATTGCTTCAATAATTTAAGTAACCTTGTCATAAGAATTAACGAACCATGCCGTGACACCTAGGCTTTTCATGTCAATCTCGATGAGTTTGCGCAATTGAATCGCCCTGGTTTTACCGGAGATAAAATAGTTTGAGAGGAGGAGAAGATGAAGAATCAAATCAGTTATACACCGGAAGTAGGGAAACGAGCGGTACGATTGGTATTAGAGCAGCAGCAAGAGCATGAATCACAATGGTCGGCAATCAAATCGATTACGTCGAAGATTGACTGCACAGCGGAAACGTTACGAACATAAAGCACGCGAAAGAAATTCTGATCGATTGTCCGATCGCATCAAGCGGGACATGAGGTTGGAGCTGGATATACAACGGGTTTGGAAAGGCAACTTCCGGGTTTATGGTGTGCGCAAAGTATGGCGGCAGTTGCTGCGAGAAGGCATTGGCGTTGCATGCTGCACAGTCGAGCGGTTGATGAAGAAGCTTGGGCTGCAAGGTGTCCGGCGAGGTAGGAAGTGTTGGATCACGGTTGCGGATGATTCGCTCTATCGGGCAACCGACAAGGTCAACCGGCAATTTACGACAGCCCGGCCAAATCAATTGTGGGTGGCGGGTCAGCCGGTCATTGCGCACCGATTTAGTACTGGATGCATTGGAACAGGCACTGTGGGCACGGCGGAAAATCGAGGGAAATTCATCATAGCGATCACGGTTGCCAATATTTGCGCTATACGGAACGCCTTCGGAAATATCCCACCGGCAGAATTTGAAATGGCATATATCGCCAATTAAGGGAGTCAGCCGATGCGGTTTGACTCAAGGCAAATAGCCCCCGGCAAAACCGAGGCGATTCAAGACCGGATGTAAGTGTGCAATCAAACCTCATATTTCTATGCGCAGCACTTGCAAGACGGGCGGTGTCCATGTAAGTGTTGCCTTAACTGAAGTGCTCGTCATGATAATCCCCACAAATATCTAGTAAATGTGGGGATTATGATTCTGTTTTAGTAAGTTACATTAACAGCGGAACTTGAGTTGGAAAAGTTTTCTGCAGCATCAAACGCTTTTACAGTATAGCTATAAAGGGTACCTTTAGCGCTGCCAGTTATTTTATCCGTATAACTGGGCGTGGTGCTGACTCCGACTTTTATTCCATTTCTATAAATTGCATATCCTGAAACACCGACAGCATCGGTCGAAGCTGTCCAAGATAAGGCAGTCGAAGCGAATGTAGAATATTTTCTTAATGTGGCTTTTGGAGACGCTGGAACTGTAGGTGCGACCTTGTCGAAATCATAGCATGAAACACCGGTGCCGCATGGAAATCCGTCCCATATTTCTAATCCGGTGATATGCGATTCGACGGGCCCATAACCGCCGCTGTATACACTATGTGCTATGAGTCGTGTAATTGGAAGATTATAAATACCCATGTTTGGACCTTGATAATCGACAATTTCTTCACCGTTGATGGCAGCCCAAAAACGTCCATCACCGTCAGCTGGTCGATGCGAGTAAACTTCAAATTTGAACCATTCGCCAACCGGAACCGGCACCACGTAATTAAAATTACGCCAGTAAGTAGTAAGGGGTACTGGGCCGTTGGCATCACTATCGCCTTTTGTTTGCCAATACAGTTTTCCATCGGTATCTTTCAAAATAACTATCGCGATACGATAGTCCCCACTACTGTCATTCCCGCCGTATCCACCTGTTTTAAATGAAAAAAGGTAGCGCCAATTTCCCGATGAGACGGTGGGATCCAATTTATCTGCCAAATCAGATGGAAACTTAATCCAGTACGTCATATAAAAATCTTTGATATCGCCAATCGTCGATGGTCGGTCGAACATCAAAACCGACTGAGAGCTGGCTTGACCGACATCGCCTTTAATTTTTACATTTTGGTAAATTTCATTAATTGTTTTTCCTTTAGGCCCGCTCACGGTTTGGATTTGATTGGTAATGTAATCGCCGACGGTTGCAGAAGTAACGGGGTCTTTGGTAATGAGCAACGTACCGGAAAAGTTCGTGCCAAACGCTTTAACTGGCCAGCTATAGCCAGTTTCCATATCAATACCGGTGATATGTTGTAGAGCTCCCTTTCCAGATGAAAAGAAGCTGGAGGGAGCGTTGATTGTCACCCCAGGACCAAAGTTTGACTTAAAAAGCATTTTGGCTGCTTGCGCTTGGAAAGAAACAAATGTGATGATGAACATCATCGTAATAAGCTTTCCTATCCGGAGCAGCTTTGAAGCGCTATTATGCTTGGTAATGGATAGAGATAGTCGGCTTGCTTTATTAACTATTGCTGGTGGTTCTGTTTCTGTAACTACTTGATTATATATATTCATTTTGATTCCTCCTTAAATTTCAAGGACGGAACTGCAAAGATATGCTTTCGAATTAGATTATTCCAAATATAGTAAAACCATAATATGGTTGCGCCATATAGTTGCTAAATCGATCAACGGTATCTGTGGCAGTCCTGCCATCTTGGGGTATTCACCCTTTAGATCAGTGACTTTGCGTCCCCTGCTTTCGCAGAGTTTGCCCTTTTTTGTGCTACAAAATTTAATAAGCATTTTTTATGCCAGTTGATTGTATAAACTCATTTAGTTTTTCGTAAAGTATTTTCAATCATATATTTTTAATAGACAAGCTCGCGTAATAAGTGCATTTATTTAGAGTTGGGAGGCTAGTTGCAGGATTTGACCGCTTAACTCGTAAAAGGAAAGTGACACATGAATTACAAATAACCCAGAGATAAAATGATTTGGAAGGAGGATAAGGTGAAGAATCAAATCAATTATTTACCGTAAGTACGAGAACGAGCGGTAAGATGGCAGCAACAAATGCGAGCTGTTCCATTTTAACGGGCAGTTTATTGTTCATCATAAGGTTAAAACCACCGGCTTTAGCCAGTCAGCTTTAGCTGCGAGAATATGTTGCACAGGAGGTGCTGCATGGATTACAGATATGGAAGTCATACGGTCTAGCAGATTGAATACCATTTTGTATGAGTAACGAAGTATCGATATAAGATTCTGAAAGGAGAGATAGCCGAACGCGTTCGAGAGCTGGTACGCCAGATGTGCGAAGCATTTGAAATCAGAATTGTGCAAGGAGTAGTGAGTAAGATCATCTGTATACTATTGGTGAGTTGTCCGCCGAAGATGACACCGAGTGAGATCATGAGACGAATAAAAGGACGAACATCAAGCTATCTGTTCGAGGAATTTCCCCACCTGAAGAAGTACTGGGGAAGGCATTTTTGGGTGCGAGGGTATTTTTGCGCGACAGTGGGCCAGATGACAGAAGAGATGATCAAGGAATACTTGGAACATCATTTTGAGCCAAATCCAAACGATAATTTTAAAATGGAGCCGGAATAAGACGAGTCGTTGAGTCTCGACGCGTATCCGGACTTTTAGTCCGTAACTCAAACCCACCGGCTTTAGCCGGCGGTTGTTTAGTTGTCCGCTGCAATAGCTCCTCATGCAATTTGTAGATGTAGGCAAGTCTGGTATGATGACAGTTAAATCGACTACGAAGTAACGAAATGGACGTCTACTATCCATAAATGTGGTTTAGAAGTGTAATGGTACAGTAAATATAACTAAACTCATGACGATAGCGCAGGTAAAGATAGGGAACGCGGTGTTGATGACTTGTATCGCGTGATCGGACAAATTGGCGATGGAATGCAATTTTGGGTGAGAGCATTCAATCATTGAGTGCGCAGAAACGCAACATAATGATTGAACCAAATAATCTTATCCGTCAGCACCAGCTGCTGGATTTTTTGTGGCCGGGCTATCTGAAAACACCGCAACACGATGTCCGCAGTTATGCAACCAGGTTTCAGTGTTAGAGCTTCATGTTGACCGAGAAGAAGCGGTCTCGATAATGCAAGTGCTAGGTATTGTCAGCATAGTTCCAAAACTCAGGACCAGCATCCCAGGCAGGCGGCGTGTGGTTCTTTTGTTTGCATAAAAGTGCGTCACCACCGGTCCAGACATAGTCTGGACCGGTGATATCACGCATGTGCAGATGGAGAAAGGATTTAGCTATCTTGTGTGGCCATTATTGATTGGTATTTCCATAAAGTACTCAATTGACGTTTGTCCAACAATATGGATGCGGATTTCTGTATTTAGGTGCTGGAAGCAGCAATTCAAATCCATGGTTGCTTGGAGATTGCGAATATCACCTAAGGTGTGCAATTTACCAGTACTGCTTTTATCAATGTATTGCAGCAGCACCACATTCAAATCAGCATAGAGGCAAGGGGCTATTATGACAATCTTTACCAAACGGCTATGGCGAACCGTCAAATATAAATATAACCCAGGCCTTTAACAACCTAAAGGAGGTAGGTAAGAAACGGCTTAACTCATTGGTTCAAGTGATACAATCAAGAGCATTTTCATCAGGAAATCAACAATCAGATGTTTGACGAAGTGTACTATCAGAAATAATCTCATCAACAGGCTACCTGAGCTTGATAAAATCATATAGCAGAGCTTAATTTTCTCTCGGGTTGTTCAGTTCGAGGGGGCACTTCAAATATATGCGGAGTAGTGTTATGAATGAATCAGAAATTCAAGACTTTTGGAATCGATATCCCTGCGGCGACTTACAAGTCGGTGGTCTTCAACAGCACCGGGGTGATTACGAGGCATTTTTCACTAATTACGACAATTTCCGGTATCACAAGGAAGCGCATATCCTACGATGTTTAGATAACATCGATTTCAAAGGGAAGCAAGTTCTTGAAATCGGATTGGGGCAAGGAGCCGACTCGGAACAAATAATCAAGCGAGGCGCCAATTGGTCCGGTCTTGACCTTACACCCGAGTCGGTTGCAAGAGTGCAGACACGTCTCTCGTTACGTCAACTGCCCTATCAATCTCTCAAACAAGGAAGTGCTCTTCAGATTCCTTATGACGATAATAGCTTCGACATCGTTTTCAGTCATGGCGTGCTGCATCATGTACCTGATATTCTGTCAGCTCAACGCGAAGTCCATCGGGTTTTGAAGCCAGATGGCGAATTGATCGTGATGCTCTATGCGCGGTGGTCACTGAATTATCTGGTCTCGATCGGTATTTTAAGGCGACTTGGTTTGCTTGCGCTTTACTTTACAAATTATGATCCGGGTGGCATTTTTGGCCAGCATCTTGCTAATGCTCGCGCTGAAGGGTTGTGGCATTATCTCCGCATGGATCATTTTATTCATAAAAATACGGATGGACCACTAAACCCCTACTCGAAAGTTTATGATTTGCAATCAGTCAGGAATGACTTCCCAAATTTCAAATTGATCCGCGCTTATAAAGTGTTCATGCATGCACCGCCACTCCCTGTTCGTTGGCTACCGTTAGAAAGTATGCTTGGTTGGCACTTGTGGGTTCACTTGCGGCCTGCATAACATGCAATGCCTTAATAATTTAGGACACATCTGAAGGTGTGGGTTATATATTGTGCAAGTAGAAGTGACCTATTTGAAAGCTATGTCACAATTAATCGTTGAATTACTTGTTGAATATGTATAGAGACATAAAAATAAAGGTATGCACAATGAAATCAGTGGAATTTAAAGCCTGGATCAAGTCAATAGAACGCATCAGCCGTAACAGCGAGACAAACTGCGAAAAAGATGAGAAGGAAAAGAAGAGGCTGATGAAGGCACGGCATTGATCGAACGTAGCCAGTGACAAACCTGTCGTCGTACGTGTAATGCGCTTACAGGCACGCCACTGGCACGGTTACGCCACAAGGGCAAATGTTCATTGAATCGCCCCGGTTTTACCGGGGGCTATTTGCCTTGAGTCAAGCCGCATCGGCTGACTCCCTTAATTGGCGATATATGCCATTTCAAATTCTGCCGGTTGGATATTTCCGATCGGCTCCAATAATCGGCGATTGTTGAACCAATCCACCCATTCCAAGGCCGCGATTCCACTTCTTCAATATTGCGCCAGGGGTCGCGATGCCGAATAACCTCGGTCTTGTATAATCCGTTAATTGTTTCGGCCAGCGCATTGTCATAAGAATCCCCGACACTACCAACAGAAGCTTCAATATTGGCCTCAATCAGGCGTTCCGTATAGCGCAAATATTGGCAACCGTGATCGCTATGATGAATTATCTCTCGATTTTTCGCCGTGCCCACAGTGTCTGTTCCAATGCATCCAGTACTAAATCGGTGCGCAATGACCGTCTGACCCGCCACCCACAATTGATTTGGCCGGGTTGCCGTAAATTGCCGTTTAGCCGATATAGTAAGTCATTCGCAACCGTGGTCCAACACTTCCTACCTCGCCGGACACCTTGCAGACCAAGCTTCTTCATCAACCGCTCGACTGTGCAGCGTGCAACGCCAATGCCTTCTCGCAGCAACTGCCGACATACTTTGCGCACACCATAAACCCGGAAGTTGCCTTTCCAAACCCGTTGTATATCCAGCTCCAGCCTCATGTCTCGCTTGATGCGATCGGACAATCGATTTGATTGCCGACCATTGTGATTCATGCTCTTTCTGCTGCTCCAATACCAATCGTACCGCTCGTTCCCGTACTTCCGGTGTATAACCTGATTTGATTCTTCATCTTCTCCTCCTCTCAAACCATTTTATCTCCGGTAAAACCAGGGCTATTCAACCTGACCAAACGCATGCTGCTCCAGAGCAAAAGCTTTGATCGCTGCCTTCGTCACTTTCGGCTAAGCTCCTAAGTTCTTATGATGGTATTAGAATCTTAATAGACGATTGGAATTGCTGAACTCATGGGAGTAAAGTTTCCGGTCGCATCAAGAGCACGGACTGTATAGCTATAGAGCGCTCCCCTGGGGCTTCCAGAAATCGTATCAATAAAATTAGGCGTTATGCTGACCCCGATTCTTGTACCGTTTCTATAAATGATATAGTTCGCTACGGCGACATTATCTGTCGAAGGCAACCAGGCTAATGCTACCGATCCGAAGCTTGAGAATTTCGAGAGCCTTCCGGTTAATGAAGTCGGTGTAGTAGGTGCTGTTTTGTCAAAGTTGAAGCATGAAACACCTGTGCCGCATGGAAATCCATCCCATATTTCAAACCCTGTGATATGCGATTCGACGGGTCCATAGCCGCCGCTATATGCACTATGTGCTATGATTCGTGTAATTGGTAGATTATAAATACCCATATTTGGACCGTGATAATCGACAATTTCTTGACCGTTGACGGCGGCCCAGAAGCGCCCGTCGCTGCCGCTTGAGCGATTCCAGTAAACTTCAAATTTAAACCACGTGCCAACGGGGACGGGGACAGCATCGTTTATTTCACGCCAATAGGTATCGATAGGGACGGGACCGTTTGCGTCGCTATCCCCTTTAGTAAGCCAAATGAGCTTGCCATCATCTCTTTTCGCGATGTTTATTGTGATCCGATAGTCGCCTGAAGCTGCATTGCCTTTGTAACCACCGGTTTTGAAACTGGATTGCATGCGCCAATTGCCGTTTGTGACAGCACTATCCAACTTCGAAGCTAAGTCGGCAGGATATCGAAACCAATAGGAAAAATATAAATTCTTAACATCGCCAATGGTCGAGGGTCTAGTGATCACAAATGGCGATTGAGAAGTTGCCTCACCTACATCACCTTTTAATTTTACATTTTGGAAAAGTTCATTAATCGGCCCAAACGGTCCGGTAACAGTCCTAATCGTATTAGTAATGTAATTTTCGATGGTTGAAGGCTCAGCTGGATCACTTGTAATAAGCTGCAAACCTGAGAAATAAGCGCCTAATGCCTTAATTGGCCAGCTATAGCCGGTATCCCGATCAAAACCGGTAATCTGCTGCCACGCGCCATGGCCATAGAAATCATCGGGTGCACTGATTGAAACTCCCGAACTGAAATTCGATCTGAATAATATTTTGGCTGCTTGAGCTTGAGTGGCAGTTAAAGTCATGATGGCAATAATTGCCATTGTAATGAACCGTATGTACTGATTTGATCGTGAAGTTCGATCGTTTCGAGGCTGAATTAATTGTAGTACTTGGTTATCGATGTGCATTTCGATTTCTCCTTCTGGTTACTAGAACAGATCTTGCATTGATGCCTTTTTTAGTCAAAATAATTGACTCAAGTTGCAACACGATTACGACTCAACGTAAGCTGGTGCGGCTTATCAAGCAACCCTATTGTCTTGAGGCTATTGCCCTTTTGGTCAGGATCAGTGCTGTATGAAACTTGTAATTTCCTTCATAGAGAAATCCCTATGTTTCATGCCGCATCTTGATGGTGAGGAAATGTCGCTCTGTTTATGCTTTGGAAGTGAGCAACAAAATTGAAATTTTTAAATTAGGCTATCAATCTCCATAAAGTTAATAAATTTGCATAATGAATGGGACAAGCAAGCATTGAGAAATACTAATCTAAAACTTTCGGGATAAAACCGGAAATAACCATGGATTATTGCTTTTTATCAAAAAAAGAATGACATTCTCTGTTGCATATTGACAAAAAATGCCAAAACGTCTTTGGAGATTACTGTTTATTAGCTGATGCATTAAACAGGCAGGTACATCCGGATTCTTCAGAAAATTCTATGAAGTTATCTAATTTAGCTTGTTCTGATTTCTAGTTATGCATAAATGAGACTTATTATTATTAATAATAAATATACTTCAAATTCTCTACTTAAGTAAATATTTTTTATGAAGATGTGATTAATTACGAACGACGCATTAATTAGAATGACAATATAAGTATCAGTATTTATTATCAATCATAGCTGATCAATTGGAATCTATAGGTCTCATTATCAATAAGTTGCATAGTGATATTGTTAACGATAGTCGTTGCGCTAATCATCACGGATGGGATTTGCAGCAGCCCGTTAGAGCTGGAGAAAGTTGCGATATTCGATGGTCTATTTGTGAGTGTGCCGACACTCGCTGGATCAAGTTCAAAGATAAGTGATGGACTCGATTCGACTAGCCGAAGGTTAACTTCTAATGTGCTGCCGGTTCCGATATCAACAGCAAAACTTAAAACGTCTTGACTGAATATGCCAACGACAGATGTCACAGTCACCTGATTGATAGTTACGAGATTTTCGACGGTAATGGCAGAACCGTCCGAACCGATAATAGGTGCGGGCGAGCGGCTGCTGCCGAGGTTGATGTTCGAAACCGGGAGGTCTTCGATCGCGTCGATGGTATTCATGCCATCAAAGATAATTCTTCCAAATACAGTGAAGCCACCATTTTGTGTGTCTAATTGGCTCGGAGGACCGGAATTGTCTGCGAGGTTGACAAACCACTGACTGGTTGCGCTATTCGGGTTGCCCCCGATTTTAGCCATGGCGACGGTTCCACGCGTATTGGAAATCTTAAATTCATTTGTAACCGGTGGAAAGGTGTTTACAGCCGAGAGAATTTTTCCGCTAGCGCTGTCAGTGATTTTATAACCGCCGCCTTGAATCACAAAACCAGGGACACTGCGGTGAAAAATTCCGTTTGTGTATGCATCATTGTTGATGTAGTTAAGAAAGTTTGCGGTGGTTATAGGTGTATGTGATTCAAATAGTTCTATACAGAACTGTCCAGCGTTGGTATTAAAGCAGGCCACTGGATTGGCATGGGAAAATGGAGGTAAGAGCAGTAGAGAAACAACCAGCGGGAGTTTATATTTTTGTTGAATGTTCATGGTGATCCACAGATTTAATTGTTGATTAAAACATTCTACTGATGATAATCAAGATGCATCAAACTTTTTATACAAATAAATCTGTATCGATGGAATACGCAGTAATCTGCCTATCCGGTTTGGCAAAGGCAGAGTTGAGATCAAGTCAAAGTTATGCGTGATACGGAATGAGTGAGAGGGTTCTGAGTGATGGTGTTAGTTAATAGAATTCTGTTAAAATGCAAAATTCTATTCAAGAGACAAGCAAGGAAGAGTTGTCATGGCTTATGTAGTAACTGAAAATTGTATTAAATGTAAGTACACAGATTGCGTGGATGTATGTCCGGTTGATTGTTTTCGTGAGGGTCCAAATTTTTTGGTGATCGACCCTGATGAGTGCATCGATTGCACATTATGTGTTGCTGAATGTCCGGTGGAAGCCATTTACGCTGAGGATGATGTACCCGATGAGCAGACTCATTTTATCGAATTGAATGCTGATTTATCTAAGAAATGGCGACCGATCATTGAGAAAAAAGAACCCTTGCCAGATGCTGATCAGTGGGCGAGCGTCAAGGACAAGCTGGATCAACTGAAACGTTAAGCTGCGATAGCGGTTAGTATTTCAACTGCCGCATGTTTGGCCCTTCGCAATATCCGCAAATTTCCCTAGAAGAAGTATTTAAGCACTTACTTGCCGGCGGGACGGTTGTTACGCCCAACCAAAGACTTGCGTTGGCGCTTAAAGGAAAGTTTGATCAGCATCGAATCGATCAGGAGGAGGCAGCCTGGCACTCTGCCGACATCCTGTCATTTACTAATTTTATCAATCGCATCTATTGCGATACGCTTTATTCTGCAAGTTTCTCGTCATTGCCTTTGCTGTTGTCGGATGCTCAAGAGCAAGCATTGTGGGAATCGGTTATTCAACAATCCGAAGTCGGAAATGCATTACTGAGGATTTCACAAACAGCGCAATTGGCGCGAGAAGCCTGGCAGCTCGCGCATGCTTGGCAATTGATCTCACAATTAGGTCGCTACTTACCTAATGAAGATGGCAGAGCGTTTCTGGACTGGGTTGAGTCATACCAGAATATCACCGCACTTCAAGGGTTTACTGATCAGGCGCGCCTTTGCGATCTCATTGCGGAATGCTATGAAGCTCTTGAAATAAAGAAATGTGCTTCATTGATTTGCCATGGTTTTGATGCGATTACACCGCAACAAAATGAATTTTTCGAAAAACTGCGGGCTTTAGGTTGCGAGATAACGATAACCGGTTCTTCAATCCAGAAGCAGGTACTGCCGGAAAACGTCCGGCGGGTAGAATACTTGGATAGTATTGACGAGATTTATCATGCAGCTGTGTGGGCGCGATCGAAAATTGACAAGACCGATGCTGAAGTTTGTGTTGGGATCGTGGTGCCAGCATTCGCGAATTATCGTAATGCGTTAATCCGGACTTTTTATGCGGTGCTGCAGCCGGATGTCAGATCAGCTTTGCCAGGTTCGGATCGACCGGTTGCACCGTTTAATGTTTCGCTGGGTTTAGCATTTTCAAGCTATCCAGTCATTGATACTGCATTCGTTACTTTAGCGCTTGCTGATCGAGAAGTAGAATTTCATCAGGTGAGTCATTGGTTGCGATCGCCGTTTCTAAGAGGCGCTGAAACCGAAATGGGACAGCGTGCATTACTCGATGCCGCGATCCGGCGTTCTGCCGGGCCAATGATTTCACTGCCGCAACTGCTAATGCTTGTGAAGCGCGTGAATGGCCACAAAAGTTGTCCTATTTTATTGTCATTCTTGACAGAAATTGATGCTTACCGCCTGACAAAATTGCCAAGCGGCGGAAGTCATACGGATTTTGTCAGGACTATCACAGAAATATTGCAACTTTCTGGTTTTCCGGGTGAGCGTAATTTGAATTCCGATGAATATCAGACCGTTGAAAAATGGCAGTCGCTGCTTGCTGACTTTGCTGCACTCGATCATATTACTTCAAGAATTACTTTTCACGAGGCAATCAGCCGTTTGAAATGGATGGCGGATGATACCGTTTTTCAGCCTGAGTCACCGGAAGCACCGATACAGATTTTAGGAGTGCTGGAGGCCGCGGGGATGTCATTTGACTACCTGTGGATACTGGGCCTCTCGGATGACCAGTGGCCGCTTCGTGCCCGTCCTAATCCGTTTTTACCGCTTGAGTTACAGCGCAAAGCAAAGTTGACGTTCGGATCAATTCAAGAATCATCCGCTTTTTGCCGGCGATTAATGCAAGGCTGGTTTTCGAATGCTGAAGAAGTGATCGTAAGTTCACCCAAGTATCGGGATGGACATGATCAGCAGATTTTGGCGCCCAGCGGTCTGATTCAATCGATACCTGCTGAAGATCCTGTAATCCCAAAGTGGTTGTCGCATCGCGATTTGATTGTTCAATCGTGTGAGATGCAGCGGATTAAAGATAATCAAGCACTCCCGCTTCCAGAAGAAATTGCACAGCAAGGCATTCCAGGAGGCACATCTATCATCAAGGACTATGCTGCTTGTCCATTTCGTGCGTGGGCAAGGCATCGATTGGATATTGAAAGCTTCGACGAACCGCATACCGGTTTGGACGCGAGGGAAAGAGGAGCGTTGGTTCATCAAACACTGGCTGATGTGTGGCGTAGACTGAATACCAAAACGGCATTAGATCAAATCAGTGAAGATGATCTTCAAAAGTTAATTGCGGAAATCGTTGGCAGCGCGATTTCGGTATTGCGGAAAGCTCGTCCTGCATTGTTGCCGGATCGTTTCCTGCAAGTCGAACAACGGCGTCTGATCCGATTGATACGTGAATGGCTGGATGCCGAGAAAAATCGTGATTGCTTCACCGTGATTGCAATTGAAGAAAAGTGCTATATCCAATTGGATAACCTGAGACTCAGCATGCGGCTCGATCGGGTGGATGAATTGGCGGATGGGCGGCATGTCATTATCGACTATAAAACCAGTAAACAATCCATTCAATCGGTACTCGGAGAACGGCCGGATGAACCGCAGTTGCCGCTTTATATGACGATGCCCGATCCGGAACTGGGGGTTGCGGGGATTGCGTTTGGAATCGTGAAATCCGGCGAAATAGGGTTTGTTGGGCTAACGGACAGCTCGGGTCTGTTGCCAGGGATAAAAGATTATTCTCAATTAACCGGTTGCAAGTCTTTTAATAGCTGGCAGGAAATCATTACCGCATTTCGACAGAATCTGACAAATCTCGCCGTTGGGTTTTGTAGCGGTGAGGCGAGCGTGGATCCTAAGAAATTTCCAGCAACCTGTGAATTTTGCGATCTGCATATGTTTTGCAGGATTTATGAGCGCGTCAATGACTCTCCGGATGAGGAGGGACAATAAAATGCCGGTAACTCGTTTCGTTCCGGATGCTGGCGAGCGCATCCTCGCTTTGGATCCTTCTCGATCATTTATCGTGCAAGCGCCTGCGGGATCTGGAAAAACCTCGATTCTGATACAGCGGTATCTGAGGTTGCTCGCTTGCGTTGATGCGCCCGAGGAGATTGTGGCGATCACATTTACGCGAAAAGCTGCCGCGGAAATGCGTGCCCGTGTTCTGGCGGCTTTACAGATTGATCAGCCGACAGAACAAGACGAATCACCGAATGGAAAATTAAATCGGGAATTAGCAGAAATGGTTTTGCAGCGAGATCGTCACGCCGGTTGGCAAATTGCGGAAAACCCGGAACGATTAAGAATACAGACCATAGATTCCCTGTGCGCCAGCTTGACCCGGCAAATGCCGGTTCTGTCGAAATTCGGTGCGCAACCTGAAACGATTGAGAATGCGGCTCGTTTTTATTCGGAAGCCGCTCGTGCGACGTTGAGATTGATGGAGCAAGACGTAGCGATTGCAAATGATGTTGAGCGGCTACTCGAGCATCTGGACAATGATCTTGCGCGAATAGAAACATTGCTGGCCGATATGCTGGCGCGGCGCGATCACTGGTTGCGCCATCTGCATGCAAGAACTCGAAAGGAATTGGAATGTTCGCTGCAGAATTCCCGCCGTAACGCTCAGCAGAAGACTTTTCAGTTATTGCCCGAAGCTCTGCAAAGTGAGTTGTTGCAGTTACTGCGGTATGCGGCTGTAAACCTTCTCGCGGAGGACAACAAGTCGATTATCACTTGCTGTGCAGAGCTTGAGGCATTGTCAATGGCGACTATCGAGCAGTGGCAAGGGATTGCAGAGTTGTTGTTAACCAAAGAGAACGCCTGGCGAAAAAGAATTTCAAGCAAAGAAGGTTTTCCTTCGGGGGAAACCAAAATCGAAAAAGACACAGCAAAATCCTGGAAGGATCGGTTCGAATCGCTGATTGCTAAATTGATTCAGGAGCAGGGCTTCCGGCAAGGATTACAGACAATGCGTCAGCTTCCGCCGCCCAATTATTCCGAACAGCAATGGGAAATTCTTGGAACGATTATGCGGTTACTACCTTATGCAGTGGCGCAACTACAAGTTATTTTCCAAGAAAGCGGTTGCGTGGATTTTTCGGAAGTCGCGCAACGCGCAATATCGGCGCTTGGCAGCTCGCAGGCACCGACAGATTTAGCATTGGCGCTGGATTACCAGATCAAGCACTTATTAATCGATGAATTTCAAGATACTTCCATCAGTCAATTTGAATTGATCGAGAAACTTGTGACTGGTTGGGAAGATGCGGATGATCGCAGCTTGTTTGTAGTGGGAGATCCGATGCAATCAATCTATCGTTTTCGCGAAGCGGAAGTGGGTTTGTTTTTACGGGCTCGTAACTTTGGGATTAATAATCGAAAGCTTCAGCCAATAACACTCAGTGCGAATTTCCGGTCCCAGCAAGGAATTATCGATTGGGTGAATAAAACATTCTCACAGATCATGCCAGATGAAGAGGATAGTGTATCCGGTGCGATAACATTTTCACCTTCCGTTGCGACGCATCCAATGCTAAACGGTGATGCTGTAAAAATATATCCCGAGTTTACAGGTGATCCTGCCGCCGAAGCTGCTAAGGTCATTGAAATTATTAAATCCAGCCGGCACGATTATCCAACGGACTCGATTGCAATTTTAGTGCGGAACCGAAGTCACTTGCATGAAATCGTGAAGCAACTGCAAAAAAATGATTTGCGTTTTCGTGCGATCGATATCGAAATATTACGCACCAAGCCAGTCGTGCAAGATCTACTGGCGCTGACCCGTGCAATAATCAATCCTGCTGACCGGCTTGCTTGGTTTGCGCTGCTGCGCGCGCCATGGTGCGGTTTGTTGTTGCAAGATATTACCGCGCTGATGGCCATAGACCAGCAAGATAACTCTTCGCAAATTGCCGTCACCAAGCGGAGTGTGTGGGAATCGATGAGTGACGAAACACAATGGAAAAAAATCTCTAACGATGCAAGAAATCGAATTCGCAACCTGCGCGAAATTCTAAAGCCCTGCGTGATACATCGCCGGCGCCAATCACTGCGTGTAACAGTGGAAGCGGCTTGGAACGCTTTAGGTGGCCCTGGTTGCGCCAGCCATGGTACTCAGGATGAGAAAGGCATCATGAAGCATTTGGATGATGTGGCGATTTATCTGGATTATCTTGAAGATCAAGAAGTGGCGGGTAACATTTTGGATTTAGCACGATTTCAGAGCGGGCTTGATGCGCTTTATGCTGCTCCGGACTTGACTGCCGATAGCTCATTACAAATTATGACAATTCATAAAGCCAAGGGGCTTGAGTTTGACACTGTTATTGTACCTGGACTTGGTTACATGCCTCGCAACAAGGAAAAACAGCTGTTGCAATGGATAGAACAGCCTCGCCAGGTTGTATACGAAAATTTTGCCACTGCGGATTTATTGTTGGCACCTGTCCGGAAGACGGGTACGGAAATTGATCCGATCTATACTTGGTTGGAAAAGCTCGATTGGGATAAAGGGCAACTGGAATCGGATCGGCTATTGTATGTTGCTGCGACCCGTGCAAAGAAATTTTTGCGTTTTCTGGGTCATGTTGAGTTATCAACAGTAAGAAATGACTGGAGTGAATTGAAAAGACCAAAAAGGGGGTCGCTGCTTGATAGGCTCTGGCCGGTCGTAGAGCCAGTTTTTTCGAATGTTGCGAATGCAGTTTCAAGAGAGAATGATCCGACAAATGACAGCTACGTCAACGAAATTAGGAAAGTATTCAACCAAGAAATCATCCGATTGAAATCAGGCTGGGTTTTACCGGATGCTCCCGAGTCTATCAAATTGAAAAAGATGCAGGAGAACATGCCAATTCATGATGCGATTGATTTCTATTGGGTAAGTGATATGGCGCGGCATGTTGGGACAGTTGTACATCGTTGGTTACAACAAATTGCGGAAGATGGTCTCTCAATGTGGCCTGTTAAACGTATTGAGAGGTTGCGAAATCAATTTAAACACAATTTGTTAGCATGCGGGATGAGTGGTAATGACGATCAAGTACAAGCTGCGGTTGAACGCATTATGCTGAGTTTGACAAGAGTCATTACGGATGATCGTGGGCGTTGGATCTTGGGATCACATCAATACGCCCATAATGAGTTTAAGATCACATCGGTTTTAAACAACAAGGTTACTAATTGGGTGATTGATCGTACATTTTGCGATTCGAATAATATCCGTTGGATTATCGATTACAAAATCAGCAGCCATGAGGGATCCGATTTGCAAGGATTTCTTGATCGTGAGAAAGTACGCTATCAAAATCAAATGCATAATTATGCAAAACTCATGCAGCAGATGGATTCGCGGTTAATAAAACTGGGAATTTATTTTCCATTGGTGAACGGTTGGTGCGAGTGGGAATTTTTGGAGTAATTTTTTCAGAGACTTTTTTAATTATTTTTAAGGTTTATATAATTTTTCTAGTTGAAGTGATATTGCTAGTTATTGTATAAGAAGGACAAAATCACTATGGCTGTAAGGAATCCATTGAGATGGGAAGGTAATTTTATGACAAATGACTTGACTTTGGACCCCAAGGTCGACTAGCCTGAGAGGCGTAGCTAAATTAGAGGGGA
>JAIETK010000004.1 GCA_019745325.1 Nitrosomonas sp. | reverse complement strand
AATCTGATAGGCGAGGGAGTGAGTACCGCGCAACGAAGCAATTCGCTCGTGCAGTCAATTAATCAGCGCTTCCTTAGGTAACACAATATCATCTTAGGGCACAATAAGAAGCACAGCGGGTAACAGTCAAAATGAGACATAGCTTAGCGTTGACCGGGGCTCCGGGGATTTTCCAAAATGACTGTTCACTGGCAAAAACGATTATCCCGAGTTTTCCGGATTGAGCAGAAGTTCTGTTGCACAACAGTTCCGGGGTTAAATTGAAAAATATGCCTGTTGACTCACAACCGAAGGGACGCAAATTCCGCAGCTTACGATGGAAAATATCGCTCGGAAGCAGCTTGATTTTGCTTGCGGTCGTTTCACTGTTTTGTTTTGTCAGCTACCTCGGTTTAATGACCAACTTTGCCAATCAGCAAGAAGTCGAACACCGGAGATATTCGCTCGAGATCAATAGCCTGGTCACCAGTACTACACGGAACTTACATCAACTTGCTGAAATGATTCCGTTTCTGGATGGAATGAAGAAAGCCTTGTTGCTGAACGATGGCGAAAGCATCAGCCACGTTTTCGACGCGCATTGGGCCTTATTACAATTCCACAATGGCGTGGAATTCATTCACTTCTATAATTCTTCCAATCAGCTAAATGCCAGCTGGGACAGCCTCGATGCCACCATTGACGACAATCAGTTGCTTTCCAAATGGGTCAGCCATGTGAATCAATCGGAGCATCCCATCAACCCGCTGCTTTGTCGCGAGAGTTGCATTCAATACCTGATTGCTCCGATCCTGGTGGAAGGCAAGAAAGTGGGTGTCGTGGCTATGGGAACTTCCCTGGTGGATGTATTTCTGGCCTTTAAACGAATTTCCGGCGCGGATATCGGATTGTTGATCTCAACCAAGGATAACCGTTCATCACACCATGATGCGGAAATTTCAAGCTGGAATGTCCAAATCTCCGCGCTCACCAGTAAAGCGCGCAATTATGAGATCCTGAATCAGGTCAATCAATTGTACCCGGACATGGATAAACTCAACGACGGTATCCAGATTCACTGGAATAACCAATACGTGCAGATGAAATTGTTCCCTCTGGATTCTTATGAACCGGGTAAGGCGCATTTGATTATCATCACCGACGTAACCGCTGCAGTAAAAAATATTCATGACTCGATCTGGAAAATCGCTGTCATTGGCCTGTTGGGGCTTATTTTCTCGGAAATATTGCTGTTTTTCATATTTACGCGATTGCTGGCGAAACTGCGAGATGTCGTCTTCGTATTGCCGCTTCTGGCAAACGGGCAATTTGAGAAATTCCGTTTGTCGCTCACCTCAACCGATCAGGCGCAACACGTCAGGGACGAGGTGGATACGCTATCGGAAGCAGCGATTTCCCTGTCATTTCAACTCGAAAAGCTGGAACAGGAAGTATCGACGCGAACCAAGATGCTGATTGAGCAAAAGAACGCGCTTGGCAAAGAACGTGATTTCATTCAAAACCTGCTGGATACCGCGCAAGCCATTGTGCTGACACAAAGCACCGAGGGCCGGATCATGTCCTTGAATACCTACGGTGAGATGTTAACTCACTACACCGAAACAGAATTGAAAAACAAATCCTTCCTGCAAACGCTCATCCCGGAATACGAATCGCAAGACTTGCTTTATCGCTTTAAAGAGATCCACAGCGGCGAAAGAATGCAACTGCGCCACGAAGCGATCACCCATTGCAAGGATGGCACGACCCGCCATGTCGCCTGGCTGCATTCGCACCTGGATAAACAATCCGAAGACGACCCATCGATTTTGTCAGTCGGTCTCGACGTAACCGAATATAAACGCGTGGAAGGCCATCTGGCATGGCTGGCCGATCATGATCCGCTGACCAACATGTTCAACCGGCGGCGATTCAGCGAGGAATTGGAACAGGTATTGAGCCGCGCGGAACGCTACCGGCATCCGGGCGCTCTGTTATTTTTTGATCTGGATCGTTTTAAATATATTAACGACACCAGCGGTCATCAGGCCGGCGATACATTGCTTAAAATGGTTGCCAGCATGCTTTCCCAAACCATTCGCGCCGATGATATTACCGGCCGTTTGGGAGGCGATGAATTTGCCATCATCCTGCCGGAAATCAACGCCAGCGGCGCCATCGAAGTCGCCAAAAAAGTTCTGGCCCAATTAGGCTTGGCGCAACTGACGATCAACAATCGCACCCACAAAATTTCTGCCAGTATCGGCATCGCATTATTCCCGGAACATGGCGCCAATATTCACGACCTGCTCGCAGCCGCCGATCTCGCCATGTACCAGGCAAAAGCCAAGGGAAGAAATGCCTGGTATCTGTTCTCGGACCAAGATCGAAGCCGCGAACGGATTCATACACTGGTCTATTGGAAAGAAAAAATCGAGTACTCGCATTTACATGACAACTTCGTGCTGTACCTGCAACCGATCATGCATGTCAAAACCAAGCAAACTTCGCACTACGAAGTTTTGCTGCGCATGAAGGATAATGACGGTTCGATGCTGTCACCCGCCGACTTCATTCCCGCCGCGGAACATACCGGCTTGATCCATGCCATCGATCATATGGTATTGCGTAAAGCGATTACACAGATCGCCCATATCTACAAAAGCGGTTTTCACGCCACGTTCTCGATCAACTTGTCGGCGCATGCGTTTAACGACCCGGAATTGTTGCCTATTCTCAAGCAGGAATTGATGTTGAATCAAATGAATCCCGCCAGCTTGATGTTTGAGATTACCGAAACCGCCGCTTTGGAAGATTTACCCGGCGCGCGCGGCTTGATGATCGAAATCAAAGAACTCGGTTGCGGCTTTGTGCTGGATGATTTCGGCGTCGGCTTCTCGTCGTTTTATTATTTGCGCGAACTGCCGGTCGATGTTGTCAAGATCGATGGCTCGTTCATTCGCAATCTCTCGGCAAACAGCGACGATTTGATTCTGGTGAATGCCTTATGCACCGTTGCCAGGGGATTCGGCAAACGCACCACGGCCGAATTCGTGGAAAACGCTGAGGTCCTGGCGTTGATAGAAAAATTAGACATTGATTACGCCCAAGGCTATCACATCGGCAAGCCGGCGCCCGCCACGACTTTCTTCCAGGTATAAATCCGGTTGCTTACAACTTAACCGCCTGCAAAAACTCCGGAATGCTGGTAGCCCACTTGAGCTCCTGTGCAATGGCGGCGGCCAAAGCCACAGAATTACTATGCTCGCCGTGCACGACAAAAATCTTTTCCGGCATTTTCTCAAAATGGCGCAACCAGTTCAGCAAATCGGCCTGATCGGCATGCGCCGAGAGTCCGCCAATGGTATAAATCGCCGCTTTGACGCGAATATCCTGACCAAAAATTTTGACTTGTCTGGCGCCATCCACCAGCCGCCTGCCCAGTGTCCGTTCGGCCTGAAAACCGGTAATCAGAATACTGCATTCCGGTCTGCTGAGATTGTATTTGAGATGATGCTTGATCCGCCCGGCGTCGCACATGCCGCTGGCGGAAATGATGATAATGCCGTGTTTCATGCTATTGAGTTGCATCGATTCCTCAATATCCTGCACAAAGTGAATACGGGGTTTCTTGACATTATCGTTCATCCATTTCAAAGCATCGGCCGATTCCTGATCAAGCAATGCGATATGCTTCAACGTGATTTCCGTTGCCGCTCGTGCCATCGGTGAATCGACGTAAATATCCATTTCCCCGAGCTTTCCCCGGCGGTACAAATCAATCAGCAAAAACAGCAAATCCTGTGTCCGTCCGACGGTAAACGCCGGAATGATGACGTTACCGCGCTTCCGAATCAACGTATCGTTGATGGCAATCACGAGCTCATCGAGCGTATCCGCCATGCTGCGGTGCAGACGGTTGCCATAGGTGGATTCGATCAGTAACACATCCGCCTGCCGGATAATCGCCGGATCGCGCACCACCGGATGTCCCGGTTTTCCCAAATCCCCGGAAAACACGATTTTTTTGCTGGCTCCATGCTGCTTCACCCACAGCTCAATGATCGCCGATCCCAGAATATGGCCGGCATCGCGGAAACAACAGCGTATCGCCGGATGCGGCTTGATTTCAGTGTCGTAATCTACTCGCACCAACTGCTTTAACATAGCTTCCGCTTGCGTCACGGTATATAGCGGCGCCAATTCTTGCGTGGAAAGGCCGCGGCGGCGAGACTGATTGCGCCACTCGATCTCTTTTTCCTGAATATAAGCGCTGTCCTTCAACATCACTTGCAGAAGATCCGCTGTCGCAGCCGTGCAATACACCGGCCCGCGGAATCCCCAGGCGCTCAATCTCGGCAGCAACCCGGAATGATCGATATGCGCGTGCGTCAGCAGCACGAAATCAATCGCCCGCGGATCGAACTTGAATGCCGTGCGGTTTTTCCGGTCGGCTTCACGGCCGCCTTGAAACATGCCGCAATCCACCAGAAACCGCACCGTTCCGGTTTCAATCAGATAGCTGGAGCCGGTCACTTCACCGGCAGCTCCCAGAAAAGTCAGTTGCATATCATTCAACTCCTATAAACCAGCATCAGACGGCATCAAGCACGCGCAACGAGCCATCGATCAAGTGATCGATTTCCGCTTCGATAATGACATACGGCGGCATGAAATAGATCGTGTTTCCTAAAGGCCGCAATATCAGCTGTTGCTGCAATCCGGCTTGAAAGCATTTTGCGGCGAAATCGGGCTCATCCGAATCCACCTCAAATGCCCAAATCATGCCGCAGTTACGGAAGTTTCTGACTTTCGGGTGGGCAGCCAGCGCTGCGGCGCGCGTATTAAGGTAAGCTGCTTTTTTTTGATTTGCCGCGATCACTTGATCCTGCTCCAAAATATCCAGTGTCGCCAATGCCGCCCGGCACGCCAAGGCATTACCGGTATGCGAATGCGAATGTAAAAACGCTCGCGCGGTTGAGTCGTCATAAAACACTTGATAGACGGTATCGGTCGTCATCACCGCCGATAACGGCAAATAACCGCCGCTCAGACCTTTGGCCAGACATAAGAAATCCGGTGCAATCGCTGCCTGATTGCAAGCGAATAAAGTACCGGTGCGGCCAAAACCGACCGCGATTTCATCGGCAATCAAGTGCACTTGATAGCGATCGCAGATTTCGCGGGCGCGTTGCAGATACACCGGATGGTACATCCCCATGCCGGTTGCGCCTTGCACCAGCGGCTCCAAAATCAATGCCGCGGTCTCATCGTGATGTTTCGCTAAATGATTTTCCAAAGCAACGGCAGCACGAAGGGCATAATCGTGCGCCGATTCACCGCTTTCGGCGTAGCGCCAATCCGGTGTCGGCACATGCGTGCACGGCCGCAACAGCGGCGCGTAGGTTTCCTTGAAAATCGCCACATCAGTTACCGATAAGGCGCCCAATGTTTCGCCGTGATAATCGTTCTGCAAGCTCACAAACCGGTTTTTTCGAGGTTTACCGCACAACAACCAATAATGAAAGCTCATTTTTAATGCAATTTCGGTTGCCGATGCACCGTCACTGGCATAAAAACAATGCCCGAGCGAACCAGGGGCGATTCTTTTGAGCCGTTCCGACAGTGTAACCACCGGTTCATGAGTAAAACCCGCCAGCATGACATGTTCGATTTTTTCCAGTTGATCGCGAATGGCGGCGTTAATAACTGGATTGGCATGCCCGAACAAATTGACCCACCACGAACTGATGGCATCGAGGTAGCGATTGCCGTCAGTATCGTACAGCCATGCGCCTTGACCACGCGCAACCGGTACCAGCGGGTGTTGTTCGTGTTGTTTCATTTGCGTGCATGGATGCCATACCGTTTGCAAGCTTCTTTGCTGCAAATGTTTCAATGATGGGCTGAAACCAGAATCGCTATCTGCCATAAAAATCTTGAAATAATATGATTGAAAAAACCAGCTCAAAACTTGCCAAGACGGAATGGATTTTTTTCACCGGCATCACAACGAATTACCTTGAAGCGGATTGAGCCGGCTGCCTGCGCTGCGCATGAAAAATAGCGCGCCGTTATCGGTTGATACCAACCGCGTATTGGCGCCGGCCGGAGCAAGCTGCCAGTCGCCCGGACGCAGTAAGGTATCGCCGAAAAATGCGTCGCCCTCGAGCAACAAGCATTCCTCTTCCTGCGACAACATGGACGCGGACGCCTGCCATGACGCATCGGCGGCGATGCGCACCATCGCCGAACAGTTTTTACCATCGTCATGCAGCGATTTGCTCGCCACGCCCGGCGCCAAATCAGTCCATTCGCCTTCATGGGTGCGAACCGTGATTAATTCGCTGCCGTCGCCGGGTAAAAAAGCGGTTAAAAGATCGCGCGCAACTTCCGCGGTATGTCCCACCGGAATCCCTCTCAAATACAACAAAGCGCCGGTTTCGGAAAAGATCCGGCCATGCCGGCTGCTGGAGCGCGCCATATGGTAATCCCCGACGCTGACTTTGAATTCTCCCAAACTGGCGGATCCCCGCAACACGACGCATTCTTCGTCTTCGTGATGGCGATGCATCGGCAAACTGGCACCAGGCTCGAGATCCAGTAAGAATGCACGAATACCCGGATCCAGCGTTTTGGCACGTACACCAGGACGAATTTGCCGCCAATTGCCTTGATCGCTGCGGATCGTAATACGAGACGATTCGGCGGATACACTGGTTTGAATCTGCTGCATTAAACGCTGACGAATATTGACCCGCTGCTTTGTACTTGGCTGCAATGGCTCCAATCCGTTCAACAAAACCGATTCGATGGTCTCGGCGCGTTGCGGATCGTCCGGGTCTAAGGAGTAGCGTTTCTTCATCGTTCAAAACCTTTTAGCAAATCGTCTTCAAGCATCTCCTGCAACTGCTTGAGCGCCCGGCGGATATGCGATTTTACCGTACCCAGCGCCATACCCGTACAGTTCGCAATCTCATCGTGCGTCAGACCGCGAAAAAAAGTCAATGCCACCAACTGCCGTTGCACCGGCTCTAATTGCTCCAATGCTTGATTCAACAAGCGGTTATTCTGCGTCGCGATTAGCAAATCCTGCGGGTCACCTTCCCATGCCGATTCCTCGCTTAATAGCAGTTCCGGTTCTTCGCAAAGTTCAACATCGTCTTGTTTGCGCAAATGATCCAACGCGCGGCTGCGTGCCATCATCAACAACCAAGCGATGACATTGCCGCGTTGCGCATCAAAGCGTGGCGCTTCCCGCCATACCTGCCAATATACATCTTCGCTGACTTCCTCCGCCGCTTGCGGGTTGCGCGTAATTCGCAATGCCACACCGTACACGCGCGTCAGTGTCGCTTCGTACAAATCTTCCAGCGCCTGTTCATCATGCGTTGCGATCGCCGCAACCCATGCATGCATTTGCGCATCATCGGCACCGCAGCCGCTGATATTGCTGTCACTCGTCGTCACTACCGGTCATGCCCTAGCCATATTGAATCACTTTACCTATTTCATGCACTGAAATATATCACCAGATAAACCGCCAAAGTATATTTCCCGGATCACATCAGAAACTGTTCATAGTAAGGCGTAGTGAAACGCTCGCGCGCGAGCTTACGTGGAATACAAATATCGCCTGGCTGCAACCACTGAGTCTGGATAGGCGAGGGATTTCCTCCCAATTGATCAATCGCGACGCGGTTGTATTCCTTTGCGAACCGCTGCCACAATGGCTCGTTGGGATTACAGTAAATCGGATCGAACGAGCACGAAATACCGCTGCCACCCGAATAAATACCAAAAGGTTTCCGTTCTTTTTCAGGGCGATGCACAAAATACGTAGCCCAGCCGGTGGGCACAAACCCGGTGTTATGCTGGAACGCTTTGGTGAAACGGTAGGATTCATTGATTACACGTTCAAGCATTCCAATATCATGCTCATAGTATTGGAAATCCAAGCGATTTTCTGTCTTAGCAGGACGCCAGTATTCATTCACAAAATCGCTTCGCGAAAAAACAATCCCTTGTGGCCGAGGCAAATCACCACCGTCGAAACCATGCTGTATCGCCAAGCGTTTTGCCAGGCGATATTGTTCGCAATGTGGCTGCGAACTATCCGGTGTCATGTTACCGGCACCCGCTTGGTATCGTTGTTCTGCAAAACAAACGAGTTGATGCAATATCACCACCGCCAGCAGCGCATCGCACTGTTCACGCAACTGCAATATTCCTTCAGCCAATGCCTGAGGGCTTTGATAAGCATACAAGGCTACATTCGCCCGGCATAGGCTGGCTGGGCGAACTTCGATTAAACATTCCACGACGATTCCGCTCAATCCGAAACTACATTTAAATTCATAAAAAGCCGCGCCATCCTGCTGATCCGAGAGTATGCGCAAGGTGCCATATTCATCGATATAAAGAACAGCGACAACGTGGCTGGAAAAATATCCGGGACCGTCAAGCGATGATTCTTTGGTATCGCCTATCGCCACCGAACCAATCGTCGCTTCACCGATCTCGGCTTGAAAAGGAATCTCCCATCCTTGCTGTTGTAACCAAACATTCAATTTCTTCAACCGGCATCCGGCTTGAACGCGAACCACCTGCCGGCCGCAACTGTCGGTTTCCAAACCAAGAATGGCGTCCAGTTTACGTGTGCATAATAAAGTACCGCCATCATTGATGACGGTTTCAGTGACCGACAGCATGGCGCCGATTGGACGCACCGGCGTCGGAAACTGCGCAGTATCTCGAACAACTGCCTGCACATCGGCGTAACTGAGCGGTTCGACATACACTGCCGGGCGGGTGGAACGGCTTAATCCCCAGTTCGAGAATTCCCGTCCGTCATTAATGCAAAGGCCATGCACAAATTGTGTCATGATTTCGAGTTCGTCCGAGTTAATATTCATTATTCGCTCCATGTTGCATCGGGATTCTGCACTAAGCAAGACAAGTATATTTCTGAATATTTGGCGCCTTAGCCAAGAACGGTATTGCTTGATTCAAGGCTTCCTGGATATGCAGTGTATTGAAATGAGCTTCGACGGATTTTTCGTCCACCCACTCTTCAATAAACAAAAATTCCGTTCCATGATTGTTATTTCGAAACAGTTGATAGCTCAAACAACCATTTTCCCGGCGTGTCGGCGCGATAATTTTTTTTAGAATCATTTCCACTTCAGCGACTTTATCAGCGCGCGCCGTTATCTCAGCGATTACTCGAACAGTTTCCATCGTTTCTCTCCTCTTTTTTCATTTAAATGCGCTCGTTGCAACTGGGTTTCTTGATAAACCACTTACGAGGCACAAGCTCTTATTAACTGATACGAAAAAAAGCGGCGTCCGGATGCAAGTAAAACTGCTTTTTTTGTCCAAATAACAGAATCTGAAGAAAGAAATAAGTAAGGAAGCCGGTTTCAGGTCATCCATGAACACGGCAAGTGAGATCAGGCGGGAATTGGTTTTCTATAAAGAAATGCTGCGCCCGCCATCTACTGCAATGACTTGTCCGGTGATATAAGGCGCATCCGCGATTAGAAATTGCACGGTTTTAGCGATGTCGTCAGGTTCTCCGCAACGTTGAAGCAAGGTGCTGGCAATAATCTGCTGACGCGCCGCATCATCGGACCACTCTCCAGCTTCCGGCCATAGAATCGGTCCCGGCGACACCCCATTCACGCGCACTTCAGGCGCCATTTCTACAGCCAGGGATTTAGTCAGCGCCAGCAACCCGCCTTTGGCAGCATTGTAGATCACATAATTCTTTAAAGGCCGTTCGGTATGTATGTCGATAATATTCACAACGCAGCCTCGCCTTTCCTTGAGATAAGATGCCGCCGCTTGGGTCAGAAACAAAGGTGCCTGCAGATTGCTGCCGACAAGATCGTCCCAGTCATTCATCGTGCATTGCTGAAGCAATGTCGGAAAGAAACTGGAGGCGTTATTGATGAGCACATCCAGATGTCCGAAACGTTTAATCGCCTTGTCAATCAGGCCCGGCAATAAGTCGGTATCGAGCAAATCGGCTTGTGCCAGCGCTACCGATTCCGGCCGTTGCCGGTTTAATTCGTCGGATAGTGCTTTCGCTTCGTCGAGCGACGACCGGTAATGCACGATCAGATAAGCGCCTTGCGCATGCAGCCGCCTGCAGATCGCCGCTCCAACCCGCTTCGCCCCACCAGTGACCAGTATTACTTTCCCTTGCACAGACGCCTCCATCAAAGAACTGCTACACTATGGCCCAATCGAAGTAAAAACCTTACAATTCACTTTAAAAAAATCCGTCAGATCATTGATTATAAATATGATAACTCCCAGTGAAATAGCTCTAGCTCACAGCCAGCTGGTACACACAATGATTCAAAAACAGATTGTTGCCGCAAACCGCTGGATTTCATTTGAACAGTACATGAATCTCGCATTGTACGCACCTGGATTGGGTTATTACAGTAGCGGCGCAACCAAATTGGGCAGCGCGGGGGATTTTGTCACGGCCCCGGAACTTTCCCCGCTATTCGGACGCACATTGGCGCAACAGTTAAAACAAATTCTGCCATCGCTAGCGCAGTCAAATATCCTTGAATTCGGCGCAGGAACGGGAAAATTGGCGCGTGATATTATGCTGGAGCTGGAGAAATCCGGCTCGCTACCGGAGAAATATCTGATTCTGGAAGTGAGCGCTGAACTGCGCCAGCGTCAACAAACACTGATCTCTCAAGAAATTCCGCATTTGGCGCAAAAAATTGAATGGCTCGATCAATTACCCGAGCAATTTACCGGCATCGTCATCGCCAATGAAGTGCTGGATGCAATGCCGGTGCATATCATTAAATGGCAAGATAACATGGCGCTGGAACGCGGGGTTTGCGTCGAGGACAATCAATTTTCCTGGCAAGACCGCCCGATCGGGAATCCGCAGTTACATGCCATTGCAAAAGAATTATTACCCGAGATCAATCCGTACAAACTGCCGGATTTTGAGTACATCAGCGAAATTAATCTTGCCGCTTCCGGCTTCATCGAGAGCTTGGCGGAACGGCTCCGGCAAGGTGTTATTTTGTTGATCGACTATGGTTTTGGGCGGCACGAGTATTATCACCCGCAACGGAATCAAGGCACGCTGATGTGTCATTACCGCCATCACGCGCATGGCGATCCTTTTTATCTGCCAGGCCTGCAAGATATTACCAGTCATGTTGATTTCAGCGCGATTGCAAATACCGCGATTAACGCCGGACTCCAGTTTATGGGGTATACAACGCAAGCGCATTTCCTCATCAATTGCGGCATTACAGCACTTTTGGCGCAAACTTCCGCTGAGGATACGATTCATTACTTACCACAATCCAATCAACTGCAAAAATTAGTCAGCCCTGCTGAAATGGGTGAGTTATTCAAAGTCATTGCTTTTGGAAAAAATTTTAACGCTCCGCTTACCGGTTTTTGTTCCGGTGACATGAGCCGCCGCTTATGAAAACCATAAAGAAAAGAAAGTGTGTGTCGTAAACCTACAGGGAAATTCTTATTCACATTTATGATTCTGTTTCATAATAATTTTTTCAAAATAAAACCAGTGCCTTCCGGCATTAGTATGGACTTAGCATCCGCTCTTCTATCAACACATTGAAACGGAATTCATATTGTTTCTTAATAAATTGGAATTTAGTCAGAACTTCCGCAGCATTCTGCAACAAGCCGGACAGATACCGCCGCTGCCGGAAACCGCACGTTCACTGCTTAGGCTTCGCAATAATCCTGATGCAAATCTCGATCAGCTGACGGAATTGATTGAACAAGACCCGGGCCTGTCCATCTTTATCATGAAATATGCACGCATGTCGGTTTTCGGCTACGGCAACAGGATTCACTCAGTGCATCACGCCATATCTCTGGTTATAGGCTTTGATACTGCACTCAATTTATCGATGAGCATCGTCTCTTCCGGCTGCCTAAAAATGCCTAATCATGGCGTACTGAGCCGAGGCCGTATCTGGAATCAGACTTTGGAATGCGCCATACTCTGCCGCGAACTATGCCAAGTTAGCTCTAACAATCAAATGATTAACAGAGATTTAATGTATTTAGGCGGATTATTTCATAATTTTGGCTATTTCTTATTTGCACATCTGTATCCCAGAGAATTCGCTTACTTGAATGACTTAATTTCACGTTATCCAAAACAAGACATCCGTTCCATTCAGATGCAGGTCTTTGGCATTACGCATGACACGATCGGCATGTATTTGATTAAATCGTGGAATTTACCGGAAGAGATTGCTACCACCGTTGCCGAGCAACATTTTCCTGATTATTCAGGAAAACATGCTGGGTATGTAAAGCTGATTGCCGTTGCTAACCGGTTACTCCGCAATCATTCAAATACTGATGGATGCCCTTATCTGGAAACATCCGTATTATTGGAATCTTTAGGAATCAATGAAACGGAAGCTATCATAACTACCGAAAAGGTACGAAATTGCCGAAGCGAGATTACCCTCCTTGCTGAAGAACTGGCCGCGTAGTAACTTTGTCTGCCAGCACCGCTAAAATCCGGACAAGAATCTTAGTAACAAATTAAACCGCAAACATTCTATTGAGTTAAAATACGCGGCTATGCCAAGCACTGCACATCCAGAACAAATTTTCCGGCCTGAAATTCTTCAGCTCTCCGCCTACCATGTACCTCCCGCGACGGGCATGATCAAGCTGGATGCGATGGAAAACCCTTATCCATTACCTCTTGCACTACGCGAAGAAATTGCCGGCTTGATGATACAGGCGCCTGTCAACCGCTATCCGGATGCGAGTGCAACTTCACTCAAATCATCATTACGCCGGGCTCTCGCCATTCCAGACGGCATGGACATTCTGCTTGGCAATGGATCCGATGAAATTATACAGATCATCGCCATGGCAGCGGCCAAGCCCGGTGCCGTATTGATGAGTGTCGAACCGGCTTTTGTAATGTTCCGGATGATCGCCACTTTTACCGGTATCCGCTATGTCGGCGTGCCCTTAAAAAAAGATTTCTCACTGGATCTGGAATTGATGCTGAGTGCCATCGCGAAACATCAACCGGCAGTAATTTTCTTGGCTTATCCTAATAATCCAACCGGTAATTTATTCGCCCCCGAAGCAATCAAACGAATCATCTCAGCAGCCCCCGGTATCGTGGTTGTCGACGAGGCTTATCAAGCGTTCGCGGATACCAGTTTTATCGATGAATTGTCTGAATATCCCAATCTGTTATTAATGCGCACACTCTCGAAGTCCGGCTTAGCGGGGTTGCGATTGGGATTACTGATTGGAAGACCGGAATGGCTGGAACAACTTGAAAAATTGCGTTTACCGTATAATATTGGCATTATGACGCAATTAATTGCAGAAAAAGTATTACAACATACGGCGATATTATCTGAGCAGGCCGAAGCTATTAAATCAGAACGCGCAAAAATGAACGCTTTTTTTGCTACAATGAAATCTATTGAAACATATCCTTCTAAAGCCAATTTTATTTTGTTTCGTGTTAATAAAGCCAGTCAAATCTTTCAAGCACTTAAGCAGAGAAGGATATTAATCAAGAATCTTGATGGCACGCATCCGCTATTAGAAAATTGTTTGCGCGTCACGGTCGGAACACCGGAAGAAAATGCGCAGTTTTGCACAGCATTACAGTCCATATTGAGTGAAATCGCTTAAAACCCCCTAGAACTGTTCAATCCATCCAAGCTTTTCTATGCGTCGAGCACAAATCATCCGGAACACGTTGGAAACCCAAATCAGCATCCATCTTAATTTAGATGGGACCGGCAAGTCAGTTTTGGAAACCGGCGTGCCTTTTCTTGATCACATGCTCGATCAAATAGCGCGGCATGGCATGATTGATCTTGAAGTAGCCGCAAAAGGAGATCTCCATATCGATGCGCATCATACGATCGAGGACATTGGCATTACCTTGGGCCAAGCGCTGATTCAAGCGGCAGGTGATAAAAAAGGCCTGCGCCGCTATGGACACGCCTATGTTCCGCTAGACGAGGCATTATCGCGCGTTGTCATTGATTTATCCGGACGCCCGGGATTGGTCTTTAACGTCGAGTTTACTAGAGCACGGATCGGTGATTTTGACGTAGACCTCATCCACGAATTTTTTCAGGGACTCGCCAATCACGCCCTGATAACCTTGCATATCGACAATTTATCCGGAAGAAATGCGCATCATCAGGCTGAAACCGTATTTAAAGCGTTTGGGCGCGCGTTGCGCATGGCAATAGAACATGATCCGGCAGCTGCCGGCATTATTCCATCCACTAAAGGCTCGTTATAAAAACCGGGTTCCACCACACCACATTGTATGATTGATATTGCAATTGTTGATTACGGGATGGGAAATTTGCGTTCCGTGCAAAAAGCATTTGAACATGTTGCACCGTCCGCCTCGATTATGGTCACCAGCGACCCGGATAGCGTGTCAAAAGCAAATCGCATCGTCGTTCCGGGGCAAGGTGCGATGCGCAACTGTATCCATGAACTGGAAACCCGGGGATTACGGGAAGTCGTAATAGAAGCGGCTACCAGCAAGCCTTATCTTGGCATTTGCCTGGGTTTACAGATGCTGTTTGAAGAAAGTGAGGAAGGAAACGTCAAAGGTCTCAATATTTTGCCTGGAAAAGTAGTGCATTTTCCTGCCTCCAAAATGAAAAGCGCGGATGGACAAAAACTCAAGGTACCGCATATGGGCTGGAATCAAGTCCATCAAATGAATAAGCATCCGCTGTGGCAAGGTATTAGCGAAGACTCCCGCTTTTATTTCGTGCACAGCTATTACGTGGAAACTACCGACTCGGCATCGATTGCTGCACAAAGCCAGTACCCTTTCCCATTTACTTGCGCCATTGCAAAAGATAATATTTTCGCGGTACAGTTTCATCCAGAAAAAAGCCAAATAGCAGGATTAACTTTATTGAGTAATTTTGCCAAATGGATACCGCACAGCTAAGAAAAAACAGCAAACCGTTTTTATCACTTAACTTTTATCAATTATTAATTATGATTAAGCTATGCTGATTATTCCTGCGATAGATCTTAAAGATGGGCATTGTGTCCGTTTAAAACAGGGTGTCATGGAAGATGCCACGGTATTTTCTGAAAAGCCTGGAGAAATGGCCGCCCATTGGCTCAGTCAAGGCGCGCGCAGACTTCATCTGGTTGATCTGAACGGTGCCTTTGCCGGCAAACCAAGAAACGAAGCGGCCATTCTTGAAATTGTGGAAGCCTTGGATGGTCAAATTCCCATTCAATTGGGCGGCGGGATCCGTGATCTCGATACCATCGAACGTTATCTTGACGACGGCATTACCTACATTATCATCGGCACGGCAGCCATTAAAATTCCTGGATTCCTACAAGATGCTTGTAATGCCTTCCCGGGGCAAATCATTGTCGGACTGGATGCAAAAGAAGGGAAAGTAGCCGTTGATGGTTGGTCCAAGATAACTGGTCATGACGTTGTCGACTTGGCTAAAAAGTTTGAAGGCTACGGCGTGGAAGCGATTATTTATACCGACATCGGCAGAGATGGCATGCTCAGCGGGGTTAACATCGAAGCAACGGTTGAACTGGCCAGGGAACTTACGATTCCTGTCATTGCCAGCGGCGGCATCACCAACATTCAAGATGTTCATAAATTATGTGAAGTTGAATATGAAGGTATCATGGGTGCTATTACCGGACGCGCAATTTATGAAGGCTCGCTGAATTTCAAGGAAGCCCAGATTCTAGCTGACAAGCTCAGCAGCGAAAACAATATCCCTTGATCAAAAACTCGCCCCCCAGTCTACGCATCGTATCTCTCTTTTTTTCAAATACGGCTTTTAAATCCAATGAGCCTCGCTAAACGTATTATTCCTTGCCTGGATGTCACCAACGGACGTGTCGTCAAAGGCATTAATTTTGTAGAGCTCCGCGATGCAGGCGATCCCGTGGAAATTTCCCGCCGCTATGATGAGCAAGGTGCGGACGAATTGACTTTTCTTGACATTACTGCCAGCTCCGATAATCGCGACTTGATTCTTCATATCATTGAAGAAGTAGCATCACAGGTATTTATCCCGCTAACGGTTGGCGGAGGCGTGCGGCAAGTGGATGATGTCCGGCGTCTGCTGAATGCCGGTGCTGACAAAGTAAGTATTAACACTTCGGCGGTGTTGAATCCGCAATTGGTAGCGGATGCGTCCGATCATTATGGTTCGCAATGTATTGTAGTTGCAATTGATGCCAAGCAAGTCAGTTCATCGGGTGACTCGCCGCGCTGGGAGGTTTTTACGCATGGTGGGCGCAAGGCGACGGGGATTGACGCCATCGAATGGGCTCAAAAAATGCAATCACTGGGTGCCGGTGAAATATTGCTTACCAGCATGGATAGAGACGGCACACGTAACGGTTTTGATATTGCCCTGACACGCGCGATCGCTGATGCCATCGATATTCCAGTCATCGCCAGCGGCGGGGTCGGTAATTTGGATCATCTCGTCAATGGCATCTTGCAAGGCCATGCCGATGCCGTGTTAGCAGCCAGCATTTTCCATTATGGAGAATATACTATCCAACAGGCCAAACAGTATATGGCACAACACGGCATTGAAGTACGTTTATAATGCTAGAATTATTGGAATATTTTTGTTTACCAATGCTCGATACTGTCTAAACCATGCATGCTGACACCTGGCTCAACAAGATTAATTGGTCGGAAGATGGATTAGTACCCGTCATCACCCAAGAAGCCGGTAGCGGTAAAATCCTTATGTTTGCCTGGATGAATCGCGATGCGCTTAAAATGACTGTTGAGAAAGGCGAAGCGGTATATTGGTCGCGCTCTCGCAAAAAACTATGGCATAAAGGGGAAGAATCCGGACACACCCAAAAAGTCAAAGAGATTTATCTGGATTGCGACGAAGATGTGTTACTGCTGATGGTCCAGCAAATCGGCGGTATCGCTTGCCATACTGGCCGGCATAACTGTTTCTTCCAGAAACTCGAGGGTGCCGAATGGGTAATCGCAGCGCCTGTACTTAAAGATCCGGAGAAAATTTACTCGAAATGAGCGATACGACCATTCTTCACCGTCTGGCAGAAACGATCGAGTCACGTAAGTCTGCTGCTGCCGATAGTTCCTACGTCGCCAAGCTTTTCCATGGCGGGCAGGATAAAATCCTTAAAAAAATTGCGGAAGAATCCGCCGAAACATTGATGGCATCAAAAGATGGAGATCTGGACCAGGTCATCTATGAAACCGCCGATCTCTGGTTTCATTGCCTAATTCTGCTCGCTCACCACGGACTCAAACCGGATGATGTGTTAAGAGAACTTGAAAGACGGGAAGGTATCTCCGGAATCACCGAAAAGGCATCACGCACAAAGGAGTAATGCATGGATAATTGTATTTTCTGCAAAATCGCAAGAAGAGAAATTCCCTCGCACAGAATCTACGAAGATGAAGATATCCTCGCTTTCAATGACATCCATCCGGTCGCTCCCGTGCATTTCCTGCTGATTCCTAAACTGCATATCGAATCCCTTGCTGACATCCAAGAATGTCATCAAGCGTTAATAGGAAAAATGCTACTATTGGCACCAAAGCTTGCTAAAGAACAAGGTTGCGATGACGGTTTCCGCACCATTATCAATACCGGCCGGGTCGGCGGACAAGAAGTATTTCATTTGCATTTTCATGTCATCGGCGGCCGTGAACGATTACCTGGCATGATTCACTACGGCTGATCTATCAGCCCCACGGGATAAAGGAGAAAATAATGGGTACATTCAGTATCTGGCATTGGATTATTGTACTGATCATTGTTGCTCTGGTATTCGGTACCAAAAAATTGCGTAATCTTGGCAGTGATCTCGGAAGCGCCATCAAAGGATTCAAAGACGGCATGAAAGAATCGGAAGCCGATAAATCTTCGCAATCCGAACAAGCAGTGATTGAAGTCTCAACCATCAAAGACGCTACCTTCCAGACACCCAATGAAAATAAAACTGGCGCAGCAGCCGAGCGTCAGGCATCGCAACATGCCGCTAATATCAACCCGGCGACGAGCACCGATGCCGGGGATAAAATCGATTCCAAATCCTAGCGGTCTGTATGTGTTGAGATCATATTCCGCAACACCTGAATCCACGGCGTCACCCGCTATCATTCTGGTTAAGAAAAAGCATGTTTGACATCAGTTTCATGGAATTACTGGTTATCTCGATGGTCGCGCTGATTGTAATCGGACCGGAGCGGTTACCAGCCGTCGCCCGTACAATCGGTCATTTATATGGACGCTGCCGCAGCTTCGTTTATAGCATCCGGACGGATATCCATAACGAAATGCGCATGGAAGAATTAAAAAAAATGCATCATTCCATGCAGGACACGATCCATACCATTGAAGACTCCGTCCAGCAGCATGCGGATCAGCTGAAAACGACCATTGACGATGGCGTAAGCAAACAACAATCGTCCGTTGATCAAGTCTCGCAAGATACCGATGCCGGGGCTCCTCGACCACGCACTGACGATACCTCCGCGCGCCCCATCAACTCCGTTGAAAATAACAAGAACCATTGAAATCATCCGGCCGCAATCACCATGCTTGAAGGTTCATTCTTATCGCATCTAGTCGAATTACGCGCCAGAATCATACGCAGTTTAGGTGTATTGCTGATCGGTTTTTTGCCGTGCGCTTTCTTTGCGCGTGAACTTTATACGCTATTGGCGCAACCATTACTCGAAAAACTGCCCCAAGGCGGGCAAATGATCGCTACTGATGTCGCAACCCCTTTCTTTGTGCCCATGCAAGTTGCGATGATGCTGGCATTCGTCATTACGCTGCCCCATACTCTGTACCAAATCTGGGCTTTCGTTGCGCCCGGACTTTATACGCATGAAAAACGCCTGGCGCTGCCGGTCGTTATCGGCAGCAGCCTGCTGTTTTTCCTGGGAATGGCGTTTGCTTACTTTGCCGCACTACCGGTGGTTTTTGAATTCATAACTTATTTTGCCCCGGATGGTGTTGCCGTAATGACGGATATCAGTAAATACCTCAGCTTTGTCTTATCGATGTTTATTGCTTTTGGCGTTACGTTTGAAGTCCCGGTATTTGTCATTGTGCTGGTCCGGACGGGTGTTATCACGGTTGAAAAACTCAAAGAAATACGCCCCTATGTCATCGTCGGCGCGTTCGTTATCGCGGCTATTTTCACACCACCGGATGTCATTTCGCAATTCATGCTCGCTGTACCGCTGTGTCTTCTCTACGAATTGGGCATTTTCATCGCCATGATGATGGCGAAGCAACAATCTGAAAAAACGCCGTCAGAGCCGCAGCAACCGGAAAAGAACCGTCTTGATCACGAAGACTCATCCCGGAAAGAAGATTGATATCCCGTTCGGTGGGAGCTGCCGTGAACGCCTCATGGATGCCGTTAAAGTGAAACCATCCGGTTAGTACCGAATCCAATATGATTATTGACGTAACGCCCAACGGAATGGTGATTAATAATGCCGATTATTTGTAATGCAATTATCGCGAAGCAAACAGCAGCCACATTGATTTTCACGGTCATGGCTACTACCATTGCGGTAGCGCAGCAGCCGGTCAGTGAATCATCCCAGCATCCGCTTCCTCAATCACAAGGCCCAGTGCAGCAACCCATACCAGAAACCCCGCCCGGCACCGACAAGCCGCCCCGAGCGGTCCATCGCATCGGAACGGCCATTGGTGCGCCGCGCAACAGTGTCAGCATTAAAAGTACCGATGCTGGCATCATCCATCGGCAACCGCCGGCAGCCCGGTGCAGCAACTGCGGCATTGTCAATTTCGTTAATAGAATCGGGCAAGGTCCGGGACTCAATGCCATTGCAGGCGGAATCGTAGCCGGCACCATTGCACGTGAAGTTTTGCAGCAATCGCAGCACCATCCGGGAATAATCCACCCGGAAACCGGAGACCATCCCCCTATTAATCCCGGCGGAAATATCGTCGCCCCTGGGAACATTTATCAGATCGGCGTAACCATGAGCGACGGCAGGCAAGCAATCGTTAATCTGCCGGACGCAACCCATTTTCAACAAGGGGACCGGGTAAAATGGGTGGATGGCGCGCTGGTTCTTGACCGCTAAGCAAGCTTTTTTGACGCAAGGTTTGATTTGGAAAATCCATGAACTCACCAACGCTCAAACACATTGAATTACCCATCGAAGGCATGACGTGCGCGGCTTGCGCTTCGCGTATCGAAAAGAATTTGAACAAACTCTCCAGTGTTCAAGCGGCTGTTAATTTTGCCAATGAAAAAGCACTTGTAAATTATGATGAGAATCAGGTAAATGCCAGCACACTGATTCAAGCGATCGAAAAAGCCGGCTTCCATGTCACGCCACGTTCAGTGCAACTACAAATCCAAAAAATGACATGCGCAGCTTGCGCCGGTCATATTGAAAAAGCGCTTAACAAACTGCCGGGCGTCACCGCCACAGTCAACGTAGCCACAGAAATCGCCCGAGTTAATTTTATGCCGGGTGCCGTGACAATCGAGCAATTAATCGACGCAGTTGTAAAGGCTGGTTACGGAGCCAACGAAATCAGCGAAAATACGCACACTGAACAAAAGGCCAGACGAGAAGCTGCTTATCAAACAGAATTACGTTTATTCCAGATCTCGGCAATCCTCACATTGCCGCTGGTTTTGCAAATGGGCGCGATGTTTACCGGTCACGACATGGATTTATTGCCGCGATGGCTGCAATGGCTACTGGCTACCCCGGTGCAATTCTGGATCGGACGCCGTTTTTATATCGGCGGCTGGCATGCGCTGCGGAGCGGTGGCGCCAACATGGATGTACTGGTCGCACTGGGAACCAGCATGGCCTACTTCTTCAGTGCGGCAGTTACAGTATTCGGATTGAATCAGCATGTCTATTTTGAAGCCAGCGCTGCCATCATCACTTTAGTATTGCTGGGCAAATTAATGGAAGCGCGCGCCAAGAGCAAGACTTCCGAAGCTATCGAGGCATTGATCAGACTACAGCCCAAAACCGCTCGTATCGAACGTCATGGCAAAATTATCGAAGTACCGGCCAACAGTTTACAAGTCAACGATATTTTCTTAGTGCGCGCTGGAGAAAATTTTCCCGTCGATGGGGTTGTCGTCGAGGGATCATCCGATGTCAATGAATCGATGCTTACAGGAGAAAGCCTGCCCGTCAGCAAACGAGCTGGCGCCAAAATTTTCGCCGCCACGCAGAATCAGCAGGGATTTCTTAAATGTCGCGCCACCGGTGTCGGCACGCAAACACAGCTGGCGGCCATTATCCATTTAGTCGAAGAAGCGCAAGGCTCCAAAGCGCCGATCCAGCGCATGGCGGATACCATTTCGGGAATATTCGTACCGATTGTAGTGATTATCAGTTTCTTCACTTTTGCAATCACCGGGTGGCTCACCGGAGATTTTGTAACCGCGCTCATTCACGCAGTTTCAGTTCTCGTCATCGCTTGCCCTTGCGCGCTTGGGTTAGCCACGCCGACTGCCATTATGGTCGGTACAGGGCGTGGCGCGCAAACCGGGGTACTGGTTAAAAATGCCGCGGCCTTGGAGCACGCTGAAAAAATTCAAACCGTCGTCGTTGACAAAACCGGTACGCTGACCGAAGGAAAACCGGAAGTAACGGACATTGTTCCCGCTGATGCGCATCATTCATCAGACTTGCTGCGTATTGCAGCTTCCCTTGAACAGGGTTCGGAGCACCCCTTGGCCCGCGCGATTCTCGATCACGCCAAGAAAATGCAGTTAACGCTGCAATCGATTCAAGATTTTGCTGCAATTACGGGCGGCGGTGTTACCGCGCAGATCGAAAGTATCCACTATCTGATCGGTTCCCCCAAATTACTAAAGCAGCATGGCGTTCACGCAGATGAACAGAAAATCAATCACTTGCAAGCTGAAGGAAAAACCGTAATCGGTGTCGCCGAAATTTCCACTGGCAAAGTTCTCGGCTATCTCGCCATAGCCGACCGCCTGCGCGCCACTTCCCGCCGTGCTGTGGAGCGGCTGCAATCGCTGGGAATTGAAGTCGTCATGTTGACCGGGGATAACGCTATAACCGCCGCAGCGATCGCTCAGGAAGCTGGAATTACAAAATTTCAGGCAGAAGTTTTGCCGGCCGATAAGGCTTCTGCTGTTAAAATCATCAAAGCCAGCGGCCAATTCACCGCCATGGTCGGTGACGGCATTAACGATGCACCGGCACTCGCCGCCGCAGATGTTGGTTTTGCCATCGGCGCCGGATCGGATGTTGCGATTGAAGCCGCCGACATCACCCTGGTGCGCAATGACCTGATGAGCGTGGCTGACGCCATCTCGCTGTCGCGGGCAACGCTAAGAAAAATCCGCCAGAATCTTTTCTTTGCATTTGTATACAATACGCTGGGAATTCCGTTAGCGGCAATAGGCATGCTTAATCCCGTAATTGCCGGCGCCGCTATGGCTATGAGTTCAGTATCGGTTGTCAGCAATTCATTGCTTTTGAAACGCTGGCAACCGCAACATTAGAAAAATTTCAGGGAAATTATGACATTGGAAACAGCTACCATCAAAATCAAAGGCATGACATGCATGGGTTGTGTCAGCAGTATTAGAAACGTCCTATCGAACGTACCGGGTGTGGCTCAGATTGAAGCGACTCTCGAACCTCCTCAAGCAACAGTCTATTTCGATTCAGCGATTACGAAACTCGATCGGCTCAAAGACGCGATTACGGATGCAGGGTTTGAAGTCGTTGATTGACAGAAAGTAATCCGGCTGACTTTCCTTAAACTATTCCTATATCCGGCATTGATCATGATTTTACCCTGTTGGTTAAAAACAATGATCAGATAAACCGGATTAACGCCTCCAGTAATAACCATTTAACATCCGTTTTCATGGAAGAGCTTCCCCCGGAAAAAACGTGAATGGATAATTACCGCTCAAATGGATTTAAGGAAAATATCAGTCAACGGAAAATGAAATGCCCGGTTATCAGAAAAATTCAAACCACTGATAACTGGGCATTTTAATTATTATTTTTGAAAACATTTGACTGATTCAGCCCTGTTTTTTTGATTTATGTCGGTGGCAATTTTAGCTGCGTGACACAACTTAAAACTTAACCACCTGAGGGCGCTGAAAGGTATTCAGTCTATAAAACAAAGTAAACGACTGCGCCAATAGCGACAAAAGCTGCTGTAGAAATGAAGAACAATCTCAGAACTTGTGCGTCTGTTTCTCTTCTATTAACTTCACCCATATTAATCTCCTTATTTAAGCTATTCCATTTATCAAACTAATGCCGATGAGTTCATCAGCTCCCTTCTTGCACGATCATAAAAATTATGATTGTGAATCCAATCTCTGTTCCTCAGACTTACTATTAAAGCAAACTCTGTAACTAGAACCGAGCAGTATATCCGCAATCATCCAGTTTTCCAGATCACTGCGTCTGCCGATTCTAACTCACATTTAACAACAATGAAAGTATTGAAATTGCGGATATCCCGAAAATTCACAAAAAACTCATGTCATCCTATTCTCTTCCATCCGGAATGCTCTGGCTAAACCACCTATTCCCCGGCGCCAAAGATGTGCAAGACAGCCTTACAGTGATAAAGCTCTCGCATAGCCGGTAAGCTCTAGATAACCGCGCCCGGCGGGCTGCCGATCCCTGGTCAACGTCACTGCCCCTTCCCAATACACGGTCGCAGTCGATTGACGGGAATCCAGTTCCTGATCGTCCAGCAATGGTGTTAAATGCCATTCGATATCGCCGGTGCGAATGCGCATCTCAACCGGATACTCCGCATCGGTATGCGGCGATCGCCAGGTACGCACCGGCGTAAAATCCACTTGCTCCGGATCGAACAGCGTCAAATTTCCGGATGCATCGCGCAACGCTGCGTAGGCCCAGACTTTACCGCCTTCTTTGGCGCGAATCTGGAACGCCATCAGCGCCGAGCCGTCATCCAAATTAGCGCCAACCCAATCCCAGCCGTCGGCATCCGGATCGAGATACGCCGTTGACCATTCGTGATCCAGCCAGGCGCTGCCCTTAACCGTGACCGGCTTACCATCGCGAAACACGGTGCCGCTCACGTTCAAATGCGGTTCGCTGTAGTAATAGCTGGCTTGTTCCGGTTTCGGCCCTTTACGCGAAAAACCGTTCTGATCTTGCAGCAACGGGCTTTGCGTCGGCGCCAGATCGAGCCGCAAACCGAATTCGCCGTCCTGCATATCGACGGCATAGCGGCCATCGGCTTGCCGCACCAATGTCCAATCATCCAGTTTCACATCAGTATCGCCTTGCTTGCTGTAGGCCATCCCGAATCCTTCCCGCACCGTACGTTCGCGATGCATCAGTTTGCCAGCCGCCGGATCGGACAACGCCAAATGCGCGATAATCAAATACTTTGCAGCAAAGCGGCTGGGATTGTCATGGTTCACATCGGTCGCATAGCGGAAAAAAGTCACTTGAAACCCGAGCGGCTTGCGATCTTCCGTTTCCAGCCAGCCGGTGATATACCACCATTCGATGCGGAAATCCTCATGCGCACCGAAATCCAAGGGGAAAGAAAGCTGATAATCCGGCGTTACCGGCTTCAACCGGTTCGATTGGGCAAGCGCTTCCAAACCGGTCAAATTAAGAATCAGCAGCAGCAAAGCAATCCAAGGACTCATCATCATTTTACGTATCATTACCAATCCTCCCGAACCGCGCGGACCACTTGCGCCGAAACCGCCCGGCGACCGGACACTACCGCTGTTAAAGCCGCGGCAACCAGCAAGATTGCCGCAACCGAAGCCAACCAAGGCCACGGCATATGAATCGGCATGGTCCAATGGAAAGACTGCGGATTCACGATAAATACCAGAATCAAGCTGATCGCCCATCCCAGCAAAAAACCCAGTATGATGCCCAGCACCGTCAGCAAACCGCCCTCCACCCCCAGTAGCGCCAACACTTGCCGCCGTTGCGCGCCGATATGCCGCAGCATGCCGAATTCCTTGATACGCGCCAAAATTTGCGCGGAGAAACTCGCCGCGACACCGAGCAAGCCGATCACGACCGCGATCATCTCCAGCAAGTACGTCACCGCGAAGCTGCGGTCAAAAATTTCCAAGCTCAACGCGCGCATATCGCTCGAACTGGAAATCTCCAACGCCGAGCCGAACGCCAACCGCCGCAACGCCGCGATGGCCTGATCGGCGGTAACGCCGGGCTGCAGCCAGGCCGCAACGGTATTGACACTCATATCGCCGGTCAATGCCTGATAATCCGCCAGCAGCATTTGCACCGCGCCAAATTGCCGGCCGTAATCGCGCCAGACACCGGCCACCAGAAATTCGTTGAACCCCTCACCCACCGGCAACCGCACGCGCTCACCGGTTTTATAACCGTATAAATCCACCATTGCTTCCGAAACCCATACCGGCATGACGTGATCCGGAATCGTTCCCGGCGTCAGCATATCGCCGGTCATCGGCAGCGTGTTACGAGGATCGGCGCGATCCACCGGACGAGCGAACAAGGTGATATCGGGCCGGCCCGGATCCAAAGTCAGTTGCCGGGTGCGAAACAGATCGACGCGCTGAAAATCCGGCAACGCTTTGATCTGTTGCTGCGCATCCGCCAGCAATCCGCCTTGATCGCCACTTACCGCCGTACGCACATATAAATCCGCCGGCAACACCTGCACCAGCCACTGATCGATGGAAACACGAAAGCTGGTCACCATGATCGCCATCGCCACCATCAGGCTAAAACTTGCCAAAATACCGCCCAGCGCGACGGCCGCTTGATTCGGCGCGTGCGCCAGGCGCGCCAGCGCCAGCATCCCTACCGCGCCTGGCCTGGCCGGCTGACACTTCAATAAATAAGTGAATAGATGCGCGGTCAGGTACGGCATCAATGCAATACCGCCGATCAGCAACTGCGAGATCGCCAGATAACCGAAAACCGGCAACTCAAAAACCGGCGGCAGTTGCGTAAATACCAGCGCAGTCGCCAAGCATATCAACGCGAACCAAGGCGCCGACAATCGCGCCATTGCCGTATCCTCGCTGCCGGAACGCAGCGCCAATGCCGGTTTGGCGCGCGACGCTTCCAGCGCCGGTGCAATATTACCCAGCAACGTCACCGAAACGCCGACGCCGAAAAATAGCAGCGCCAACGATGGATCCAGATGAATGCTCGGCTTCACACCGGGGAAAAAGTTCGTGCCCAGATCGCCGCCGAGCAATTGAATCGCCGATATCGCGACACCATAACCCAAAGCCAGCCCCAATGCCGAGCCGGTCACACCGAGCGCGAGACCTTCGGTAATCACCTGCCGTAACAATTGCCGGCGGGTATAACCCAGCACCCGCAGCAATGCAAATTGCTGACGCCGGCGCACCACCGACAATGCTTGCGTGGAAAACACCAAAAACGTGCCGGTAAACAATGCTACCAGCGCCAGCATGTTCAAATTGACACGATACGCGCGCGACATGTTGGCGATGCGTTGTTCTTGATCGGTTTGCTCGGTCACGATGAATGCCTCGCCCAGCTCACCGGAGAGTTTCGCCTTGAAGGCAGCATGATTGACACCGTTTTCCAGTTTCAACTCGATGCGCGACAACACCCCCAATTGCTGAAAGCGCCACTGCATCGCGCCGATGTCCATCACCGCAATCCGCTGACCGGCGCGCGCCCTTACCAAACCGCCGGCCACCCGCAGCGTAACGGTCTCCAATCCGGCATGCAGCTCCAAATAATCATGCTGTTGCACTTGCAGCCACTCCATCGCAGCCGGCGACAGAAAAATGGTATCGCTCGCAAACCGGTCGAGCGACTTGCCCTCTTCCGGCAAACCGATCAAATCGGGCGCAATCGCCATCGCCCGTGACATATCGATCCCCATGATTTTCAGGCGGTGATCGTTGCGGTTCTGCTGTTTGCCGGGCACGGTCACATCCAATTCCAGCACCGGGTTGGCAAGCTGCACACCGTCATGACCGGCGAGCCGCGGATACAGCATTTCGTCGAAAAAGCCGCTGCGGCCATGCACTTGCAAATCGGATTCCCCGGACAAACTCTTGCTGGCGGCGGAAAATTCGTTGAACGCAGCGGTATTGATCAAGTGAATCGAAAACGCCATGGCAACACCGGTTGCGATTGCCAGCAACGCCACCAGAATCTGCAGCCAATGCGCGCGCCATTCGCCCCACAGCAGCCAGCGCGAAAGTGTTGCCGCGTTCATCGTTGATTACCCGGTTCGACCGGCTGCAGCCCCGCCTTGGTCAGTTGCAGCACCCGGTCTGCGGTTGCCGCGGCCGCATGCGAATGCGTCACCAATATGCCCATCGCGCCGTTGGCTTTGATTTCATGGCGGATCAACTGCAGAATCTCGTGTGCGGTATCGGGGTCGAGATTGCCGGTCGGCTCGTCGGCCAGCACCAGCTTGGGCCGGTGAATCAACGCCCGCGCAATCGCCACGCGCTGCAACTCACCGCCCGACAACTGGCGCGGAAAATCATCGCCGCGGCCCTGCAAACCGACTTGTTCCAGCATCTGCGCGACACGCTCCGTAACTTCGCTGCCGTTCAACAACAACGGCAACGCGATATTCTGCGCCAGCGTCAAATGCGGCAGCACATGAAACGCTTGAAAAATAAATCCGAACTGCTCGCGCCGCAATTTTGTCGCGGCATCGTCGTCCAGTGAAGATATCGCCGTGCCATTGATCACAATCTCACCCGAATCCGGCGTATCCAACCCGGCGATCAGATTCAGCAACGTCGACTTGCCGACCCCCGATTCGCCCATCACGGCGACATACTCACCCGCATTCAACGTGTAATTCAAATCAGCCAGCACTTTCCGGCCTCCGGTATAACCCTTCGTAATATTGCGTAATTCCAACATAATCTTTCGCAGCGCCACAACAATTTATAAACATTGAAAACTGGAAACAGTGCGATATAAAACCCCGCATTCTCGCCCCGTCCAGACTAAGCTTAACTGTACCATGTAACCATGTTTTTTTTGGAAATCAAATTTGAGAGGCGGGTCACGGTGTGGGTTAATGCGTCATATCAATCAGAACGCAAAAATGCGCATTCAATCAAGATACAGTTCGGGGTAACGTTAAAGAATTATTCCAGCTTGCTGGCAATGTCACGGAAACTATTCAATGCGGCCTCCAGATTTTCGATAATATCGCCGGCCAATTCATCAGGATCCGGCAAATTATCGAGATCAGACAGACTTTTATCCTTGATCCAGAAAATATCTAAACTGGTTTTGTCGCGCGCCGTGATTTGATCGAAGTTGTATTTGCGCCAACGGCCTTCCGGGTTTTGTTCGCTCCAGGTTTCTTCGCGCTGACGGCGGTTTTGCGGATGGTAGCAAGCGACAAAATCCTGCAAATCCTCGAAGCGCAGCGGCTTTTTCTTCAGCGTGTGATGGATATTGGTGCGGTAATCGTAAATCCACACCGCTTTCGTCCATGGCTCCTTGCTCGCTTCGCGATTGTCGAAGAACAGCACGTTTGCTTTCACGCCGTTGGCGTAAAAAATGCCGGTAGGCAGGCGCAGGATGGTGTGCAGTTCGGTTGTCTCCAATAGCTTCTTGCGTACCGTCTCGCCCGCGCCGCCTTCAAACAGCACGTTGTCCGGTACCACCACCGCCGCGCGGCCGGTGGTCTTCAGCATGGTGCGGATGTGCTGCACGAAATTGAGCTGCTTGTTGGAGGTGGTCGCCCAGAAATCCTGGCGGTTGTAGGTTAAATCGTCCTTGTCCTGTTCGCCTTCCTCGTTGGTAAAACTCATCGAACTTTTCTTGCCGAAGGGCGGGTTCGCCATCACATAATCAAAACGCTGGCCGCTGTCGGCGATCAGCGCGTCGTTGGACGACACCGGGCTGTCGCCATCGATCTCGCCGATGTTGTGCAAAAACATATTCATCAAGCACAGGCGGCGCGTGCTCGCCACGATTTCGTTGCCGAAGAAGGTCTCGTGTTTGAGAAAACGCTTCTGCGTCTTGTCCATCGGGTGCGCCGCAACCAGAAAATCGTAGGCCGCAAGAAAGAAGCCGCCAGTGCCGCAGGCCGGGTCGGCAATGATTTTCATCGGCTCGGGGCGCATGCATTCCACCATCGCACGGATCAAGGCGCGCGGCGTGAAGTATTGTCCCGCGCCGGACTTGGTATCCTCGGCGTTTTTTTCCAGCAACCCCTCGTAGATATCGCCTTTCACATCCGCGCCCAACATCACCCAGTCGGTTTCGTCCACCATCACAATCAAACGATAGAGCTTGGCCGGATCCTGAATCTTATTCTGCGCCTTGGTAAAGATTTGCCCCAGCATGCCCGGCTGGCTTCCCAGCTCGTGCAGCAGCGCCATGTAATGCCCTTCCAGCTCCGCCCCGCGTTTGGCTCTCAGGCTTTGCCAATCATAGCCCGCTGGGATGCTCACCTTACGGTTATACGGCGGCTGACTGTACTCGTCCGCCATTTTCAAGAAAATCAGGTAAGTAAGCTGCTCCAGATAGTCGCCGTAGCTCACCCCATCGTCGCGCAACGTGGTGCAAAAACTCCAGACTTTGGAAACGATCGATGCCGTTGCGCTCATGGATATTCTCTAAAAATAGGTACTTCTTCACCTTGGTTATGGATTGACAAATTTAGCTGTGGAGGTTTCATGAAGAGCTCTGGAGGTATAAGAGCGGAGCTGTGGAGGTATCGCAAAAGTTAAAGCGCATAAATTTATACGTTCTCGCGCATAAACTGACTCACAATATAAGCAAAAACTCTATTAACACTCTGTTCTATTGATAGATTATTCATTGAAGAGATGCTTAAGAAATTTATGCGCCTAGTTCAGCATCTAGCGCCAAAACTAAGCAGCGTACTTCTAGACCGTATATTCAATTGGCGGGTGATTGCAGTTGAGCCACCCAACCCTTACTGACCAATATTTGCATTGCAAGCTCAATTTGGCGCGGAGTAAATTGCCGTTTACGCTCATTCCAGGCGTAGGTATGGTTTACCACATCATTTATAGCGCTAACAGTTTCATTTTTCATAATCCAATGAACCGTGGACAGCAATTCCAAACCAAAAGGCGACTCGAAGCCCTCGACCAGAGCTGATACTTTGTCGAAACGCTCACGAGTATCGGGGTGTTGCTGAAGAAATGCGGCGGCATCTTCCATGGCTCCAGGCACCAATTGCAGTGTTTTATCCGGTGCGTCGCCACCGTCCGCATAGCCCGACACAAGATGTCCCTCGATAGCATTAAGCACATGACGCAGATTCTCGGCATATGGGCCGTAAGCTGCTTTCTGATACTTCAATTGAAGTGGTTCACCCGCTGCTTGCATGAAATACATCAGTTTGTGAACTTCCAGCAAGGTGACGTAAGGGTCCAGCAGGCCGCCGAGGTAACGACTCATCAATTCGACCAACGCAGCTCTGCCGGCAGTCATTTTAGGCACTTTTCGGTTAAGCACCATCTTTTCAGCCGCTGGCGCGCCTTGGGGGTCGAAGATAATCACACGCAAATCGGTTAGTGGTTGCAATGCAGCCTCAATACGCGGTTTAACTTCAGTCCAATCGAGACCACCCAGCCCGCTACCCAGAGGCGGGATAGCAATGGACTGAATGCCATACTGCAGTATGGTTTCCACAAGCGCCTTGAGTCCTGCGTCAATATCTTCCATACGGCTTGCACCGCGCCAATGGCGCTTGGTAGGAAAATTAATGATGTATCGCGGATTCGTCAACAACCTGGTTTCAAACACAAACATCTTGCCAGGTTGAACTTCTTTCTTTTTACACGCCGCAGCATAAGCTAGGAAGTTCTGCGGAAAAGCCTTCTTGAATTGCAGCGCGATGCCGCGTCCCATCACGCCTACACAATTTACGGTATTGATGATGGCCTCGGCGTTTTCGCGCAAAATATCGCCTTGTTTATATTCAATCATCTTGGATTGCCCCTCTCAGTAATACCAATCGGTCTTGATGTTGACCGGAGGCCGATGGCTGTCAGTTGGCAACGCATTGACCACCTGCTGATAAACTTTCTGTGTCTGTACGCCAATACACTCAACCAGATGCCAGGGAAAATTGTCTTCCAGCAAGAATTCAGCCTGCTTGCCCTCCTTGCAGGATTGCCAATCTCTCGCCTGAATCGCCTGCCAGTTTATATCATGCAACTGACTCAAGTCGCAACGATCTTCAAAGTAATAAGCTCCGGCATTGGAGAGGGTAAAAGCCCAACGTTTCCGGTTCTGCTCTGCCCATGCCACACAGTCGTAAAGATCAGCCTGCAGATGAAGAATCGGCTCTTGTCCGCCGCGATAATCCAATTCCGGATGGTTTCCCTGATAAATCAGATACAACATGATCGAGCGCGGGCAAAAATAAAATGGAACGCAATCGCCTACATGTAAATCCGGGTAACTAGCGAGCGTCAGTTCTGTAAGCCGCCGCTGTTTGATATTGCTCATGCCTATGGTGGTCCCCGCCGATGCTCGTCCAAGTACCTGAGCATCGCACCAAAGACAACCATCCGCGATGATTGACGGCAAACGGTCAAGATGCACGATATGGTAAATTTTGGGGTGTGCGGGCATTGCCACTTCACGATCTCCGTAGTTACAGAATCAGCAACAGCGTCACGGAGTGAATCTTCCAGACCTTCGTAACAATGAATGCGGTTGCGTTCATAGGCGGCCTTTTTTATTGTTTGGTTACGCCACTTTTTCCACCCTGATACGCGCCAGCAATTCCGAGGCAGGTTCGTCATTCGGATCTTGCGGCACCAACTGGCCGGAGAAGGCTTTTTTCAGGATGGATTCGCGTAGGGCTTCGGCTTGTTGTAAGGCGGTGGTGATGGTTTGGTCGAGTTGGTCGATAACTGAGAAACGTTCTTCAAGAATATCCAAAATTTGCCTTTGCTCTTCCAAGCAGCAATAAGGAACCACAAGATTCTCTAAGGTTTCAAGGTTGATATTTTTCTGAGCGGTTGCTGGCGCATACGCTTCAATTCTCATGCGTGCAGCCTGAATGAAAAAATCGACATACTCGGGGATAATAGTTTTTTTGAACGCCGAAAATCCGACAACACTATCTGGAAAACAACTGTCAAACCCGAGAAATGCGGTTTCAGCGATATTAGCCGCAATTGTTATGCAAAGCGTTCCAGTTGGCCACAGCTTACTTTGCTGCAATCCAAAATCACTATAGGTTTGTGAATACTGCCTGATGATTCTGTTGGCCGATTTAACCTCGCCCGTTTGAATGAACGGATAAATTCCGCCAAAGAGGCGTGGATCATTTCTTGGCCGATGCTTTGACTTACCGCGACCAAGATCGCCCAAATCTGCCAAATAAGAATAAACCCACCCCTCCGGCAATTCAGGCAATTCGGCCATTTCTTCGGTGGTGAGCGGCGGCAGGGATTTCGGGGCTTTGGGTTTGCTGCCTTGCTTGCCGGAGGCTTCCCAGTCGGCGAGTTGTTGCTGGTAGCGTTGCGCGCGTTCTTGCTGGATGCGCTTTAGCAAGGTGTCGGCAGTTTCGAGTGGTTCGTCATTCCCGCCCCCCATTTCGTCATTCCCGCGCAGGCGGGAATCCATGTCGTTCAAAGGCTGGGCCCCCGCCTTCGCGGGGGCGACGGATTGTTTGGCATGACGCTCCGCGCGCCACTGCGCAGTGAGTTTGCCTTCGAAAGCGTGTTTCAGCAGCGCTTGGCGATATACCTTGAGCTGCGCCTGAGCGGTTTTCAGGTTTTCGATGCCCTTGTCCAGCTCGGAAAACAGCTCCTCGATTTTGGCGACTATGCGGTGTTGTTCAGAGAGCGGCGGTATCCATATTTCCGTACTTCCCAGCGTCTTTAGATACACTCCTTTTTGCGCAGTGCCTCGCGCGTTGTTCTTGAAGTACCTAGCGATCCTAGGTGACTCGAACTGATACATCAGGAATTTTGGGGCTATAAGTTTGGGGGTAATTACTGCGACGCTACGCTGCAAGGTGAATTTTGATATGGCCTCTGGCACAACTGCCGTTCTGCCAATAGCACCTACAATTGTTAGCAGCACATCACCTGGAGCAATTCTAGTTCGCCTATCTTCAAGCAGAAACGCATCCTCTGAGATTAGCCGATAGTCGGAGAAAATGATTTTGTTGTCGTTTATGTTGACTGCGCTAAGCATCGGAAAACCCATACCTTGCTTTACGGGTGGATTATGCGAACCATCGACCAACTTGCTGATTACATCGGATAGACTTGCCGCTTCCCACCAGCTCGGGATTACATGAGTTTGAGTTCCCATCACCCCACCAACACCTCATTCAATTCATCCAACAACGGTTCCATCCTCGCTCCAAACAACTGATGCATCCTGCCCAATCCGCCTTGCGAGTCGAACGGCGACATTTCCAGATCGTCACGTTCGATATGAAACGAATTGGCCACATGGTCGCGGATCATGTGCAGCCACTTCATTTGTTCTTCGTTGAATTTTTCACCGCTGCCGGCGTGGTGTTGCATGATCCAGCTTTGGAAGTTACGTCGCACGGTGTCGTCGAAGGGTGTAAGGGTTTTGTCCCAGCCGCATACACGACGAATCAGTGCAACTAGTGTGGTGAGCTCATTGACTGGATTCCCGCCTGCGCGGGAATGACGGGATTCCAGTTGTTGGTACGCTTGCCAAACGCGCAGTGGCGCGAGTTTGGGTTTATCGGTTTTGAGTTTATCCAGCACCTGGCGGATCAGGGCATAGCTGAGTTCACGCCTGCGATACGGTTGGCTGAAAAAGATGGTCAATGCGGCAATACTGTCTTGATTCGCTGTCAGGTAATCGGCAAATTCATCGATTAAAGCTTGCGCGTTGCTGGCAGCATCTTTGTTCCATTCAGCGCGTACCAGTGCGTCGAGATTGTCGTGATCGATGGTTTGTTCCTTGTCGCGGCGGATGGATTCGATGAGTTCGATCAGTTCGCCGTTCAACACTTTCGCGGCTTGGCTCACTAATTGCTGTTGTGCCTGCTGACGTTTGTCGTCGCCAGGATCTGAGCCGATGGGGAGCCTTGCCAGTTCCAGCGCCCGGGCTTCGATGTTGTCGGCGTCGATGGCCCCGAACAATTTACTCACCAGTTGATTCAGCTCCAGCCCGCCTGCTGCTTCGCGAATGCGGCGTTGTTCGTCGGTATCGAGTTGTTTGTTGAGCCGCGCCAAGCGCCCGGCGAGTGAGCTGACGGTGTCTTCATCGGTCGCGCCCATCATCACGCTCATCGCCAAATCTTTCAGCGGCACGCTGGGCTTGGTGATGAGCGGCTGGCTGGCGGTCTTGAGCGATTTGGTGACGCCGATGGCATCCACGATCACGTAATGTGTCTTGGCGCTGCTGGCGGAGGGCGTGACTTTTTGCAGGTCGTCGCAATTCAGCGTGCGCGTACCACGGCCTTTCATCTGCTCGAAATAGTTGCGGCTTTTGACATCGCGCATGAACAGCAGGCATTCCAGCGGCTTCACATCCGTTCCGGTGGCGATCATGTCCACGGTGACGGCGATGCGCGGGTAATAGGCGTTGCGAAAAAGTGATAGCACCGATTTGGCATCCTCTACCCTGGAGGTGATCTTTCTACAGAATTCGTTATTTTCGCCGAATTCCTCGCGTACAGTTTGGATGATGTCGTCGGCGTGGCTGTCGGTCTTGGCGAAGATCAAGGTCTTGGGCACTTCACGGCGCCCGGGGAAGATTTCCGGCAGCTTGTCGCGGAAGGTGCGGATCACGGTGCGGATCTGGTCGGGGTTGACGATGTTGCGGTCGAGCTGGGTGGCGGAATAGGCTTCGTCTTCGTCCTGCATTTCCCAGCGCTTCTTGCGCGTGAGTTTTTCGCGGCGCTCCACTTGCACCTGCGCGGGGATGACACCGCCATTCTGGCTGATCTGCGTTTCGATCACATACACTTCGTTACCGACGTTGACGCCATCGGCCACGGCTTTTTCATGGCTGTAGTCGCTGACGACGTTTTTCTTGAAGAAGCCGTAGGTGCGGTTATCCGGCGTGGCGGTGAGGCCGATCAGGCTGGCGTCGAAATAATCCAGCACTTGTAGCCACAGGTTGTAGATGGAGCGGTGGCATTCATCGATAAAGATGAAATCGAAAAACTCCGGCGGGATTTTTTCGTTGTAAACGACGGGCATCGGCTCCTTGCCCAGCTTCAGCTCGGCGGGGTTGATGTCTTCGGTGGCCTCATCCAGCTCTTTATCCTTGAGGATGGCATATAAACGCTGGATGGTGCTGATGCACACCTGACTGTCCTTGGCGACGAAGGAATTTTTCAGGCGCTGCACGTTGTATAGCTCGGTGAACTTGCGATTGTCGTCGATCGGCACGTAGGACATCATTTCCTGTTCGGCTTGTTCGCCGAGGTTTTTGGTATCTACCAAAAACAATATCCGCTTGGCGTGCCCATGCTTGAGCAGGCGGTAGATTGCGGTAATGGCGGTATAGGTTTTTCCGGCACCAGTGGCCATCTGGATCAGCGCGCGGGGGCGGCCGGCCTTGAACGATGCTTCCAAATTGACAATGGCAGTTTCCTGGCAGTCGCGCAGGCACAGTTCCTTCGCCGGGCGCTTGCCCGGGTTCAGCGGCGGAATACGGTGCAGCCGCTCGCGCAGGCTGTCACCTTGGCTCAGCCATTCCTTGAGCGTTTCCGGGCGGTGGAAGCAGAACACCTCGCGTGAACGCGGCTTGGGATCGCGGCCATCGGTAAAGCGCGTGACGATGCCGGTGCTTTCGTACAGAAAAGGCATCGGTTGGGTGTTATTGATCCATTTCAGCTTGGCGGCGGCATAGCCTGCCGTTTGCAATTCCACCTCAGTAATTCTGTGACCCAAGTCTTCACGCTTGGCTTCAATTACGCCAACAGGCTTCTTATCCACGAACAGCACATAATCGGCCGGGCCAACATCCGTTTGGTATTCGCGCACGGCTTGTCCCAACCCGGCATTCAGATCGATCTTTCGAGCCGATTGGACCGTCCAGCCTGCTTGGCTCAGCAAGGCATCGATGCGGTCACGCGCTTTTTGTTCGGGGTTTTGGTTTTCTGCCATGGCAGGTAAATAAAATCGCGGGACTATTAAGGAAACGCTGATTAATCCGCCGGGCAAAATGAAATACAAGGCCGATGGAGCGCGAGAAGAGACATATCCAGTGAGTTTTTGAGCGCCACCCAGCGCAGCCGATCGCTTATGCAGGCAAATCAATGCCTAGCACTTAGTTGCGTTCAAACAATCCATAACACCCCTTGCGCAGCACGAACCGTTTAACCGGGCGCAACAGATTTTTTGCGATGGCGCGGGTACCGCTCCAGTCGGTCGAGTAGGCATAGACCAGGCCGAGCGGTAACGATACCGGTTTTAGTCCGCAACCTTCGGCGAATTTCTGCAAAGACGGCGAGGTAAAACAATTCAAGTGTTCGATCGGTTGAAGCGGCATGATTTTTTCCCGGTTTGCCATGGCATCGTTCCACTTCCATGATCGAAGAACAGCCTTGATATCGCTGCCGTCCGGCACGCTGATTTTCAGTATCCCGCCGTCCGCCAGGGAATTTTTCAGCGACATCACGGTTTCATGAGGAAAGGATAAGTGCTCGACCACTTGTTCGGTATTAATAAAGTCGAAGCCGTTATCCGGCAACTCATCCGGCGGCAGCAATTTGATCCCGCGCGATTCCGCAAAAGCGGCTTTGGTCGGAGATAATTCCACACCGGACACGTCGGCACCGAAAGCTTGCGCCATCACCGCCCAATTACCCCAACCCATGCCGTAATCGAGAAAGCGCAGCCGCCGCTGGCGGCCATGGCGCTTTTGCAAGAACACGATCAATTGCATGATTTCCTGCGCAAAATAGGTGTAGTAATCAAACGGCATCGGTGGTTTGGAAGGCGCCAATGGATCGTTCTTGCCCAGCCAATTGCCGTAAACTTCCGCGAGCATGTCATCGGATGGCAACTGATGCTGAAAAATCAGTCCGCATCCCGCGCATTCCACAATGGAAAAAACGCCATCACCCAGCACTTCCTGATGTTTTCCAGGCGGCACCGCAGAATAGTAAGCTGTCAGAAACGACAACATCTCCGGCGCATTGTAAGCGGTTCGATGTAATTCAGTGAATGTGGTGCCGTTGCAGGAAGGACAATGTTCGCGGATTTGAAATGTCATGATAATTGAGTGAGAAGTTTAGAATTGATCATTGTTTGAACAGCCATCAAAAATTTAACCGTGTGTTTTTGAGCAACGATCTTGCACCACTCGTTGGCACCACACCTTAAATAAATATTTTTCTATTTTAGAACAAAGACATGAATATATAGAATGCACTCATTAGCGTCAAGAATATTGAATCGCCGGTACCGGTGCCCATCCGATCCTGTTAAAAATTTTCATAACGATTGACATCAAAAATACCCGCTGTCAGCGGTTCGCGCTCTCGTTGCCAAGCGGTGATGTCGTGCAGAATTTCCCAGAACTGCGGATGCGTGCGCCGCACGCCCCAGGTGTTCACAATATGCTCGAAGCGTGCTTCATTATTGGCCGCACCGATCAACAGCGCAAATTCTTCGATATCCGTAGCCGGCACATCAAAAATGAAATTCGGATAACTCCCGGCAATACCGGGGTAAACCGTCAGGCGGTCTTTTTCAGGCTGATACCTGAATTCCTCGCCCAGAATAAATGCCACATTGGTATGCGCGCGATCCCGCAGCAAGGTATACACCGTCCGCTCCTGATCATGTTTGACTCTCACGAAGGTCACTTCCGGCAATTGATTGATGCCGGTTAAACCGGACGCCGGACGGGCAGCAATGGCCGACAATGCATGGTCCGCTTTTTGGATCCAGAGCGGTTGATCCGGACGCGCACAGTTGCCCGCCCGGCAGCGATTGATCGGATCATCGGCCATTGCATTGACCGGCTGAAAGCGGTCAAGAATCCGCAAAGCGAGTTCCTGCTTCGGATCTTTAGTTGCGAAGCGCTCCGCCGAAGGCGAAACATCGTCGATATTTTCATAAAAAATGCCGAATTTCAGTTTACCCGCTTGCTGATACCAGTCGTGCAGTATGTCGGTGCGTTGGCCGCCGGGCATCAAGCGCAAAAAATTATGTTCCGAGCTATTGCGTATCAGATCGAAATACAGCCGGGTCAAGAGCTGATGGGCCACATTGCCGAACACGTTGTAATTCACTACCAGTATATAGTAGGTGCGTTCAAGCAGCGGATAGTCCATGAGCCATAGCGTTTGCGGTATATCGCCGATCAATCCCCTGGCAACGGAAGCGCTATCGTAGTGACGCACGATGGTCAACAAAGCATCTTGATTCCGCTTATCGCCATCCCACAGATGATCCAGCGAAGCGCCTTCAGGATATTGCAAAACATATTGGCTGCGGCGTTGCGCCAGGTAATCATTATGATGACCGAGATACCAGAGCCATTCCTCGCCCATCGCCAGCAAATCATCGTTTTGTCCGGGCATCTCCAGCAATGGTATGGCCTGGCGTTGATAGGCGTCATTCGTAGTGAACAGATCGGACTCCGGACTCTGGAATAAAACCCAGAAACGATCGTGTAACACGTCGGTGGCGATCTGACCGCGGCATACCGGTCCATGAATGACATTGCGCACATAGAATTCGGCGTCGTCCAGCATGAACCGGTAACGCGCATACGCCGGGATGGCGGCAAAGGTCGCGAACGGATTGACCCGCTCGGCATAGCTGTATCCTGGTAAATCGCTCATCGTCCATTCACCGGCGAAAAATAGCTCATTGATACGTTGCTGCTTTGCCGGGCTGAGCGGATAAGGAATCCGCCGCTTGTGCAGGATGCTGCCGCTAATCGGGCGTATGCGGTAGAAAAACGGCTGTTCGGGATCGTCGTTGGGAAATACGGTGGGGATCGGGATAATGTCTTTGCCGGGCGCCGTTACTGACCGGATTAACTCAAAAAAACGTAACTCCCCGCCCAGATCCGGAAAATACAGCGTCGCCATAAACCAGTGCTCATACAACCAGCGCGCCACCAGTTTGCTACGATTATCATCACGATTGAGTAGCGATTCCCATTGCCGCAGCGATTCTTTCTCGCCATCGGTCAATATCACCGGTTCATCGGTAATCACTGCGCCCTGCCTGACCCACCCGGCCAGCAGCGCATATTCCTCATCACTCAGTCCGGTAACAGCAAACGGCATGCCGCTGAGGGGATAGTCCCGCGCATAACCGGGAAATTTCTCACCGGTGACACACTGGTTTTTCCGGGTAATGCTCAGGTCAATCGAATCCGGTATCTTGCTGTTCGGCGGGAATGGATATTGTTTCGCCAGCGATATCATCTCCGCGATCAACGGTTCGGACTTCGCATCGTGAGATTGCAATACCGAATGAAAACCGCGTTCACGCCAGCCTGAAACGGTCAACTCATCGATCCCGAGCCGGGTCGGCGACAGAGCCTCGGCCCGCGCGCCGACATAAATGGATTCGCGGAAAGCGCCGCGCAACAATCCTTCCGTGCTCTCCAGCTTGAGCTGGCACGGCGCATCGAAACAGCTATGGCACGACAAACATTTGGCTTCCAGAATCGGACGGATCTCGTCATGATACGAAACCGGTCTTTCTATCGCGGCAGGCAATGCAACCGGTGCTGGCGCTTGCTGGCGGGTGGCTATCGGATTATTGCCGCCTTGACAGGCGGATAACAAAAAGAAGAAACAATAGAAGAGTCTGAATGTGTGGAATAACTTCATGAAGATCCTTGGAACATGGATTCAAAATGCGCTCTCATGGCTTATCGCGGCAGGAATCGCCGAGCTCACCGGCGTATCTTGATAAATCCAGCATCTGGATTCACGCAGTTGATTTCACTGAAACGCAGTCAATACAACAATAGTTGAGAAGAAAGAAATTCTGATTACTTTAACCTTGAAAAATAACCATCTGAAACAAGGAATTAATTCTTGTTTATTTTCACTTCTCCAGCAACGGACTCATCGGATACTCTAGCGCTTCTTTCATCGCCACCAGCGACAATACCGCTTCGCGTCCATCGATGATGCGATGATCGTACGATAGCGCCAGGTAATTCATCGGGCGAATCACAATCTGGCCATTTTCTACGACCGGACGCTCCTTGGTGGCATGGATACCGAGAATGGCGCTTTGCGGTGGATTGATGATCGGGGTCGACAGCATTGAACCGAACACACCGCCGTTGGTGATCGAGAACGTACCGCCGCTGAGTTCGTCGATACCGAGTTTACCGTCTTGCGCGCGCTTGGCGAAATCTGCAATCTGCAGTTCAATCTCAGCCATCGACAGCTTGTCAGCGTCGCGAATGATAGGCACTACCAGCCCGCGCGGACTGCCGACCGCAATACCGATATCGTAATAATCGTGGTAGACGATTTCGTTACCTTCGACCGATGCATTGACGATCGGATATTTTTTCAGCGCCGCGACCGCCGCCTTGACGAAAAATGACATGAAACCAAGCTTCACACCATACTCTTTCTCGAATTCGGTTTTGTAACGCGCGCGCAAATCCATGATCGCTTGCATATTGACTTCGTTAAACGTCGTCAGGATGGCAGCTGTCGATTGCGACTGCACCAGCCGTTCCGCGATGCGCTGGCGTAGCCGTGACATCGCTACCCGGCGTTCCGTGCGCGCTCCGGCACTAACCGCCCCAGGGGAAACAGGTTTGCTTTCCGGCGGCGCAATCGCGCGGGATCTGTTCTCCACATAGGCCTTCACATCTTCCTTGGTAATCCGGCCGCCGAGACCGGTACCTTTGATCGCGGTCGTTTCCGTTGCTTTCAGATCGTTTTCTTCCGCCAGCTTACGCGCTGCCGGCATCAGCATGGGAATCGCCGCATCGGTTGCTTCCGCGCTGGCTTTTTCAGGGCTTTTGCCGGTAGCAATCACGGCTTCTGTTTCAACGGCCGCCGCCGGCTTCTCACTCGATACGACAGCTTCGGTATCAATCATCGCAATGACTTCGCCGCTGATAACCGTCGCGCCGTCTTGCTTCAGGATTTTACTCAAAACACCGGCGCTGGGCGCGGGCAATTCCAGCACGACTTTGTCGGTTTCGATGTCGATCAGATTCTCCGACCGGTTCACGGTATCGCCTGCTTTCTTATGCCAGGCGATCAACGTGGCTTCTGCAACGGACTCAGATAATGCGGGAACTTTGACTTCAATTAGCATGGCGTCCTCTTACTAAATTTTTTCTCGGAATGCCGCAACGATCAATTCGTTTTGCGTAAATTTGTGTCTCGCCGTGTAACCGACCGCCGGAGAAGCGGACGATGCGCGCAATGCATAAGCCAGTGCTTGATCCGGCTTCATGTGGCGCAACAAATAATGCTGAATGCGATGCCAAGCGCCTTGGTTACCCGGCTCTTCCTGGCACCAGACCACTTCCTTGGCATTCACGAAACGGTCGATTTCCGCCTGAAACTCCTCGTGCGGAAATGGATACAATTGTTCCATGCGAATGATCGCCATATCGCCGATGCGCTGCTCCTTGCGGTAAGCCAGCAATTCATAATAGATTTTCCCGCTGCAAACAATGAGCCGTTTGATGGTGCGCGGATCCAGACTGTCAACCTCCGAAATGACCGGATAAAAATAGCCATGCGCCAATTCATCCAGACTCGACACCGATTCCTTATGCCGCAGCAGACTTTTCGGGCTCATGATAATCAGCGGCTTACGAATCGGCCGGATCATTTGGCGGCGCAGCAGATGGAACATTTGCGCCGGGGTTGAAGGCACGCACACTTGAATATTGTAATCGGCGCACAACTGCAAATAGCGTTCCAGCCGCGCCGAAGAATGCTCCGGACCTTGCCCTTCGTAACCGTGCGGCAGCATCATGACCAAGCCGCATAACCGTCCCCATTTGGCTTCGCCGGAAGCAATGAATTGATCGATCACCACTTGCGCGCCGTTGGCAAAATCACCGAATTGGGCTTCCCAAATTATCAGTTCATTCGGTTGCGTGGTGGCATAGCCATATTCAAAACCCAATACCGCTTCTTCCGATAGCATCGAATTGATCACGACAAAATCCGGTTGCTCCGGATAAAGATGACGCAACGGCACATAAATCCGCTCGTTTTGATCCGCTGCCACTTGATCGTGCAGTTCCGCGTGACGATGAAAGAAAGTCCCGCGCCCCGAATCCTGTCCCGACAACCTGACCGGATATCCTTCTTTCAACAAGGCGGCGTATGCCAGATTCTCGGCCATGCCCCAATCCAGCGGTAATTCGCCTTTGCCCATCAACCGCCGGTCGGCCATGATCTTTTCCACCCGGGGGTGCAGCTTGAACCCCTCGGGAATATCCGTAAGCCGTATGGAAAGTTGCTTCAGCATTTGCAGCGACACACCGGTTTTAACTTTCTTGTTCCACTTGAACGGACGGATAAACGGTTCCCAGTTGATCGCGTACGGTGACTTATAGTCGTAACAAACGGCTTTATTCGGATTGACGCCTTCATCCATCGCATCGCGATATGCTTGAATCAGCACATCCGCATCCTGCGGTTGAATCACTTTCCCGGCGATCAGCTTATCGGCGTATAACTGACGGGTACCGGGGTGCCGGTTGATCACTTGATACATCTTCGGTTGCGTCACCATCGGTTCATCTTGTTCATTGTGGCCCAGCTTACGGAAACACACCAGATCAATCACCACGTCCTTGTGAAAACGCATGCGGAAATCAAACGCCAGTTCGGCCACCATTACCACGGCTTCCGGATCATCGCTGTTAACATGAAAAATCGGCGCTTCGATCATCTTGGCAACATCGGTGCAGTACAACGTCGAACGGCTGTCGCGCGGATCCGAGGTAGTAAACCCGATCTGGTTATTGATGATGATATGCACCGTGCCGCCGGTGCCATAGCCACGTGTTTGCGATAAATTCAGCGTTTCCATTACCACGCCTTGACCGGCGAAAGCGGCATCGCCGTGAATCAGCAGCGGTAACACCCGGTCGCCTAATTTATCGTTGAGTAAATGCTGCCGCGCGCGCACCGAGCCTTCAACGACCGGGTTGACAATTTCCAGATGCGAAGGATTAAACGCCAACGCCAAACGTACAATGCCGTCGGCGGTTTTGATCGCCGACGAGAATCCCTGATGATATTTGACATCGCCCGAAGGCAAATGCTGCGGCTGTTTTTCTTCAAATTCCCGGAACAAATCCTCCGGCATTTTCCCCAAGGTATTAACCAATACGTTAAGCCGGGCGCGGTGCGCCATGCCCATGACAATCTGCTGCACGCCGGTTTTGCCGGCTCGATGAATAATGCTGTCGAGCAGCGGAATCAGACTTTCATTGCCTTCCCCGGAAAATCGCTTCTGTCCGACGTAACGGGTATGCAGATATTTTTCCAACCCTTCCGCCGCAACCAATCGTTCCAGAATATGTCGCTTATAGTCGGCGGAAAAATCCGGATTGGAACGTTGCCCCTCCAAACGCGCCTGAATCCAGCGTTTCTGTTCGACCGAAGAAATATACATATATTCGGCGCCGATCGAACCGCAATAGGTTTCCCGCAAAATTTGCAGGATCTCGCGCAAAGAAGCTCGCTCAGGGCCGACCAGCGAACCGGTATTGAATACTTTGTCCATATCCGCTTCGGTAAATCCGAAGTGCGCAGGATCCAGCTCGGGAATATCCGATTGCTGTTTGAGTCCGAGCGGATCGAGTTTTGCTTGATTGAGTCCGAGATACCGATGCATGTTGATCAGTTGCAACACAGCCACTTGCTTACGGTCATCGGTATCCGCCACGACCACTTCCGGTAACGCGGTTTGCGCTTCAATGCCGGAAGGTTTCGCGGCAGCGCCGCCCGGCGCGCTCGTTGCAGGCATCTGCGAAGACTGAATCGCAGATGCGTCCGGCTGCTTCGTCAAGCGATCAAAATACTCCCGCCACGCAAGACTTACGGCGTTGGCGTTATGCAGATATTCATCATAGACCGCTTCGATAAACGCAGCATTCGCAGCAGATAACAGGGAATCGTCCAGCAACGGTTTATTCATGGAATGAGCAGCCTTCGAATGGACAAACGATTATTTCCTGATATACGAGCTGGGTACGTCGCGCATCGTCGTACCCGTATAAAGCTGGCGCGGGCGCCCGATTTTATGTTCCGGATCGGATACCATCTCGCTCCATTGCGCTACCCAGCCGACGGTTCGCGCCATCGCAAAAATGGCGGTAAACATACTGGTCGGAATACCGAGAGCGCGTTGCACGATACCGGAATAAAAATCGACATTCGGATATAATTTGCGCGAAATGAAATAATCATCTTCCAAGGCAATCTTTTCAAGCTGCAGCGCCAGCTTAAACAAGCGATCGTTCTGCAAACCTAATTCATTCAGTACTTCGTGACAGGTTTCGCGCATCAGTTTTGCGCGCGGATCCATGTTTTTGTAGACACGATGGCCGAAACCCATCAAACGGTAATTGTCCTCTTTATTTTTTGCACGCCGGATAAATTCATCAATGCGCGATACATCACCGATTTCTTCCAGCATCCGTAAGCACGCTTCGTTGGCGCCGCCGTGCGCCGGCCCCCACAAACAAGAAATACCGGCGGAAACACAGGCAAACGGATTGGCGCCGCTGGAGCCGGCCAAACGCACAGTCGATGTCGAAGCATTTTGTTCGTGATCGGCATGCAAAATCAAAATCCGGTCCAAGGCGCGCACAATCACCGGATTGGCCTCATATTTTTCCGTCGGCACGGAAAACATCATGTGCAGGAAGTTTTCCGCGTAACTCAGACCGTTTTGCGGATAAACGTACGGCTGCCCGATGTTATATTTATATGCCATCGCGGTAATCGTCGGCAGCTTTGCGATTAAACGGAACGCGGATTGTTCACGATGCGCCGGATCGGAAATATTCAAAGAATCATGATAAAACGCCGACAGCGCGCCAACCACACCGACCATCACCGCCATCGGATGCGCATCGCGGCGGAAACCGCTGTAAAACCTTACCAATTGCTCGTGCAGCATCGAATGGTTTTTGATTGCCGCATCAAAGGCTTTTTTCTGATCCGGAGCCGGCAATTCCCCATGCAATAATAAATAGCACACATCCACAAAATCGCAGTGCAACGCCAATTGCTCGATCGGATAACCGCGATAGAGCAGTATCCCTTTATCGCCATCAATGAAAGTAATCGTAGAACTATTGCTGGCGGTCGACAGAAAACCGGGATCATAGGTGAACAAGCCGCTTTGCGCGTGCAGTTTCCGGATATCAATCACATCCGGCCCCATGGTTCCAGATAGCACCGGCAGCTCGATCGGTGCGCTGCCATTATTCAGATTCAGAGTCGCTGTGCCTTTTTGTGCCATATTTACTTCTCCACTTGATGCGTATAATTACAAGTATGCGTTGTTTACAGCCAAACGCACTGTCAGAATACCACTAGAAATCTAACTCTTTTGCAATAATTCCAAGATTGGCAGCCACTGATGATCGTCATTCACCTTGCGGCCAGTGATCAAATCCCATAAATCGTTATCCGCTAACGACAGCAATCGTTCAAACTGCGCCAGTTCCTGCGCGTCCAAATCTGCGTAATAACGATTCATGAAACGCTGCAACACGATATCCAATTCGAGCATTCCGCGCCGGCAGCGCCAGCGCGCCCGTTCGAATTCCTTCATACCGTCCGCTTAACCATCATGTCCTTGATTTTGCCGATTGCTTCCGTAGGATTCAAGCCCTTCGGACACGCATCAACACAATTCATGATGGAATGGCAGCGGAATAACCGGTAAGGATCTTCCAAATTATCCAGCCGTTCAGCGGTTGCCTGATCGCGGCTATCCGCCAGAAACCGGTATGCTTGCAACAATCCGGCCGGACCGACAAACTTATCCGGATTCCACCAGAACGACGGACACGATGTCGAGCAACACGCGCACAGTATGCATTCATACACACCGTCCAGCGCCGCCCGTTCCTCCGGCGATTGCAACCGTTCGGTTTCCGGTGGCGGATCGTTGTTGATCAAATAAGGCTTGATCGAGTGATATTGTTGAAAAAACTGTGTCATATCGACGATCAAATCGCGGATCACCGGCAAACCCGGCAGCGGACGGATTTCAACCGGCTCCGCCAGACTATGGAGCGGCGTGATGCACGCTAATCCATTACGGCCGTTGATATTCATCGCATCCGATCCGCACACCCCCTCGCGGCAAGAGCGTCGCAAACTCAAACTATCATCGATCGATTTGATGCGCAGCAACGCATCCAGCAGCATTTTATCGGTCGGCGCCAGCTGGATATCATAATCCTGCATATAAGGTTTTTCATCTTTATCGGGATCGTAGCGGTAAATCGAAAATTTCATAGACTGGCTCCGGCTGGTTAGTTGATGAACTCAAGTCAGAAAATAATTCCGAATATCATGAAGTATACAGATATGAAATCGAATTCGCATAGTTCGCTTACTTAATAAATCACCGCAGACCGTGGGTGGATTGCATATTCCGCACCCCGGAAGCACTCTCGCTCCATCTGATAGAACCAGCCAATGCAACGCTTACCACACTGATATCAAAACAAAAATCACCTAATGGTTTCCCTTATAAAAAAACCAGGGTTTCCCCAATATACGCTCTCCTTTGTCTTCGTTAAGATGGCAACACTTAAGAATTTTAACGATGGAGGGAATTAAAATGAAAGCATTGAAAATAAGCGCTATTTTGTCTGTCCTCGCATTCGGTTTGATGACGACTTCCGCATTTGCTGAAGTACCTGAGCTGCCGAGCAACATCAGTTCCAATGATCATGTAGCCGCTGCCGCATATTACGAAAGCCTGGCGATGGAAGAAGCTGTCATTGTGGAAAAATACCGGCAAGATTTGGAAGAGCATGAAGATCACGCGTATGCCTACGGCCGTAGAGGACAAGATGAGGTCTCGCATTTGCGCGCCAATATCCGCGAGCATGAGTATCAACGCGCAGAAGACTTAGCGCAAGCAGAATTACACAGAAAATTGTCAACCGTTGAACAACAAGCGCAGAATACAAGCAGTAGCAGCATGAATGCAGCAGCCATACAGTAGTAAAGCGTTTTTGTGGAATCCCTTGTAGTACAGTCAGTTGAGTATCATAGCTACACTCACCTCCGGTCCTCAAACCGGAGGTTTTTTTATTGACCTTTCGAACAAACCCGCTCGCCCCAGCCCAATTCCCCGGCAAAAAATATAACCAGCCACTTGCCGCCCGCATATTTGGCAAGAAATCAGCATGATTTCCAACTTGGTGCTTTTCTAACGTGAAAATGCCAATGTTCCCGCCACATATATTATCGATGATTCCTCACGATACAATCGCGATTAGCAAAATTTATGGTTTAATAACCGTTTAATAGCTATCGTTACTGCATAAGGTGAGTCGTGGTTACATCAAGCTGCATTTAAACAGATCACCAATGCTATCCATTATAAAACAATGACATAGTCGTGATATTCAAATACAGCGCATAGACCCGCTCCATTCAATAAGGTTAATTCATGAGCGAAAATACAAAAGTAGTTTTATATACCATCCTTTTATTAGCTTTATTTTTGGCATCGTTTGTATCTGCCAATAACAACAAAGAAGCTTGTGAATCCGATGGCGGCGTTTATACCAGACAGTCGATGAGCTGGTCTTACGAATGCGTCATACCTAACTCCGCCGAGATAAAGCCATGAGTAACTGCTTAGGACTACCGAAGAGACCTGGAATAACAAAAAATTCACATCATTTTGCAAAGGTTTCTCTACATGACACGTGCTTTGACGTTACGCTGCAATCAGAGGAAGCATTAATGTAACCCTGGTGCCGCTTTAATGATTCACTTCCGCAACCACCACAGAATCAATGTCAATACGACGGAAATAACCAACCCGGTCATCAGCGGAAAATGAAAGCTGAAATTTTCTCGTTCGATGTGGATATCGCCGGGCAAGCGGCCTAATGGCAATTGCGATAGCCACGGCCACAACAGACCGAGGATGAGGAAAATGATTCCTAAAGTGATAAGTATTTGCTGCATATTCCGACCAATCCACTGAAACAACCACGCCTTGGCATAGTGGTTTAATCTTGTTCTGGATAAATCAGCTTGGCAGTTTCAAAACCGAGTTCGGTTGATCGCTGCACAAAGCGGGTAATTAATTCCTCGTTAACCATCGGGGTTCTTGCCAGCAACCATAAGTACGATTTGTCGTAGCTGGTAACGAAGGCGTATTGGTAATCTACTTTATCAAGCTCGAATATAATATACGCACCGTAAAACGGGCCGAAGAACGAGACTTTTAAATAGCCTTGCTGCGAGTCCCTGACAAAATAAGCTTTTCCTTCCGCTTCTTTCCACTTATTTTCCGCCGCTGAGAAGCCCTTGTTGATGACTCCGACACCACCATCATCGCGCAGAAAATATTCTGCCGTCACTTTGTCGAGTCCGCGCTCAAATGAATGATCGAGCCGGGCGATTTCGTACCAGGTGCCGAGATAGCGGTTAAGTTCAAAACCGTCGACCGGCACGACATTTTGCGGAAGTGAGAGGCAACCGCTGAGGAAACCGAGTATTACATTGATCGCTAATAGTCGCATGGTTATGTCACGAAGCATGGAGCGCGGAATAATCAGTATAACCTTCCGCACCGTCGGTATAAAAAGTCGCGGGATCGGGTTCGTTAAATGCTGCACCTGAGCGGATACGTGCCGGCAAGTCGGGATTGGCCAAAAAAAGCCGGCCAAATGCCACGGCATCGATTTTGCCATCCGCAATGTCATGATCCGCTTTATCCGGCGCATATTCGAAGTTGCCGATCAGCACGCCTCGATAATACTTACGAATAGGTGTCATCACATCACCGTTTTGCTGTTGATAAACATCGCCGCGCAAAACATGCAAGTAAGCCAGGCGAAAATCGTTGAGCTGATTGGCAAGCCAGATAGATAACCCGATCGGATCACTGTCGATCATGTTGTTGTAACTACTCAGAGGCGAAATCCGCAAACCGACCCGGTCACTGCCCCAAACGGTACTAACAGCCTCCAACACTTCCAGAGTCAGCCGCGCGCGATTCTCAACCGAACCACCGTATGGCCCGCTACGCTTGTTGGCGCCGTCGCGCAGAAATTCATCGAGCAGATAACCATTGGCGCCGTGAATTTCGATACCATCGAATCCGGCATTTTTGGCATTTTGCGCAGCTTGTTTGAATCCGGCGACAATGCCGGGCAATTCGTCATCATGTAATTCGCGCGGTACAACGTAAGGCTGTTTTCCTTGCGGCGTACGTACTTCATCGGCTATGGCAATAGCACTGGGGGCTACGGGCTGCGCGCCGTGATTGAGCAGTGGATGACACGCCCGCCCACCATGCCAGATTTGCAAAAAAATTCTACCGCCGGCGGCATGAACGGCAGTGGCCACACGCTTCCATGCGGTAATTTGTTCTGCCGAGTAAATGCCTGGTTCCTTCCAAAACGCCGAATGTCCTTCCATCGCCATTGTCGCCTCAGCGATAATTAAGCCGGCGCTGGCACGCTGCTTGTAATACTCAACCATTAGATCGTTCGGTATATGCGTTTCACCCGCACGGCAGCGTGTTAATGGCGCCATAAAAATCCGGTTGTGTACCGTAAGCGAACCCAATGCAAGAGGCGTAAACAAGGAGGCCATGCAGTAATATCCGAAAATGTCTAAATTGACGGGTAAACACCCAGAAACTCTGATACGATTAATATTAAACCATTCGAGGTTAGAGTTGTTTCTTCCTGTTGCAATTAAATTGTGAAAAAACAGACAAAGCTTCTGAAGAATTGTGATGCAGTAATATGCTAATCGCTTGCGTTGGAATTTTTGGTGAGTTGTTCAGCATTATCATCACTTGGCCATGTGCTAAAAGGAAATGGCAAGTGATCGGTATTCAATGACATGTACGCAATAATTTGACGGAGATACGTACCGAGGCTTTGGCTAAAACTCTGTAGCAGCGCATTGGGTTGTCCGGTTACGATCAGTGTTACAAATTGAAAAAAAAATATTGCGATTATCAGGAAGTTGCAAAAACCGTAAATTCCCATGTAAAGCAGCATGAAGAAACCGCGTTGCCATATTTTCCTATTCTGAAGACGTTGTTTAATTTCTTCATCCATGTTGCATTTCCGCAAAGATTATTGGTGTAATGCGAGAAGCCAGCGTTAAATAAACAACCCCGTGGCAAGACCACGGCAAATCGCGAGTTGAAGCAACAGACACTTACTGGTACCACTGGCTGATTAAACGCGAACCGATTTCCAGTAGTTGGCTTTCCAGTATACGTGATCCAGTCTGGAGATGATAACGCCTTTCTTTTGAGATGCATGAAGAAACTTATTATTTTCCAGGTAGATACCTACATGATTCGAAGCTGGTCCCGTTCTGAAAAAAATTAAGTCGCCCGCTCTCAATTCTTCTTTGCGGATTTCTCTCCCGGCCCGGGATTGCAGATGAGTCGTTCTGGGTAGATGCATGCCCAGCTTTGATTTGAATGTGATATGCACGAAACCCGAGCAATCAACGCCATGCCGACTGAGACCACCCCGTTGATAGCGCACACCTTGCCACTCATTATACTGAGAATAGAGGACTTTTTTGACTTGATGATAATCTGCCGGTTTCTTTATTGCGGGAACATGTTTAACCGTTGGTCTTTCCTGAACTGTTCCACAGCTTACCAAGAAACTGATACCAATTAACACAGCAAGCCGAGAAATAAGCTTTGTCATTGACGATGTAGTTTGCATAACTTCAAATCCAAAAAAGTTAATACCAACTATACGCGATTACCATGAGATCCCATGCTGGATATTTTTGACAGAACACATCTAGCCATATCTTTTAAATGAACAATCTCATTTACACCACCTGCTGCAATCGCTTCTTTCGGCATACCGAACACTACACAGCTGCTCTCATCCTGAGCGAAATTATACGAACCTGCTTTGTGCATTTCCAGCATTCCCGCTGCACCGTCTTTTCCCATGCCAGTAAGAATCACACCAATCGCGTTTTTACCTGCACAATTCGCCGCAGACCTAAATAGTACATCAACCGACGGGCGATGTCGACAAACAGGCTCTCCATGGTTTAATTCAGTCATATAATTCGCACCGCTACGTTTCAGTAACAAGTGAGAATGACCAGGTGCGATAAAGGCATGGCCGGGTAAAACCCGTTCTCCTCCTTGTGCTTCAATTACCGAAATTTTGCAAAGAGAATTCAATCGATTGGCAAATGACTTGGTAAAACCTTCGGGCATATGTTGGGTGACTAATATTCCAGGTGAATCCGGCGGCATTCTAATTAAAAATTCCTTTATTGCTTCCGTACCGCCAGTAGACGCACCTACTATTATCAATTTCTCGGTCGATGCGATGCGATTCGACACCGAAGGCAATACCACATCCGCTGTAGCACTCTTTGCTACTGCTATATTTGCAGATTTTTTAAGCCGAGCAGATTTAGCAATGCGAATTTTATTTGCAATCTCACCGCCATATTCTTTTAAGCCGGCAGCGATATCAATTTTAGGTTTAGAAACAAAATCAACCGCACCCAATTCGAGCGCACGAAAAGTAACGTCTGAACCGTTTTCAGTTAATGTTGAAACCATCACGACAGGCATTGGCCGCAACCTCATTAATTTCTCGAGAAAGTCCAAACCGTCCATCTTGGGCATCTCAACATCCAGCGTCAATACATCAGGATTCATCTCACGTATCATTTCTCTCGCCACTAAAGGATCTGGAGCGGATCCTATGGCTTCCATGTCAGGCTGGCTATTTATAACCTCGCTTAATAAGCGCCGAATTAACGCTGAGTCATCAATTATCAGAACTCTAGTCTTATCCATCTTTAACTCTCAATTTTGGTTAACAAGTCAATTTGTTCTAAGAAAAAAGTTCAACATCCCCACCGGAATCCACTCGATGTAAACGTTGCCTGTAGTCGCTTTCCCGCTGAGAAAGTGTCGTGTTACGCACATTGCGTAACTTCTTAACCATCACTCGGCTGCTTTTGGGGAAAAAGTAAACTTTACGTGGGAACACATCGACTAGGTCTTGTGCAACAACTCGAATTTTTTCTGTCTGTAAAAATTTCAATACAAAATCTGCATTCCGTTGACCTACATTCGCAACCGTCAAACCATCAAGAACATTTCCGCCACCGAAAACCTTAGCCTCCAAATTGCCGCGACGAGCACCCAGTTTCAACAGCTGATTGATCAATATCTCCATCGCATATGTTCCGTACCTAGCTGAAGCATTTAACGGACTCCCTGCATCACCACCACCGTCAGGAAGCATGAAATGGTTCATTCCTCCAATGCCGCTATAGCAATCGCGTATACAAGCGGCTACACAAGATCCGAGAACCGTTACCAGCAAAATATCCTTATCAGTCACATAATATTCACCCGGTAACAGTTTAACCGCCTGACTATTAAAATTTTTATCAAAATAAAAATTAGTAGCAAGTTGTTCATCAATGATCTCAGTCATGCGATTATTACCTCGTTCTACTTGCTAATTCGTACACAGTTTTTTCTCGCAGCTTAAACAAATCAACCGCATGTTGGAAACTCTCAGAATGCCCAGCAAACAACAGACCATCCGACGCAAGCAACGGTGCAAACTTCTTTAGAATTTTATATTGTGTTGGCTTATCAAAATAAATCATGACATTACGGCAAAAAATGGCATCGAACGGACCTCGTATTGGCCAATTGTCATCCAGTAAATTCAATTGCCGAAATGTAATCATATTACGTAACTCGGGTCTAACTCGTGCTGAACCTTCATGATGCCCTTTCCCTTTAAGGAAAAATTGCTTCAATTTTTCCTTCGGAAGTTTTTCCAGCTTATCCAATGAATAAACACCAAGTTGCGCTTTTGCGAGAACATTAGTATCTAAGTCCGTTGCCAGAATATGAACAGGAGGAGTCAATGTATTAAATGCTTGTACCATCGCCATGGCCATTGAGTAAGGCTCCTCTCCGGTAGATGAAGCACTACACCAGAGTTGAATCTTGTTTTGATTTTTGCGTTTCTCGACATGTTTCTCGAGAATGGGAAAATGATGTTGCTCACGAAAAAAAGCAGTCAAATTCGTTGTTAAAGCGTTAGTAAAAGCTTCCCATTCTTCAGAGTTTCCGCGCTCAAGGTAATTCAAATACTCGTGAAAGCTATTGATACCTGTTGCACGCAAACGGCGAGCCAAGCGACTATACACCATGTTTTGCTTGCCCGAAGACAATGAAATACCAGCATGTTTGTATATCAGCTTTCTAACTCGTTCAAAATCTTCTTGCGTAAAGACATATTCGCGAGTTTTGTCATTTGAATTTTCATCAAAGTTAGAAATTATTCCCATGCCATTTCCATTTCAGTAAGCAAAAATCCATTTATAAGAAAATTTAACTTCGATAATAAATTTGAAAACTCTCAGTTGTTATTCAATTCTATTATCGACAGTTATATAGGTTTAATTTGTAGAGAACAAATATTTGAAGTAATCAAATAAAACATTTTTTATCAATTAGATAGACCAAAGTATCTGGATATCTTTAAACATTAAAAAAATTTATATCATTTTTTATCTAACCATTACCCCAACACTCGATTCATGTTAAAACTGTTTCTTTGAAATTCTATGAAACATTATTTAAACGATCTCTTGTTGCGATGCCATTACTAAAGCAGCGGTATCAAGGATAAGTGCAACCTTGCCATCGCCCATGATTGTCGCTCCGGATACACCCTGCACTCTTCGGTAGTTACTTTCCAGACTCTTAATGACTACTTGATGTTGTCCAACGAGATCGTCCACAAATAGTGCAGCTTTGTGACCTTCAGCTTCAAGAATTACAAGGATCCCTTCATGAACAGCTGTAACTTTTGGACGCAAATTGAAAATTTCATGCAATGCGACAACAGGCAAATATTCGCCGCGTACCTGTACCACACGCCCTTGACCACTGACTGTTTTGATATCTGCAGCCGCAGGCTGTAATGACTCGGTAATGTAATTAAGTGGAACAATGAACATTTCTTCACCGACAGTTACGGATAGTCCATCAAGAATGGCAAGCGTTAAAGGCAAGCGAATCGAAATACGTGTGCCGGTACCTAACGCCGAATCGATATCAATACGCCCTCCCATACTCTGAATATTGCGCTTGACAACATCCATACCAACCCCGCGTCCTGATACATCCGTGACTTTCTCGGCTGTCGAAAAACCAGCTTCAAATATCAATGCCCAAACTTCTTGATCTGTCATACCGTCATGCACAGGCAATCCGCGTTCTTTTGCCTTCGCAAGTATCTTCCCCCGATTTAAGCCAGCTCCATCATCGCTGACTTCGATTACGATACTGCCGCCCTGATGAAACGCTCGTAAAGTTATAGTACCGTGCGCTGGCTTGCCGGCGGCAACTCGTTTCTCGGCAACCTCAATACCATGATCCAAGCTATTCCTTACCAAATGAGTCAGTGGATCTGCAATTTTTTCTATTAGGCCTTTATCAAGTTCCGTATTTTCACCAACTGTTTTTAATTCAACGCGCTTGTTCAACTTTGCAGCCAAATCACGAACAACTCGAGGATAACGGCTAAATACAAAACTAATTGGCATCATACGAATCGACATTACAGATTCTTGCAAGTCACGCGTATTTCTCTCCAATTGACTCATCCCACTATGTAATTTCTCAAAAAGCACTGGATCATATTGTGAAACGGTTTGAGCTAACATTGCTTGTGTGATCACCAATTCACCGACCAAGTTGATCATCTGATCAACTTTTTCTATGCTGACACGTATTGAAGAAGTTTCACTGTTTGGAGTAGCAGTAGCAGTTTTGTTCAAAGATTTGTTTATGTTGCCCGAAGATTCGTTTTTGCTGAAACCTGTATTGGGTTGCTGCCCAACACTTGGATTCATTTCCGGTTCATCACTCTCAATCGGCGCAGCAGGCGCCCCAGGAAAAAAACCATAGCCTGGGGCTGGTGGCAAATCAGTCATTGAAAATTCATCTTCATTTGCAGTTACAGGGGATTCTGTATTCTTGTCGGCTTCTTCCGAATGATCAGTAGCTGACAAACCTGCTTCAGTATTTTCCACAACGATAGTTTCTATTTTCAGATTTGCCGGATCGACAATAAAAGCCAATGTTTCCCAAACATCTTCTTCACAATTTGAGGTTGCAAGCTTTAGTTTAAAACTATTGCTAGTGTTAGCAGGTGTCAAATTCTCGAGAACTCCGAGGCGTTTTAAATTATCGAGCAAGTGATCGACCGTCGCGCTACTCATACCGGTACTGGAGAATTCAATACTATAAATATTTTTGAGTGAATCTACTGCTGGTGATTCTATTACTTCGGTTTCAATCTGATTAGTAGCCCCTAAATTCTCTCCAGGTTCTTCTTTTGCTACCGGTTCAACAACTACCGATTCCTGTACCCCGTCACTTAGCTTCTTCAATTCCTCACAAACAGCCGCCGCAACAGCCGGATCCGCTTGACCTTCACCGCGATGACCCGCTAGCTGTTCCTTAATGACATCACCTGCTCTAAGAAAAGCATCAATCATTTCGCTACGCACCTTAAGTTCGCCTTTACGCAATTTATCCAGCAATGTTTCCAACATATGAGTCATCTCCGTCATATCCGTAAAACCAAATGTACCAGCACCGCCTTTGATAGAGTGCGCAGCACGAAAAATAGCGTTTAAATCTTCCAGGTCTGGAGAATTGACATCCAGTCTCAAAAGACATGTTTCCATTTCAGCCAATAACTCAGAAGATTCTTCAAAGAAAATTTCGTAAAACTGTTCGAGATCTGTACTCATCGGTAACCCTATTTCATGTGGATACTACTCAAGGCTAACACTCTAATAAAACCAGCAAATTATGAAACAGACTAATAAAAATTATTTAATCTTCAAAATAAGAAAAACTGCTACAACTTGCTAATCTACAACGAAGTATTTATTAGCCTATTACTTTCCCAATGACTTCTAACAGCCGTTTGGGATCAAAGGGTTTTACTAACCATCCGGTTGCACCGGCTGCTCGACCCTTGGCCTTTATTTCATCACCAGATTCAGTCGTTAAGATTAAAATGGGAATATTTTTATAACTCGCCAATTTCCTTAGCAATTCCAATAGCTTTAATCCATCCATTCGGGGCATATTAATGTCTGTCAAGACTAAATTTACTTGATGAGAATTAGCTTTATCCAGTGCATCCTGACCATCAACAGCTTGAATGACCTCGTATCCGGCGCCTTTGAGCGTAAACGCAACCATCTGCCTAATTGATGCTGAATCATCCACTGCAAGAATCGTCTTTGCCATTTACCTTACCTCTCTATCTTTTTTGATCATTAACCTAGGAAACACAAAAATCTAATCTGTTTAGAAAAGCTCAATATCACCCATTTGCATGCCTTGTTGAACAACCGGTTTTCTCGTGCTTTTAATCGTTGTTTTTGCAACTGCTTCAGATATACCTTCATGAACTCTTTTAAGCATCTTCTTGTTACTTGTCTTTCCCCAGCCGGATTGACGATCAACTCGCTGCAGTTCGATGCTCAACATTTCTACTTGCCGGGAAGTATGAGCGAGTAACTGTGTTACCAAATCGCCGAACTGAAGCGAAGTAACCGCCATTTCCAATTCTTGTTCAATCTTGTCAGCGACAACCATTTGTTTCTCGAGAAGCTCAAGTATGGGCTTACTCCCTTCAGGAGCCGCCAATTTCTCAATAGCCAGAACCATTTCGTGATGCGACTTGGTCAACTCACTAATAAATTTAAAGTTGACGACCAAATTGTTGACCGCATCACTGACCAATCTATCGACTTGATTAAGCTCTCCCTTAATATTGATAAAAAACTCATCAGCCTCTGCATTCCGATAAATACAATCTGCATACTCAAGCGTTTTTTTACTTGCCGAATCCTTGATTTTATTGATGCCTGCTGATTGTGTTTCTGACATAACTTTTCTCCTTGTTATGCATTTGATCAAGGCGGTTAAAACAGCAAAAACTGAAACAGGCTTTCCTAGGTAATCTCCAATCTCACAACTTCTTGTTTGTTGTATTGAATACCGATTCATGCTGATCAATACCGCTACGCAATCCTTTAATCATTTTTTTTCAAAAAGCTAACGGTGCAATTCGCAATAACTTTAGTAACGAAGCTGTGTTGAATTGCAACCCTGCATCGCAACCAATAAAACATTACAAAATTAACAAAACCGGAATTTTGCAAGCAGGAATTTTGAAGTAATCGAGGAGAAAGAGGATAAAACTGCGATATCAAGACGCGACAACTCTCCGATGCAATAGCAGCGCGTATATCAATGAATTGCTAAAACAACAGAGAAAAATTTCCTCAAGCAAGCTTATCAAAGCCAATTAAGAAAAAGCCGCCGATCCAGATTATCGGAAGAACTAAAAGCCTGGAAAAATACGTTATCCGGCGGCTTGCCAAATTGACTGATTTTAACAGCTCGATATTTACTGGATCGGCCTGGAACCGGCCATAGACTTGAAAAACAAGCAACTGCGCGCCGTCGATGCATTCAGATCCGGCAAATTGCAAGGTTGGTTGGAAAAGAAGCATCTTGCAGAAATCAAAGCTGCGCTGGCGTGTGGCGATTCTTTTTGGTGAATGATCTTTTTCTAACAAGCAGGTTAATCACTAACAAATTGTTGATGCATATGATTTTTGCATAACGACGGAAAAATGGAACTTTCGTTAACTGTTAACTCAAGACCTGGTACCTTGTTTTTGCGACCACATGCCCGAAATCATGCTACGCCTACAACGCGATTTCCATTGGCGCTACAAGCACTGATCAGCAAATCGAAACTGGACGGCCCGGCGCGGATTATTCATTTTCCGGGAAAATGATGCGCGGATTCAATTTCAAAGTGCAAAATCTACCGGTGTATATCGAACTCAGTTTGTCGGATTGAGTTGTTCACGTAAGCTCTCGATAGCGCTGGGTTCGCTGCGCACCCGGAAGAAAGTGCCTTCATTGTCCGAGCGTTCTTCCAGTACCTGACAATTCGTATAGATTTGTCCGCGGAGTTGCTGAGCATTCCAGGGCAGAAAAAACTCAGTTTCGATGAGGTGTTGCTGGAAGAATTCGAGGATTTTCAGGCGAAGTTTCGTAACATCGTCGGAGCTGCGCGCGCTCATCACGATGCAATCCGGATACCGGGTACGTAAGGCAGTTTTGCATTCGGCTTGCGCCTCTGCGTCGCCGACATAATCGATCTTGTTGAATACGCGGATACGCGGCACGGCATTCGCGCCGATCTCTTCTAGCACTTGCTGGGTGACTTCGAGCTGGCGCTCAAATCCGGGATCGCTGGCATCAATGACATGGAGCAGCAGAGATGCATCCAGCGCTTCGTCCAGCGTGGATTTGAATGAGGCGACCAGTCCGTGCGGCAAGTTCTTGATGAAGCCGACCGTATCGCTGACAAGTACGCGTGGCACGCTTTCCGGGTGGAGCGCTCGCACCGTGGTGTCGAGCGTAGCGAACAGTTTATTGGCAACCAGCACTTCGCTGCCGGTGAGTGCCCGCATCAAAGTGGATTTGCCAGCATTGGTATAGCCGACTAGCGCCACGCTGGCGAGTCCTTGGCGCTCTTGCCGTCGCGCGCGCTGTATTTTGCGTTCGGCTTCCATCGTGATAATTTCCTGTTGGAGTTCGGCGATACGGTCACGGATTTTGCGCCGATCCAATTCAGTGTGCGACTCGCCAGCACCCCGTCCACCAGTGCCGCTGCGCTGCCGCCCTTGCGGTCCAGCAAGCTTGGCGGCTTCGCGCAGGCGCGGGGCCATGTAGCCGAGTCGTGCAATTTCCACCTGCGCGCGCGCCGCACGGGAGCGAGCATTGCGGTGAAAAATTTCAAGAATCACCATGGTGCGGTCCATTACCTCGCAACCGACCTCGTTTTCAAGGTTGCGCGCTTGCGATGGTGAGATTTCGTGATCGACCAAGAGAGCACTGATATCGTGGCCATCTGATTCGATGACGATTTCCTCAAATTCATCCGATCCGGAATCGCTGTTCACGTAGCAGCGGATTTCCTCGCGCTTGCCAACGCCCAGGTACGCAGTCGTGTCGAAGCTGGTACGTTTTTGCATAAACGTGTTGACGACGATATAGCCCAGTGTTTTTGCGAGTTCGCGCAGCTCGGTCAGCGACGACTCGAACTCGATATCACTGACATTCGGCAATTGAACCGCTGCCGCAACAGCGAACTTGGGTTTTTCTTTGATTTCTATAGACATTGGAAAATTGTACTTCCTGGATAGTGAGAATTGAGAAGGGGTGGGGAGTCTGACAGACTTGCGGCAATCTACTACACTCATGGGATAATGATTCATGTTTCTTCAATTTCTTGTCGCATAGATTCATTATGCGCCTCAAAATCCGCATTCTCGTCCTCTCTTGACTCGCTACGATATCTTAGGCCGTTGAAAACTATCTATGTTGCCGCTCTTTTTCTTGAAAGCCTTTCGGTTATCCAATTTGCAATTGCATAGCTTGCGCTAAAACGCTGTTATTTAATCAATAAAAAGGTATAAAGAAGAAAGGTGTATATCGAAATGACCGACTCCGGCGGGCATGGTCAAGTCAAATTTGTATTAAAGCTTCTATTTTAAGATATGACCCCTTGTGTGTTACGGCGAATGACCAAGCTCACCGACAGCAATGAAGTGCAGCGGAATTGCTGCCCGGTGAAGCACCTTGTTTGGCACTTTACTCCTTCCTCCAACGACTTATCACCTCGGCAAAAGTGACATCCCGCCACGGTTCTTTCCATTCCTTGTGGAAACAAACACTTCTTGAATGCGGCTCAGGCTTCGGCAAGGGCATCTGAACAACGGCGGGGAGCAAAACGGCGTCACCTACAACAATACATTCTCCGGGAGCAAGATTTGGAAGAATATCTGTAACCCCACTCGAGTTGTCTGGAAAAAGCCGCTTTACGTAGTTTTGATCTGCATTATTAGTGAGTCGGAGCGCAATGAAGTTGTTGCACTGTGCGAAGATTGTCTCGGAAACCTCTGATGGGCGTTGACTCACAACCATGAGACTAAGACCGTATTTTCTACCCTCCTTTGCGATACGCTCCAGCGACTTTCGGGATGCGCGATATGCCGCCTCATCTCTCTGCGGGATGTAGTTGTGCGCCTCTTCACAAACCATCATAACGGGCACGTTGTTCAGAAAATCCTCTTTATGTCTTAACTTCGAGTAATGGAAGCAAAAATCAAACGTGACACAAGACTTACTGTGATGCTCAAGACCTCAAAGGGTATTCCACTAAGGTCTATAATTGTAACGTTCGCCCTATTGAGGTATCCAAGAAACTGCTTCATTATTTGCTCGAAATCTGCCGTCTCGAATGGCATCCCATCAGATTTGACTGGTTCAAGCAAGAACCGTAGACGCTTGTCAGAAAGCTTTGTTTCTAGCCGTGAGACAAACCGATTAAATTCGCCGTTGAATGGACCGTTTGTCGCTCTGGTCGCGGTTGCGGTGGACGTGGCAACAAATACGCACTTCTTATCGAAGTAGTAATTTTCCCGCGCATCAATCAGCGTTCCATCCTCCAACTTCGGCCTATCCTCTCCCGTCAGGCGCCCAATCACCTCACGATTCATATTCTCAATGTATCGATACACTTCCTTGATTGAGAAATACACCGGCGTATCGTACGTTATGTCCTGAAACCCAGGATTGTGTCGCTCTTTATTCAAAACAACCGCCTGCTTGAACTGACTCACCTGATTGTGGGAGTTTTGCTCATTGCTCTCAATGAACATACTCTCTAGCTCCTCAGAATTCATAAGCCAGTAAGGAAGCTGAAGGCTGTCTACATCCAAGCGATTCAAAGTGAATTCCTGCTCTTCCTCCAATGTAAATACGGCCGTATATTCATCATGAATATCGAAGACGACAACGTGAGAATTGTTCTGCTTTCCGAGGTTTGAATTTTTGTCGTCTGCGATTCCTACCACGTCATGGAGAATCCGAGATACGGTGCATGACTTCCCAGAACCAGTAGAACCAACAATCGCAATATGTTTACTGAAGAAACGGTCTCCATGAATTTTCATGGACGTCGCCTTATTCAGAGATAGCTGGCCCAGAGGAAACTGATATTCGGCATCTTCAGCGAATAGCTTGCTCAGTGTTTCTTCATCTGCTGGGAATGCTGGCTCAGTGGGAACTGGCAGCAGAACACTTGCACGCTCAAAGGTCTTGCCATCTATAAGCGTACCAACGGCCTGACATTCAATTTGAAACTGCCACTTCGGCTTGCCCTCGGAATCCTGACCGTGAACACCACGGATATTGCGGATTGAAGCTATGGTGAAGTCACTATTTCCTTGAGCGATCTGCAAGTACCGACCTACTTGCAGGGCTGTCTTGTGCTCTTCGAACACTTTCAGATCGTCTATAAGAACAATAATGGCCTCTGGTGAACAGGAGAGAACCTGTCCGATACTATTCGTAGACATTACTTACCCCCATGACATACTTAACTTCTTTCATTGTTGCGCCAGCTAGACGTTCGACGTTTACATCTACGGTGTCGAGTGCATCGCAGTCTGGATCACCAATAATGAATAAATCGTCACACTTCCTATTGTTTAGGACGGTGCCGTGATCGGCACAACTTATGATACGCACATTGAATTCGCGTTTCACTTCACCACCAACTCCCTTGGATGCAAGCGGCTCACGAAAGAAAAATGACTCTTCAAACTTGCTGCCCATGTATCCGTCGGTGGCAACAATACCCTTCTGGTACAAACGGTGCTGGATTTCTTGAATTTCTTCTCGGTTTGCATGAACACATAGAATAGGTGTGCTGATGTGTGCAGGCTTAAAGTGGTACTTGCCAATGTAGTCGGAGAGGAAGAGTACAATTTCACTGTCGTAGTCCTCGATGCTGCTGGGGTCAATCACGAAGTATCTCAGCCGCGAGTTTTTATCCAAGTGAATTTTTAGCTGCTTACGGCGAGCCTGGAGAAGTTTATCCCGGGTTTTAAGCGCCAGCGTCCATCGGGAAATGGCTGTTTTACGTATCGCCGTAAGCTCAGAAAGGAAGTCTTTTTTCGTGATCTGCCGTTCAGCGACATTATGCTTAACACTCAGTGTGGCGATTTTGTGGATCGCGTTTGGATATGCCAAGGTTTCGATTTCGCCGCTCGGCATCCCGTTGGCCTTTAGTGCCTCGCCGACGCACTTTACGATTTCGTCATAACCAGGGCCGAATTCCATAGTAAATCGGCCTAAAAAACTGTCGAGATCGATCCCGGGTGGAACTGCTTTGACGTGTTTTGCGAGCTTTGTGTCCTTGGAAGCCAAGGCAGCTTCCAAAATGGCTTTATCAATTGCGGGGGGTAGCGTACTGGCCCCGGAAAAATGCGCAAATAGGATATAGCGTATGCTCGTGAACTGATTATCAGAAAAGTGTTTAAGCATCTGGAGCAGCGGCTTATAAACGGCGCTCGCAGTGAAAGAAGTGCTCGCCTCATGGTATTTGCACTGAACCGCCTTCAATGTCGTAGGAGTAGCCACCTCGATGTCTTCGATAATGCCCTCAACTGTGACTTTGTCATCATCTTGTGCGCTTAGTATCTCCAACGCGGTCTTGTTAAATTGATACAAGAATCCCTGAATCGTATAGTCAGCAGTACGTGACATATCGTCTTTCCTTCAACTTAGTGCCCAACGTTAGCCGTCATCAGGCCTCTATCCCTGATGAGTAGTTCAGTGACGATACTTTGCCATCCTTGAAGGCAATTGTGATCGTTGCCGCACGGTCCGGAGGGTCAACGAAAATCCGGGTGCCGTCCGGCAATGTGACCTGAAAGTCGAGAAGCTGCTTCGCTTCCTGCTTCGGGCGGAGCTTTGCAACGACTGCCTTTGCCAACTCCGACAAAGCTGTGTCAACCGCCTTTTCCGCGAGCTTCTTTCCTAACCACTGCAGTCCGGGGACAATTGCGTAAGTGAACACAGCGCCAGCCACGCCAGCTAGACTTAACTCGACGAATTCGTGTGGCTTGGTATCGTCAGTATCACCCCAACTTCGTACCTCAATCTCGCTTATGTCATCGAAGACTGAATGAAGTGCGTCTCGCCGCCGGTTGTGGAGTTCGATGGCGCGAGGTGAGTCGTCCGGAAGGCTCTCGAATCTGTTGTCGAGTCGGCGGTTTACGCCTAGCAAAACTACGTTACTCATGAGGGCCTCCATGGCGAAAAAGATGGCTAACTACAATTGAGCGTCCGAAATGACGCAATATAATACGTCAGCGATGAAGTATAAACCGGGAAGTATCACATTAAATCATTGTTCTTTATTAAAAACTATGTCAATTTGATTTTCAATATGACACGATTTGTTAGATTCGCAAATAATCAAAAATCAGATTATTCAGTAGAAAACGATGTTCGGTTTATAACTAACCTAACGATTTTCGCGCAACAACCCAGCTACGCTGATATCTTCATCCACATCCGGCCAATGAATGCCTTCGCCATCCCCCAGCAGTTCATAATTGGCGAGTTGCTTTTGATTGGCTGACGCCAAACGTGGAAACCATACCAAAGGAATCGCAATGGTTCTTCCATCAATTAGCGAGACAACCATATCGTCATCGGACGAATTGCACGCTTTTTGCTAAAACGTGCATTTTATTCATCACCCTATTCATCACCCCAACCCAGGCCAATAATGGCTATCCGGCAACGGCCGTTTGCCGAAGATGGCTTGGCCGACGCGCACCACGGTGGCGCCTTCTTCGATCGCCAGTTCGTAGTCGCCCGACATGCCCATCGACAGTTCGTCGAACGATAATCCGGCCGGGGCTTCCTGGCGCAGCATGGCTTGAATGTCGCGCATTTTGACGAAGCATTCGCGCACGCGGTCGTGGTCGGGGGAGAAAATGGCGAGCGTCATCAGACCTTTGATGCGCAACGATGAGAATTGCGGCAAGTGTTGCACAAAGTCGCGCACGGCTTCGGGCGGCAGGCCGAATTTGCTTTCCTCGCCGGAACTGTTGACTTGTACGAATACGTCGATGGCGCGGCCTTCGTTTTGCAGGCGTTTGTCGAGTTCTTCGGCGACTTTGAGGCTGTCGAGCGCTTGGAATTCGTTGGCGAAGCGCGCCAGGTATTTTGCTTTATTGGTTTGCAAGTGTCCGATGATCGACCATTTTATGCCCAAATCAGCCAGCACTTCGGATTTCTCGCGCGCTTCCTGGATTTTGTTTTCACCCATTTCATGCACACCGGCAGCGTAGGCGATGCGCAGCCGCTCTGCGGATACGGTTTTGGTCACGGGCAGCAGCCGCACGCTGGCGGGATCGCGCCCAGCTTTCTTGCACGCATCGATGATGCGCTGTTTGACGGTGGCGAGGTTGTTTTTGATGTCGGCGAGTTGTTGTTCGGCGTTGAGTTCCACGGCGGTCTCCTGGTTCATGATACGGATGTTCCTGTTATTTTCGTTGCTTGATGAAATACCATTTTCCATTGATTATCCTGACGCTGCCACAGCGACGTGCGGATCGATCCCGGTGTGCTGGATTGCGGCGGTTTTTGCAGCGCGTAAATCGCCAGCACGCAATCATCGGCCAATACATTGACGCGGAAATGTTCGAAAGCCCAATGCTGTTGCGGGTCTTTGCGTTGCAACCAGCCGACGACATCCGCGCGAGTATGCGGTTGTCCCTGATTGTCGATTTCCTCGAAATTTTGCGCCAGCAATTCGTCGATCAATTCGGGATGGGCGTTCAGATCGCTTTGCAGCAAGCGAAGTTCCAGGCGCTGGATCTGCTCGGTAAGCGGATGGATTGCCATACCCGGAAATTATTTGACCCGCATGCCGGGTTGCGCGCCGCTGTCCGGCGACAGAATGAACAATTCGCCGGGATTCCCGCCACCGGCGGCGAGTACCATGCCTTCCGACAAGCCGAATTTCATTTGCCGCGGCGCGAGATTGGCGACCATCACGGTCAAGCGGCCTTTCAGTTGCTCCGGGTCGTACGCGGATTTGATCCCGGCAAATACCGTGCGCTGCTCGCTACCGATGTCGAGCGTCAGTTTCAACAGTTTCTCCGCGCCTGACACATGCTCGGCGTTGACGATTTTAGCGATGCGCAGATCGATTTTACTGAAGTCGTCGATGGAAATGGTTTCGGCGATCGGCGTGATAGCATGCTGTTGTTTTTCTGCGTGCCGGGCTGGTGATTGCGGCGGCGAAGCGCTCAGGCTTTGTGTATTGGCGGCGATCAGCGCGTCGATTTGTTTGGTGTCGATACGTGTCATCAGATGTTGGTAAGTATTGATCGCATGCCCGGCAGGCAGCAACAGAGCCGATACCGGTTGACCGGCGGACAGTTGCGGCCAAGTCAGCGCTTCACAATTGAGGAAGGTCTCGATTTGCTGCACCGTACCGGGCAGAATCGGTTTCAAATACCGCGCCAGCAGATAAAACAGTTGAATGCCGAGACTACAGGCACGGTGCAAATCGTCACTGCGATCCACTTGCTTGGCGATTTCCCACGGCGCCAGGTTGTGGATCGTTTCGTTGGCTTCGTCGGCGAATTTCATGATCTGGCGAATCGCGGTGGAAAATTCGCGCGCCTCGAATGCTTGTTCGATGGCGTCGGGACGCCAACTTGAAAATTGCGCATCGATCATCGCTTGCAAGGCCTGGTATTGCTCTCCCGCAACCAATTTGCCGCCGAAACGCTTGGTGATGAAACCGGCGCAGCGGCTGGCAATGTTGATGAATTTTCCGACCAGATCGGAATTGACGCGCGCGACGAAATCATCCAGATTCAAGTCGATGTCTTCCAGGGTGCTGTTCAGCTTAGCAGCGTAGTAATAGCGCAGCCATTCGGGATTCAAGCCTTGTTTCAAATAACTTTCGGCGGTAATGAACGTGCCGCGCGATTTGCTCATTTTTTCGCCGTTCACGGTCAGAAAACCATGCGCGAAAATCTTGGTCGGTGTGCGATAACCGGCGTTTTGCAGCATGGCCGGCCAAAACAACGCATGGAAGTACAAAATATCTTTGCCGATGAAATGATACAGCTCAGTATTCGATTGCGATTGCGGCTGCCAGAATTCGTCGAAGGCGATGTTTTCGCGCTCGCACAAGTTCTTGAAGCTGCCCATGTAACCGATCGGCGCATCGAGCCAGACGTAAAAATACTTACCGGGCGCACCGGGAATTTCGAAACCGAAATAAGGCGCATCACGCGAAATATCCCAATCAGACAATTTGTTTTCCCCGGCTTCGCCGACCCATTCGCGCATTTTGTTGGCGGCTTCCGGCTGCAAGTGATCGCCATCGCACGCCCACTGCCGCAGGAAGTCGACGCAGCGCGGATCGGACAAGCTAAAGAAATAATGCTCGGACGATTTGCTGACCGGTTTCGCGCCGGACACCGCGGAATACGGATTCTTCAGTTCGGTCGGCGCATAGGCCGCGCCGCACGCTTCGCAGGAATCGCCGTATTGATCCTTGGCGCCGCACTTCGGGCATTCACCTTTGACAAAACGGTCCGGCAGAAACATGTTTTTGACCGGATCGTAGAGTTGTTCGATGCCGCGCACCGCAATCAGACCGGCGGCTTTCAGTTTGCCGTAAATATCTTCGGAGAAATGTCGCGTTTCCGGCGAATGGGTGCTGTAGTAATTGTCGAAATGAATATTAAAACCGGTGAAGTCGGCGAGATGTTCGGCGTGAACACGCGCAATCAATGCTTCCGGCGTGATGCCTTCTTTTTCCGCGCGCAGCATGACCGGCGTGCCGTGAGTGTCGTCAGCACACACATAGTGAACCGTATGCCCGCGCATTTTTTGAAAGCGCACCCAAATATCGGTTTGAATGTATTCCACTAAATGTCCCAAATGGATACTGCCGTTGGCGTAAGGTAATGCGGAAGTCACCAGAATTTTTCGCTTGTTCATTCGCTCTAAATGCACCGGGTCAAATAAATGCTAATTGTAACAAACTGTGTGCGCGATCCCGATATTTGTTACCATCCACCCATTAAATTGTTCGCCTCAAGCAGGCCGTATTAAAGGAGTTTTGTAGTGACTATTTCCGAGCAACAGATTCAATCCGTACTGAAACAAACCATTGATCCGACCACGAACAAAGATTATGTGACCGCCAAATCGGTCAGCAGCATTCAAATTACCGGAAACAACGTCGCCGTGACCATTGCGCTGGGCTACCCCGCCAACAGCGTGAAGCATCAAGTACAACAACAAATCACCGACGCGTTGCGTGCGGTACCGGACATCGGTGCGATCCAGGTTACAGTCAGCAGCAAAATCATCTCGCACAGCGCACAGCGCGGCGTCAAGCTGATTCCCGGCGTCAAAAACATCATCGCCGTGGCTTCGGGTAAGGGCGGCGTCGGCAAATCGGCAACGGCGGTCAATCTGGCGCTGGCGCTGGCATCTGAAGGCGCTTCCGTGGGTATTCTGGACGCCGACATTTACGGTCCGTCGCAACCGCAGATGCTGGGGATTACCGGACACCCCGAATCGCTCGACGGCAAATCGATGGAACCGATGCATGCGCACGGTATCCAGGCAATGTCGATTGGTTTACTCATCGATGCCGAAACGCCGATGGTGTGGCGCGGGCCGATGGTAACGCAAGCCTTGCAACAATTGCTGAACGATACCAATTGGAAGGATCTGGATTATCTGGTGGTAGATTTACCTCCGGGCACCGGCGACATCCAATTGACACTGGCGCAAAAGATTCCGGTCACCGGTGCCGTCATTGTCACGACACCGCAAGACATCGCCTTGCTCGATGCCCGTAAGGGACTCAAGATGTTTGAGAAAGTCGGCATCCCGATTTTGGGAATCGTGGAAAACATGAGCACGCATACTTGCTCGAAATGCGGTCATACCGAACCGATTTTCGGCACCGGCGGCGGCGAAAAAATGTGTCAGGACTATCACGTCGAATTGCTCGGTGCATTACCGCTCGATATCAAAATCCGCGAACATACGGACACCGGCAAACCCAGCGTAGTTGCCGAACCGGATGGAAAAATCGCGGAAATCTATAAACTGATCGCGCGGCGGGTCGCGGTAAAGATCGCCGAATCGGCGGAAGATCATTCGGAACTGTTCGCTAAAATTATCATGGAAGACAATTAGGAATCGCGTGATATGACGATTAAATCAGATAAGTGGATCCGGCGCATGGCGCTGGAACACGGCATGATCGAACCGTTCGAACCCGATCAAATCCGTCACAAGAACGATCAACGCATCGTCTCGTACGGTACATCGAGCTACGGTTACGATATCCGCTGTTCCAATGAGTTTAAGCTGTTCACCAATATCAACACCACCATCGTCGATCCGAAAAATTTCGATCCCAATTCGTTTGTCGATATCAAAAGCGATGTCTGCATCATTCCGCCAAACTCGTTTGCGCTGGCGCGCACCGTCGAGTATTTCCGCATCCCGCGCAATGTGCTGACGATTTGTCTGGGGAAATCGACTTATGCCCGTTGCGGCATCATTGTCAACGTCACCCCGTTCGAGCCGGAGTGGGAAGGTTATGTGACGCTGGAATTTTCCAATACGACTCCCCTGCCCGCAAAAATTTACGCCAATGAAGGGGTGGCGCAAGTGATCTTTTTTGAATCGGACGAAGTTTGCGAAACATCCTACAAGGATCGCGGCGGCAAATACCAGGGGCAGCATGGCGTCACGCTGCCCAAAATTTGAGGTTTTTAATCTTATGGAGGCGCGCTTTCATGTTGACGCTGAAACGATTGCCGTTAATCCCGAAACTTTCTGCCCTATGGCTGCTGATACTATTGCTAGTCTCTACCGCATGCCCGGCGGATACGCTCAAGCACATCTCATTGCCACGCACCGGCTTGGAACCGAAAGATATCGCCGTCATCATCAATGACAGCGATCCGTTGTCCCGCCAGATCGGTAATTACTATCAATCAGCGCGAAATATTCCGCCAGTCAATATCATTCGTGTCCGTTTCCAACCCGGTCACAGCGAAATCACGCCTGATGAATTTGCAATACTGAAAGCCAGTATCGATCAAAAAACGCCGGATTACGTACAGGCGTTTGCCGTTGCTTGGACTGCTCCGTACCGGGTTGGCTGCATGTCTTTAACATCCGCATTGGCTTTTGGTTTCGATCAGAAATATTGCGCTGATACTTGTGCACCGACTGCGCTCAATCCTTATTTCAATTCACCCGGTACTAAACCCTACAACGATTATCGAATCCGTCCTGCCATGATGCTGGCCGGCACTACTTTCGAACACGTCAAGGCACTGATTGACCGGGGTATCCGTTCCGACCGGACTTTTCCGAAAGGTCAGGCTTATCTATTGAGTACTTCCGATACCGCTCGCAACAGCCGCGCACCCGGTTTCCAGTTGATCAAAGATGAATTCTCCGGCGTATTCCCGATACAAATCCTTGAAACCGATCACATCGCTAATCGTGACGATGTACTCTTCTACTTTACCGGACTCATCAAAATCCCCATGCTCGACACGCTGAATTTTTTACCGGGCGCGATAGCGGATCATCTGACATCCTTCGGCGGCATGCTGACGGACTCGCTGCAAATGAGCAGCTTGCGGTGGCTGGAAGCCGGTGCAACCGCCAGTTACGGCACCGTCGTGGAACCCTGCAGCTTTCCACAGAAGTTTCCGGCTCCGGCAGTCGCCATGTTCTACTATGCAGCCGGCGCCAGCGTTATCGAAGCTTACTGGAAAAGCGTTGCCTGGCCGGGCCAGGGTGTGTTTATTGGAGAACCTCTTGCCAAGCCGTTTGCACCGACTCTGCGTGAAACCGCACCTGGCCGCGTTGAACTTAAAGTTTTTTCCCCGCGCGCCGGACGGCTTAGAATGGATAAGTCAACCTCTGCCGCAGGTCCTTTTCACCCCGTCACGCGGCAAGCACCGATCCGCCGCGGTGAAAATCTACTTCACATTAATTTTGATGAAAAAATAGAGGGTTATCTGCGATTACAATGGAACTGAATTGTTTATTTTGCACTCCCCAGAAAGTACGTCATTGATTCTTAAAAAAATCGTTATTCGATAGGTTTAGGGCGCCAATCCGGCTATCAATTCTTCCAGGACAAGCACTAAACTTTTTTTGAAAATTCCCGTCTAATGCCGCATAAAATTCGATACGCATAACTCATTGTTTCTAATGAGACTATTCTAACGAAAAAAAGATTTTAAAAGTTTAAAAAAACACTTGATTTGCATGAAATGCGGACTATAATGCGTGCAAATTAAAAACTGATAATTTACCGATAAGGAGGTCATCATGAGAAGCACCAAGAACTTTTTTGCTCCGGCTGATTTAGTAAATATACATATTCCTGAAACGTAGCGTTTTTTAAAGGAGCACGCTCATGTCCACAGTATCTACACTTCAAAAAACCAATCAGTCAGAAGTTCTGTTTGACACCCATCCTGAGATAAGTCTGAATTTTGAGCATGTACAAAATGCTCTAAGAGAAGGTTATCAACGACCGTTTTTGCTGGTCGACAGCGACATTATCCGGCATAAAACCCGACGATTCAAAGCGGCCATGCCACGAGTGCACCCTCACTATGCCGTCAAGGCGAACCCCGATAAGCGCGTCTTAAAAACCTTGATTGAAGAGGGCGCGGGATTTGAAATCGCCTCAATTGCCGAGCTTGATTTATTGCTTAGCATCGGAGTGTCGGCAGCCGAAATTTTTTACAGCAACCCGATGAAATCAAGAGCTTATCTTGAGTACGCAGCGGCAAAAGGCGTTGAATGGTATGTACTCGATAGCGTTGAAGAACTGCGTAAAATCTTCAGCGTTAAACCGGATGCCAAACTGTATTTGCGCATCGACACGCCCAACATTGGCAGTGATTGGCCGCTGGCTGGGAAATTCGGAACACATCTGGGTGACATCAATGAGATCATCCAGGAAGCCGCATCACTCAAAGCAGATCTTGCGGGGGTCACCTTTCATGTCGGCTCGCAATGTCGTAATCCGCAAAATTGGCGTGTAGGTATTGAGCGTGCTAAAAAAGTTTTTGCCGAAATGCAATTAGCCGGCTTGAATCCAAGATTATTAAACATCGGCGGCGGCTATCCGGTGCGCCATGTCAAGCCGATTCCATCGATTGAAATTATCGCGGAAGTCATCAACGAAGCCATCGCTGATTTACCTGATAGCATTCGCATCATGGCGGAACCAGGACGTTATCTGGTTTCCGATTCGGCCTATTTCGTTTGCCGTGTAGTCGGTACAGCAACTCGCAATGGAAAACGCTGGATGTATTGGGATGCCGGTATGTTTGGCGGTGTTATCGAGATGACCGAAGGTTTGCGCTATGACATTCTAACGGACCGGAAAGGCAACCCAATCCCATGGTCAGTTGCCGGGCCAACCTGCGATTCCGTCGATATTCTGATGCAGGATCTAATGCTGCCTAACGATATCCAGGAAGGAGATTTTATTTATATTCCGAATGCTGGCGCTTACACCACTGCCTACGCCAGCAATTTCAACGGCTTTCCGCTGCCGGATGTAAAAGTAATATGATTCTTGAGCTATCACTCGCATAACCGCGAAATTCAACTCAAGCTAAAAGGCGCAATGAACAATTTATGTTCATTGCGCCTTTATTATTTCTGAATGCAATTTTTAAGAAAATGAGTTCGCTTTATATTTTCCGTTCATAAATGACAAAGTGATACTCCAGATCGTCGTCTTTTGCTGAAATATGCTTGTCTCGCTGTTTTTCTTCCCATTCGTTCTTATCAAATTCCGGAAAAAAAACATTGCCTTCATAATCCCTCAAAATCTCGGTGACGTACATGCGCTGGCAAAATTTCAGCGCTTGCCGGTATAACTTTTCTCCACCGATAATGAAATTTTCTGCATTTCCCATGCTTGTCTCCTCACAAACTTGCAATGCATCTTCGATGGAATTAACCACTACGGCACCTGGTACTTCATAGTCCATCTGGCGGGTAACAATGACATTGGCGCGTCCAGGTAGGGGTTTACCGATGGATTCGTAAGTTTTTCTGCCCATGACAATGGTCTGTCCCATTGTCAGAAATTTGAAATGTTTTAAATCCGCCGGCAAATGCCAAGGCAATCGATTATCCCTGCCTATTACCCGGTTGTTAGCCATCGCAACCAGTATGGAGAAACGCAAAGGAGTCATACGGCTACCACTGCTTTAATTGCAGGATGGGGATCATACTTTTCCAAAATAAAATCTTCATATTTAAAATCATGAATCTCTCGTATTTCAGGATTTAATTTCATCATAGGAAGTGCTCTCGGTTCACGCAGTAATTGCTCACGCGCTTGATCCAGGTGATTCAGATACAAATGCGCATCGCCCAAGGTATGAACGAAATCACCGGCGTCAAGCTCGCAAACTTGCGCGATCATCATTGTTAGCAGGGCATAGGATGCAATATTGAACGGTACGCCCAGAAAAATATCCGCGCTACGCTGATAAAGCTGACACGACAACCGGCCACCTGCTACATAAAACTGAAAAAAAGCATGACAGGGAGGCAGCCGCATTTTGTGGAGCTCCCCGACATTCCAAGAAGAAACCAGCATGCGCCGCGAATCGGGAGTGCTTCTGATTTGTTCGATTACTTGCTGGAGCTGATCGATACAACGGCCATCCGCCGTCGTCCAGGACCTCCACTGGTGGCCATAGATAGGCCCTAAATCACCATTCTCATCAGCCCATTCATCCCAAATTGTAACACCGTGATCGTGTAAGTAATGGATATTTGTATCACCCCTGAGAAACCAAAGCAATTCATAGATAATCGATTTTAAATGACATTTCTTAGTGGTCACCAATGGAAAGCCATCGGCAAGATTGAAACGCATTTGGTGCCCGAAAATAGACAGCGTGCCAGTCCCGGTCCGGTCGGATTTCCGATAACCATGGTCTATCACATGCTGCATTAGCTCGAGGTACTGGCGCATTAATTTTATTCTCCATTTTTCACACGGAAGGATACACTTTTCTGCAACTGGCTACGCAGCCCAAACACCCGTAACCCGTATATAATAGCAACATTATCTGCAATCATTCTTAATGCAATGACTTCCGATATTGTCACTCTAAAAATAATACTCGACAGGAAAGTTTTCAATGCTGGCAACACTTCACCAGAATCAGAATATATCATTATTTGATCACCCATCTATTAAAGCATCCTACATACTCGTAGTTTTACCCAAACAAGAAAAGCTCTCCAAAAAACATCCGATTCCCGGCGAGGAATCATTGCATCAGTTGCTGCTGCGGCGGGATATGAAATTGACCGATCTCTGTGAAACCCCCGTATGCGCAAATTTACAGAATGGAGAACTATGCAGCTGGGTCATGCTGGATAGCGCCCAACCGGTTTTTAACCAGCAGACCGCCATGCGCAAAGCCATGAAATTGTTGCTACAGGAAAACCCGGCGGAAATACACATTGTGACGCTTGGCACCACACAACAAAAAAGAAGCTTTGCGGAATGCGCGTTGTATGTTGCATGGGTCAATGGCGCCACTTTACCCGTGAGAAAAAATAAGCCCGTCAGAAAACCGCTAACCAAAATTAACTTATATGGATATAAAGATAACGAAAACTTCAAAATGCAACGGGCATTGGCTGAGGGAAATTTATTGGCCCGCGGCCTCACGGTGTTACCTGCTAATGAATTAACACCCAAGACTTACCGCCAGCAAATAAAAAAACTGGCAGACAGTGAAGGCTGGAAATATCAGGAATTTGATTTTAACAAGCTCAAGGAAATGGAAGCGGGCGCTTTCGTCGCCGTGGCTCAAGGCAGCGATACCGAAGATGCTGCAATTGTACATTTGCAGCATCACGTCAATCGAAACGCGCAACACAAAAGCATCGCGTTAGTTGGTAAGGGTATTTGCTTTGATACCGGCGGTCACAATTTAAAACCCGCGCGTTACATGCAAGGTATGCACGAAGACATGAACGGATCGGCGGTTGCTTTGGGCATTTTATTGGCGGCTACGCGTGCTGAGATCCCTATTAACATCGATTGCTGGCTGGCGATCGCGCAGAACCATATCAGTCCTCGCGCCTATAAGCAAAGTGACGTAATTACAGCACTCAGCGGATTGTCGATTGAAATCGTCCATACCGATGCAGAGGGGCGAATGGTACTGGCTGACACGCTGACCCTAGCGAGCAGACAAAAACCTGATCTGATTATTGATTTCGCCACTCTGACAGGCAGCATGAAAACCGCGCTGGGATCGCGTTACAGCGGAGTCTTTAGCAATCGCGGCGAGCTCTCCCAAAAAGCGGTTACGGCTGGCAGCAATTGCGGAGAACGCGTTTGCGTGTTTCCTATGGACAAGGACTATGAAGAAAGTCTGGAGAGTACAATCGCAGATATCAAACAATGCGAACTGGATGGCGAATTCGATCACATTCTCGCTGCCTGTTTCTTACAAAAATTTGTTGCCGATGATACACCGTGGTTGCATATGGATTTATCCGCCAGCAGTCACAAAGGCGGATTGGGCGCCGTAGATAGTGAAATTACCGGATTCGGCGTCAGTTGGGGAATTGAATTACTAAGGGAACTTTACAGCTAATGACTTTTAGGATCAGAAAGCGGAGCCTTCGTCTACTCCCCATCAGCTTTTTACGATATACAGTTTTTGACCGATCGACAGATTATCATTGCTATTGTTCCACTGTTTTATTTGGTCAACCGTAGTACGGTAACGTCTGGCGATGTGATACAACGTATCGCCTTTTTTCACAATATGCACATCGGATTTATCATTCCAGAACTGCCTTTTCTTCTGAACAATCGCATCCTTCTTACTTTCAGCGACTAAGACTGACTGTGGCACCAATATTTTCTGACCAAAGACAAGATTTTTATTCCGCGCGATTCCATTGATGGTTTGCAGTTGTTTTACTGTAGTTCCATGGCGAGCGGCAATGTCATTAATTTTCTCGCCTTTTTGGACATGGTAAATTCGCCACGAGAACCGGGGATCTTGATATGTTTCCAAATTTTGGACAAAAATTTCTTTCTTATCTTTCGGCAACAATAATGTCCTCGGTTCGTCCGAGACTTTTATGACAAAACGGTTGTAAGCTGGATTGAGTGCGGTAAATTCAATGTCGGAAATATTAGCTAGGCGGGTAACAAGAGAGATATCGATGTGTTCATGTATTTTTACCTCGTCAAAATACGGTCGATTCGGTATCGGTCGAAGTTGAATACCATATTTCTTAGAATTGGTAACGATATCTTTTATCGCCAATAACTTATAAACATAATGCTTGGCTTCTATCGGCAAATTCAAATCATAAAAACTGACCGGTCTGCCTTTATGCAAGTTCCTGGCAAGCGCTTTACTGACAACACCCTCACCGACATTATAAGCGGCAATCGCTAGCTTCCAATTGTCAAACTTCCGGTACAGATACTGAAGATAATCAAGAGCCGCTTGCGTTGACGCGACGATATCCCGGCGATCATCATGCCACACATTCTGTGTCAAACCCAATATCTTCGCCGTTTCCGGGATAAATTGCCACAAACCGGCCGATCGGTTATCCGATTTAATCAGTGGATTATAGGAACTCTCAATCACCGGAATCAATGCGATCTCCATCGGCATATTGCGGCGTTCGATCTCCTCTACTACATAAAACAAATAACGTTCACTGCTAGCAACGATATGATTGAATGCATGAGGATTCTGCGTATATGGCGCTTCAATTTTTCGAATCGCTTTATTGTCAGGCGGGAGAGTCAGTGCGAACCCGTTGCGGATGCGATCCCATAAATTTTCATGGTGCTGGTTTTTTTTGATCGGAACTAATTTATCAGCGTAAGCGCTTATTGACGAGAACAAAAAAGACCAGAAAATTAGCGAAAACAATAAAACAATTAAGCTATTTCTTTTTAAAATCATCTATATACAATTTTTTATATCCATACCGTCCTACAGGATATATAAAAAATTCGTCTTTGCAAACTATTTTTTTCATATAAGAAAATTATTAAATAGCAACAGTCTTTTAAAATCAATAAGTTATGTACATCAACTTAAAATAATAATCAATACTCATTCGCGAATATTAGATCCACTCAAAGATTCATCAATTAGAATCAGTGACTTACCTTTCCATCCTTTTTTCCGGTATTCAACGGCAACATTGGTAAAAATGCCTCCCCGGACATAAAAACGCGCGATTAGACGCAAGTATCTCGGCTTCAGGATAGCAACGAAATCATCGAGAATTTTGTTGGTGACCGCTTCATGAAAAACCCCTTCATTCCGGTATGACCAGATATAAAGTTTGAGGCTTTTTAACTCAATACATTTTTTGTCGGGGACATAATCCAAAATCAAAGTTGCAAAATCCGGCTGCCCTGTCTTGGGACATAAACAGGTAAACTCCGGGATTTCCATATGAATATGGTAATCCCGGTCAGCATAGGGATTAGGGAATGTTTCAAGAGACTTCTGGGGTTTGCTAGTCATTCTTCTTGCTCATGGTAAAATTAAACAAAGCGCAGATAGCGCTGCCGACTATTATAACCGCCTAATCCGCTAAACAAAAAATTGCGACTAGCACAAATCAAGCTCGCCGGCTTCAAATCATTTGTCGAACCCACTGCAATTTCCATCTCGCAAGACCTCGTAGGCATTGTGGGACCGAATGGTTGCGGCAAATCCAATATTATCGACGCGGTCCGCTGGGTTCTCGGTGAATCCAAAGCCTCGGCATTACGGGGCGATTCGATGCAAGATGTCATTTTTTCAGGATCCGATCACCGGAAAGCCGTTGGCCGTGCAAGTGTTGAACTGGTTTTTGACAATCACTTAAACCAGATAACCGGTCAATGGTCCAGTTATGCTGAAATTGCCATTAAACGAGTCTTGCAGCGAGATGGCCAATCAAATTATTACATCAATAACTTACATGTAAGGCGCCGCGATATTGCGGATCTTTTTCTCGGTACCGGCGTCGGTGGACGCGGTTATGCCATTATTGAGCAAGGCATGATTTCCAAAATCATCGAGGCCAGACCGCAAGAATTAAAAAGTTTCCTGGAAGAAGCCGCCGGTATCTCTCAATACCGGGAAAGAAAGCAAGAAACTGCTTCGCGGCTTGCTGAAACACTAAAAAATCTCACAAGACTGGAAGATATCCGGCAAGAACTGGAAACCCAGCTGCAACAGATGGAGATTCAAGCGCAGAAGGCGCAGCAGTACCAGTTATTACAAGAAAAACTGTTAACATCGCAAACCCTGCTTTGGCTGCTGAATAAAACCGAAGCCATCGCCCAGCGCAACTCGGCGCAACAAACCATCCTTCAACGGGAAACCGAGCTTGAAAGCACGCTGCTCAACCAACGCGATGCAGAAAAAAAATATGAAGACACTCGCGTAAATGAAAGCACCATCAATGAGAAACAGCTCCAAGTCCAGGGAGAATTGTACGCCGCCGATGCGGAAATCGGGCGTTTGGAGCTGGAAATCGGTCATTTGCAAAGCACGCATGAACGCATCACCCAACAGATGCTGCAGATTGAAAGCCGGTTGCAGGCATCTGCCGAAAATACAGTCATAAAAAATGACGAGCTTACCTATTGGCAACAAGAAAAATACAAAGCCGAAGCCATTCATCAGCAGTGCATTATTAATAATAACCGGAAGAATGCGGAACTACCGGCAATCGAAGCAAGCTTTCGCGACTGCCAGGATAAATTGAACGAGAGCCGGCGCAATCTCTTAATTATCGAGCAAGCCAATCAGCTGGAAGAAAACCATCAAACTTATTCGATTAAAAATATCCAGCAACTGGAAATACGCCGAGGCCGCTTAATCCATGAAAAAAATGAATTGGAATACATCGACCCGCGGAAATTAGCCGAGCTTGAAACCGCAATCAAGCAAACGGAAAACACGCTCAACGCTGAAAATCTAGCCTCCCGGAATACTCAGAACGAACTGTCGGCCGCGCAGGCAAGTAAGGAACAAACGGCAACTCAAGTTCTGCAACTTCAACAAGCCATATCTCAAGCAACGGCGCGCTTCGAAGCATTACAAAACTTACAACACAAACTGGAAGAGAATCAGGACCTCAACGCATGGTTGAATCAACGTCATTGGCATGGCTTACCGAGGTTATGGCAAAAAATCCAAATTGAATCTGCATGGGAAGTCGCTCTAGAAGCAGTATTACGCGAGTTTCTCAACAGCATTGAAATCGAACAATTAGAACAAATACAGAACTGGATTGAGGAAGCGCCAACCGGAAAATGGGCAGTTTTTGAAAAAAACCGTCCCGCCGCTCTTGATCCGGTAACCGAAATCAATTCCACAGCCAGGAACTGCAAGCGATTGCTCGCCTATATCAACTGCGGTCAATCCGAAATCCAGCCGGTGCTGGAAAATTGGCTGAGCCATGTGTACGTCGCTGAGAATCTTCAACAAGGCTTGACACACAGATCATCGCTCACTCCTGGAGAAATATTGGTAACACCGCAAGGACATCGAATTACCCGCCACGGCATCACGTTCTATGCCCCTGATTCGCACTTGCATGGCGTTTTATCCCGGCAGAAAGAGCTGGTTCAACTGCGTGAAGAAATTGCCCAGCTCGATTCACAATTCGAAAAACAGCAGCAATTGATGATTCAAGCGGATCGCCAATGCAATGAGTTGAAACAGGTCATTCACGAAATGGGTGAGAAAAGTAAGCGTTTACAACAGGAATGCCACCAACTGCAACTCGAGTGGGTGAAGCAGTCGCAAATCCACGAGCGCGCCATCCACCGCAGTAATCAAATCAACCAGGAATTACATGAAATCGAACAAGCATTGAATAGCGAGCTTGCCCAGCAGCAATCGGCTAGTGAACGGTATCAAAAAAATCTGAAACAAATCGAAAATTCCAAATCCATCGCGCACCAAGCTCAGCTTGCATGGGAAGCCGCAAATCAACAGTTTTCCGATCAACAGCAAAAAATGCTGCAAACCTCGAAAGAATTACAGGATGCTGCGTTTTATTTGCAAACCTGCCAAAACAAAATTACCGAGATCGAAAACAGCTTACTGACTATTGATGAGAACTATCAAAGACTGAATGAAGAATACAATGCCTTGCAGCTGGAAAGAAGCCAGGTGGAATTGTCACCGCTCCAAGAGACTTTAGATACGGCAGTGGCAAAACGCCACGCAATCAAACTGGATGCCGCGCAAGTCCGGGCCGAGGCCGACAGTATCGCGGGTCAGTTACGGCAGATCGGCGATGCCCGCATGGCATTCGAACAAAAATCCTATGCCCTGCGAGAAGATATCAGCCAAGCCCGCCTTCAAGAACAAGCCGCAGAAATAGCAATCCGGCAACTCGATGAAATGATTCAGGAAACCGGAGTCGATACCGGGCAACTAATACCGCTGCTCAAAAACAAAAAAGCAGCCGCGTTACAAACCGACATTCGTCAGCTGAATGCAGGAATTGCAGCATTAGGAGCTGTGAATCTTGCCGCGTTAGACGAGCTTGAAGCCGCAAAAGCAAGGGAATCTAATTTGCTGATCCAAATTCAAGATCTAAGCGATGCAATCACAATATTAGACCACGCCATGCAGCAGATTGATCGCGAAACACAATTGCGCCTGCAAGAGACGTTGGATTTGACCAATCAACATCTATGCGAAATTTTCCCGTTAATATTTTCTGGCGGAAATGCCAGGCTTACGCTTTATGAAGACAAAACGGTTGATGCCGGTTTGATGCTGATGGCGCAACCGCCTGGTAAAAAAAATAGTTCTATCCATTTATTGTCGGGGGGAGAAAAAGCCTTGACCGCGCTCGCCTTGATTTTTTCTTTATTCCGGCTAAATCCAGCACCGTTTTGTTTATTGGACGAAGTCGACGCCCCGCTCGACGACAGTAATACCGGCCGTTTTTGCGAACTGGTTAAAAAGATGGCGGAACGCACGCAATTCATTTTCATCAGCCATAATAAAATAACAATGGAGATGGCACAGCGCCTAATCGGAGTTACAATGCAAGAACAAGGAGTTTCAAGAATAGTCGCTGTCGATCTGGCAGATGCTATTAAGATGGGAAAGCGGGATAAAGTAACAATTAATCAATGATTATTGTCAATCATTGATTGCTGACGTAATCTTTTCTTGGCAGATGAATGCAACCGTTTTAGAAAAAGCAGAAGGAAATTTGGAGAGAATAAGCATGAGTGATTTGCAAATAAGTTTAATCATCATCGGTATCATCGTTATTGCTGGTGTAGTGGTTTTCAATTGGTTGCAACAGCTGCGTTACCGGCGCAAGGTGCAAGCCGCATTCGATCATGAGCACGATGACATTCTATTGGACAAGCAGAATACCGAAGATCCATTCCAGCGTATTGAGCCCAAATTTAATAAAGCGCCAGCGGATCCGCAATCCGATATGCTCGAGCAGCAAAAAGAATTACCGCTCAGCGAGTCCCAGAAAGTATCAATTCCTCCGGCCGTTCACACCGCCCCATCTTTTCATGCAAATATCGTGAGTAGTTCAGCCGCAACTTCGCCCTTGCTTGATTATGACAGCAATACCAGTTATATCGTCAATATCCGCTCGGACTCAGTCATACCTAATACGCATATCGCAAAATTACTGCAGAGAAAATTCGATTTTGGAAAACCTGTCTATTGGCTGGGACAACCCGACAAAGATGAGCCTTGGGAGGAAATCACCAATGAATCCAACGTTGACAGCGACGGTTACGGCCATATCAAAGGCTGCCTGCAGCTGGCGGATAGAGCCGGCCCGATCAGTGAAGTGAATTTATCCAAATTCCGCGACTTGGTGCTTGATTTCGCATCACAAACACAAGCCACGGCCGAATGTCCGGATATTGTCAGCACCCACGAGAAAGCCGTCGCGCTTGACAAATTTTGCGCTGACGTCGATGTCATGATCGGTATCAATATCATTAGTAAAGATGACGGCGCTTTTGTCGGCACCAAAATTCGCGCGTTAGCGGAAGCGTCCGGATTCAAGCTTGATTCAGATGGATTGTTTAAATATCGCGATGATAGCAACAATACCCTATTCACGCTCAGTAACTATGAATCCTCGCCATTCCTGCCGGATAACATGAAATCATTAACCACACACGGCGTCACATTTTTGTTGGATGTTCCACGAGTGGCGCATGGAGAGAGAGTCTTTGATCAGATGACGCACCTTGCAAAAATCTTCTCAAATACGCTGGGGGGAATTATGGTTGATGATAACCGCGTGCCACTTAGCGATAGTGGAATTCAAAGAAGCAAACAGCAACTGATTGAAATACAAAATGTAATGAAAAATAACCATATTTTGGCTGGTAGTCCAAGTGCATTACGGCTGTTTGTTTAAATTTTTTCAACTCAAAACTAAAGATAATGACGTGAGCATCCGTAATCGCTATCAAATTGGAACTTATGCTTAACCTTTTTATTACAACCCATTAGAGAATCTTATTAGAAGAAAAAAATAGAATGATGATATATCTTATTAATAAAAAAGATAAATCCATAAGAAATACATCTTTCTAATGTAAATATGGCTACTTAAACGATCTGATATTAATATTTTGTTAAAGAGATATAGAAATGAGCGAATCTTCAAATCAAGCGCAACGTTTTTCGCCAATAGAAGTAAAACTTGAATCAGGAAAAGATTACTTTTGGTGCTCCTGCGGTCAGAGTAAATCGCAACCTTTTTGCGATGGCTCCCACAGAGGCACCGGATTTACGCCTCATAAATTTTCTGTCAGCGAAAATAAAACCGTTTGGCTATGCACTTGCAAAAAAACCGGCAACCGTCCGTTTTGCGATGGGACCCATAATAAACTTTAATCTGCAAGATATTTGCATAACCAAATAAATAATAATTCAACAACTAAAATATAATGTTTCTAGGGCACATAAACAGAATTGTAAATTGGTTACATATTCTATAACCTGTTAATTATTCGAGAGTTAGTGTCACATGGAAACAGAATTGAAATTTCTGGAAGAAAGGGTTTATCTGCTCATTCGTTTGTATCAGGATAGCCGTTCCGAAAACAGTAAGCTGCGCAAAGAGCTGGCAGCTTCTCACGAGCAATGTGAAAAGCTCAATGAGAAAATTCATGTTGCCGCAGACCGGCTTGAAACACTTTTGACGACTATTCCAAAAAATGAATAATGAATTGCTAAAAATCAATATCATGGGACGAGAGTTTCAAATTAACTGCCCAGAACAAGAACGAGAAGAAATTCAACTAGCGGCAGTTTATCTTGATGATAAAATTCAGGAAATCAAGGCCGAAGGGAAAGTTATCGATTCCGATAGAATTGCGATTATAGCGGCGTTAAAAATAACCCACGAATTATTATCGCTCCGCCACGGAAGCGGTTTTGACATAGAAGAATTTAAGCGTAGAATTGTAGCGTTAAAGAAGAAAATTGATGAAGCGATAACATTGAAAGAAAGTTAATTAATGTTATTGCGGTTAAAGTTAATCCCTGCGATGTTTGTTAAGGTTTATATTCTTTGAACCAATTGTTGGAAACTGGCTGTGGAATTTAGTGATACTGTTGTGCGCGCCTTTAGGGGATGTGCCTGATGTATCCATGAAACAGCCGCCTTGAACCGTATGGTTCAAGATGATAGCCTGACGGCATATGTGGGGAGCCATTTCGGGACAAGAAATATTGAATCAATATTTCTTGTCCTTTTGATTTTACGCTTCTCATCTGTGACATCATAAAATCTCATCATGCAGCAAGACACTCTCTCCCCTCTTCCTGCACCAACAACGTTTCTGTTTGATATTGGCAAAGTGTTACTGGATTTTGATTTTGAATCTTCGCTGATTCGATTGATCCCGGATACTGTTTCCAATCCCCATGAACGGATCCGTCACGTACTCGAACGAAAGAACGCACTTGAAACTGGATTCATTGATCCAAGCAGCTACGCCGATTGGGCGCTGAAAGCTCTCGGAAGCAACGCATCCCAGGAACAGTTCTATCAAGCCTGGCAGCAAATCTTCACGGTCAATGAACCCATGTGGCAGTGCGTTCGCAAACTTGCCGCCGCCAATTACACATTGATCTTGATATCCAATATCAATGCCATTCACTCGCCATGGATCTTCAAAAGATACCCGGAGTTTTCTTTTTTTCAGCACAGAGTGTTATCGTTTGAAGTCGGTTTTCTGAAACCTGATCCTGCAATCTACCGGCACGCCATAAACACATTCCGGCTCAATCCAGCATTAACCGTTTATATCGACGATCAACCGCAGAATATTCTCATCGGCAAAACACTGAACCTGCAATGCTGGCAGTACGACATTGATAATCACCCGGCTTTTGAAAACTGGCTTGAGGATAAATTAACAACCTTGGGCAGGTAATATCGGAATCAGCAACGGCTATTTTTCCGCCAAAAAATGCTCGACCATGGCTTGCTTGTAGTCGATTTGACCAAATGAAACATCCTTTAACTCGCCTTTGCGATCGAACAAAATACAAGACGGCGTTCCTTGCAAAGCAAAGCGTTCAAAAGTTTCAGCGCGCATTGATTTTTGTTCCAAATAATGCCTGACCTGCTGTAACACCGATTTTTTTTGATCGTCGGTAAAATTTTCAAAATTCGGCAAGAATTCATGAGCATACTTCTGCACCCGTTCGTCGGTAACGGGTTCGGTTTCCGCCACTACTCGATCCATTCCCACGGCAAAAGGTATTTTCCAGGCCAGCTTGCCTTCAGACAGCATGCCATACTGATCCAATGCTTTTAGCGTTTCACCGATTACTTCACCGGTGGTCACCAATTTCCGCAAATTCTCCAACGTGTTTTTATCGTAATCCTCAAAGGCAGTGGCCAAACCGATCACCGCTAATCCTTGCTGGTGATAGCGCTGATGCAAATCAACCGCGCGCGGTAGTGAATAAATAAAACAACCGGGGCAATTGACCTGGAAAACTTCGATCAAAACGACCGAACCCAACAAATCAGGAAGTGCAAGCGGTCCACCCTGAACCCATACATCGACCGTAATATCAGAAAGTGTGTGATTATTCATCGCAAAAGAAGTTAGAATGTGCATCCATAATGCAGCCAAAATAGCATATTTGCGAGAACACATTGAAAGATTTTATCGAGACAAACTTCCTTCCAATTTACAGTTTTTCTAAAAATGCGCTACTGGTTAATGAAATCAGAACCTTACGAATTCAGTATCGAGGATTTTTTGGCGCAACCCAACCAAACCATTGCCTGGGAAGGCGTGCGCAATTATCAATCGCGCAACTTCATGCGTAATCAAATGAGCATCGGCGATTCAGTATTTTTCTATCATTCCTGCTGCAAAGATCCCGGCATTCTGGGAATCGCAAGAGTCAGCAAACCGGCGTACCCGGATGCGACGCAATTCAATCCTGCCAGCAAATATTTCGACCCTAAAGCTTCGCCTCACAATCCGCGGTGGTTTAATGTTGAACTTACGCTGGCACAACGAACCCGCTTGGTTCCGATCAAGGAACTCAGACGGTATCCTGAATTGCAAAAAATGCGCGTGCTGCAAACCGGCAACCGGCTGTCAATCACACCGGTTGATCCGGCAGAATGGCAGTTCATTCTGACCATTCTATAATCCGATCTTTTTTCTTAGCGACTCGATCATGGAATGGTGGGTAATTTATTTGTTGACCGGGGGATTTGTCGGATTCTTCGCGGGTTTGCTCGGTATCGGCGGCGGTTTGATCATCGTTCCGGTATTGATTTCGTTGTTCACCGCTCAAGATTTTCCAGCTGATCGCATCATTCACATGGCACTCGGTACCACCATGGCGACCATCATCTTCACATCGATAGCCAGCTTGCGAACACACCATCGCCATGGCGCGGTTGACTGGCAAATTGTTAAGAATATTTCACCCGGTATTGTTGTTGGCACCTTCGGCGGCGCGACTCTCGCAGGTTCGCTGACAGGACAATTTCTCAGCGTGATTTTTGTTATCTTTATTTTCTACGCGGCCACACAAATGTTACTGCAATTTCGCCCCAGCGCGATTTTTCAGTTACCGGGAAAAGCCTGCATGTTCCTTGCCGGCAGTATCATCGGCGCCTTATCAAGCCTGGTTGCCATTGGCGGCGGATTGTTATCGATACCGTTTTTGTCACTCTGTAACATCAAGCTGCAACATGCCATCGGCACGGCTGCTGCAATCGGTTTTCCAATCGCATTAGCCGGTACTGCCGGCTACATAGCCAATGGATTAGCGCATGGAGAAAATCTGCCGGAATACAGTTTGGGATACGTCTATTTACCGGCACTGGCAATGCTGGTGGCCGCCAGTATGCTGACAGCGCCATTCGGTGCAAAACTCACGCACTCGACCAGAACCGGAATTTTGAGAGGAATCTTTGTGGTTTTGCTTTATAGTTTAGGCATCCGGATGCTTCTGGGATTGGTTTAATTGCGGTTTTGCCGTCCCGTCAAACAATCATTACGCATCGTTACAGCAATATAAACCCGATTTCTTTGTTAACGGTATCTTTGATGACGCCGAGCGCCGCATTGATCGCCGCTTCCGCAGCCAGCACGCCCAATCCTTCGATTGTCATCAACACCATGCGTGACGCATTTTTCTGCATCTCGAGGTGAAGCGCCGCTTGTTCGTCGTTAATTTTACCGGCTGCTCGCAATGTTCCAATCATCACCAGCGTTTGCGCCAGTTTCTTCGCTTCGGATTCCGCATAATCCTTCACATCCGGCCATTTATCACCTAAGCTGCCATTCAACGCAGCCACGATGTCTTTTCCCAGTTTAACCGCATCAAGGTTCATGTTGTTCTCCTTACACTCAAATTAGAACTGCTAAATGGAAAATCACTCGCCACGGCGTTTGGCAAGCTCCAGTTTCAAGATAGCTGTAAAACTGGTATTGAAATGCGAGCGCACGAGCGTGATTTGATCTTTCGACAAGCAAGCGATTCTATGCAGCTTTTCAAGGTTATCAAAGTTACTGGCAAGCAACGCGGTTTGTTGGGTGGTGATATCGTTTTTGGGAATTGCCGCAGCACGAACGGTAATCGCGCTGACGTCGACCTTAGCCTCGTCATAAAATTGTTTATGATGATCAAAAGTACATTCCGGCAGCCCTTCCACCGATTCCAACACCACCAAATGCGCCTCTGTCTTCCGTTGCAAATCCGTGATCGCCCGGTCGGTGGCTTCGTCATAACTACTGATCAGTTTTACGGTACAACCCGTCAGCACCAGTGCCAATATTAAGGAAACAGCCGCTAAAAACCCCGGATGCCACGACATGCTTCGTACAATTTTCATGATTGCGCCTCCCCGTTAATAATCAAATCCGGATGACACATTGCAATCCGGTCTCGTTATCATCCATTGTTATCCGCGACATTGGCCATTTCGATGGCGCGCATCACCATGCCTCGGGCCTCGGCCGCAGTTCCCCAATGGCCGACGCGCACCCATTTTTCCGGTTCAAGGTCTTTGTAATGCGTGAAAAAATGTTCGATTTGCTGAAATACAATATCCGGCAAATCATCGCGCTCGCAAACATGCGCGTAATAGGGAAAGGTTTTGTTGTCCGGCACGCAAATCAATTTCTCGTCGCCACCATGCTCGTCTTCAAGGTGCAGCAATGCAATCGGCCGGGCGCGAACCACGCAACCGGCAAGGAAAGGCGAACGGGCGATTACCAGCGCATCGAGCGGATCGCCGTCATCGCACAGTGTGTGCGGAATAAAACCATAATTCGCCGGATAACGCATCGGGGTATGTAAGATACGATCGACAAACAATGCACCGGAACGTTTATCGAATTCGTATTTAACCGGCTCGCCGCCGGTCGGCACTTCGATGATGACATTAACGTTGTCAGGCACATTCGCGCCAACGGGAATTGAACTGATATCCATGAAATTAAATTTTGTGATTCTCGAAGGAAATTAAAAGGGGACTAAGCAATTGATTGCTTTGAATCAGTGTACTGAAGGCGGCAGATACTGTCAAACACGGCCCCGGCGGCGATCAATAATTTCTCATTCTGCCCTACTTCACAGCCACACATCGATCATTTTTGCGAACAAAACTACCGGCCCAATCCGAAAGTCCGGAAGCGTTCAATCACCAGGTCATCCGTATGGCACGACTCGCATGATTGCCAGACATGCCCCACACCTTCCACGACATAGCGGGCAGCGGGTGCTTTCCCGCCAGAAGCAATCTTTAAACGTACCAGATTGAACGGTTCACCACAAACGGAATAACCGGAAACAACCGGCTCATTGATGGTGTTTCCATTCACTAAACGTGCCTGCGCATAGCTTTCCTGCCAGGAAAAATGCTCGCCGGATCCGGTTGATTCATCATCCGGTGAGTCGTTGGCGCCATTTATCATGACAAAAGGAATAGCCGGTACCGCCGTCGCGTTCCATTTCCAGGCTTTCTCCGGGGTACGGCGCAGCTTTTTGCCAACTGCGCACAAGCCGCTGAATGTTTGCGGAATTACCGGCCGCATCGCCCAAACCGACCAGACCAGGCCGCCGCCTGCGGAAAATCCGCACAGCCAGACACGTTTGACAAAGCGAAATTGAATGCGGACTTGAGCTTCCAGCGAAGCCATAAACCGCACATCGATCAAGTTGTCAATCGCCTCCTCGGGAATATCGGATTCCCAAGGGTTCGTCCATCCCGGATTGGAACCGGTCACCAATCCTTGTGGAGCAATATCCATCACATCGACGCGCGGGCGGATACCATTCAGGAATTCCACTGCATCGCCATTGCCGCCGTGCAGCCAAATGACCGCATCTGCTGGTTTCGTAAGCGGATCGCGGTACACCGCTAACCGTTTGATACCGTCGGACACCAGTTGCAATACGGGATAAGGCATCATGTCGCTTCTCTTTGCGTGCAATGAACAAAACTCCGGCAAGCGCCGTAACGCTAAGCCAGCGAATCCGGATCAATACCGCGAGCCATAAGTAAATTCCAAGCAGTGCGTGAAACAAAGGTCGTCCAATAACCGTTGACGACCAGGTCATTCTGTTTCTGAAAAGCCGAAAGCGCGACATCGCTCGCGCGCCCCCAATCGCCATCGACTCCATCGCCATTCGGACCGAAACGACCCAAATCGTAACCCAGTTTGACCAGCGCCCGCTGCCGTTGTGTTGCCGTCCAGAACAGCGACCAAATGTCCGGAATACCGGGATCCTCATAAATGCCGCGCAACACCCGAGCAAAAGGAAATCCCGCCACATCGACTTTATATCCGGGACAAACATCGTGATGACCGTGATGATCCTGCCAGGTAATCGCAGGCCAGCGTTCGATAATCTCACGCCCGACCTGAATCATCATTGCGATCTGCTCTTCCGTCCAAGGCTGAATCAACATCGCTTGCTTGCCATTGGGGGAATACGCCTTGATCCAATCCGCGCCGGCCTTTACCCCGTCGCGCGCGTAACCGATATTCACGGTCTCAACGCCAATGGTGGCACGCGCGCCTTTGGTGCGGTCATTGGATGGCTGTCCATCCCAGCGTAAAAGCTGGTTTTTACCCGCATGCCATGACCGGTTATCCAGCGATACATAACGGTCAATGCCTTCCGAAAAGCTCCGCCCTATCCCGTAATGCGCCGAAGCAATTCCCTGTTGCGCCGGGTGGCTGCCGCCGATGGTATCCCGGCAACCTTGCAGATCCCACGACGCCGTCCAGTGCCAGGTCACTCCCATCGGCCGATACTGCGTCGCACTGGTCCAACCTTTGCCGACCGCATTGCCCGCCGTTAAAGGGATCATGAATTTTTCGTTAATCTGGACCTTCATGGAAGTATCTCCTCCGGAGTTTTTTTCAGGCTATATCGCTTTTTTGAAGAATTCAACCAGAAATTGATACAACCATGATCCGCCATAGGCAATGGCGACAATCATTACTATTGCCGCTGTGCCGTACAAAATTTTGTCCATCCTTTCACAATCCCTTTAGAACCTGATTCGCTTGATTTGCCTATACTTTACCTGGCAAAAACCCATCTTACCTGCTAAATGCTGCGGAAGTACAACCGCTTTCTCATTCTTATGGTAAAAAATCCCACTTTAAAACACCACCTCGGTAACTCCGATGATAGTAACAATAATGTCTTGGTGCACCGACCCATCAACACTCGATATAGTGAAGCTATCAGTCAATGTTTCCCCTGTATCTAATGTCTGAATGGCGCTTTGATTATTGTCGGCTGTGTAATGCCATGCACCCGCTGCGTCGATACTGAATCTGCCGTAACCGTGATTGCCCAATACATCGGACTGCGCTACAAAACTCGACTCGCCGGTATCCGGATCACTGATACTGAGTACTCCGCCGGTGACCAAATCGCCACGGCTGGTATTCAATAACACCGATACCGCATTGACATTGCTACCCAAGTCAGCGGTAACAATTTCAGGCTTCCCATCTCCCGTTACATCCGCAACAGCAATCGCATAAGGATAGGATGCTCCCACACTGTACAAGCTTGGTGCTGCAAAAGCACCTAATCCGTTCCCCCGCAACACCGATACATCATTACTATTAAAATTCACCGTAACAATATCAAGATTGCCATCGCCATCCACATCTGCTACGTCCATGCCGTCAGGATGGAGTCCACCCACATCATACAAAACCGGTGCTTCAAAGGTCCCTGGGCCGCTACTCAACAACACCGATACGGCATTGCTATCGGTGGCAGTTGTCACAATATCAAGCCTATCATCGCCATTTACATCTGTTACAGCAATCCCAAAAGGACCGGATGCTCCCACACTGTATTCACTCGCAAGACTAAATGCACCTATCCCGTCACCATACAGTATCGATACGTTATTGCTGCCATAATTCGCCGTAATAATATCGGGATTGCCGTCACCATTGATATCCGCGACAGCAGCACTGGCTGGTTGAAGAGAAGCCGCACCAAGACCATACATTACCGGCGCACCAAAAGCACCAAGACCGTTTCCTAACAATACCGATAGGTTATTGCTGCCGGCATTAGCGGTAACAATGTCATGCTTGCCATCGCCATTCACGTCCATTACAACAACGCTATGCGGATTAGCTGCCCCTACATTAAAGACACCAGGCGAACCAAAAGCCCCTGCACCGTTTCCCAACAGCACTGATACTGCGCTACTGGCTGCGTCCGCGGTGATAATATCAAGATCGCCGTCATCGTTTACATCTTCCAGAACCACACTCAATGGCTGTACGGCACCGACCCCAATCACATTTGGCAAACCGAAAGCACCTAAGCCATTACCCAGCAGCACGGATACCGAATTTATACCCGCATCCGTCGTTACGATATCGGGTTTGTTGTCACCATTCACGTCCCCGATAGCAACGCTATTCGGATAGGAAGCTCCCACGGTATATAAGCTGGCCGGACCGAATGACATGACAATATTGGCTAGATTAGCATCCTCGGTCACGTTGCCGGATATTGCACCGGAAATAATCGGCATATCGTTGGTACCGGCAATAGTAGCGGTGATCACTTGTTCGGCGGTGCCATCGGCAGATTTAACTGTTAAGGTATCGGTGACGATCGACGTGTCAGTCAATGATTGGGTCGCCACCTTGCCATTATCCAAGGTATAATCCCAGGCACCGGTCATTGCGTTAAAAGTGAAATTACCGTAAGCGCCAACCAGCGCCGCGGGCAGCACTGGCTGAAATACAGCCTCACCGCTATCCACATCCGCCACACTTAAAATGCCGCCGGTAGTATTCGTTGCATTATCTTCAATCAATGCACCCGTTGCTGTCCCACTGATGTTGGCATTGTCATTGACACCGGAAATATTGATGGTTGCGGTGGCCCAACTGATCGTACTGCCGAGCTTAATCGCATAGGTAAAACTGTCTGTCAGCACTCCTCCTGCAGCAAGGGCTTGCAATTGGGCTTTGAATGTCGATGAGACAGTGGTAATGTCATAACCCACTTTTCCATCGTTTGTGATCCAGATAATACCGCCATTTGCACTCCGGTCTGTACTGGTTTCCCGGGTTCTGGCCTTATCTTGGACTAACAAATCGGCTGCCGCATTAGTGCCATTATCAATCGACCAGAGCGCTAAGTTTTTCCCGCCCGAATCATTCTTCATTACATCCAGTGTTACGGTACCGGTGGAATCTTCGGTCAATCCGGTATCTTTAAATACATCATTCCGGGCGACTACTGGTGTTGGTTTTGCCAATGGTTTTTCATCAGACTTTTGAGATATTGTATTAATCATTATTCTCTCCTTTGAGAGTAATTCCTTCGCTCTTATGCAGATTTTAAGCGCATAGAATCAATATAAACGTTCTACTTTTTTTAGTATTTATAATGATATCTGTATTGAAAATAAAATAACACCGGATATAAAAAATCCTAGCAATCACGCCCCATTGCCAGTGATTCTCGTCTCTAAAATTGGAAGTATCAGTTACCGGAAAGTCATTAGGAGTATCAGCTTGCAATGACGTCAATTGACAGGCTTGACACCGGGATTATTCAAGGTATTACGTGTCACTACATCATCTCCCAAGCGGCGAAGCTGATCGGGCTGCATTATGCAGGGCTATAAATCTTCCTCCGGGCAACCCTTCTCGCGCAGTTTTCTCACCACGGTATGATATAAACTGGCATTCTCCAGCGAAGGTTCGGAACTCAGCAACCGGGACAGTTGCTCGCAGTTAGCGTGAGGCGCATTGACGATCGCGAGCACCAGAAAATGCACCGGCGCGTCGATTGCAGCCAGCCGATCGAAAAGATCTTGCGGTAGCGCGGCATTGGCGGCGAGCGCAGCCAATACGTAGGTTTTGTATAAACTCAGACGAACCGGATCGGAAGTATTAACATCGTGATTCGCTGCCGCCAGCAGTTTTTCCATGATCGCCCGTGAAATATTGCGGTTGCCCGCCAATCCCGCAACCCGCTCATACGTGAGCGGCCCGGCGGCGATCTTTTCCAGAATCACTAGCGGCGTATTGGGATTTGCACCAACCTGTTGCACCACGGCATCGTCGCCGGAATCCACCAGTCTGCCGAGAAGTTCCTGCGGCGTCGATGGATGCCGCGCCAACGCGGCATCCATCTCCCGGCGTCCCCAGGGAACCCAGCGTTGACTGACTTCCATTAGAGCATCTGGCGTGGAAGTTGGGTTTTCCGCAATCGAACGCGCATTCTGTTGTAAAAGAAAACCTAGCCCTGCAAGCAGGAATGAGGCTGAAAACATTGTCGCAAAAAGTACATGCCCGCTGCGCCACGAAGCATTGCCGGAACGTAGATCATACCAAGCAAAAGCGCTGTAAACCAAAGCCCAGCATATACCCGCTCCCAAGAAACCATAAAAAGGGATAAATATCAGACCAATCGCGGCTGTTGAGCTGCTGGAGCTAAAAACGGCATACACAACAAATGCCACCGCACCCATAAAACCCGCGAAAGCACCTGCTTTCAGAATAGCTTTCCGCTTTTGCATTCCGCTCCTTTCTCCGAATGATGCCGGGCTTAGCCGAGCTATTGGTGATGGCTTAAGGGAACGCTGATTAATTCGGTGAACGGAATGAAGCACGAGGCGCACGAACACAGCAACCGGGGCCTATCAATCAGATAGGCGAGGGAGCGAGTACCGCGCAACGAAGTGATGCGTTCGCGCAATCAATTAATCAGTGTTTACCTTACTTAATCCGCCGCCACGGCGCAAATGCGTTTTGGATGCCGTCAAGAGCCGGGGACAATCCGGGGTGATGGCGGCGCAGCACGGTCAGCATCGTATTGTCTTCAATCCAATCCAGGCCTTGCTGTGTATAAACTTCGGCGCGGTAATCCTTGGTAAAGAAGCGGTCGCTTTTGAGGCGGCGTGACGCCATCAGAATGAAAACCCGGAACGCCGTTTCACTGAATCCGAAGCCTTCCGGTATGTCCTCCGCGTAGAGCCCGACCATCAAGTCGACCTGGTTGATATCGTTATCGTAAACCTTGCGCAGCTCTTCGGCCCATTGCGGATTACTGGTAATTTCTTCGAACGAATTGATGCGCCCGCGCCCGACCAGCTCGCGAAAACGGTTATAACGCGGCACGCCACGCTCTCTGTCGCGCAGAATATCGACGGCGGCAAGATCGAAGGCTTCGCCGTTTTCCTTCACCAGCTTGCGCAGGAAATTCGGATAATTGTGCAACGTCAACGCGCCGGGATGGTTGATTCCAAACGAATAGAACAGATTCTCCATGCCGATTTCCTGCATCATCGCGCGGGTTTTTTTATCAAATCCTTCCATGAAGGGTTTGCTGGCGATCGGTTCGCCGGTTTGATGCGAATAAAAGTCAAACTGATCCGGCACCAGCGGGTGCATGCGGTAAACCGATACGAATTCTTCGGTCAGGTAATACGGCGCGGCATGGTGCTCAGGCGTCGAACCGATGATACCGCTGAGAACCTCGCCAGTACCAACCCGCCCGAACATTCTCTTGAACCGCTGTCCCAAAATCCCCCACCAGTTGATGCGCATCGCTAACGCCGTCGCCGGGTGCGGCAGGATTGCCGGTGTCCACTCCACCGTGTGAATCTTAGCGATCAGCGCAGCATTGATCAGCCGCGCATGATTGAACAACTGTTCGTCGTCCCATTGCGGATAAGCTTGCTTGAGGCAATCGCAAATGCTGTTGTGCTCTTTCACGAATAGTGTATGCAGCATGCTCAAGCCGAACCACCAAGTGCCAGGAAACGCCACTAGATCAATCTCTTTCTCAAGCGGCAAATAGCCGTTGGCTTCAATGCGCATTTTGCCGTCGCTGTGTGAACGCAATTTGTCGATCATTTCCTGATTGCTGCCATAAATCTGCGAGGCATCCCGCCAGTGCGTTTCGGTATTGATAAACGACGGCGGAACGGCATTCGCCGGGCGGCTGCGATCCGCCAAGGTTTTGTCGACTTTCATCGGGCGCTGGTCTTGCGGCCACGGATCATCCGTCTCAACAGGCACTTTCCATTGATTGCCGGGCTGATTGGTGCCATGCGAAAACCAGTCGTGTGTTTGGAATTGAATCCACGAGGCTGCATGAACGTTCAGAATCGTCGCCGGAATGAATTGGTCGCGCGTCAGCAAAGCCTGACTGACTTTCCGGGCACTGGGGCGATGCAACGTTTGCTCGTCGGCCTTGACCTCGCTCAGCGGCACGTTGCGCCCGAAACGCGTGCCTGCCATGCCCATTTCCGGTTGCTTTAAATCGTTAAAACTGCCATCCGCCGTGCGCCAGTACTGATGCGTGCCTTTCCGATCGGGCCATGGCTTGGGCAAATCGCCGCGATTCGGTAACGTCGAGGTGTCATGCAGATTTTCTTCGCGCAATTTGTTGCGGAATTGAACCAATTTCAATAGCGCCAGCGGCAGGGGTAATTTGTACCAGGGACGATCGAACATAAACGCAGCTCCTGTAAAGGTGGAAAATATTCAGCGCCATTCCATTCATGTTGAGGAAGTTTTGAAAAATCGCTGCGCTTCCTCAATGAACGGGCGCAGTTTACTGAGCGGAAAACCAACTTGACAAGCAATTTTTTGAAAAGCGGCGGATTATCCGGCCATCGCCCTAGGGAAGCGCTAATTAATTCGACGAACGAGATGAAGCGCGAGGCGCACGGAACGCAGCAATCGAGACATATCAACAAGATAGGCGAGGAAGCGAGTGCCGCGCAACGAAGTGATTCGCTCGTATAGTCAATTAATCAGCGCTCTCCTAGCCAGGTAATTCATTCTCCACCAGCCGGACCCAGTACGCCGCGCCCAGCGGCAGAATGTCATCGTTAAAATCATAATTAGGATTGTGCAACAAGCAGTTGCCTTGCGTATTGCCATTGCCGATCCAGATGTAGCAACCCGGCTTTTGTTGCAGCATGAAGGCGAAGTCCTCGGCGCCCATGCTGGGAGTTGGTGCGGTATCGACGCATTGCTCACCGGCGACGGCAATTGCGGCGCGAGTGGCGCCGGCGGTTTCGGCGGGGCTGTTGATGGTAACCGGATAACCCGGGTTTTCGGGGTTAAACAGGATGCCGGCGTGAATTCCAAAACCCTGCGCGACACTTTGCGCCAATTGGCGGATACCTTGTTCCAGTTGCTCGCGCACGGAATTTTTGAAGCTGCGGAAAGTACCGCGAATGACGGCGGAATCCGGCAGTGCGTTCCAGGTATTGCCGCCGTGTATTTGCGTGACACTGACCACTGCAGCATCGGCGGGGTCGATCCGGCGGCTGACGATGGTTTGCAGTTGCGTGACCAGGTGCGCCGAGGCAACCAGCACATCGTTGCCGAGATGCGGCATGGCGGCATGCGTGGCTTGGCCTTTCAGTGTGATTTCGAAGCAATCGAACGACGCCATCATCGGCCCGGTTTTGACGGCGAAATGCCCCACTGGGACATCCGGGAAATTATGCATGCCGAACACCCGTTGCGCCGGAAATTGTTCGAACAAGCCTTCGTCGATCATTTGCAACGCCCCGGCACGGCATTCTTCCGCCGGCTGGAAAATAAAATACACGGTACCGTCGAAGCGGCCATGCTTAGCCAAATAGTGAGCGGCACCGAGCAGCATGGCGCAATGCCCGTCGTGGCCGCAGGCGTGCATTTTGCCTTTGTGACATGACGCGTGATCGAAGCGGTTTTGTTCCTGGATATACAGCGCATCCATATCGGCGCGCAGCGCAATGCTGTTGCGGCTGTTGCCACGGCGCAGCACGCCGACGACGCCGGTTTTCGCCAACCCCTGATGCACTTCGATACCGGCATTGTGAAGTTGCTTCGCAATCAGTTGGGCCGTCGCGGCTTCTTCAAAAGCCGTTTCCGGATGCTGGTGGATGTGTCTGCGCCAGCGTTGCATGTCGGCATGCAACGCGAGTATCCCGGGATCAATGGTCATGGCTGATCAATCGTTGTCAAAACTTGCGCATCGTATCATGGGTTAATTGACGCGGCTAACGGCAGTTCAAGGAAATTATCCGTTTACCACGCCAATTATTTGACAACATTAGAGACTTTCAGTATGTTCAATCTTAGGAAAAGCTTTTTCCTATCCTACCTGTGGCTTTATGTACATGTAACCATACAACAATGGAGGTTGTCATGAGCAAGAAATTCGCCAAACAAGATTTTCTCATCAAAGATTTAGCAATCAGTATCAGTGGCGGAGGCCGTGGCGGAACATGGCTGCCCGGACCGGATGACGAAACACCGCCCTCGCCGATTTCACCGGTTGCCAGTGTTCTCGTGAATCTCGGATTGATCGAAGCCGTTCGCGGAACGATTACCGAAGCTGTTAAAGCCAAAAAATTTGACGAAGTTGCGCGCGCATTCGTGCAAAACGACGTCGGCGGCAATCCTATTATCCGTTCAGCCATTCATGAGATCGGTGCTGCCGTGGTTGCCAGCGCCGCATTTGCATCGCTCGGCGGCGGAGGCAGTGTCGGGTTACCCAATCCCGATTGTGGAGGGACTTCTTACGAAACCATACCGCCGACCTTGACCCCAGTGGTTCATACCGGCATTTCGGTTCATCGAGTAACGGAATTGCACCGGCTCAGAAAGCAACTGGCGCAGACCGTGGCGTATGTCGATAAGGTCGCGGCTGCACAGGCACCCCGAGGCGCTGAAGTGGACACTGTCCGCACGCAATTGCAAGAGGCATTGAAGAGTCTGGGTTAGACGAATCCGGCCATGGCGGCGTGCAATCGTATCGCGGCATTGTCTCTGGCCGCTATCCGCATGGCCGCTGCAGGCACCTGCACTGAACCTGCAGTGGTCGCGCGCTGGCTCTATCGTTTCGGTACCGCGCCATGCACTCCGGCAATTGAACGCGATTTCGGTCCCGATGACGATCCTCTGGCAATTTTGAGTTTAACAAAAGGCGCGCATATCCGCCGCCTGCTGGAAGCCGGTTATGACGCTCATTCACTCTCCGGTTGGTATTCTTTTGCGAGAACGGAACTACCGCAACATCTTTCGACGGCTTGCAAACTGTATGTCAGTCCAAAACCGGAAGCCTTGAGCGATGCTTTTCCAATCATCGCTGAACAGTTTGTCCGCAACGAAGTCCGGTCTTTTAAAGTCGGACGAGGCATCGAAGGACTGTTGCGGCCCGACAAAATCGTCGCTTACTTTGATAACGATGCTCACATGTTGCAGGTCGCGGCAGCGCTTGATAAATCATTGCAAGGCTGCCCGGCGCAAGGCGTACCGTTCACTGCGGAAATTGCCGGAAACGGCCTGGTTTCCTCTGGGATCGATCCTCCCGTGGGAGCATCGGCGGTCAGTTGGCGATCCTGGATAACCAAACGCCTGGCGGCCAGTCTGGTTATATCCGCTGCGGATCCCGGCGCCGATCACGTCGCTATCGCATTAACCGGTCTTCGCAATTCCGGTATTGATCCCGACCGTTGGGTTCCAGTTGCCCAAGATTTCTGGAAAATGAACCCGTCGTGATTCCAGGGTCATTTGGTTTTACGACCACGCTATTTGTGTTGCCGCCGGATGCAAAACTGCTGCCGGTTTCCGGGTTGTCACCCCGGCTGCAAGCTAAAATCGGTTATGTTGAGGACGATCAATTCGTTGTCACCCGCCCGGGATTTCGCATCACTACGCGGCTTTTACCCCGTCCCCTTGCCGAACTGATTAAAGAATTTCACACACCGAGTCTACTGACCGATGCAATTTTGCGTTTCAGCCAGACGCACGGCCAGGATCCGATGGCGATGCTGGATATGGCGTTTGACGCGCTGGCGACTCTGGTCGAGATTAGAATTCTGGTTCCGCACGACTCTCCCGATGTGCAATCTCCGGAGCCGGCTTTCGGCGCCGGGCAGGAATTTGCAGACTATGAAATCGAAGTATTGGTGCGCGCTTTGGAAGATACCGAGATCTACCGCGCCCGGCAAACTGACGGCACATTGATTGCGCTGAAAATTTCCCAGGCGGACCGGCCAGCAATTTTCGGTCTATTCGAGAAGGAAGCAAAGATACTGGATCGGTTGCAGGGAATGGATAGTCCGCGATTGCTGGCGCATGGCATCGAACAGGAACGTGCATTTATCGCGATGGAATGGTGTGACGGCGTGTCGATCGCAATCGCTGCGCAACGCGCTCGCGCTGCCCGCGACTGGCGCCGGCTTCACGGAATCGTCGCAAGAATGCTGGAAGCTTACGCCAGACTCCATGCCGGCGGCATCCTTCATGGCGACATACACACCGGCAACTGTTTGGCTGGTGACGACGGACGTATCGTCATTCTTGACTTTGGAAGCGCCCGCTTACTTGATCAAACCGGTGATGCGACCGATCCGTTGCGCACCGGCATTCCGCAATTCTACGATCCGCAGATGGCAAGCGCTTTATTGGACGGACGGATCCCGCCTGCCGCAAATCCGGCTTCGGAACAATACGCTGTCAGCGTCATGGCATATCTCTTACTGACCGGCTTGCATCCGATCGAAACACCGGCGGTTCATGAGAAGCTGTTGCGCAACATCGCGGAACGCTCCCCGCTGCCTTTCGCCAGTCGCGGTGTAGCCGCTTGGTCCGCTGTCGAAGCCGTTATCAACCGGGGGTTAGCAAAACAACCGGAGCAGCGTTTCCCATCAGTTGCAGTGTTGGCGCAGACTTTTGCCGCAGCGGATTGGAAACGGAGAATGCCTCGGCGCTGGTCTGATGCCACTGGTTCCCTGCTCGAAGCAAAGCTTGAAGAAACACGCAATCTCGAGCCATCCACAGAACTTCCACTGCATCGCGCCTGGTTCGCGCTGCGAGCGGCTGTGACTTTGGAAGACACTGAGCTGTTGGCAGCCGCCGATGTTTTAATAGGACAAACCGAGTCCGGCTGGCTGACACCGGCAGTTGCCGCCCGGATTGCACGAGCGCGTTCCGACACGGTCGCCGAGCGGCAAGCAATTGAAAAATTCCTGACGGCAGCTGGATTATTGACGGATGAATCCGAAGTTCTCACTGCCATTCTGGCGGCGGCAACCATGATTAACGGCAGCAGTTTCCATCACGTCGACGTAACGCCTCTGGCCGGTTGGGCTTTGCGCAGTCTTGAGTCATTCCAGACGGTTGCCGGCTCTCGCAAAACCGTTGCTGATTCAACAGAATCTCTCCGGTTGATGGCAACACTGGCGCTTGTCCAATGCGGCATCGCGGCCATTCCAACCGATCTGTCAGCCCGGCTTGAAGCATTCGGCAAAGCGCAAAAGGGGCACATATGGCTCTGGTCGCTGGCGCATGATGTCCTGGCACAGCCGCATTACAAAGTACGCGCGCTACTGGCAAAGAAACCCAAAGATCCGGTGCTTCGGGTATTTGCATTACTCAGGATGCACCAGCTCACCGGCGACATGCGCTGGGCTCGGGATGCACGGCGCCTGGTTGCAAAATACGCCAAAGACGGTTTGCTGGAGAAGCACCTAGCGCTCTTGCTGATCGAACAGGCTGCGCCGCATAACGCCATTCTTCCCCCTTTTTTACAATCCCCGGCGTACACCTTGTAACCCTCATTGCCGCGATCCGGTTAAATGGAACGCAGCCGTCGTGTCACGAAACTTTTATATTGCCGCGTTAGTATGACGCATCTTAATGGTTATCATGCTTAAACGGGAGAAAATCATGATTCGTCAGGATATTGAAAAAAGGAAAAATGTTTTGTTATTGACTGATAGCGATTGGCACGCGCGCACGATTCAGTTCATCGTCGGTGTTTTGATGCTGGCACTGTATGTGTGGATTGCCGCGGGCGTGCTGAGTTTATTGCTGAACTTGCCGGAAATTCTGAAAAACGGCTGGGCGCAAATTGCCGAGCACATCATCGTCGATATCGTGCTGATCCTGGCCATGCTCGAACTGATTCGAATCTTGCAATCGTACTTATCGCTGGGGCGCGTCAAAGTGACTTTTATTCTGGACGTCGCACTGGTCGTATTGATCGGGGAATTGATCGGATTATGGTACAAAGACTATACCTTTGTTGAAGTCGGCCTTCACATCGCTGCCATTACTATGCTGATCTTGTTGCGCATCGTATCGATCCGTTTTTCCCCAAACGCCACCGATTGATTAACGCTTCCCGAAGAATTCGCCGGAAATACCGGATCAGAATCCTCTGTCTAAAACTTCCCGGAACGCAATATCTCCACCAATTTCCCCAGCGCCTGGCCGCGGTGGCTGATGCGATTCTTTTGTCCGGCTGTCAATTCCGCGGAAGTTTTGCCGAATTCGGGCACCCAAAAATAGGGATCGTAACCAAATCCACCGGCGCCGCGCGGTTGATCGACGATTTCTCCATACCACGCACCATCGACAATGATCGGCTGCGGATCTTCGGCATGCCGGAGCAGAACGATCACACAGTAATAATAGGCACGGCGATCCGCTTTGCCTTGCAGCGCAGAAATTAATTTTTGATTGTTGCGCTCATCGGATTTCGGTTCTCCGGCATAACGAGCGGAATTCACACCAGGGGAACCGCCCAGCGCGCTGACGCAAATGCCGGAATCGTCCGCCAGCGCGGGTAATCCGGAACAGCGGCTGGCGTGGCGGGCTTTAATCAAAGCATTTTCGACAAACGTCGGATGCGGCTCGTCAACTTCACCGGCAGCAAACTGCGATTGCGGGATAACCTCGATTGAAAGCGGCGCCAGCAATTCGCCGATTTCCCGTAATTTACCGGAATTATTGCTGGCGATAACCAGTTTTTCCAGCACACTCACGATTGACTCAACACTGCTTTTTGGACCGCGATTAATTCCTGAATGCCCTGTTGCGCCATATCGAGCATGGTGTTCAATTCGTCGCGGCTGAAAGCAGCGCCTTCGGCAGTTCCTTGCACTTCGATCAGATGCAATCGCCCGGTCATGACGACGTTCATATCGGTGTCGCAGGCGGAATCTTCCGCATAATCCAAATCCAATACCGGCGTGCCTTCAAAAATACCCACCGAAACCGCTGCGACGTGATCGAGAATCGGCGAAGAACCGATGCGTTGCTGGTCGAGCAGCTTTTGCGCCGCATCGTGCAATGCGACATACGCGCCGGTGATGCTGGCCGTGCGCGTGCCGCCATCCGCCTGAATCACGTCGCAATCGATCTGGATAGTGCGCTCGCCAAGTTTCTTCAAATCGACAGCAGCGCGCAATGCCCTGCCGATTAACCGCTGAATTTCCATGGTGCGCCCCGTTTGCTTGCCTTTAGCGGCCTCGCGTTGCATGCGTGAATGCGTCGACCCCGGCAGCATGCCGTATTCGGCAGTCAGCCAGCCCTGGCCCTGACCCTTCAAAAATGATGGCACTTGCTCGGCAATCGTTGCGGTGCAGACGACTTTGGTATCGCCACACTCGATGAGCACCGAGCCGTCGGCATGTTTGATGTAATGGCGCGTGATTTTGACCGGGCGGATTTGCGCCGGTGTGCGTTGGTAACTGCGTGTCATAGAATTCTTGTGTAATGAGGTTAAGATGCGAAACGATAGGTTGGTTTGGCTGGAGCGCCCGCCGACACGGTCAACACTTCATGACCGTTTTCAGTCACGAGAATGGTGTGCTCCCATTGCGCGGACAAGCTGCCATCTTTAGTGGTAACCGTCCAGCCGTCCGGCAAGTGACGGATAGCGGCTTTTCCGGCGTTGATCATCGGTTCTACGGTAAAAATCATGCCGGATTTGAGTTCCAATCCGGTTCCGGGACGACCGTAATGCAATACTTGCGGATCTTCGTGAAATTTCGCGCCGATACCGTGGCCGCAAAATTCCCTGACTACACTGTAACCCACACCCTCGGCTAATTTTTGAATGGCGTGACCGATATCGCCCAAATGTTTACCCGGCGCAATTTGATCAATGCCACGCCACATGGCTTCATAAGTGACCTCGCACAATCGTTTGGCTTGAATCGACGGCTCACCGACATAGAACATCCGGCTGGTATCGCCATGATAGCCTTCGTAGATGACGGTAATGTCGATATTGATGATATCGCCGTTTTTAAGTATTTTTTTGCCGGGCACGCCATGACATATTTGATTATTGACTGACGTGCAAATCGATTTTGGATAGGGTGTATGTCCGGATGGCGCATAATTCAGCGGAGCCGGGATGGTTTTTTGCACATCCACCATATAGTTGTGACAGAGCGTATCCAGTTCTTCCGTCGTAATGCCGGCAACGACATGGGGAGCAATAAAATCCAGAACCTCCGAGGCTAATCGCCCCGCAATGCGCATTTTCTCGATTTCCTGCGGTGTTTTAATGGTTACCTTCATAAATAAATGTTTCATTCGGATGAATTCATCCTGAAATATCAATATTCAAAATGCCGCTACCATTCAATATTAAGAGATTGTCGAATTTAACGTTCGCATTTACCAAAATGTAATTGCGTATCGTCAAACTGTTCTACCAGCTTTTGCATCGAATCCTTGATATCGGGTGTCGGCTCGCGGATCACCATTTTTTTTAGGAGAACCGTACGATGCTCGATTTTTGCAATGCCAATCCCTTTCTTTTCCACTTCTCTAAGCTGTTTGAGCGCGTCGGTCTGATCATAAAACATTCCTAAAGAGATGGCATTCTCCCACTGACTGCCGTCTTTAACACGAAAACTCACAATGCCCAGATTCCTGAGTTTGTTGATTTCACGATTAGCCAGATCTTTATTGGGATATGGTGGAATATAAAGCCAATACAAGGTGGTATCACCGGCTTCCTCCAAACTATAAGCCAAATCGGGCAGCAATTCGGCTAATACCGATGTTGCATATTGTATTTGTTCTTCGTAAAAATTGCCCCACATTAAACAATTTTCGTGAGCCGGCACCAGAATAATTTTTTCCGGATTTACCGGCAGCGGAGCGCTTTTATTTCGATCATCCGGGCGGAACTGCGCACTGGCAAATAATGCAACATTCACTATCAGCAGGATAATAAAGATTATTCTCATTGAAAAATAAAATATTAAATAACAACAACCCTATTAATTTTGTTGTTAACGCGCTTTTGCCTTGCTAAAATACGCCGTTATTTCACAAACACACCAACCAACTTTTAGATGCCTTTAAAAACGGAATAAGAAACATGAAAATTTTCAAGAATATGGTTTTATTCGCAGCATTATTAGTCGCTGCGCCGATTTCAGCCGAAACGACTTCTGAATCCGATTCCACTGCTCCTGCACCCGCTGCGCCGGCCACGGTTGAAGAGATTGCCGCAGGTACTTGCGCTGGCTGTCATAACGCTGACGGCAATAGTGTCATTCCGATGAATCCTATTCTGGCCGGACAACATCCAGAGTATATCACCAAGCAGTTGATGGATTTTAAGGCAAATGGCGAAGAACCGCCTAAACGCAACAGCCCTGTGATGTCCGCCATGGTCGCGGCACTGTCGCAGGAAGATATGAAAGGATTGGGAGAATACTACGCTAAACAAAAAGCTAATCCCAGCCAAGCGCCCATCGATGAAAAATTGATTGAAGCCGGCAAAGTTATTTATCACGGCGGCAATATCGAAAATGGCATTCCTGCCTGTGCAAGCTGCCACGGCCCGAACGGTTCCGGCATTCCGCCGCATTATCCTGCTGTTGCCGGACAACATGCAGAGTACACACTGTCACAGCTTGATCAATTCAACAAAGGCGATCGCGCTAACGACAACGCCGTCATGCAACAAGTTGTCAGCCGTATGAGCGCAAATGAAAAAAGAGCGGTTTCTGCATACATCGCAACGATTCGCTAAAAAACATTTCACGCAAACAAAAAAGGCGATCTTGAGATCGCCTTTTTTGTTATCCGTTGCTGCTACCAATTCTTAAATATTTTATCGGCTGCCGCCAGGGTTTTATCAAGTTCCTTATCGCCATGCGCTGACGATACAAATCCGGCTTCAAACGCGGATGGCGCAAAATAAACCCCCTCTTCCAACATAGCGTGAAAGAATCGATTGAAAGCCGCCTTGTCGCACTGCATGACTTCGGCAAAACTGGTAGGGATATCTTTACTGAAATAAAGACCGAACATACCACCGACCGATTGGGCGCAAAAATCAATGCCGTATTTTTTTGCTGCTGCACTAATACCTTCAACAAGCTGCCGGGTTCTGCTGGATAAATTATCGTAGAAACCCGGCGCTTGAATCAGCTTCAGTGTCGCCGTACCTGCCGCGACGGCAACCGGATTTCCGGAAAGCGTACCCGCTTGATAAACCGGCCCCAGTGGAGCCAAACATTGCATAATGTCACGCCGCCCACCGAATGCAGCCATCGGCATACCGCCGCCGATCACTTTCCCCAATGCCGTCAGATCCGGTTTGATTTGATAAAGTCCTTGCGCACACCCCAATCCAACACGAAATCCCGTCATCACTTCATCAAAGATCAATACGGTGCCGTTTTGCGTGCACAATGCGCGTAGCCGCGCCAGAAAATCCGCTTTGGGAGCGATCAGATTCATATTGCCCGCGACCGGTTCAACAATCACTGCCGCAATTTCTTTGCCCCATTTGCTGAAGGCTTCTTCGATGCCGGCCAGATCGTTGTAGTCCAGGACAATGGTATGTCCGGCCGTTTCCGCCGGAACACCGGCGGAGCTTGGATTGCCGAAGGTCAGCGCGCCCGAGCCTGCTTTAACCAGCAACGAATCGTCGTGACCGTGATAGCAACCTTCAAATTTGACGATCTTGCTTCTGCCGGTGAAACCACGCGCCAATCGAATGACACTCATCCCCGCTTCCGTGCCGGAGCTCACCAACCGCACTTGCTCAATTGACGGCACCATTTGGCAAATCAGCTTGGCGATTTCCAGTTCCGCTTCGGTGGGCGCACCGAAGGTCAAGCCATTCTGTGCCGCAGCCTGCACGGCTTTAACCACATCCGGATGGGCATGACCCAAAATCAGCGGCCCCCATGAACCCACATAATCAATATACGATTTACCGTCCGCATCCCAGAAATACGCCCCCTCACCGCGTTGAAAAAAAACCGGCTCCCCGCCTACCGATTTAAAAGCGCGAACGGGGGAATTCACACCGCCGGGAATATATTGCTGAGATTGTTCAAATAGTTGATGATTACGTGAAGTCATTTGATTACTCTTTTAAAATTAATTGGTTGTTAGTAAGTTTCGAGATTCTGCAAATAGTTGCGTGAATCGCATAGCTTGCGCTGTGATATTGCCGCTCATGAATAAATCACCGCACACCGCAACTGCAGCACAGCCGCTTGCGATTACTTGTCTGGCATTGGTCAACCGGATACCGCCGATCCCCACAATGGGAACCGAAATTTCTCGTTTCGCTTGTCCGATCAGATATTCGGAAACGGAAACAGCATCAGGCTTTGTCAATGAGGAAAAGAATGCGCCAAAAGCCACATAGTCGGCGCCCTCCCGCTCCGCTTGCCGCGCACGTTCCAGATCGTTATAGCACGATGCTCCGACAATCTTATTTTTCCCGAGATGCTTCCGCGCTTCAACGACACCGGCATCCTCCCAACCTACGTGTACGCCGTCCGCATTAACTGCCAGCGCTAAATCGATGTGATCATTGATAATCAGCGGCACCCGGAACTCATTGCAGAGTTGACGCATTAACCCGGCTTGTTCCCTCAGCAAAACACCATTTGCGGTTTTGTTACGATACTGAACGAGCCGAACTCCGCCAATCAATGCTTGCCGCGTCTTATCAAGCAACTCGCTGGTATCGGCCAGATCCGGTGTGATTGCGTAAAGCCCGCCGATCTTAGGAAAGCGCGAATTCATTGATTGCGCAGACACGCCACTCTATGAGCAGCGCTCGTTTCCCCGATGATAGGATTAATCTGCCGTTGCATTGCGAGCATCTTGCATTTCGTCGCATTCATCGGATGAGCCTTCGTTTCTTCAACTCTTCTCAGCAACTGATGCGCCTGTTTCGTCGCCGTCATCTTCGCTATCCCTCGCCCAAAAAAGCCGGTTGGGAATATATTGCCCCATGCCGGGACGAAAACCTGCTTGTAACGTATGCCAGGTGTAATCTTGCGCTTCCTGCACACTCTCTGTGATGGTCAATCCGTTGGCTAAAAAGGCTGCGATCGCGGATGCCAGCGTACAACCCGAGCCATGATAGGTATTGGCAAGCCGCTCCCAGTGATCGGATCGCACGACACCGTCACTTGCAAATAAAGTATTGGTCACTTGAGCGGTATTTTCATGAGTACCCGTAATCAACACATATTCGCATCCCAGATCCAGCAACCGCTGCGCGCATACGCTTAAATCCAGTTTCGTCACATGACTATCGTTTTCCAGTTGCGCCAGATGCCGCGCTTCTAGACTATTGGGCGTTAAAATCGTCACCTGCGGCAATAATAACTCGCGCATGGCATCAATCATTTCTTCGCTCGCCAGTTCATCACCGCGTCCGGAAGTCAGGACAGGATCCATCACCAATGGAATCTGCGGATAATCGGAAATCACCTCCGCGATCGTCGCGATAATCTCAACGCTGCCTAACAATCCGATCTTGAAAACTTGAACAGGCATATCTTCAAGCACTGCTCTGGCCTGATCTGCAACCCATTCCGGGTCAAGCGGCATAACATCCTCGACACCGGCAGTATCCTGAACGGTAATGGCTGTCATCACTGACAACGGATGACAGCCCAGACTGGCAATAGTCAGCAAGTCTGCTTGAAGACCTGCTCCGCCACTGGGATCATTGGCTGCGAAAGAAAGTACAATTGGGGGTGGCTGTAACATGCATTAATACCGTAAAATATCATTTTAACCTAAAAGGAAGTTGCTATCTATCATGCCAACCGATGAGAATCGTGAGTACAATCAATACATGTGCTTAATTTGCGGTTATATCTATGATGAAGCCGCAGGAGCGCCGGATGAAGGTATCGCACCGGGCACGCGCTGGGAAGATGTGCCGATCAACTGGACTTGCCCCGAATGCGGCGCGCGTAAAGATGATTTTGAAATGGTAAAAATATAAATGCGCATTCTGCATACCATGCTTCGTGTCGGCAATCTTGAAAAATCCCTGACTTTTTATACGCAAGTATTAGGAATGAAGCTGCTGCGCCGCAAAGATTATCCCGACGGCAGGTTTACGCTGGCTTTCGTTGGTTTTCAGGATGAAGCAAGCGGCGCTGTTCTGGAATTAACGCACAATTGGGACACCGCTTCGTATAATCTGGGAGAAGGCTATGGCCATATCGCCATTGAAGTCGATGATGCTTACCAAGCCTGCGAGAACACTAAAAAACTGGGCGGCAAGGTTACCCGTGAAGCCGGGCCGATGAAGCATGGTACGACAGTTATTGCGTTTATCGAAGACCCGGATGGCTATAAAATAGAATTTATACAGAAAAAACTCCCGGATCAGTAATTTGCGTCATTGATCATCCGGGCACAACCCAAGACAACCCGGATACCGCCTAACCATGCAATAGAAAAATAGTCGGTATTTTATTGATATCCGGCAAGTTTTTCCGCCACTCTTTGATCGTCCGGGTCGCAATCATCTCGCTGGAAAAAGTAAGATGACTGGCAACGCATAAATCAGTCGTATCGCGGCATACACTCACCAATTGTTCCAGCAATTTCTGATTACGGTACGGCGCTTCAATAAAAATCTGTGTCTGTTGCAGACTTGCCGATAGCTTTTCCAATTCCATGATTTTCTGAACCCGCGCGACGCTCTCGACCGGCAAATACCCATGAAAAGCAAAACACTGGCCGTTCAAACCCGATGCCATCAACGCCAGCAAAATGGAGGAAGGCCCGACCAGCGGTATCACGGTAATATTATTTTTATGCGCCAAGCGGATCAAACCAGCACCGGGATCGGCCACTGCCGGGCAGCCGGCTTCCGACAACAGTCCGACGTCATGTCCGGCTAATAAAGGTTCAAGCAATCCAGACAAATCCTTGCTGGACGTATGTTCATTCAATGTTTGCATCTGCAGGGATTGCAATGGCTGCTTACAATCGATTTGCTTGAGAAATTGCCGCGCAGTCTTAGGATGCTCCACGATAAAATGACTCAGTCCGGCAACGCATTGCTGTACTGCCGCCGGCAGCACCCAAGCGATATTTTCCTGGCTGATAGGCGATGGAATAAGGTAGAGCGTGCCGGCCATTAGAGCAACAGTGCAAAGTGATCATCAAACATAAAAAAGCAAATAGCGATTCTAATGCAGTATCCTGGGTACGCTCAGCATGAATTCCGGGATGGTCACATCAAAATGAACGCCATCCTCCGCCGCCATCTGATAGCTGCCTTTCATCGATCCGACCGAGGTTGAGATCACCGTTCCACTGGTGTATTCAAAGCTGTCGCCGGGCTTAAGCAGCGGCTGCTCGCCAACAACACCCAACCCCCGCACCTCCTGCGTCGTGCCATCACCATTGTTGATGATCCAATGCCTGCTGATCAATTGTGTGGCAACCGTGCCATTGTTGGCAATCGTGATGGTGTAAGCAAACACATGCCGATCGGCTTCCTCATCCGATTGATCCGGTAAATAGGCGGTTCGGACAGTAATATCGATTTCGTATTTCTTTTCTTCGGACATTTGTTGATTCCTGTCATTAGCTCGTTCTTTTCAGCTAGTGTACCAAGAAAAAACAAAAAAACGGATTAGCCGGATGAAATTCGTATCCGCTTGCACTCTTTCACGCGCAAACGAGCAATTAAGGTTAAAATAAACGATTTGATTTCAATTGAGAGGTTTTTCATGTTTCGCTTAGCACCCAGCATTCTGTCCGCCAATTTTGCAAAACTCGGACAAGAAATCACCGATGTTATCGCTTCCGGCGCGGATATCGTTCATTTTGACGTGATGGATAACCATTATGTCCCCAACCTGACGATCGGCCCTTTGGTCTGCGAAGCGATTCGTCCGGTTACCGACGCCATCATCGATGTGCATTTGATGGTTGAACCGGTTGATCGCATTATCCCCGATTTCGCCAAAGCCGGCGCCAACATCATTTCTTTTCACCCGGAAGCATCCAACCATATTGACCGCACCATTGGTCTAATCAAGGAACAAGGTTGCAAGGCCGGTTTGGTGTTTAACCCGGCAACACCGCTATCGTATTTGGATCATGTGCTCGACAAGCTGGATTTGATTCTGATCATGTCGGTCAACCCCGGCTTCGGCGGTCAGAAATTCATTCCGGAAGCGTTGAACAAATTACGCGCTGTTAGAAAGCGCTTGGATGACAGCGGTAATAAAAATATCCTGCTGGAAATCGATGGCGGTGTGAAAGTCGATAACATCGCAGAAATTGCACGTGCCGGCGCCGACACGTTTGTGGCTGGATCGGCGATCTACAATGCCGGCAAAGATACCGATCCACACCGCTACGACAGTGTTGTCGCGGCATTCCGTGCCGAACTGGCAAAAGTCTAAGCAATTAATTATTTTCGTTTAATTTTTTACACGTTCATGAACCCAAGTTTTTCTTCGAATACCGCGGCTCCCTCCAGAAAAATTGATTTTCCGATTGCGGTCAAGGTCATCATGATCGATCTGGATGGCACATTGCTAAATACTGCGGACGATCTTGCATTGTCCGCCAACCTGATGCTCAGGGATTTAGGAATGCCGGAACAGTCGACCGAAACCATCCGTTCTTATATCGGAAAAGGCATACAAAAGCTGGTCAAGCGTACCCTGACCGGCGATCTCGATGGCGAACCCGATGCAGCTTTGTTTGCCAAAGCGCTGCCGATTTATGAAAAGCACTATGCCGAAAATTTGAGCTTGAACACACGTCCCTATCCGGGAGTAGTTGAAGGCGTTAAAGTTCTGCAGCAAGCCGGCTTCCGGTTAGCCTGCATCACCAATAAGGCCGAGGCGTTTACCATTCCGCTGTTAAAAGCAACCGGTCTGTACAATCAATTTGAAATCGTTTTGTCCGGCGATAGCTTACCTAGGAAAAAACCGGATCCGATGCCGCTGACGCACATTTGCAAACATTTCGATGCACAGCCGCTCGAAGCGCTGCTGATCGGCGATTCGCTGAATGATGCGATCGCTGCCAGAGCGGCAGGTTGCCATGTTTTTTGCGTAACTTACGGTTATAACGAGGGCCGCAACGTGTACGAGCTGGACTGCGATGCGATCGTCGAATCACTGGTGGATGCGACCAAATTGCTCAAACGCTTATCCTAAACAGGCATTATGACCGAAGCAGAATTTAATCAGCTGGCGCAACAAGGATACAACCGCATCCCGGTAGTCCTTGAAACTTTTGCCGATCTCGACACGCCGCTGTCCATTTACTTGAAACTCGCCAACCAGCCGTACTCGTATTTACTCGAGTCGGTTCAGGGCGGCGAGCGGTTCGGACGGTTCTCGATTATCGGTTTACCGGCCACAGCACGGATCGAGGCGTATGGCAACTCGATCAATACAATCCGGCGGGATACATCCGAAACAACCATTGCCGATGACCCGCTGGCATTCGTCGAATCTTATCTGCGGCAATTCAAGGCTGCGCCGTGCCAGGCTGGAAAATCACGTTTCCGCGGCGGATTGGCTGGTTATTTCTCCTACGATACCGTGCGTTATATCGAACACAAGCTCAAAGGTCATGCCAAGCCGGATTCCCTGAATACACCGGATATGCTGCTGCTGCTCTCCGAAGAATTAGCAGTGGTCGACAATCTTTCCGGCAAATTGTATCTGATCGTGTACGCCGATCCGGCGCAAGCAAACGCTTATCAAACCGGACGTAACCGGTTGAAAGCGTTACTTGCGCAATTACGCCAACCGGCCGCCATTCCTTCCGGAGAAACTGTCGCTTCCGCCGCTGCAGCTTCCGAATTTCCGGAGGCGGATTTTAAAGCGGCCGTCGAGCGGGCAAAGCGCTACATTTACGATGGCGACATCATGCAAGTGGTACTGTCGCAGCGCACCAGCAAACCCTATAGCGCTTCTCCGCTGGCGTTATACCGCGCCTTGCGCAGTCTGAACCCATCACCCTATATGTTTTTCTATCATTTCAAGGATTTCCACGTCGTCGGCGCTTCCCCGGAAATATTGGTACGTCTGGAAGGTGATGCGGTAACAGTACGTCCGATTGCCGGAACCCGTCCACGCGGCAAGAATCCGCAGGAAGACGCCGATTTGGCGGCGGATCTTTTAGCCGATCCGAAAGAAATCGCCGAACATGTGATGTTGATGGACCTGGGCCGCAACGATATCGGCCGGGTCGCGCAAACCGGGACCGTCAAAGTTACGGAAAAAATGCAAATTGAAAATTACTCGCACGTCATGCACATCGTCTCGAACGTTGAAGGCAAACTGAAACCTGGCTTGAGCGCCATCGACGTACTGCGCGCCACCTTTCCGGCTGGAACGGTCAGCGGCGCCCCCAAAGTACGCGCCATGGAAATCATCGACGAGCTGGAAGTATCCAAGCGCGGTGTCTATGCCGGCGCCGTGGGATATTTGGGATTTAACGGCGACATGGACTTGGCGATCGCCATCCGCACCGGCGTCATCAAGGATGGCATGCTGCACGTTCAAGCCGGCGCCGGCATTGTCGCCGACTCGGTGCCGCAAAACGAATGGGTGGAAACGCAAAACAAAGCCAAAGCGGTGTTACGCGCGGCAGAACTGGCCGAGAACGGTCTCGACAGCAAGCTCTAGTAAGAAAGTGGTATTAATCCAGCGATAACAAAGCCAGCTTATGAGCACATCACAAGCTGGTTTTTTGTTTTCAGGCTAACTCGCAATCAATGTCGATTCAATTTCCGCAAAACTCTTCGCCACATTATTTTGCGGAATCATCATACCCAGCTGCTTTTCAATTTGAGTCCAGGAAAAGATCCCGCAAATCCTTGGTAGACCGATAGTCTGATCGTCAATCACCAATGCATGCAACCGACCGCTCTCACGCAGACTGGCAACAACATTGCCGACTCGCGCATGCATCACTTCTTCCAGGGAAATCGCTTCCAGCTTATCCAGCGGTGTCATGATATCCGCCACTAGAATTTCATTGTGCTTCACGCCGCGTTCCTGAATAAAACGCATCGGTTTCTCGCCAAGAATATCGGTAGCCGTGATAATCCCGGCTAACGTATTGTCATTGCTCATGACCAGCAATGTCCGCACACCGCGCTGCATCATGTAAGTATTGGCAATTTCCATCGGAGTGCTTGGCGCAATCACTGCTGCGTGGATGGAACGCAGATCCGTCATGACTTCCGCGGCGGGAGAATCGAATGTAACCGGACTGGGTGGCAAGGGGCGGGAGATGTGGACGGTTCCGGACAGGTACTGTACGGCGAGGGATTTATATTCATTCATCATTTTGTGTACTCCTCAAACTGGAATTGAAGGGATTCACCTGATTTCAAAATAGATGGTCTACCTTGAGCGAGCACTCTACGCCGAAAAGAAATTGGAATCAATAGGCCTATTTATACCAGGGGAATTACGGCCGGCTATAAAGCCATTGCACCAATGCATCCATGGCCACACGCGACTGCCCGGCCTGATCGTGATTCACGAAAAACACGATGACGATGCGCCGTCCGGCCTTATCCAGCATATACCCCGCCAACGCGCGCACGTTATTTAGCGCACCGGTTTTCATATGCGCCAGCCCTTTTACCGCTGTCCCGGCAAAGCGGTTTCTCAAGGTGCCGTCAACCGCCGCGATCGGCATCGACGACACGAATTCCGGCATCACCGGACTATTAAATGCCGCCAAGAGCAGCTGCCCCATGTGCCGCGCGCTAATACGTTCCTTTCGCGACAATCCGGAGCCGTTCTCAACCACCAGTTCGGGAAAATTCAATTGCTTACCGGCTAACCACTGCCGGACAGCCGCATCCGATTTCGCCAGCGTTGCCGGTGATTGCTGCGCGGCATTTTCTCCCGTTCCCAACGCCAGATACAACTGCCGCGCGGCAATGTTATTGCTGAATTTATTGATGCCGCGCACGATCTCCGCCAAAGGCGGCGACTGATAGATTTTTAACGGTGTCAAACCGGACGGCGCTCGCCCCACGATGACATCACCATGAAACATGCCGCCTTGTTGCGCCCACAAGCGCTTAAACAAATCGCGCGTGTAGATCGCGCTCTTCTGCAAACTCAGCATGTACGACTGCTTGCCGCAATGCCGCGAGAAATTACCCTTCAGCACCACGGTAAAATCGTCATCCTGGCTTTTACCGGACAGAACATCGATCGTCAGTGCATTCTGCCAATCACCGCAGGCGCCTTGTGTCAGTTTTAAATGATTCTGCACCTGGATCGAATCCGGCAGCGGATCGATGACCACCCGCACGGCGTTTTTCTCGTGCTGCGGAAACAAATGAATCGTCGATGTGCGGTAATTGATCAGCAATGCTTCCGGAATGATGTTGTAGGTGCGGTACGGCTGACCGTCGAAATCGCCCGGATGATCATCCGGAATCTGATAATGACTGTTATCCAGCACCAGATTTCCTTTGATTTCATGCAATCCGGTTTGGCGTAAGCGGTGAATCAGCAGCCAGAAATTTTCCAGATCCAGCTTCGGATCGCCATAGCCCTTGATCACCAAATCACCGTGCAACACACCATCGATAATCGCCCCATCCGCGTACAGCATCGTCGGCCAGGTATACGCCGGACCCAATAATTCCAATCCGGCATACGTCGTCAGCAATTTCATCACCGACGCCGGATTCATGGCGGTATCGGCATTCATCGTGAGCAGCGGTTCACGCGCGCCGGTCTCATGCACATAAACACCGATCGCGGTTTCCGGAATCGCCAATTGCTGCAGCTTTTGCTTGACGATAGACGGTAATTCAGCGGCGGCAACCGGTGAAGCCGAGACCATCAGCCACACCAGCAAACCCAGGTACCAATTCATATTGCTTACCGGAATGAAATTGCTTATTTCGTGCCTTTGCACATCATGAAACCGTCGTCCCAGCCCATACGGTATTGGCCGTCTTTCTCGTAGCGATTGAGATCCTTGAATGCCCAACTGGTATTTTTGGCAGTTTCGCAACCGTCGATATAGCCTTGCTGCACTTCGGCCGGATAACCGGTCAGGTTGTACTTAGGTTTGGCGCTTTGCGGCAATGGCCCAGCCGGACGCTCCGGTTTCTTGCCGGGTAGCGGCTGCTGTTTAATGGACATTGGAGCACTGCAAGCAGAAACGATGAGCGCGAAAACAATGACGAAAAACGATAAACGAAAACGCATGAAAAAAACCCTTTGACAAAAAATAACGTAATTACAAAACCGATTTCAGCAGCTTGCCCATTTCCGCCGGATTGCGCGTGACCTTGATGCCACACGACTCCATTACTTCGAGTTTCTCCTGCGCGGTGCCTTTACCGCCGGAAATGATCGCCCCGGCGTGTCCCATGCGCTTGCCCGGCGGCGCCGTAACACCGGCGATAAAACCAACCACCGGCTTGTGCATGTTGTCCTTGATCCAGCGTGCGCAATCCTCTTCGTCGCTGCCACCGATCTCGCCGACCATCAGCACCGCGTCGGTTTCATCGTCGTCGTTGAATAACTGCATCACATCGAGGTGTTTCAAACCATTCACCGGATCGCCGCCGATACCGATACAAGTCGATTGCCCCAATCCAAGCGCCATCAATTGCGCCACCGCTTCGTAGGTCAACGTGCCGGAACGCGACACCACGCCGATACGGCCTTTTTTGTGGATGTAGCCGGGCATGATACCGATCTTGAGTTCGTCCGGCGTGATAATGCCGGGACAATTCGGGCCGATCAGCTTGGTTTTTTTGCCTTGCATGTTGTAACGCGTGCGGATCATGTCACGCACCGGAATGCCCTCGGTGATGCAAATCACCAGATCCAACCCGGCTTCGACCGCTTCGTCGATCGCCGCAGCGGCGAAAGGCGGCGGCACATAAATCACCGACACATTCGCGCCGGTTTGCTGCTTGGCTTCCTGGACGGTGGCAAATACCGGAATACCCTCGAAATCCTCGCCGGGTTTGCGCGGATTCACGCCAGCCACGAAACATTCCTTGCCAAAGGCGTAGTCGCGGCACATGCGGGTATGAAATTGCCCGGTCTTGCCGGTAATGCCTTGGGTGATGACGCGGCTGTTGCGATTGATCAGAATAGACATGTTGGACTCCTGTAATGATTAATTCTGACAACCGCACGAAGACGGTTTCGACTTCGCCGCATTCACCGCTTTCTGCGCCGCATCGGCCATATCCGTAGCCGAAATGATCGGCAAACCGGAATCGGCCAGAATCTGCTTGCCGAGATCGACGTTGGTGCCTTCCAATCGCACCACCAGCGGCACCGTCAATTGCACTTCGCGCGCCGCCGCAACCACCCCTTGCGCGATCACGTCGCATTTCATGATACCGCCGAAAATATTCACCAGAATCGCCTGCAATTTGGGATTGCGCAGCATCAGCTTGAATGCTTCGGTGACTTTTTCCGCCGTGGCGCCGCCGCCGACATCGAGAAAATTCGCCGGATTGCCGCCGTACAGCTTGATGATATCCATCGTCGCCATCGCCAGCCCGGCGCCGTTTACCAGGCAACCGATATTGCCGTCGAGCGGAATGTACGACAGCTCATGCTTCGCCGCCTCGATCTCAACTAGATCTTCCTCGTCCAGATCGCGCAACGCGACGATGTCGGAATGCCGGTACAACGCGTTGTCGTCAAAATTCATTTTGGCATCGAGCGCCATCACTTGGTCGCCATTCACCAGCCCCAGCGGATTGATTTCCAGCAGCGACGCATCGGTCTCGTCGAATGCCCGGTACAAGCCTTGCAGCAATGTCACCGCTTGCGGCACGCAAACTGCGGGAATACCGATTTTCCGCGCTACCTCTTCCGCTTGCTGCGGCGTCAACCCCGCCACCGGATCGATAAAAACTTTATGAATCTTTTCCGGCGTCTCGGCGGCAACTTTCTCGATATCCATACCGCCCTCGGAGCTCGCCATCAAACACACGCGTTGCTGGCGCCGGTCGACCACCATGCCGGCGTAGTATTCCTTGTCGATCTTCACCCCTTGTTCGATGAACAGCCGATGTACGATCCGCCCTTCCGGTCCGGTCTGATGCGTCACCAGCCGCATCCCCAGAATCTCCCCGGCGCATTGCCGCACTTCATCGAGCGACCTTGCCACTTTCACGCCGCCGCCCTTGCCGCGCCCGCCCGCATAAATCTGCGCCTTCACCGCCCAAACCTCGCCGCCCAACTGCTTGGCGGCATGCACCGTCTCGTCGACACTGAAACACGCGACGCCTTGCGGTGTCGCAACACCGTATTGCCGTAAAATTTCCTTGGCTTGGTATTCGTGGATTTTCATCGGTTTCACTTCTCCCTAAGGTAATAGTTCAGTCTAAGGAAGCGCTGATTAATTGACTGCACGAGCGAATTGCTTCGTTGCGCGGTACTCACTCCCTCGCCTATCAGATTGATAGGTCTCGGTTGTTGCGTTCCGTGCGCCTCGCCCTTCATCACGTTCGTTGAATTAATCAGCGCTTCCTTAACGCAGTTAGCCAGCAATGCAAATTGCAAGACCTGCCCCCTCCAAAGCTTCCACTTATCCACCCTCCACTCTGAACCCAATTTAAGCTTGATTAATTGAAGGTTTCTTCTCTCCGCCGCGCTACATAACCCATTAAGCCTAAGCCAGCCAACAACATTACGTAGACTTCTAGTTCGGACACTTCGGATACTGGCGGGATATAAATTGGTTGAGGGTCAAAGATAGTATCAGGAGTATACGACAGTAAAAATGCTTCCTCATGTCCAAGATGCCGGCCATACCCAACCATCTGGCCATTATTGTTGATGCTGTTAACAAAAATATTAGTCCACCCGGCTGCAACGACAGGAGCCAATAACGAGAGGTCGGTTATTCCACCGTGACTATAGATAAAAGAATGATCTTCCCCCGTAGCAGTTGCAGCCACTCCCACAACTTCTCCGAAATCGTTGATGCCTAAGGCACGACTGTTATTGCCACCTAAGGTACCCAAATCAGTCATGACTGCGCCATTTGGATCCGTGATAAAACCATGGTCAAGGCCATTAATAAATGAAGCCGACCCCACTACTTGTCCGTAATTGTTGATGTCCCTGGCAACACTATAATCTCCGCCCAGGGTACCGATATCTGTCATGCCTACTCCATTAGGACCCGTGATAAATGCGCGAGTACCGCTTAGACCATCCACAGTAAAGTAGGAATACCCAACTACCTGTCCCGAATTATTGATGCCATCGGCGTAGGTATTATTTCCGTCCAAGGCACCCAAATCAGTCATACCGATACCATTAGAACCCGTGATAAATGCATGGATAGATTCACTAACTGCTGCGACCCGAGTTCCTCCCACTACTTGCCCGGAATCGTTGATGTCACTGGCATTACTATAGCTTCCACCCAGGGTACCGATATCTGTCATGCCTACGCCATCAGGTCCCGTGATAAACGCATGGATACTTCCATCCTTAGTGTATGAAGTCCCTGTCACTTGCCCAGAATTGTTGATGCCACTGGAGTTGCTATCGCGGTAAAAACCATCTTCGTCTAAGGTACCCAAGTCAATCATACCCAAGCCGTTGGGACCCGTGATAAAAGCATGCCTGGTGACATATCCAGCCACAAACTGAGAGTTTCCCACCACTTGCCCGGAATCGTTGATATCTAAAGCACGGCTTGAATCTCCACCCAACGTTCCCAGCCCCATAATGGACCAATCGGCATGCGCCACTGCCGGAATTGATGCGGTGTAAATTCCTGCGACAAAGATTGCGACCTGTTTGAAATTTGCGAGCTGAGTGTTCATGATGATTGCCCTCATGTGATTATTTCCGTGATGTTCAAGTCCTTCAGACTGCAAGAAATCAGAAACTTAAACCAATTTGATTGCGTTATCAGTGTAGGCCGGATTGATTACACAATCAATAAACCGATTACTTATTCTTACGATAAATTCAATTAAATCACCCCCGGCAAAGCCGAAGGCTTATATTTGTTAGCCCATCAAAGGAGCGAAGGCTGATGCTGCTAAAGGCGGTACCAGATACCAAGTTTGAGCTGATCATCTGAAAGCCGCTCATTGTTCAGCGCTTCCCTAAAAGTAACGCCATGTTGCGCCGGGTATCGTTAATGAAAATACCGGGACAAAGTACCGGTATTTCGAGTTAAAGCTTTACTTCCGCTAAGTCGTAACAATCCGGACGTAAGATGCTGATTGTCCGAATATGCCCGGTAAAGAATTGAAAATCAAAAAAGCAATGTCCTGTGTGGCTGGAGACACGGATTCCAGCCATAATTTTATACGGCAATGCAATGAGCTGCTGGCACAGCGCACTCAAGGGACAAGCATCGCAACAATGTTCCGGATCCGGTTGAAGCGTTGGGGAGCTGTTATTGAAATCTATGGCCCGGATTTAGCCGGGCAACTTTCCAGGGAATTGTCGAACCGGCTGTCCGCTTATGTCAACGAACATTGCTTGTTAGCAAGAATTGCAGAGGATCAGTTTGCAATCTTCAAAACGGATTGCGCGAATGATGAGAATGCGGGGTTATTTGCTCGCACGCTTGCAAAGACGGTCATTGCACCGGTAAATACCGGTTATTTACAGTTTCGCATCGCGATGGATGTGGAAATCAGTATTTATCCGGATGACACGGAAATGATTTCTGAGCCAATTGCGAATGCACCGGCTGCTCTGTTGCATAATCGCACAGTTTGGAGCGGCGATTGTTATTACTTTTCCAAGGAAACCGCCGAAGCGGCGGCTAAACAACGATCACTTAGAAAATCGCTGCAAACAGCGATTCAAAAACAGGAGCTTGTGCTGCTTTATCAACCGGTAGTAGACCTGCAATCGGGTGATTTGACCGGCGTTGAAGCGCTGGTGCGTTGGAATCATCCGGAATTGGGAATGTTGCTGCCGGAAGATTTTATTCCGCTGGCTCAAGAAAATGGATTTGTCATGGAGCTGGGCCGATGGGTGTTGCGGCAGGCTTGTGATCAGCTTCAAGTCTGGCACAGCGCGGGATACCCGTCGTTGTCGGTTTCGGTGAATGTTTCCGCTGTTGAATTTGATCAAGCGCAATGGATCAATACGATTTCGCAGGTTCTCGCTGAAACCGGCATGCCCCCAGCGTTTCTGGAATTGGACATCGCCGAATCAACGTTGATGCGGCATGCGGAAACCAGTCTCCAAGCCGTGCGCTCATTGAAGAACCTTGGCGTCAAAATTGTCATGGATAATTTTGGGCGCGGTTATTCATCGCCGCGCTATATAAAGCACTTTTCTGTGGATATTCTGAAGATCGACCGGACTTTAACCCATGATATGATTGCGGATCCTGACGGCTTGACGATTGTTTCCTCAATGATCGGGCTCGCAAAAGGCCTGGGGCTGGCGGTTCAAGCCGTGGGCGTCGAAACCAAAGAGCAGTTCGATTGTTTGCTGCATACCGGGTGTCACCGGGCGCAAGGCTATTTGTTTAGCAAACCGGTTTTTGCGCAGGATGTGATGCAACTGCTGGCGCAGCGCAAAACCGGGACGCTTGCGTAGCCGTAGTATCCGGGCCAACCGGCATGAACAATTCATAATTAATGGCGCACAGTCGATGTAGGCAAAATTCTTACATCTTGATAAGAGAATTACCTAACTTCATTTAAGCGCAACTTCCATTTACTTACACCCCCGCGATCGCCGACAATTTCACCTGTGCGAAATTGTCTTTTTTGATAAATACTTTTTAATCGACAGGGGAGTTGAAATGGAAACCAATCAAATATTGGATGAAATCAGGGATATCAATTTAAGCTACTTATTGCTTGCCAAACAAATGTTGCGGGAAGATAAAGTGTCTGCAATCTACCGTTTGGGAATCAATCAGGATCTCGCGGACATTATCGACAGACTGAGTTCCGCGCAGTTAATCAAAATGGCTGCTACCAACATGTTGCTCTGCCGGTTCCGTTTCGACGATCGCTTGATTGCCGAGATGCTCTCCAACGATAGCCGCGATCAGGCTGTTACTAAATCGCATGCAGCAATTTTGATGGCCGGAAAGCCGGCCGAAGCTGTAGTGTAATCATAATCGCTTGAATGGGGAGTCCATAATGCGCAACCGAAGTATTCTTACCGAAGCCAAACAAATTCAACTCGCCACGGAATTGATTCAACTAGGCGCCCGGCTCCAGGTTCTGGAGATGAACACAAATCTCAGCCGCGAGCGGTTGGTTAAGCTGTACAAGGAAATCAGAGGGGTGTCGCCTCCCAAAGGCATGCTGCCTTATTCGGAAGACTGGTTCATGAGCTGGCAACCCAACATGCACTCGACGTTATTTATGAATATTCATAACTATGTGACGACTAATTCGGATGTCGAAGGAATCGACGCATTGGTAAAAAGCTACCGGCTCTATCTCGAGCATGTCAAAGTCAATCAGCTGGAGAAAGTATTAAGCTTGACGCGCGCCTGGACTTTGGTGCGTTTTGTGGAAAGCGGTGTTCTGTGCATCGCACCATGCGTGAATTGTCACGGGAAATTTGTGGTTCATTCGCTGGAAATTCATTCCAATCATGTCTGCGGTTTGTGCAATATCCCTTCGCGAGCTGGGAAAACCAAAAAAGCCGCGGCAATGCATTATCACTAGAAGAAGATGAGTTGCTCAAATGAGCCGGTTATTTGAGCAAGTTTTGAATACGGCCTAATGCTTGCTGCAAATTGTCCATCGATGTGGCGAACGATAAGCGCATGTAACCTTCACACCCGAATGCCGAACCCGGGACAACCGCAACACCGGCTTTTTCCAGCAGATATTCGCTAAACGCGAGATCGTTTTGTGCATTGATCAGTTTGTTTTTGTACAAATTTCCGATCGATTCACGAACATCGGCGAATGCATAAAAAGCACCTTCCGAAGCCAAGCAGTGCACGCCGCTGATTTTGTTGAGCTGTTCAGTGACATAAAGATTACGTTCCTTGAATGCCGCAATCATCGGATTCATGCAGGATTGATCGCCATTCAACGCAGTTTCGGCGGCAACTTGGGAAATCGAGCTGGGATTGGATGTGCTCTGCGATTGAATATTTTCCATCGCAGTAATGATATGAGCAGGTCCCCCACAATAACCGATGCGCCAGCCGGTCATCGAATAAGCTTTGGATACACCGTTGAGAACAACCGTTTGCGGAAATAACTCCGGACAAGCATTGACGATATTGACAAATTTCTGACCGGTTAACAGGATATGCTCGTACATGTCATCCGTGGCGATGAGAATCTGCGGATGTTTCAACAGTACTTTGCCCAAAGCTCTCAACTCATCAAGAGTATAGACCGCGCCGGAAGGGTTGCTCGGGCTATTGATGACAAACATTTTGGTTTTTGGTGTAATTGCAGCTTCCAACTGCTGCGGTGAAATTTTGAAATGTTGCTCGATGCCAGTATTGATAAAGACCGGTTTGCCCTCCGCGATCAGTACGATATCCGGATAAGAAACCCAGTAAGGCGCCGGAATGATCACTTCATCGCCGGGGTTGATGACCGCCAGCGTCAGATTAAAAAAACTCTGTTTGCCGCCGCAAGAAACCAGAACTTGCCTGGGTTCGAAATTGAAATTATTCTCCCGTTTGAATTTAGCCACGATGGCGTTTTTCAATCCGGGCGTGCCGCCGACCGGGGTATATTTGGTAAATCCCTTGTTAATTGCGGTGATAGCAGCATCTTTGATGTGCTGCGGCGTGTCGAAATCGGGCTCGCCCGCGCCTAATCCAATAATGTCTTTGCCTTCGGCTTTCAGTTTGGCAGCCCGGGCGGTTACCGCAAGGGTAGGAGATGGTTTGATGGTTTGAACGCGGCTAGAGAGCTCCACAGAAAATCCTCGCACTAAAAAAATAGACAGACCCGCATGTTAGAATAACAAGAAACAATTCAATGGCGGAATTATACCCGTGATCGCAACCTTCCCCAATAGTCCCTATAAATTACATCAAGCATTTGCACCCGCCGGTGATCAGCCGGTTGCAATCGCGCAGTTGGTCGAAGGCATAAACGATGGTCTTGCGTATCAAACGTTACTGGGCGTAACCGGCTCCGGTAAAACGTACACCATTGCCAACATGATCGCCCGCTTGGGCCGTCCGGCGATTATCATCGCGCCGAATAAAACGCTGGCCGCGCAGTTATACGCGGAGATGCGCGAATTCTTCCCGGAAAACGCCATTGAGTACTTCGTTTCCTATTACGATTACTATCAACCGGAAGCGTACGTGCCGTCGCGCGATTTGTATATCGAGAAAGATTCGAGCATTAACGATCATATCGAGCAGATGCGCTTATCCGCGACCAAATCGCTGTTGGAGCGCGACGATTCGATTATCGTCGCGACGGTATCGTGCATCTACGGTATCGGCGATCCGGTCGATTACCACGGCATGATCCTGCATTTGCGCAACGGTGAAAAAATGTCGCAACGCGACATCATCAAACGGTTGACCGAGATGCAATACGAACGCAACGAGATCGAATTCAAGCGCGGGGTTTTTCGCGTGCGCGGTGATGTCGTCGATGTATTTCCGTCCGAGAGTTCCGAAGCGGCAGTCCGCATCACGTTGTTTGACGACGAAGTGGATAGCTTGGCGCTATTCGATCCGCTGACCGGACGCGTTCTGCAGAAAATCGCGCGTTTCACGGTGTATCCTTCCAGTCACTACGTTACGCCGCGCAGCACCACGTTGCGCGCGATGGAAACCATCAAAACCGAATTACGCGAGCGGCTGGAGTATTTCTATCAGGAAAACCGCCTGGTCGAAGCGCAGCGGCTCGAGCAGCGCACCCGCTTCGATTTGGAAATGCTCAATGAACTGGGTTTTTGCAAAGGCATTGAAAATTATTCCCGCCACTTATCCGGTAAGCAGCCGGGCGAACCGCCGCCGACGTTACTTGATTATCTACCGAATAATGCTTTGATGATCATCGACGAAAGCCATGTGACCGTGCCGCAAATCGGCGGCATGTATAAGGGCGATCGCTCGCGCAAGGAGAATCTGGTGAACTTCGGCTTCCGCTTGCCGTCGGCGCTGGACAACCGGCCGCTGCGTTTTGAGGAATTTGAGAAACGCATGCCGCAGACGGTTTTCGTGTCGGCCACACCCGCCGATTATGAGAGTCAGCATAGCGGCCAAGTCGTCGAGCAAGTCGTGCGCCCGACCGGTCTGGTCGATCCGGTTATCGAAGTGCGCCCGGTTGCCACGCAGGTGGATGATTTAATGTCGGAGGTAACTTTACGTACGGCCAAGAACGAGCGTGTACTCGTCACCACGCTGACCAAGCGCATGGCAGAGGATTTGACCGATTATTTTTCCGATCATCAAATCAAAGTGCGCTATTTGCATTCGGATATCGATACCGTCGAACGCGTCGAGATCATCCGCGATTTGCGGCTCGGGCAATTCGATGTGTTGGTCGGGATTAACTTGCTGCGCGAAGGGCTGGATATTCCGGAAGTGTCTCTGGTCGCGATACTGGATGCCGATAAGGAAGGCTTCTTGCGTTCACAACGGTCGCTGATTCAAACCATTGGCCGCGCCGCCCGGCATATCAACGGCACCGCGATCTTATACGCCGATACTATCACCAAATCGATGCGCGTTGCGATTGACGAAACCAGCCGGCGGCGTCAAAAGCAGATTCAATTCAACGAACAACATCAAATTACACCGCGGTCGGTACATAAGCGCATCAAGGACTTGATCGACGGCGTTTATAATCATGAATCCGCGCAACAGCAGCACAAAGCCGCGCAAATGCAAGCGCGCTACGATGCCATGAACGAAGCGCAACTTGCCAAGGAAATTCAGCGGGTCGAGAAGAAAATGCTCAATGCCGCGAAGAACCTGGAATTTGAGCAAGCCGCTGTTTACCGCGATGAACTCAAGAACCTCAAGAACAAGTTGCTGATCGGTTTTACCGGTATTACCTGAGCGGCTATTTTTTGACTTCGGTGGAAGACACGAAAATGATGGTGCCGAAGGTGCGGTTCAGCGTTTTGCTGGTGAAATTGGTCATCACCATGCTCTGACCGAAACGGATGTGATCGCCCTTGTTGACTTGAGTCGTCGGCGCGGCAATCCAGAATTTGTGTCCGCTGTTCTGCAATTCCATATAGGTATAGCCGCCGGCATCCATAAAGTCGACGACAATGCCTTCGTTGTCGGCCATTTTTCCTGGTGCTGCGGCACCTTGTGCAACATTGGGTTGCGCCATGCTATGGGTGGATTGAATAAACAGGCAAACAATCAACGCCATGAGGGATAAAAAAGATAATTTCATGATTTTAAGAAGTGTTCCGTCCAAAAGGGACGTATCATACACCGCCGCTCTATTTTGTTCCAATGTTGGTAAGCGCGGAATCCCGGTCCTGCCGGACTTTCTCAAAAAAACAAATCGCCGCGGCGGCGGCGGCATTGAGCGATTCGGTTTTTCCCGGCATTGGGATGACGATATTTTCCCGCGCGGTTTGAATCAGTTCTTTGGATAACCCGGCACCTTCATTGCCGAACAGAAAGGCCACTGGACCAGCCAGAGAAATGTCGAAAAGATTCTTGGCGGCTTGAATCGAAGTGGCAATTACCGTTCCCGGAAAGTCGCGGGAAATTTGCAATAAATCGCAATTCACGTGGATGCGCAAAAAAAAATGGGCACCCATTGCCGCCCGCAAAGTTTTAGGCGACCAAGCATCCGCGCAGTGCTGTGACAGATAAATATCGCGAACATTAGCGGCCGCGGCGGAACGCAGGATTGAGCCGAGGTTGCCGGGATCCTGAATTGCTTCCAGCATCACGCTGAAAACCTCCCGGCCGCGTCCGGTTTCTTTTTGCAATGGAGGAATCGTAATCAGCGCCAGAATCCCGGTGGGTGTTTTAACCGGTGAAATGGCGCGAAACAAGGCATCGCTGACAACGGACATTTTCGGCGGGGTATGGCCGCAGAGGATGGTCAGAAAATGCTCGTTCCCGGTGTTTTCCATATACGATTGGCTGACGATCAGGTTTTCCGGGTTGCCCAATACCGAGCAATAAATCTGGATCAAATGAATCCCGTCGAGCAGCGTCAAGCCGGTTTTCCCGCGATATTGCGAGGATCCTTCCAGCTTGATCAGTTGTTTGACGAGCGGATGATTGCGTGAAGTGATGACCGGCATGATGAGCAAATCCGCTATGAAAGGGTCAGTTCACGCGATCAGCTACCGGTGCTTTATATAGCGGTATTCCGCCGATTTTGCGTGCGCCTGCAAACCTTCGCCGTTCGCCAGAACCGATGCGATCTCGCCGAGCTTGGCCGCGCCTTGCGGCGAAACTTGAATCAGGCTGCTGCGTTTCTGGAAATCGTATACCCCCAATGGCGAAGAAAACCGCGCGGTGCGGGAAGTCGGCAGTACGTGATTGGGTCCTGCGCAATAATCGCCGAGCGCTTCGCACGCATGACGTCCGAGAAAAATAGCGCCGGCGTGACGGATTTTATCCACCCAGCGCTCCGGATGCTCAACCGACAATTCCAAATGTTCTGGCGCGATACGGTTGGCGATGTCGCAAGCGTCGGTCAAGTCTCTCACTTGAATCAGCGCGCCGCGATTTTCCAGCGACGCGCGAATCACCGCCTGGCGCGGCATGGCGGATAATTGCCGCACGATGCTTTGCTGCACTTGATCCAGAAACGCCGCATCGGGAGATAGCAAAATAGCCTGAGCCAGTTCGTCGTGCTCAGCTTGCGAGAACAAATCCATCGCAATCCAATCCGGATCGGTGTCGCCGTCGCAAATCACCAGAATTTCGGAAGGACCGGCGACCATGTCGATACCGACGATGCCGAATACCCGGCGCTTGGCGGCAGCGACGTAGGCATTGCCGGGACCGACGATTTTATCGACCGGCGGCACGGTTTCAGTGCCGAACGCCAGAGCGCCGACCGCTTGCGCACCGCCGATAGTAAATACCCGGTCGACCTTGCTGATGGCTGCGGCGGCCAGCACCAATTCGTTTCTTTCACCGTCCGGTGTCGGTACCACCATGATTAATTCCGGTACGCCGGCCACTTTCGCCGGGATGGCATTCATCAGCACTGACGAAGGATACGAGGCTTTACCGCCAGGCACGTATAAACCGACACGGTCCAGCGGCGTGACTTTTTGACCCAGCAGCGTGCCATCGGCATCGGTATATTGCCAGGAACTCAACGGTTGTTTCTCGTGATAGCTGCGCACGCGTTCGGCGGCTTGTTGCAAAGCGTTGCGTTCCGTTGCCGGTAACCGGTCGAGCGACTGTTGCAATTGCTCCGGCGTCAGTTCCAGTTGTTCAGCGGCTGTGACCGCCAGGCGGTCGAAGCGGTTGGTGTATTCGATCAACGCCGCGTCTCTGCGGCTGCGGATATCCGCCAGAATACCGGTAACCGTCGCATCGACAGCATCGTCCTGGGCGTTTTCAAATGCCAGCAGCTTGTCGAGCTTCTCGTTGAAATCGGAATCAGTAGTGTTGAATCGTTTGATTTGAACCATGGCTTCAATGACGATTGAGTGGAAAGCTTTACAGTTATTTTTCGATGGCTGCGGAAAATGCGTCCAGAACCGGCTGAATCGCGCCTCTTTTCAGCTTTAACGCCGCCTGGTTGATGATCAAGCGCGACGAAATCGGCATGATTTCTTCCACGGCCTTGAGATTATTCGCTTTGAGCGTATTGCCGCTGGATACCAGATCGACGATGGCGTCAGCCAGTCCGACCAGCGGCGCCAGTTCCATTGAGCCGTACAATTTGATCAGATCGACGTGCACACCTTTGGCGGCGAAGTGTTCACGCGCGGTTTGCACGTACTTGGTGGCGATACGCAGCCGCGCGCCTTGGCGCACGGCGAAGTCGTAATCGAACCCTTCCGGCGCGGCGACCATCATGCGGCAGCGCGCGATGTTCAAATCGAGCGGTTGATACAAACCGTCGCCGCCGTGTTCGAGCAACACATCCTTGCCAGCGATGCCCAGATCGGCGGCGCCGTATTGCACGTAAGTCGGCACATCGGATGCGCGCACGATGATCAGCCGCACGTGGGCGCGGTTAGTGGCAAGAATCAGTTTGCGCGACGCTTCAGGGTCATCCAATACTTCGATACCGGCAGCCCTGAGCAGCGGCGCGGTGTCTTCAAAAATCCGCCCTTTTGACAGGGCGATGGTGATTTCAGTCATAAAAGCAGTGGAAATTATCCGAGGTTGGCTGCGGCAAATTCCCAGTTGATCAATTTATCCAGAATGGTGTTGACGTAATCCGCGCGGCGATTCTGATAATCGAGATAATAGGCATGCTCCCATACGTCGATGGTCAGCAGTGGCCGCACGTTCTTGGTGATCGGGGTTTCCGCGTTACCGGTTTTGGCGATGGCGATTTTGCCGCCGTCGACGACCAGCCAGGCCCAGCCGCTGCCGAATTGCGTCAAGGCTGCTTGCGCGAATTCCTTTTTGCATGCTTCGACGCTGCCGAACGCTTCCTCGATTTTCTGTTTCAACGCCGCGGGCGGTTCGCCGCCGCCGTTGGGGCTGAGGCTGTGCCAGTAGAACATGTGATTCCAAACTTGCGCGGCATTGTTGAAGATCGCCGCTTTGTCCGCTTGTCCGGCGGAAGCGCGCACGATGTCTTCGAGCGACTGACCCGCCAAAGCGGTGTTGGCCACCAGGTTGTTCAAGTTATCAACGTAGGTTTTGTGGTGCTTGCCATAGTGAAAGCTTAAGGTATTGGCGGTGATCACCGGTTCCAACGCGTTGTTGGCGTACGGCAGCGGCGCCAGCACATATTGCGAACCGGCTTGCGCCGCCTTGGAAAAATTATCGACATTGACTGTAGACATAGTGGTCTCCTTCATGGGTTTATTAAAAAAACTTTTCAGCAATTCAAACATTTGCGTACCCCTTTCTTATTGGGTATTGTCTGTTTCGGTGGTAAAGGTGATTTTATTGTAGCCTGCCAGCCGCGCGGCTTCCATTACCGTAATCACCGATTGGTGCGTCGCTTTGGCATCGGCGTTGATGGTAATGAACGGATCCTCGCGGTTATTCGCGGCCGCGTGTAATGCATCGCGCAAGCTCTCGATGCTGGAGGATTTCACCGGCACCAAGTTGATGGTGTAATCACCAAGCGCCGATACGGTAATATCGATGCGATTGGGTTTTTCGATATTTTGATCCACTTGTTCCGCGCTGGTTTGCGGCAACGTCAGCTCAAGTTCGGCGAATTTGGAATAAGTCGTGGTCACCACCAAAAAAATCAGGATGACCAACAACACATCGATCATCGGCACCAGATTGATTTCAGGCTCGTCGTTTTGTTTTCCGCGTTGAAAATTCATTCCGCTACTATTTGTGAAATTGCGTGTCCCGGCTCCGGCAACATTGATAAAAAAATCAATGAAGAAAAGCAATGTTCGATGAGGTTAGTATAATACCAGTTACGCCGGTTGGCGAAGCCATCGAAATTCATCACACAATTATTGCATAGGCCAATAAAATAGCCAGCCGTGTTTTTTGATGGCGTGATAGTACAACATTCTATCGATCGTGACTGTTTAATTTTACTATTTGGAGTGAGATGATTAAGCCATTAGTCAGCGTTGTGATGGGCAGCACCAGCGATTGGGAAGTCATGCAGCATGCGGTTGCCGTGCTCAAGGAATTCGATGTGCCGCATGAAGCCAAAGTGGTTTCCGCGCACCGCACGCCCGATTTGCTGTTTCAATTTGCCGGGGAAGCCAAAGCGCGCGGCATTCAATGCATTATCGCCGGCGCCGGCGGCGCGGCGCATTTGCCGGGCATGATCGCGGCGAAAACACCGGTGCCGGTGCTGGGCGTGCCGGTTAATTCGAAGTATCTGAAGGGAGTGGATTCGTTGCTGTCGATCGTGCAAATGCCCAAAGGCATCCCGGTTGCGACATTCGCCATCGGCGAGGCCGGTGCGGCGAATGCCGGTTTGTTTGCCGTGGCGCTGCTGGCGGTAAATGACAGCGAACTCAGCGCGCAACTGAACGAGTACCGGCGCAAGCAAACCGAGTCGGTTCTCAACGCCGGGTTGCCGCAATAATGCCGGTGATGCCAGGCGCCATGCTCGGTGTGCTCGGCGGCGGACAGCTCGGGCGCATGTTCGTGCAAGCCGCGCAGCAAATGGGCTACTCAGTCACGGTACTCGATCCCGATCGCAATAGCCCGGCCGGGCACGTCGCCGATGCGTTTATCTGCGCGGATTATGACGATCCGGCTGCACTGCGGCAATTGAGCGAGCAATGCCAAGCGATTACCACCGAATTCGAAAACATTCCCGCCGGATCGCTGCGCGCACTGACACAGCATTGCGTGGTCAGTCCCGATGCCAATAGCGTATCGATCGCGCAAAATCGCGTGCGCGAAAAGCAGTTTCTGGTCGATTGCGGTTTTTCCGTCGCATCGTTCGCCGTAATCTCGCAACCGCAAGACATCGCCACGCAGGATGTCACACAGTTTCTGCCGGGTATTCTGAAAGTCAGCCAATTCGGCTACGACGGCAAAGGTCAGATCAAAGTGGCCAATGTTAAGGATTTACAAGCCGCGTATGAAGAATTGAATCATGCTGTGTGCGTGCTGGAAAAATTCATGCCATTGAAAAGCGAAATCTCGGTGGTGGTTGCGCGCGGCGGCAATGGTGAAGTGGTGACATTCCCGGTATCCGAAAACCAGCATGTCAACGGCATCCTCGATGTCAGCATCGTACCCGCCCGGATTTCGCCGCTGTTAGCCGAGCGCGCGCAGAACATCGCCTGTCAGGTCGCCGAGAAACTTAATTACCAAGGCGTGCTATGCGTGGAGTTTTTCGTGTTACACGACGACGCGCTGCTGATCAACGAAATTGCGCCGCGCCCGCACAACAGCGGACATTATTCGATGGATGCCTGTATCACGTCGCAATTCGAACAGCAAGTGCGCACGCTATGCGGCTTGCCGCTCGGCGCCACGACGCAGCTCAGCCCTGCGGTGATGGTCAATTTGCTCGGCGATGTTTGGCGCAACGGCGATCCCGACTGGAATTTGGTATTGCAACATCCTACGGCCAAATTACATTTGTACGGCAAGACCGAAGCGCGACCGGGCCGCAAAATGGGGCATTTCACCGTGTTGGGCAGCGACACCGAAACCGCATTGAATGATGCGCTACGCATCAAAAAACAACTGGAACCCAAGTAAAGCGAATACCATGACTGAATCCGCACTGTTTGAAACCTCGATTAAAAGCCTGCCGTTTTTACACCGCGGCAAAGTCCGCGACATCTACGCCGTCGGTGACGACAAACTGCTGATCGTGCAAACCGACCGCCTGTCGGCGTTCGACGTGATCCTGCCGACCGCCGTGCCCGGCAAAGGCAAAATCCTCACCGCGTTGTCGCAATTCTGGTTCGACAAACTCGCGCATATTCTGCCGAACCATCTCACCGGCATCGCGCCGGAATCGGTTGTGGCCGAGAATGAGTGCGATCAAGTAGCAGGGCGCGCGTTCGTGATCCGCCGCCTGAAGCCGTTGCCGATCGAAGCCATCGTGCGCGGCTACGTCGTCGGTTCCGGTTGGAAAGATTACCAGCAAACCGGCGCAATCTGCGGTATTCCGCTGCCAGCCGGATTGAAGCTCGCCGACAAACTACCGGGCGGCGCGATCTTCACGCCATCGACCAAAGCCGCCGCCGGTGCGCACGATGAAAACATCGCTGTCAGTGAGGTGGAAAAACTGTTAGGCCGGGAATTGACTGCCCAAGTCAGCGCCAAAGCCATCCAGCTCTATTCCGAAGCCGCTGAATACGCATTGCAGCGCGGCATCATCATCGCCGACACCAAATTCGAATTCGGCCTGGATGAGCAAGGCGAACTCTACCTGATCGACGAAGTCCTCACCCCCGACTCCTCCCGCTTCTGGCCTGCCGATCAATACCAGCCCGGACAAAACCCGCCCAGCTTCGACAAACAATTCGTGCGCGACTGGCTGGAAACGCAAGACTGGAATAAAAAAGCCCCGGCACCGGCATTGCCGGAGGATGTACTACAGCAGACGATGGAGAAGTATCGGGAGGCATTGAAGCTGTTGGCAAGATAAACTTCTACGCGAACGAAAATGACAATCATGATCGATAGTAAAGCGCAGGCACAACCAATAGCAAGTTGGTATTATCATGGGTAAGAATAAGAATTCTTAATTATGCATCCCTTCCTTGCAATCGTAGAAAACAACAAATAAGAAGGAGAAGAGAGATGGGGTTCTGGAAAATCCTTGGCGGAATCGCGGCCGGAGTTGGCGTAGTGGTGGCGTTGCCAGTGGCTGGACCGATAGGAGCGGTCACTGGCTTGGGTGCCGCCATTGGAGGTGGTTTTGGTGCATTGGCTGGTGCTGCCGCCTCCGTTATTGATGAGGAAGAGAAGAAAGATGCTTACTGTTCCGGAGAAAAAAAAGCCACGGCCAAGTATGCGGAAAAGTGTTCGAAGTTTATAGATGCTCTCGAAGGAGCGGAAGAAAGGCTCCGCGATGACAAATCATACTTCGAACTGCTCATTGCACTCTTCGCAGTTGGTATGGCAACCGCAAATGCTGATAGTGACATCTCGGATGAAGAAATAGCTGATCTTGAGGAATTTACTGCGGGGATTGGTCACTCGAACCTGCCTTCACATGTAAAGGAAACGATCACAAGGCTCAAAAATAACCCACCTAACTTCAATACTGCGATGGAGTATGTATCAAAACTGGAAAATATCGATCTGAGCCTATTCGAGTCGGTCATTGAGGTCATTTCGGCTAGCGATGGAAAAGTGTCAGAAAAAGAGAGAGCATTGTTGAGCGCGTTTCGTAAAGCCGTCGCATAGAAAGTGGAGGTGCAATTGTGGACAGTACAAAGAGATTTCTCAAACGAAAATTAGTACAAGAACAACGAAACTTACGGCATGGTTTGGCAGTTGTGGTAGACAACGCGCTTATTGATGAATTCCTTCACTCCGAGGTTGATTGGGACTCAGTTCAGAGAACCCGAATGGAACTGGATGCCAAGTATGAATTCGAGTTCAATGTTGAGGTGAGCGATGAAGAGATCCAGCAACATCTCACAGTATTGGAGAATGAGTTCAATGATGAACGGTTTCGACTTCTTCTGACTTCGTGCCGTAATGAGGTTTTGTCTGCGGTCGTTGGTCCTTTCGGCCTAGGAGGTATCGTGTCCAGCGGGGACAAAAACGGTGGAAACGTCACCACTATTCACAATGCCAAAGAAAAGGTGTATGCAAGGGAGCAGGACGAGTATAAACGGGAAGACTACACCAGAGCGAAGAACAGCGAGGGAAAGTCATTTGAGGGCAGTGGTAAGAGTTCCGTCGGCAGTGAATTCACTCGTTCTCAACTTGACCGTAAACAAAACCTTGTTGACGTGTATACCGGAAGAACTGAAAGAGGCTCCGATACAAGTCCAGATCACGTTGTTTCGATTTCCGAATTCCATAAGGACGGTGGCTTCATGCTGGAGTCAGAGCGCAAGGCCGACTTCACAACGGATACCAATAATCTTGCGTCGACCCGCAGGGAAATCAATCGGTCGATGAATGATCATGACAAGAAGGAATGGGTTGACAGTAAGCAGGCCAAACGCGAACAGACCAATGAGGAGTTTTATGAAGTAGATCGTCAGCGAGTGAACGACAGCTATGAGAAAGGGAAGGCTACGGCCAAGAAGCACGCTCCCACTGAGTCGGACAAAGTGAAATATTATAGCGGGCTGATGGCCGCTACTGGTGCGCATGAAGGTGCAAAGATGGGGACACAGCAAGCTCTGGGGCTTGTTCTTTGCGAGTTCTTCAAAGCGATATTTGACGAGATTCAAGATATCTACGCTAAAGGCTATTCTGCTGGGTTTGATGATAAACGTTTTTTTCTTGTAATGAAGGAGAGGTTATCTCACATTGCGAGACGCATTGCCGCCAAATGGAAGGTTGCATGCGTAGCCTTCAGAGATGGGTTCATTTCAGGGTTTCTGTCGAATCTAGTCACTGTGATCATCAATATGTTTGTCCGTACAGGGAAGAGAATTGTTCGTGTCATTAGAGAAGGGTTCTACTCATTACTAAAAGCAATCAAGATGTTGTGCTTCCCACCTGAGGGCATGACAATTGCACAAGCGGCTCACGAAGCCTCCAAGCTGATTGCAGCCGGTTTGGCTGTGATCGGTGGCATTGCTGTTGAGCAGCATATCGACAACATGATCAAAGCGGCACCATGGCTAGAGCCTTTTGCCGATATTCTTACTGCGGTGCTGACTGGGGTGCTTACTGGTTTGGCCACTACTTTTATCGCTTATGCTATTGACAAGATTGATATTTTTAAAGTCAATACACACGAAAAGCATGAGTTTGTTATGGGCCGACTCGAAACAAGCCTTGATAAGATGTTCGCAGAGGGTGATGCTCTCGTCAGTGAGCTTGCGTATTCATACTGAGGAAGGGTAAAGCCGAAGATCACGCAAGGGGCTAGATACTGTCTTGAATTGCAAGTGCTGAATGATTAAAGTTTGTATCAAACGGTAGCTCTGATTTAACAGCAAGTAGCCTGGATAAACCTGCGCCATCCGGGATTAAATTTCTTTTAATTACACATTGAAACTCGGATCATGCAGAATCTGATTCTGTGTTTACTTGCAATGCGATGCACCATAAAATCCGTTTATCTTCCTTTACAAACCAAATCTAGGAGCGAATCCCATGAACAAACAAATGATCGCCATCATTGAACGTGAAGGCAGCGGCTATGTGTCTTTCTGCCCGGAGTTCGACATCGCCAGTCAAGGCGATACCGTTCAAGAAGCGCGTGAAAACTTGCGGGAAGCCCTGGAATTGTTTTTCGAAACCGCATCGGCGGAAGAGATTCAGCAGCGGTTGCATGATGAGATTTATATAACCCGCTTAGAGATTGCCGTTGGGTAAGTTGCGGGTTTTATCCGGACAGCAATTTTGCGCTATTTTGGCTCAACATGGTTTTATTGAAGTCCGGCGGCGCGGCAGTCATATTGTGATGCAGAAGAAAATGGATAACACAACGATTACCGTACCTGTGCCTAATCATTCCGAAATACGCATCGGAACACTTCAATCCATCATTCGCCAATCAGGAATTACCAGGAGTGAATTCGAGATTTTGTAGCAAGTAGCCTGGGGTTTGAAAGTTTCATTTATAACCTCAATGGATTAATATCAAGCATTCTCATCAAAGGTAGAGATCACGATGTCCGTCAATGTCAAATTACCCGAAAGCCTGATCAATCAAGCCAAGCAATATGCGCAGATCGAGCATCGCTCAATTCCGAAGCAAATCGAATATTGGTCAAGAATCGGCAAAATTGCCGAGGAGAATCCCGATTTGACGTTCACCATGATCCGGCAAATCATGATTGCCGATTTGGAAGAACCATCCGGTGAATATCAGTTCGATTGATGCGGATCCTGGTTACACCCTCGTTTGAGCGTATTGCCAAAAAACTGCATAAACAGCAAAAAGTTGTGCTCGATGAAGCTGTGCAATCCATCGCTGCCAATCCCGCAATCGGGGAAGAGAAAATCGGCGATCTCGCTGGCTATCAGGGTTTACAAGTTCATCCTATCCGATCAGTTGATTCTGTTGGCGTATCGTATTCTCAATCAAGATACTATCAAGTTACTGACTTTGGGGCCGCATGAAAATTTTTACCGCGATTTGAAGCGGTTGAAGCCTTGAGCAAGTAGCCTGGATAAGCCTGCGTCATCCAGGATTAACCCGCGTAAGGCGGAAGCTGGAAGCGTTTCGCCCCCAATCACTTGCCGAATAATCGCACCGGAATTCCATTGATAGCCATATTTTTATATGGAACCTGATTTGCCGGTATGCTAAGCTGATTCCATGAAGAAAGCCCGGTTTGAGTGGAACGCGGATAAGGATGCCGAGAATCAGAAGAAACACGGCGTAGCTTTTTCCTTGGCGCAATATGCTTTCGCTGATCCTAACCGTGTTATCGCCGAGGATATTGCACATAGCGAAACGGAAAAGCGTTATTTTTGTTTCGGTACGGTTGAGGGTGGCATTCTTACCGTCCGTTTTACCTATCGCGGTGGTGTAATTCGTATATTTGGCGCCGGTTATTGGCGAAAAGGAAAGATAATTTATGAGCAAGAAAATCAAGTACCAGAATGAACCGATTGAAGCCAGAATCATTGAAGATTTTCTGCCCTCGCCTGAGCAGCTTGCTTTCCGGGAAGAGGGGGTGAAGGTGACGATTGCACTCAGCAAGAAAAGTGTTGAATTCTTCAAGGCGGAAGCAGCGAAACACCATACGCAATATCAGCGCATGATTCGAAATCTGATCGATAGCTACGTCGATGCCTACGACAAACCTCCAGTATCAGACTCCGCTTTAACCGAGCAAGAATAAACTTGCCGGGGGGAAGCCGCCCGGATAAGCCTGCATCATCCAGGACAAAATTCCATAAAATTGTCCGAGGCTTTATCTTTAATTGCAAAGCACTACGAGGAGATACGCCATGTATGGCATGCCCACTCCGGAAATTGAGGTTTCAGGTATTTCCAGTAAAGGTTTTTGGATGCTATTGGGCGATGAAGAGCTGTTTGTGCCTTTTTCGGATTTTCCGTGGTTTAAACAAGCGACTATCGAAGCAATCACCATTGTTGAAATGACTTCTCCGGATCACTTGTACTGGCCGTTGCTGGATATCGATTTGTCGATAGCAGCGATTCGCGGCTCGAGTGCATTTCCGCTGGTATTCCGTTTGATAAGCCGTTGAGAAACGACTTGTTGCTTTCAACGATGCATTGAATGTCGTACCGGATGATCGAGACAAAACGCATAAGTTTGCATCGACGTAACGTACGCCATTTTGAGCAAAACCCCTATCAAAATCCGCTGCCGTACGAAAAATTGGCGGGGGATTTATCCGGAGCCGGCTCGCGCCGCATCAACATTCAACACCGTTTGGTTTATCAAATGCTTGAAACCGGAAAGATTGTTAAAGTTCTGCGCATGTGGACGCACGATGAATAAAATTGATTGATGCGCCTCCTTGCAGTCGGCACATCCTACCGTGCTTTGCAGATCGCCGGATGATGACGCAAACTTAAGAATGTTGCGCCCTTTTGAGCGGAAATGGCCGGTTTAGCGGCATTATTCATGACTCATTTGCGAAAAAATAACTAAAAATCACTCGATCAGTTGAAAATAAACCCGGAATTACATCGAAATAAAAAATTCACATCATTTTGCAAAGATTTCAAAATATCGATTAATTAAAAATCCATACTGCTCATGAACACTTCTTTACAAAAAATCACAACCACGCTGTTTCTGATAATCATCGGCCTATTAACCGCCTGCGTCGCAACACCCACCCGTGAAGCGCTGCTGGCTCAGAACGTTATTTACAGCCACATCAGCGGCGAACATTATTTGACGATTGCCGAATGCCTGAAAAGTAAAGATAGCTTTCCCCTGCCGGAATGGCATCGCCAAACCGTGCGCGATCTCAACACTTATTTCATTTATCACGAATCCATGCAAGTCAATGGATATCCGCACTTTCACGACGAAGCCGCAAAAACTTATTACATTACCGAGATTCACAGCACCGGCTCTTCGCGGGATACCGGTCAACCGATCACGCACGGCAATGGCAATTGGATTTTGATCATCAAAGATACGAGTACCGGTCAAGCAATCCGATCCAGCATCGAAATTCGCAGCAACGCCAATCTGTTGCATGACTACCCGCCGGATTCCTATGCGCCAACCCCGGATGCTTCACTGCCGCAACGTTTGCATAAAGCCGAAACCATCGACCGGTGTTTTGATTGACGCGCTTTGCAAACACAAACAGTATTGGTGGCTGAATACAGGCGGAATTTGAACGATTCTCCTGATTTTTTTGCAACAACCTTCCATTTCCCATTGCTTTTTTCCAAAAGCATCCCTAAAATCCGGCCTGAATCCGCTTTCATATTTGCCAGCATTCGAATGGCATGTAATAAAGCGATGATTTGCATGGAAACTAGGGTTCCGGTCAAAGTAATTAAGACGCCAGGTCCGAGAGTTTCCGGTCTCTTAAAACGAGGCTCCACGGAGGGATAAAAGCCCGGGAGATCAAATCGTGTATCGTTGATACATGGGTCTTTCGGTAATATTCTGAAAATGGAGGTTCGTTATGTCGGAAGTATCAAAATCAGTTAATCCGCCAACCGCCCAGGAAACACAATCGCTGCGCGCCAGCATGACCATCTGGCACAGCTTTACGCTGGGTTTTGCAGTGGTATCGCCGATTGTCGGGCTTTATGCGATTATCGGTGTGCAAACGGCCGTAACCGGCGGCGGCTGGTTCGCAGCCCTGGTCATTTGCCTGTTGATGCAACTGCTGGTGGCAACGGTTTACGCCGAACTGTCGTCGCAATTCCCGATTGCCGGCGGCGCTTACAAATGGGCGCGGCAGTTTTACGGCAGCACGGCCGGACACTATGCCGGTGTCATCTACATCAGCTCGACCATTGCCATGCTGACCACCACGGCGTACGCCGGCGGTATCTGGTTTGCCGGATTTTTTGGATCCTCCGGTGACAGCGGCATGGAAAAAGTCCTGTGGGCAGTCGTTTTCCTGGCGCTATGCACGGCGCTGAATCTGGTGCATGTCAACGTTTTCAAGCTCACCATCAAACTCGGTGTTTATGCCGAAATCGTTGGTTCGTTCGGAATCGCCATCCTGCTGTTTCTGTTTTTCCGCCAGCACTCGCTCACCGAACTGTTCCAGCACTTAGGTACCGGCACCGCGCCGAGCCAAACTGCCGCATTTCTGGCCGCGCTCGCCATTGCCGGATGGGCGTTCATCGGCTTCGATGCGTGCTCGACGACTGCGGAAGAAACGCACGAACCGAAACGGGCGGTCCCTCGCGCGATCTTTTTCTCATTGTGCACCGTCGGTACCGTGGTGGTATTCAATTCAGCTTCCCTGATACTGGCTTTCGATCACGAAACACTCATTCACAGCAGCGCCACCGCCGATCCGATTACACCGTTGGTCGCCAACCACTTTGGCGGCTGGATCGAGAAGCCATTTCTGGCGATCGTGATGGTCGCGTTTCTCGCGTGCGGCGCATCGGTCGTCAAATATACCTCGCGCATCATGTTCTCGATGGCGCGGGAGGGCAACATGCCGGCAGCTTTAAGCCGGGTCACCGCCAGTCAAACACCCCGGAATGCCGTGCTATTTACCGTTCTGTTAGCCGGTTGCGGTTTGATTTTCGGGCTCAACGACGATGCGGTGGCGACCATCATCGCCTTCGGTACCGGCGGTCTTTACGCGATGTTCGCCTTTACCACCGGGATTGCGCTGTTCGCGCGTTTATCCGGCCGCTGGAATCCGGCATTGGGTCAACTGAAACTGGGCAAATGGGGATTACTCATCAATACCTTGGCGTTTATCTGGGCTTTGTTTGAATTGATCAACATCGCCTGGCCGCGCCCCTATGCCATTTCCGCCGATGCGCCGTGGTGGCAGCTTTGGGCGACACCGCTGGTGCTCGGCAGCATTCTGGCTATTACAACCATCTATCTATTATTTAAAAAACTTTTAAGGAGCCGGTTATGAATCAGCACACCATCATCTGGAAACAAACCATTCCAGGCGGCTGCCATTGGTCCGGCATCATCCGCCGCGGCACGACATTGCGTCTGACCGATGTCGACGGCGGCGCGAATGCAGCGGTTCTGCTGTTCAATCAGGAAGAAAAACTGGAGCGCTATAACATGGCCGACACCTTGAAGTCGCAGCACACCTTCCGTCTGACCAAAGGTCATGCCTGCCACTCCGATATGGGCCGGATTTTTTGCTGCATCACCGCCGATACCACCGGCTGGCACGACACCGTCTGTGGCTTGAGCGACGATGCATTAATCCGGCGGAAATACGGCGAAGCGCGCTACCAGGAACATCGCAATCAAATGCACCGCAGCGGCCTGAGCGGCATGTTGATCGAGCTGGGCAAGTGGGGACTGGACATGCGCGATGTAGTCGCCAATATCAATTTCTTCAGCAAAGTCACTTCCGATGCCTTTGGTGAATTGACCTATCACCCCGGCCATAGCAAAGCGGGCGACTATATCGACTTGAGTTTCGTCATGAACACGCTGGTGGTGCTGTCGGCTGCACCGCATCCGCTCGACACTAAAAAAACTTATCAGCCCGGCGCGATCTCGCTGGAGGTTTTCAATACGCCGCCGGATGCCATCAAGGAATGTTTGCATATCGACGAAAATATCCGCGCATTACAGAATGCTCAAAATTTTTATGGGGAGGGTACGCTATGAATACCGCAAACTTACTTGTCAATCACTTCGATCCGGCTCAAGCTGCCGTCAACGCAATTTGCCCCGCCGGGGAACCTTGGGTGCACCTCATCAAACAAGGGCAAACATTCCGTATCGTCGATCTGGAGGGCAATCAAGCGGTCGACACCCTGTTCTACAACGCGCACGATACGCAAGAACGTTACAGCGCAACCGATACCATTTCCCGCCAGAATCATTTGTACCTGACCACGGGCAGCAAGCTGTACTCCAATCTCGGCAACGTCATGCTTATCATCACCGCCGACACCTGCGGCCGCCACGATACCTTGGGCGGCGCATGCGCCGCGGAGAGCAACACCGTGCGCTATGCATTGGAAAAATTCCCAATGCACAGTTGCCGCGATAATTTTTTGCATGCCTTGGCGCATCATCCGTTGTGCCAGCAACTCGACATGAGCAAGCGTGACCTGCCGAGCAACATCAATTTCTTCATGAATGTACCGGTCACCGAGACCGGCGGTCTGGAATTTGCCGATGGTGTTTCCGCTCCTGGAAAATTCGTCGAAATGCGCGCTGAAATGGATGTGGTGGTATTGATCTCGAATTGCCCGCAACTGAACAATCCGTGCAATGCCTATAACCCGACGCCGATCCGCTTACTGATCTGGGATTAACTCGCTGAGGAAATGCTGATTAATCCGGTGAACGAGATGAAGCACGAGGCGCACGGAACACAGCAACCGAGACATATCAACAAGATAAGCAAGGACGCAAGCACCGCGCAACGAAGTGATTCGCTCGTGCAGTCAATTAGTCGGCGTTTCCCCTAAGGAAATGCTGATTAATTCGGCGAACGAGAGGAAGCACGAGGCGCACGGAACGCAGCAACCGAGACATATCAACAAGATAGGCGAGGATGCGAGTACCGCGCAACGAAGTGATTCGCTCGTGCAGTCAATTAATCAGCGTTTCCCTCTAACGGAGGAACAAATATGTTTAACAAAGTACTGATCGCCAATCGCGGCGCGATCGCGTGCCGTATTATCCGCACACTGCGCCGGTTGAAAGTAACCAGTGTCGCGGTGTACACCGAAGCCGACGCGTTGTCGCAGCATGTTGCTGCCGCCGATGAAGCCTATTGCGTCGGCGACGGCCTTGCCGCCGAAAGTTATCTGAATACCGGTAAAATCCTGGAAATCGCGCAACGAACCGGTGCCGAAGCCATTCATCCCGGTTACGGTTTTTTGAGCGAGAAAGCGGATTTTGCCGAACACTGCGAAATGCAGGGAATTCGCTTCATTGGTCCGGCGCCGCAGCAAATGCGCGATTTCGGTCTGAAACACACCGCTCGGGCGCTGGCAATGGAAAACCAGGTACCGCTGTTGCCGGGCACCGGTTTGCTGGACAATTTGGACGAAGCGTTGCACCAGGCGAAGCATATCGGTTACCCGGTGATGCTGAAAAGCACGGCGGGCGGCGGCGGCATCGGCATGCGCCTGTGCTGGAATGCGGATGAATTGAGCGGCGCTTATGAAGCGGTCAAAACGTTAGCGCAAAACAATTTCAAGGATGCCGGTTTGTTTCTGGAGAAATACGTCGACCGCGCAAGGCATATCGAAGTACAGATTTTCGGAGACGGCCGGGGGCAAGTCGTCGCATTAGGCGAGCGCGATTGTTCGATGCAGCGGCGCAATCAGAAAGTTATCGAGGAAACACCCGCACCCAATTTGGCTCCGCAACTGCGTCAGGCATTACTGGAAACGGCAGTGCGCCTCGGCAAGGCGGTACGCTATCAATCCGCCGGCACGGTGGAATTCATTGTCGATGCCGTCAGCGGCGAATTTTATTTTCTCGAAGTGAATACCCGCTTGCAGGTTGAACACGGCGTGACCGAAGAAGTCACCGGCATCGATCTGGTCGAATGGATGGTACGGCAAGCCGCAGGAGATCTGCCGCCGCTCGATTCTTTTGTCATTAAGCCCAGCGGCGCTTCGATTCAGGCGCGGGTTTACGCCGAGAATCCAGCCAAGGACTTTCAGCCGTCGAGCGGCACGCTGACCGCCGTGGAATTTGCCGCAACTACGCGCGTCGAGACCTGGGTTGAGCGCGGCACCGAGATATCGGCGTTTTACGATCCGATGCTGGCGAAAATCATCGTGCATGCACCCGATCGGGAAACCGCCAGAATCAAACTGTTGACCGCATTGAAGCAAACCGCGTTGCACGGTATCGAAACCAACCTCGATTATCTCCAGCAAATCCTGCAAAGCACGGCTTTCCGCAACGGTGAGTCGACCACGCAGTTCCTCAATGGTTTTCATTATCAGACCCATAGCATCGATGTTCTGAATCCCGGCGTGCAAACCACCATTCAGGATTTTCCGGGACGAACCGGCTACTGGAATGTCGGCGTACCGCCTTCCGGGCCGATGGATAGCCTGGCTTTCCAGCTCGCTAACCGGTTGGTCAAGAACCCTCCCGGTTGTGCCGGACTGGAAATCACCATTGCCGGTCCAACACTGCGGTTTAATTGCGACAGTATCATCGCCGTTTGCGGCGCACCGATGGACGTACTGCTCGACAGCGAGCCGCTGACGCAATGGCAGGCGCATTTGATCAAAGCAGGCGCGGTGCTGCAATTCGGCAAAATCCACCAGGCCGGCAGCCGGGTTTATTTAGCGGTGCATGGCGGCTTTGAAGTACCGGAATACCTCGGCAGCAAAGCCACATTCACGCTCGGTCAATTCGGCGGCCACGCCGGACGCGCGCTACGCGCCGGGGATGTGCTGCATATCCCGGCGCTGCCGGCGACGCAACCCGTCATCACTGAGCATCTGCCGCACAGTTCGATTCCGCACTACAGCCACCGCTGGGAAATTGCGGTGCTGTACGGACCGCACGGCGCACCGGATTTCTTCACCGGAGCGGATATCGAGCAATTCTTTGCTGCGGAATGGAAGGTGCACCACAATTCCAGCCGCACCGGCGTGCGCCTGATCGGACCGAAACCGCGCTGGGCGCGAACCGACGGCGGCGAGGCCGGTTTGCACCCTTCCAATATCCATGACAATGCCTATGCCATCGGCGCGGTCGATTTCACCGGCGATATGCCGATCATCCTCGGCCCCGACGGCCCCAGCCTCGGCGGTTTCGTTTGTCCGGTGACGGTGGCGCACGCGGAACTCTGGAAAATCGGGCAACTCCGCCCCGGTGACAGCATCCGCTTCCATCCGGTATCGATTGAACAAGCACAACTGCTGGAACAACAACAAGCACGATTCATCGAGCAACTTGGCGGCAGTCAGTACATACCGCTCCCGCCCGCCATGCCGCAACTGGAAGATCCGGTATTGCATCGCATTGCCGCCAGCAATCATCAGTTGGAAGTCGCGTACCGGCAATCCGGCGACAAATACCTATTGATCGAATATGGCCCGCCGGTACTTGATTTGAATCTGCGTTTCCGCGCGCATGCATTGATGACCTGGCTGCAGCAACGCATCGATGCCGGTGAACTGCACGGCATCGTCGATCTGACGCCCGGCATCCGCTCGCTGCAGATTCATTTCGATTCGGCCCGGCTGCCGCGTGATGCGCTGCTGCAACAATTGATTGCCGCCGAAAAGCAATTACCCGCGATTGCCGAAATGGAAGTGCCGTCGCGCATCATTCATCTGCCGTTATCGTGGGACGACGCCGCCACCCGGCTGGCAATCGACAAATACATGCAATCGGTCCGGCGCGATGCGCCCTGGTGTCCCAGCAATATCGAATTCATCCGCCGTATCAATGGCCTGAATAATATTGACGAAGTCCGCGACATCGTATTCTCCGCCAGTTACCTGGTGATGGGATTGGGCGATGTGTATCTGGGCGCGCCGGTCGCCACGCCGCTCGATCCGCGTCACCGGCTGGTCACTACCAAATACAATCCGGCGCGGACTTGGACGCCGGAAAATGCAGTCGGCATCGGCGGCGCGTATTTATGCGTATACGGCATGGAAGGCCCGGGGGGCTATCAATTCGTCGGCCGCACCGTGCAAATGTGGAACCGTTACCGCCAAACCGCCGACTTTAAGGACGGCAAACCGTGGTTATTGCGTTTCTTCGACCAAATCCGTTTTTATCCGGTCAGCGAAAGCGAATTGCTCAAATTGCGCAAGGATTTTATCAGCGGTCATTTCAAGCTGCGCACGGAACCAACCGTGCTTAACTTGCAGCAATACCACACCTTCCTGCAACAGCAAGCGGAGAGCATTGAAGCCTTCAAAACCAGGCAAAAAGCCGCGTTTGAAGCCGAACGCCTACGCTGGGCGGAAAATCCGCAAGCACTGGCAGTCAACGAGGATGTGCTGGAGGAAGCCGGCAGTGAAAGCGAGCTGGATTTGCCGGATGGCGCTCAGCTTATCAGTTCTCAAGTGACCGGCACTGTCTGGAAACTACTGGTCAAGGAAAACGAATACATCGAAGCAGGCAAACCGCTGGCAATCATCGAATCGATGAAAATGGAATTTGCGATCGAATCCCCCGTTAGCGGAAAAATTCGCCAGATTTTTTGCCAGCAAGGCAATTACATCGCCGCCGGGCAAACGCTCATGATCGTGCAGGAAAGTTAGGGAAATGCTGATTCATTGACTATACGAGCGAGTCACTTCGTTGCACGGTGCTCGCTCCCTCACCTGATAAGCTTTGGCTGCTGCGCTCCGTGCGCCTCGTGCTCCATCTCGTCCGACGAATTAATCCGCGTTTCCTTCACGCCCATTTCCGGACTCCGCACCGCTTTTTTCGAGTGGAAAACGTCTCGCGCCCCAGCAATCGGCATTATCGAATCATTCTAAAAAAAGATAACTTTTTACAGTGTTATTCAGCCATTGCCGGCTACCGATACTTCCTATAATGCATAGCGTGATCATAGTCTCTCGAAACATGATGAATCGACCAGAGGCGCGTAATGACCGGCCCTGAACAACAACGATCTCATCATGATTAGGGAAACGCTGATTAATTGACTGCACGAGTGAATCACTTCGTTGCACGGTACTCGCTTCCTCGCCTATCTTGTTGATATGTCTCGGTTGCTGCGTTCCGTGCGCCTCGTGCGTCATCTCGTTCGCCGAATTAATCAGCGTTTCCTTAACCATCCGCAACGGATTACGTTTATTGGCTATCTTTTTAAATAGGTTTTCAAAATGAGTGAAATCGCATTGACCGAAGTGAATAATCCGACGAACGGGCGCGCACTTTTCAACAGTTCAAGCCTGCAGAAATCTCTGGAACGGATTCATGAACTTCCTGCAATGCCGGCAATCGCCAAAAAAATGCTGGCATTACCGCTCAATACCGATGAAGGTGAAGCGCAACTATTGAAATTGATCGCGCAAGATCCGCAAATCTCGGCGCGCATTATCGGCTTATCCAATGCCTCCTTATTCGGCGCGCCGGGGATGATTTCCTCCATCAGCGATGCCGCGATGCGCCTGGGCCTAATACAAATCAAAGCGGTAGCCATCGGCATGGCGACCATTGCGGCATTTGCAAAAACGACGGAGGGAAAATTCAAAGCAGCGGATCTTTGGGCGCATAGCCTTGCCATCGCTTCCGCGATGCGCGCCATCGCCCGGTATATGCCGGCGCGGCTACGCCCGATGGAAGATCAGATTTTCCTGGCTGGATTGCTGCATGACATTGGCTACAATGTTCTAAGTTTTATCGCCAAAGACCTCAGCAACGTTTTATACGACAAGCTGAATACGCCGAGCGAGGCTTCGCTGCTTGAAATCGAGCGGGAACTGCTCGGCACGCATCATGGAGAAATCGGCGCGCAACTTGGCGCGCATTGGGGACTGCCCGCGGAAATCATCGCCGTTATCCGCTATCACCACACCCCGGACCACCCCGATGCCGCTGATGTTCAACTTTTGGTCAAGCTCGCTTACATTGCGGAAAAATTGCTGCCGGATTTCGCCATCGCGGAACATGCGGTTTATGAAGTCACAGAACAAGAATGGAATCAACTGGGCATAGACCCGGGCAAAGCCGGCAAAATCCTGGAAGAAATCGGAGCCGTTGCTGCGCAAGCCAAACAACTTGCCAATGCCGCATGATTGTTCAGACTGAACAGATTTTTGAGTTCAATCGATTTGATTTTCCTGAATTCAGTCACTTCATTCACTTGCATCAGCACTGCTAAATCAATCACTCATCAGGAAACAATGAAATGAAAAAAAACAGCCAGCACGCATATGTCATGCAAATCCTATTTTTTGTTTTCCTCGTCACAGCCACTTCCATGGCCAGTACGCAAATTCACGCGGCGTCGCTGCAAATGCCGGTATCAGCCGGTTCGGGCAGCACAAAATCCTTAAGCGTGCACTTGGATGTGGATTTTGGCACTTATACGCTTTCTGGTCCCTCGCCGACAGCGTCACACGGTCCCAATGAGAATCCGGTGGTTAAAGCACGAGGCGTGAAACTCACACACAGCAAACCGGCCGCTTCGCCATCGGCTCAGTCTTTACTAATCGGCCCCACTCTGCGCGTCCGTCCTGGAGACAAGCTGAATATTTTGTTCAAAAACAATCTTAGTTATGAAGAATCCTCCGGCGATGGCGGACACAGCACCACCAATCCGCACGGATTCGATGTCATCAATCTGCACACCCACGGCCTGCATGTTTCTCCGCAAAGCCCGGGCGACAATGTTTTGCTGAATATTTTTCCCAAGAGCACGCCCAAAGAGCCGCTGAAGGAATGCTATGTCGAATTCGGCAAAGCCAATTGCGTAACCGAGAAGTTTGCTTATGCGTATAAAATCCCAGCCAATCACCCATCGGGAACGTATTGGTACCATGCACACAAACATGGCGCGGTCGCGATGCATCTGGCCAACGGCATTGCCGGCGCATTGATTATCGAAGATCCGGTACATGGCCTGGAAAGCCTGCCCGCCGTGCAGCAAGCACGTGAACAAATTATCCTGCTGCAGGAAATCGCGTATGGCGGCAATTATCCCGACGGCACCGGCTCCGGTACTGAAAAAGATCCATACCGCATCGACTGCATGAGCGTCTACGGCAATCAGAATGGTTGCGCATTCGGCGGGCCTAAACCACCCGCCCCTGGCGTTACCAACAGCGAATTATCCGTCAATGGTCAATTCCAGCCGGCCATTACGATGTCAACCAACGAAGCCCAGCTTTGGCGGGTGATCAACGGCAGCATCGGCAATGTCGTTCCGATGTGCTTGGTGCCGATCGGCGGCAGCAACGATAAAACACTGACCGCAACACCGGCGGCTTATGTTCTGGCAGCCGATGGCGTTCCAATCCAAAATCCCAATGCTGAAAAATTGGATTTACCGGTACTGCTGACCAACCCGGCGGCAAGTCCTACCGATGGTAAAAGTCTCTTGAATAATGAGCTGCTGTTCCTGGCTGCCGGGCAAAGACTGGATTTAATGGTAAAAGCACCGTCCACGCCGGGTACTTACGCTCTGTACGATAGCGTCGATCAATCCGGCAATGCCATCCCCGCCAATGAATTGTGCCAAGCCTCCAGCTATGCGAATTCAACGCCGATTCTCACGGTGAATGTCGAAACCAGCGCGAGCGAGATTGCCTATAATACCGAAGTCCCCTCGCAACAAGCACTCAACAAACTTAATGCACCAGCGGCGATCACTGCGGCGGAAAGCCCCGAACTCCCCACCCAGGGCGCTGTTTTCGGTTTCACCAACAGCGAATTCGCCCCAATCGACGGCGGCGCATCGATCATCAACGCCCGGGTCTTCAACCCCATCCGCAGCCAGCGTGACCTTACGCTAAAACAAGTCGATTTATGGTCGGCGCAAAGCGCCTCAGGCACGCACATGTTCCATATCCATATCAACTCCTTTCAACTGGTCTCGCGCGGACAAATCAAATACCCGTTCCCGGTCTGGCGCGATACGCTGCTAGTGGAAACGCAATCGGATAAAGAAGGTAATGCAGAAATCGGTGAAATCGTGCAATTCCTGCAAAAACCGCTGGACTTTACCGGGTCGCTGGTCATGCACTGCCATAATGTTTTTCATGAAGATAATGGCATGATGGAGCTGGTGAGGATTCTGCCGCCATCCAGAAATCATCAGTCTTCACAGAAGAAACATACGGAATAGTACTTCGCGGCAAATGTTGAAAAGTGGCTCAGGTTCGTAGAAAGATGAATCTGAGCTATTCTGTCCATTTGGCTTAAGAAATCACTAAATCGAAGTTTTTCTAGATGAGCGCGCATCTTCCAATCCTCCGGGTACCACAATCTCCAATACTGATTTTTCGTATAAATCAATTATGTTTTCTTGTTTCGCCTGATCTAAGATTTGATCCTCATATCTTGTAATTTTTTGGAGCAATTCTTCTTTCGCCGCATTAATAAGTCTTTTAAGCGTCACAAGATTTTCATTACTTTCACAAATTCTATCCAATGACAAAACTCCTACGCTTATTATTTCTCTTTTATCGCTATTTTTTGGAGTCAATCGTACTCCGACTTTTACTTGTTCAAATGGATTGACCGAATGAGCAATGTGCTTATCCCTAACATCCTTAAAATAATTGTGTGCTTCTTTTGCACCATTAAACTTAGAAAAAATATCACTTGAAAGACGAGTCGCTCTTTTCCCGGACGTAAATCCACGTATATAACTTACAAGAGCAGAAATATAGAGTGACTCAATAAGGCATCTATTTTCTTCTGAATATCTATCCATACTTAGAAGACGATTAACAGCATCATCAGCGACCATCAAGTCTCTAAAAATACTATGGTACGCAGCAAGATACTCAGCATCAGGATAATCAACTTCTACAATTAAGTGTTCTTCAGCTTTCATATGTAAGAGTTTCTAGCGTTGTTTACAGTATTCAGGAAAAGACTATACATATCCTCTACCATCCCCACGGAGAATCCAGGTTAACAAACTCTCTTTCAATCGTAATCCATCAATCCCCAACCTCCGCATCCTGCTTCGACGCATACACATACCCCCCAATCGCCCCGACAATCACACCTAGCGGCGCGGCGATAAAGATTCCGATCATCGGTCCTTGGCTGGTATCCTTAGCGACAACCATCGGGCCGAGAAATCCCACGGTAAAGAACAAGCCGCCCAGTAGCAACGCGCCACCGGCAATCGCCAGCAGCGTGCCGGTTTTTTTGCCGGCAATCAACATCCAGGAAAACCAAGCCGCTAGCGCGGCGCAGCCCGATGAAACGGTTACACTGAGCCAGGGCGCGAAGCTGGTGGTAATCGTCAACATGGTATGGATAAAAAACAATACCGTCAGGAACATCAGCAGGGATACAATCGGTTTTAGAATTTGGAACATTGTGGATGCTTTCATCAAAGGAGTCATTAACAGCATCGCATTGTAAACTATCTCCCTAACTCCAAGCGGTAGGATTAATCCCCAAAGGTCAAGGCATGAATACACTCAATACGGATCGGCGCACCTTGTTGCAATACGGCTTCCTAAGCCTGGGCGTTTTTGCCGGTAACGCGCTGTTGCCATCGCTTGTCAATGCGGCAACGTTGAAATCGCTGTTGGCTTCGCAACGCGAGCTGTTGCCGCCGGATCAAAACGGCGTGCGTTTGCCTGCCGGATTCGCTTCGCGCATCGTGGCCCGTTCCAATCAAAAATTATTTGACTATCCCTGGCACGCCGCGCCCGATGGCGGCGCTACATTTGCGACGGACGACGGCGGCTGGATTTATGTTTCCAATAGCGAGCTGGATCATCAAGCCGGTGGCGCAGGCGCGTTGCGTTTCAATACGGATGGCGAAATTATCGCTGCTCATCCGATTTTGCAGCATACCAGCCGCAATTGCGCCGGCGGGCATACGCCGTGGCAAACCTGGCTATCGTGCGAGGAAACCGATAACGGCCGGGTGTGGGAATGCGATCCGTTTGGCCGCAATGCGGCGCAAGTCAGGAACGCATTGGGAATCTTCCGGCATGAAGCGGTTGCGGTCGATACGCAAAACCGGCAGCTTTACTTGACTGAAGATCAAACCGACGGTTGTTTGTACCGGTACACCGCTCATTCTTTCGATCGAGCAGGCCATCCCAATCTCGATGACGGTTTCCTGGAAGTCGCCGAAATCATCGACGGCCGGATCGGCTCAGTGCGCTGGCATCCCCTCCCCGATCCTTCGGCAAGCAAACTGCCAACGCGGCGGCAAGTTCCCGTCAGCACCCGGTTTAACGGCGGCGAAGGCATTTGGTACCACCAAGGCATTGTTTACTTTACCACCAAAGGCGATAACCGGGTGTGGGCGTATGATGTCGAGCAAAACCGGATTTCCGTGCTGTATAACGCATCGCACTATCTATCGCCGGTGTTAACCGGCGTCGACAATATCACCGGCAATGCCGCGGGTGAATTATTGGTCGCCGAAGACGGCGGCGATATGCAGATCGTGGTTTTAACGCACGGCAAGGTATTGCCATTGCTGCAATTGGCTGGTCATGACCGCTCGGAAATTACCGGTCCGGCGTTCAGCCCCGACGGCTCGCGGTTATATCTCAGTTCGCAACGCGGCACGAGCGGAAAAGCGGACGGCGGCATGACATTCGAAATCACCGGGCCGTTCTGATATGCTTTTATTCAGTTTCCCAGCCCTTGATAAATCCAGGTCACGAACCCATGTAGCAACCGTGGTGCATGAAGGAAACGCTGTGTTCACTATTACGCATCAGACCGCGGTAATTGGCATAGAATGACAGCGGCATAAACGGGGAGTATCGATTTGGAATTCAAAGATTATTATCAAACTCTCGGCGTTCCACGCGACGCCTCGGCGGACGACATCAAGAAAGCGTTCCGCCGCCTGGCGCGCAAATATCATCCCGATGTTTCCAAGGAAGTTGATGCCGAGCACAAAATGAAGGAAGTCAACGAGGCTTACACAGTGCTATCCGATCCGGAGAAACGCGCCGCCTATGACCAATTGGGTCAGCGCGGTTTTCAGGCGGGTAGCGATTTCCAGCCGCCGCCCGGCTGGGATGCGAATTTCGAATTCAGCGGACGCGGTTTCAGCGGCGCGCAAGCAGCGGATTTCAGCGATTTCTTCGCGGAATTATTCGGTCACGGTATGGGCAGCGGTACGCGTCATGCGCACCAGCGCATGCGCGGCGAGGATCATCATGCCAAGATCATGCTCGACCTGGAAGACAGCTATCACGGCGCGACCCGCAGCATCTCCTTACGCATGCCGAAACTCGACAGCCAGGGACGGCCGGTACTTTCCGAGCATACCTTGAATGTTCGCATTCCCAAAGGCATGCATGCCGGGCAAGTGATCCGGTTGGCCGGACAAGGCGCGCCGGGACATGCGGGCGAACCCGCCGGTGATTTGTTCCTGGAAGTCCAGTTCAAGCCGCATAACCGCTACCGCATCGAAGGCAAGGATATTCATGTCACATTGCCGGTTACGCCTTGGGAAGCAGCATTGGGTGCAACCGTCAAAGTGCCGGTACCGGACGGACTGGTCGAGGTGCGTGTCCCGGAAAACTCGCAAAGCGGCCGGAAATTGCGTTTGAAAGGCCGCGGCATACCCGCTGCCGTCCCCGGAGACCTTTATCTGCTGCTGGAAGTGGTGCTGCCGCCCGCTACATCGGAAAAAGCACGCGAATTTTACCAAAACATGGCGCGGGAACTTGCGTTTGATCCGCGCCAGCATCTGGGAGTTTAAGCCATGTCACGCGAGATTGATGCCATATTACTGGAAGAAGCCATGCTCAGTCTGGATGAGCTCGCCCGCAGCTGCCGCGTAAGCCGCGAATGGGTTATCGAGCATGTCCAATGGGGCCTGTTGCCGGATGGCGAACGGCTGCAAGCCGACCCGGATTCGTGGATTTTCGACAGCCGCAGCCTGATACGGATCAAACGGATCATCGCGATCGAACGCGATTTCGACAGCAATCCGGAATTGGCCGGGCTGGTCGCCGATTTAATCGAGGAAATCGAATTGTTGCGCGCGCGCTTGAAAACTTCGGGATTGGACGGATATTAAAAAACACCCGCCTCGCAAGGAAATCAATCATGCCTTTACATATCGTTTGTCCGCATTGCCATGCCACCAACCGTGTCCCCGATGACCGCTTGAGCGCTTCACCCAATTGCGGCGCCTGTCATCAACCGCTTTTCACAGCACAGCCGGTGGAATTGACGGAAACTCTTTTCAATAAGCATATCGCCGGCAACGATATCGCTGTTCTCGTCGATTTCTGGGCGCCTTGGTGCGGTCCGTGCCGCATGATGGCGCCGGCTTTCGTCCAAGCGGCCGCAACCTTGGAACCCAACATGCGGCTGGCGAAAGTCAACACCGAAGAACAGCAAGGTTTGGCCGCTCGTTATCACATCCGCAGCATTCCAACACTGGTATTATTTAAGGGAGGCCGGGAAATTGCCCGGCAGCCGGGCGCCATGAACGAGCGCGATATCGTGCGTTGGGCGCAGGCCAATCACCAATAATGAGGGAAGCACTGATTAATTCGCCGAACGAGATGAGATGCAAGGCGGATGGAGCAAGAGAAACGAGACATATCAATAGGATAGGCGAGTTTCTGAGCACCACCCAACGCCGCAAATCGCTTGCGCAGGCAATTAATCAGCACTTCCCGAGAAAAACAACTCACCAAGGAGTCCCCATTCATGCCCACTAACGGCAATCTTCCCCGTCTGATCCTATTTGCGCTGGCTGGCGTGTTGCTGGTGCTGTTCCTTCACAGCTTCCTGTACCACTATTTTCCGGATGCATTGCAGCCGGGTTATTTTTCCGCGGATGAGAAACGTGAAGGGGCAGAACCGCGAGCCATTCAAGCGCGCGGCAACCTCGCGGAAGACGAAAAAAGCACGATCGAACTGTTTGAAAATTCGCGCGATTCGGTCGTGTTCATCACCACCCGTCAGCGGGTAATGGACGCCTGGACGCGCAATATTTTTTCGGTTCCGAGCGGCACCGGTTCCGGATTTATCTGGGATGACCACGGCCATATCATCACCAATCTGCACGTCATCAAAGGCGCCAGCGAAGCCACCGTGCGGCTGGCCGACGGACGGGATTACAAAGCGTCGCTGGTCGGCGCCAGTCCGGCGCACGATATTGCCGTGCTGCGGATCGGCATCGGCTTCCAGCGCCCTACCCCAGTCCCAATCGGCACCAGCAGCGATCTTAAAGTGGGGCAGAAAGTCTTTGCCATCGGCAATCCGTTCGGCTTGGACTGGACGCTGACCACCGGCATCGTTTCCGCATTGGATCGATCGCTGCCCGGCGGCGACGGCCGCACCATCGACAATCTGATCCAAACCGACGCGGCGATCAATCCGGGCAATTCCGGCGGCCCACTGCTCGACTCCGCCGGCCGTCTGATCGGCATCAACACCGCCATTTACAGCCCAAGCGGCGCCAGCGCCGGTATCGGTTTTGCCGTTCCGGTCGACACCGTCAATCGTGTAGTGCCGCAAATCATCAGCCGCGGCAAATACATCCGCCCGGCGATGGGCATCACTGTCGACAGCAAATTGAACAACCGCTTGACGCAATTTCTGAAAGTCAGCGGCGTTGTGATCCTCAACGTCAGCCAAGGCTCAGCCGCCGATGAAGCCGGACTACGCGGCGCAACGCTGACCCCGGAAGGCAACATCATCGCCAACGACATCATCATCGCCGTCGACGGCAAACCGGTCGATTCCGTGGAAAAACTGCTGGCCCGCGTCGATGCTTATAAAGTCGGCGCCACCATCACGCTGACCGTTCTGCGCAAAGGCGAACCATTTGAAATACCGGTGACGTTGCAACCGGGGGAATGATTTTAGAAACTTCAAACACTGCTCACCATGAATTCGAGATAACTGGCGCAGAATCGTAGTCTCGCACAGCGCCTCCTCCATCGGAGGATCACTGTAGCCAAGCCAGGTTCTGCATCAGATGCACCCGCAACATGATCTGCAATGGATAAGAGCAGGACGGACACCTTTTCATGCGAGTAATGCGGCACGATCAAATCTTTCCAAAGTACTACCCGTTTCATCCTCAGGAATAATTCTTTATGCATCTGCTGGCGTTTTTTTGAATATTCCGCTTCTGCAAATTTGATTTGCTTTATTGACAGCATCAAAAATGCAAATGAGTAAATTCTGACAGATTGATTGATTTTTCCAGAGCTTTCCTTAAGAAATAAATAGAATTATGACTGAAAGATTCGCAATTTAGACTCTTCAAATAATCCTACAAAATCGGGATATTTTGTTAAAGAAAATTTTAAAAATGGTATTTTTCTGAGACAAATGCCCTCTATTTATCAGAATGCAAATTTAATAAAATCTGCGGCAAATAAATAGAATAATTAATCTCAATAATCTATTTATTTATAATCAATCTCGACAGCATGCGAGATTCCAAGTGGTTTATGACTTGGTTCTGTAAATAGTTCAGCCTTTTCTTAAACCTTAAGCTCACTTATTTCTTAACACAATTACAAAAATGAATAAAAAAATTACTCAAGGATTAATCATCTTTTCTTTATTGAGTCCAAGTATTCCCTCTTGGGCCGACGGAGACGACGGACCCGACGTTGAGATAACTGAAACTGGTTTGCTTTGGACAGGCTCTTTACCAAGAACAAGTCTCAATAGCCTTGGAGACCTTTTTGTATCGGGCGATCAGGTTGATTTTTATGGTAACAGCTGGGCCAATATTCTTTTACATCCATCTACCGATCACAACGTCGACGTATTCTTCGGTGTATTTGAAAGGTATCTTAATGGCATTTTTCTTGGTTACGCCGGATCTTCCGAAACTGCTGTTTTATCAAGCGATTATAATTCGACAGGCTCGCTGTTTATGCGAACCGGCATAGACACGGGATTAAATATTGTTAACTCTACTTATACCCTTCAGAATGCAATAATAGGTGCTCTTACGACCACCAGTTATCCAAATTCCGGCGGATCCGCTACCGTCACGTTAGATAACGGGCATATATCCGGAAATGTTGTATTAGGTTCAAATTCATCCGGCATAATGAATAGCATTGGTAATTCATCGATAAATGGTGATTTAACAATGGCCGAATCAACCGGCAGCCATAGCGTTTTAAATATTGCTGCCGCGTCTAATTTTTCCCTGACAGGAACACTGACATTTGGTAGCGGCAATGCAGAAATCAACAACCAAGGTAATTATCATACATCTGGACCGATCAATAACTACTCAGGTAACGTAACCTGGAAGAATCAATCCGGTGGAGCTTTGTATCTCGATGATGGCAGCAGTTTCGGTGGTTCTGGTAATTCCTCGATCATTAATGAATCAACTGCAACTATCTATAAGACAGGTATAGGGGCATCAGGAATTTCATGGGACATGGTCAATAATGGCACGATCGATGTGGCTAATGACAGTCAATTGTGGCTTTATTCCGGATTCTCCGGAACAGGTACAGCCAATTTGCATGACAACGGTTTTCTCGGTTTGAATGCGGCCCTAACCGCGGATTCATCGCTCACAGTTAATGGCGGTTTACTTGGCTTGGATAATTTACGAGGCAACCATACGCTGCGTTTGAACGGAAGCTTTAGCGTGGATCATATTAATGCCAATAGCTCTTACATCGGTGCTGCTATTGAAAATACCGGCAAAGCTGTCTTGAAGGATTTTGTATGGAGTAATGGTGAAAATGTACGCTGGCAGAATCTATCGGGAAGCTCCTTAGAGTTGACAGACAATTCGGGATTTGGAATCGCATACTTCGCCAACACACCACTGCTGATCAACGATAGCGGCGCTACATTAAGCAAGACTGGTTCAGGTGCATCGACCATTTCATGGGACGTAGTCAATAACGGCACGATCGATGTTCACGAAGGACAGTTGGATGTTGGAGCCAATTTGACCGGTACCGGCAAAGTGAACATTGATTCTCATGCGACTCTACAAGCTTCGGGTGAGGAATTTCAAGCACACGACTTAAATATAGAAACGGATGGAACGTTCATTTTTAGTGGCTCAAGGCTTGAAGTGGTTAATTTCACCGGAGATTTTTTCCATGATACTGGCATTTATGCTCCCGGAGCATCACCTGCTGTCTCTCTTCTAAGTGGTAACTACACGATGACGAGCGATGCGCAATTCGAAGTTGAAATCGGCGGAACCGGAGTTGGTGCATTTGATCAGTTAGCCGTAATGGGTGATGTTAACTTGCTACATGGTTCTTTATTGGTCTCCATGTGGGATAATTTCACCTTATCGGCTGGACAAGTATTTAATTTCATGCAGGTTGACGGAAATCTAATTGGCAATTTCGTTGGCTTGAATGAAGGCAGCCGAGTAGGTAATTTTGGACAAGATCTGTTCATAACTTATAAAGCAGGTGATGGTAATGATATTGCGTTATTTACATCGCCTGTTCCAAATCCAGCAATGATCTGGTTATTTAGCTGGGGGTTAATGACTCTGGCCTTATTTAGAAGACGAAATAAATACTTATCATGAACTAGAATTTCTTTCCAGACTTTATGAATAAAGAACTTCGCTCCTCTTGGAGCGAAGTTCTTTCAGGTGTTTGAAGATCAATAAGTTTCTAAACCTGCTTCCCTACTCCCCACGCCATCCAGCACCCGCGCCACCAAATCGGAGGTCGATATACCGGGGGTATAAGGCAATTCCTGGATCATCTCAGCCGGTAGCGATGCGCAGAGTTTGCGTTTTTCCTGGCGCTCCCGTTCGGAAGCGCAGGCGAAAGTATAAATATCAAAACCGTGTTGCTGCATGTATTCCGGGGTAACGCTGGCCGGAGTTTCGGTCAGGACTGCGTCGACGTGTTTACAGGCAGCTACGACGGCAGCGCGCTCGTCTTGCTTCATGACCGGCGATTTGCCTTTGTTTTCCACGACGCGTTCATCGGATACCACGCAGACTGTCAGATGCGTCCCCAATGCGCGAGCCGCTTTGAGAAAATTGATATGGCCTTCGTGAAACAGATCCGCCACCATGCGGGTGTATACGCGCTTTGGTTTTTGATTTCCGGGCCAAGCGGGAATCGGCCGGTTTAACCGGTTGAGCGCGCGTTCCAGCCATTGCCTGCCGCGCAATGCGATGGTGTCGTCGGGGTCTTTCAGGGCAACTTGATGGGCGTAGCACCAGGCTTTTGATAAATCGCCTAATAACCAGTTTTGCGCCAACCGGTGATAGGCATAACACCTTACCAACAAAGAGAAGTCCTTCAGGTTTACCGCAGAGATCACGGTATCCCAATGCGGATTCGGTGTGCGCCAATCGCCGTAAAAAGCATTCAGAATGATCTCGGGCTGCCGGGGATACCAGCAAGGACCAAATGCTGTTTCACGCCGGATCAATTCAAACAATGGGAAAACCGATATTCTCTGATATTCAGGCGGATAATCCGGCAACTCAAAACCGCCGGTAATCTGCTGATTACCGTTTCTCCGCAAACCGCAGACATCAAGCGTGATACCCAATTCCGGATGAATATAGTCACGGTAATTGGCATAGTCGATGCGCATCGACGAGCGCACCCATCCCGCACTTTCCAGTTCCGCGCAGCAGGCTTCCCAGGATTCCATCCACACTGCGATATCGAGATCCTTATCGAATTCCAGTAACCGCCCGCTGCGCGTCAATCCTAACAACGTGCCGGCGTAAGGAAAGGCGGGGATGTTTTGTTTGGCCAGTTGCGCGCAGGTTGACCACAGCAATGATTCGGCTTCTCCGGAAAGAAAAATATTACTATCCGGCCGCCGTAACTTGATCTCTTTTTTTTGCGGTGGAACCTTGCCGGATTTCGTCAGCGCCATCAAATGATTCAGCGAGCGGCAGAAATGGGTTTGCGCGGCGGGCAAATCCAGCAACACGAAATTCGCTGTTCCAAGCACATGTGCCCAATGCGCTTTATAAAAATCGCCATCGACATGCGCATAAATTTTAGCGGCGTACGCAAGCGCTTCGACCGCGCGATTCGTCCGCATCGCCACCGAGCACCACAACCTGGCAACATCCTGTGACAGCGGCTGCTCGCTTTTCAAGGGCTCCAGAATGGCATCCGCGTCGTTTAATTTCCCCGCAGCAATTAAATCCCGCGCTTTTAACAACAATCCATCCACACTCATAATCGAACATCACTTATTATTTTGTTAAGTTTACTTAATCTAACGCATTGTGAAGACAATCAATCAGAAAAACAATTAATGAAAAGTATTGCATTTTAATCACTTCTCAATATAATAGGAATCATTCTCATTATTATTTCTATCAATAAGGTGAGAGCAATAACCTATTTAACGCATCATAGCAGGAGACAATATTATGGCAGTCAGTACAACACCTCGTCCGAATTTAGGTTCCGGCGCCATCAAGTTTATTGATGGCATTGCTTTCGAAGGAATTGGCTCCGCAGGATTCGGCGACAACGACTTACTCATTATCGGCGACGAAGCGGACAACATTCTGACCGGCGGCACCGGTCATGACGAAATCCGCGGAGAAGGCGGCAACGATGTTATTCGAGGCGGAGATGGCAACGGTATTTTGAGCGGCGGAGACGGCGACGATGACCTCGACGGTCAAGCAGGCACCGAAAAACTCTTTGGCGAAGCAGGAAACGATATATTGCGTGCCGGCGGCTCTTCGAACGATTATGACCGGATGAACGGCGGCGCCGGCAACGACACTTTCGGTTTTTATGGCGCCGGGCAATTTGAGATTTCCGATTTTACGATCGGCCAGGACCGGTTATTTTTTGACTCGCAGACACTTGGAATCGACTCGGTGCCGGAATTGCTTTCATTTATTACTAACATCAAGCCTCCCAGCGGTACCAATGGTCATGTGGTTGAATTTTTAGGGGGTGTTGCCACTATCGAGCTGATCATCGTTGGCGGGGATCTTAATTCAATTACCGCCGATATGATTGTTTTCAATTTGTAGTTCCATCCTTTTTTATCTTTTCCTTTAGTTTCTCCTTACAAAAATGGCCGGCCATGTATCTTTCATGGCCGGCCATTTAGCTAAAATGTAAATCGTTATTGCACGATGAAATTCGTCATCATGCCGGCATTGATATGGTCATTGACATGACAGTGATACATCCAGCGGCCACGGACGTCAGGCTGCATATCGAGCGTTTTAGTGGCGGCGGGCAGCACCTCGGTCACATCCAGCCGGTTGCCGTTATGCAGCAACGTGGCGCCGTGCCAATGCGGGGAATGCAGATCGACTTCCGTGCCCATGCCCAAAATATACCAGCGCACGCGTTCGCCTTTGCGCATCGAGTAGCCATGATTATTGCCGTAAACCAAACCATTGATGCCATGCATCAAATTGCTTTCCTGAAATTCTTCATCATCCGGATCGCACAGACCGATGCAAGCCGCCAGATTGCTTTGCAAATGCAAGCTGGCGTTTTCATCGAACACGGTAAACAAGGAAATGAATTCACGATCGACATCGACCGGCGTACGGTCGGCATCCTCGAACCCTTTTTTGGTGATGATAATCGCGCCGATCAAGCCGGCATTAGTATCCGCAGTTTCATCGATATGGCTGTGGTAAATCCAGGCGATCGACGATGGATCATTAGGACCCGGTCCGGCCCGCTCGGGCACATCCCAAACATAGGTATATTCACCACCCGGCGCGACAACGCCATCTGGTTTATGCTCGTTACCGGCCGCTTGCGAATGCGGCGCGCCTTCATGCGCCATGGTATACAACACACCATGCGGATGAATACTGGCGGGAAAACGGGTGTTGTTTTTAAAGTGCACGATGATTTTATCGCCGACTGCGGCGCGAATGACCGGCCCCAAAATGCCGAGATGTTGCGCTTCGGCTGCGCGGGGTTTCAGCGCACGGAACCCTTCGCCATATTCGCGATAAACCGATTTCTGGTAACGCCGCCCGATTCCCTGCTCTACAAATACGCGTTGTTCCGCGGTAAATTCCTTGCCGGTCATTGGATTCATCGGGTATGCCGGGGCATAGTCCCACTGAACTTCATCGGCGGCAATCCAATATTCCCGGGCTGCGTAAGCGGCATTAATGAACCAGCCAAGCCAAATGATCGCGAAAGCCGTGCAGTAAATCTTCTTCTGCCACATTGATTATTTTCTCCTGTTATTAAGCACCCGCTATTGCAATAACAACCATCGCTATTCACGCGATCGCGATGGAGCGCTGAAAAGCTGGTGTTATGCTGGCTGGCTACCGGAAAGGAAAAACCGTGGCTGGCTGGGTGAACTGATATGAATAAATGAAATAAGACACTGCCACCCTTGGGCGGAGCGAGCCTCGCAGAAGGGCTTTGACTGCGAGGCTCTGATACGTGCTCCTAACTTAACTTGCTTTCATACTCGGTAATAACCTGCATCAGAATGGATCGCAACGCAACCGCGCGATCGGCATCTCCGGCCAGAACCGCTTCCCGAAGATCTCTGATCGCATTTTCCAATTTGGCGCGTTGCAGCGCATTCAAACGAAGCTGAAGATCCGCGGCGAAGATTCCGGTGTAAAGCGATATTCTTTCTACCGCCAGTAATGCCTGATTCTTATCGGAAAGAAAGTTTGTTCCAACTTCACTCAGACCTCGCTTGAGTTGTCCCAGGATTCCCTTGCTGATGTCACTGACGATGGTATCGGCAACGACACTGTTCAGATCACCGGTAAATTGCGCATGGATGCGGCCGCTGCCTGTAGGGTTATCAGGAGAGATGAAGGCATCGACCGTGCGGAAGAAAAATTCTCCTTCGACCTGTTGCTCTCTGGCTTTATCGGCGTCCGAGCCGCGATTGGTGATAATGCCTTCGACCTCGCGCAACACGCCGATCAAGAAGCTTCTTACCAAAGGAATGACGATATTCTCGCGCGCCAGCGCCAAAGCCAAACGGTCATCGGTATTCGCTTTATTGAGCGCTTGCTTACCTTGAACGAATGCGGAAACAATTTGATAATCCAAGTCCGGATCTGTGCCGGAAATGATGGATTTCTTGTCCGTTGACAGTATTTTTTCCGGCCGGTTTGCGGTTCCGGCAATCGCAGTATACGCCGAATAGGCACGATCCCATTCAAGCGCCAATGCATCCGCCGGTAAATCCGCGAATTGGTCAGCGACCAGCGTCACACGGTTATAAACCACCAGAGCAAATACGCGTTGTAATGATTTATCGATCTTCTGCAACGCTTGAGCGAGCTCGCTGCCGCTTTTTGCTTGATTGACGGCATTCGTAACATCCTGATCGATCGCCGTGCCATAGATTTGATCGACAATTTTCGTCAGTTGCTGTAAATCGCCCGCATAGTTTGCGGCAATTGCATCGACATCAATCGGGATCTTGCCCCGCAACACGCCAATCTGCAGAAAGTTTGCAACGGCATTATCGATGAGGGCGGTATGCTGAACGATTGCATATTTGGCACGATTGAGCTGATTCTCGTACTTCGTCAGAATTGCGATAATCGCATCACGCGCTTCCTTGGATTTGGCCGCGCTCAATTCGTCGCTGGCAGTCAGCAGATTCTCCATTTGTTGTTCCAGATTGCTGCGTTCCGTAGCGCCTATGCGCAATTCCAAATCCGGTAAAAAAATCCTGGCAAAATACTTGGCGCCCGCAGCTTCCGCCAGCGCCGCCGCGCGATCGCCCGATGTGATCGCACGCTCTTGCCCCGTCAATTCGGCGGTTACGCGAGGGATAAAACCTTTACCCAATTCACTCACAATCTCATCGGCGGCAACGTTTGCAAAGCCGCCTGTCAATTGTTTCTTAATAATCAGGCTGCCGGCAGGATTTCCTCGCGCCACCAGCGGCTCAATAATACGATAAAAGACCTCCCCTTCCTTTTGCGCAATGCGCGCTTCGTCCGGATCTGTCGTACGATTATTCAAAATACCGGCGACTTCGCGCAGCACGCCGATGTAATAAGCGCGGGTGAGCGACAAGCGGATGCCATAGCGGGCAATTTGTACGGCATTGAAGTCTTGATCGGGGTTGCTTTTGTTCAATGCGGTTCTGACTTGGGTAAAGAAATTGTTTACATCAACATCCAGACCCGGCTTGCTTCCAGCCACGAGTTCTTGCCGATCCGCCGTCAAAACTTGATTCTCTCTGGCAACAGTCGTTGAGATCGCTTGAAATGCCGCTACCGATTCATCCAGCATGGCAACCAATTCCGCAGTTGCTGCAGTTTTAAACTGATCCCGGATCGCGGAAATACGGTTCCAAATACTTTGATAAAACACGCGCTGCAGGGTTTTATCAATAGTTTGCGCCGCCAGGCTGGGTTCGCGATCATCGATGAGATCGTTTATCGCTGCCAGAACATCGCTATCCAAAGTTAAGGAATTGGCGGTATCGATCTCCTTCGTCAAGGTTTGTAAAGCCCCTGTGTAAGCCGCCGCGATTGCTTCTCCGTTAATCGGAAATTCTCTGCGCAACGTTCCTATCGTTTTAAAAGACGCGACGGCTGATTCGATCGTCGCAACATTGGATGCTGCCAACGCGTGACTCATGCTGGTCAACACCACAAACAAACTCGCAATCATCGAAAAGATCCATGATTTGCAGAGCATTCTAAACTTGTACATCATTCAGGCTCCTCTTTTCTCTTTTAATTAATCATAAATAATGCTAATAACAATGATAATGATTCCTATTAACATTATCAAATAAATTTTTTTATATCGTCTAAAA